>CAMJPL010000051.1 GCA_946407735.1 uncultured Clostridia bacterium
GTCAGTCGGCAAAGCCGACTGACAGATGAGGGCTCCGTTCCGCGCAGCGGAACACTAATTGAGGCTTGCGGCATAGCGAAGCTATGAGAAGCAACAGCCTTCATATTAAGTTCATTCCCCCTCAGAATAAGTCGGCTTCGCCGACTTATTCAGGGGAGCTTGTCAGACGCGAAGCGTCTGACAGTGGAGGGCTCCCCAAACGATCTGCCCATTCCTCCCCCTCCCCACTCCCACCACACACAAGGTCCCCCATTATGAAAAAACTCATCTCCATTGCCATCCTGCTTACCATGCTCCTCGCCTCGTGCGGCGAGGCGGCTCAGACTCCGGCCGGTACGGCGGACAGCGCCGGGACCGACGCGGCTTTGGCCGAGACCGAAGCCGAAACCGAGGACACCTACATCCACGACAGCCTTCCCGACGCCGATCTCGGCGGCTACAACTTCCGCATCGGCACGAGCGAGTTCGGCGGCAAGCATCTGAACGAGTACGTCATCTTCGAGGAGCTTACCGGCAACCCCGTCGACGACGAGCTGTACAACGCCAAGCTCTACGTCGAGAACCGCCTCAACTGCAATATCTCGGTTATCGACTACGGCACCATCGAGGGCACCCGCGACGCGGTGAAGAAGTCTGTCAACGCCGGCGACGACGCGATGGACATCCAGATCGGTCACGACCACCACACCGGCGACCTCGCCAAGGGCGGATATCTTTACAACATCCGCTCGATAGAGCAGTTCGACTTCGACAAGCCGTGGTGGCCGAAATTCGCCATCGACCAGCTGACCGTCTGCAACCGCATGTACGTCTGCTCGAGCTACATCTCATACTGCGGCCTCTCATATGAGCGCGTGCTCACCGTGAACAAGACCCTCGCCGAGGCCTACGGCCGCGAGCTCCCCTACAACACCGTCCGCGACGGCAAATGGACGCTCGACGCGATGTTCGAGTTCATCGCCGACACCGCCGCCGATCTTAACGGCGACGGCAAGATGACGGTCGACGATCAGGTGGGCTTCACCTCCGGCAACCAGACCGAGTACTGCCTGCAGGAGGCGCTCGACTGCAGCGTTTACCATAAGGACGAGAACGACGTGCCGACCCTCGACTTCAACATGGAGAAGCTGAACAAGATGGTCGAGAAGACGAGATGGCTGTTCAAGGATTCCGGTCTCTACGTCGAGGACGCCGACTACGGTCAGAACATGTTCCGCGGCGGCCGCGCCCTGCTCGCCTACACGCAGATCACCAACGCCTACAACGACTACCGTCAGTCCGACGTCATCTACGGATTCCTTCCCTCGCCGAAGCTCGACGAGCTGCAGGAGGACTACATCAACTGCTGCACCGACACGCCGTGGGCGATCCCGCTCAACGCCTCCCATCCCGAGGAGATCGGCTACATCGTCGAGGCGCTGTCCTGCTACAACTACAACAACGTGATCCCGGCCTACTTCGACGTGGCGGTCAAGACCCGTCTCGCCGATTCGCCGGACGACGCCGAGATGCTCCAGATCATCGCCGATACCCGCACCATCGGCTTCGCCTACTTCTACTCGATGCCTTTCAACAACATCATCTCCGACCTCAAGAGCGGCAAGAAGGAGCTCGCCTCCTACATCGAGAAGGGCACCAAGTCCGCCACGAAGAACCTCGACAAGCTGATCACCGCCTTCGAGGCGATGGACGCGTAAAAAATATGTAGGATTATTTTGCGGGGGAGGAAAACCCGCTTTTCGGGAAAAGCGGGTTTTTTATTCCATTGAATAAGTCACCTGCGGTGACTTATTCGCCCCCACTTTTTCCCTCAAAAGCCTTTTATACATAGTTGTGTATTTATAAACACTAAGAACATTTCAGTTTTCCCCCGTTTAAATTAATTCAAAACATAACTCCCTTTATCAAAAGTCTTGTCGGAAGGGTGGGGTCCGGGGAGGGGAACCACCTTCTTCAGAAGGTGGTTCCCCTCCCCGGCTTTATAAAGGCAAAATAAAAAATCTCATGTTATTCTGCGGCATTGACGGAGGCGGGACGCATACCCGGTGCGTCCTGATCGACGGTATGGGAAGGATCGCCGGGAGCGGCGAATCCGGGACGTCGAACGTAAGCGACATCGGCGTCGTCAGATCGATGCTCGCGATAGGCGAGGCGCTGGCGGCGGCGATAATCGACTCGGGGAGAGACGAAAAGCCGGCTGCTCTCTGCGCCGGGATAGCCGGGGCGCTGGCTCAGCGCGACGAGCTGAAGGCGGAGCTGAGCGGGATGCTTCCGGGAGCTTTGATCGATGTCGGATCGGACGCCGACAACACCCTTTACGCCTCCATCGGAAGCGGCGACGGCACCGTCCTCATATGCGGGACCGGATGCTCGGTGCTCTCGATTAAAAACGGCGAGAGGAAGCAGACCGGCGGATGGGGATATCTCGTCGGCGACGGCGGAGGCTATGAGATCGGCCGCATGGCGCTCGCCAGAGCGCTCGCCGCCTTCGACGGGCGTGAGAAGCCATGCCCGATCCTCACGAAGAAGCTCACCGAGGCGCTCGGAAAGCCTCCGCAGGAGGCGATACCCGACATCTACGCCGGAGGGAAGCCGTTCGTGGCATCACTCGTATCTGCCGCCGCCGGGGCGGCGGACGAGGGCGACGAGGCGGCGAAAAAGATATTCGCCGACGATATGGGCTATGTCGCGCGGTGCGTCAGCGTCGGAGCGGCATTTACCGGCTCGCGCGAGGTCAGCTTCACCGGCGGCGTGCTGGCGAACGACTGCGCGCTGTCCGCGCTCAAGGCGGCCCTGCCGGACATCGTGCTCAGGCCGATCGAGACCCCGCCTCAGCTCGCCGCAGCGATGAGGGCAGCGGAGATGTATATGTCGCGGACGCTCGCGGAAACGGATGAAATGCAGCCTGAGAAAGCGGAACCGGCAGCGGTTCAGTCGTCTGAGGAAACGGAACCTTCGGCGAACCAGCAGTCAGAGGAAACGGCTACGGCGGCGAATCAGCCGTCAGAAGCGGCGGAGAAGCCGTCTGCGGATATCGCGCCGACCGCTGCCGATGCCCTCGGCCTGCCGTGGGACGGCGAGGATATAGATTTCTCGGCGCATCCCCTGCCTACGGCGTAAAAAAGAATACCATGAATAAACCGCCGCCGGACGATTTCACGTGTCCGGCGGCGGGATTGTTTTGTTTTGTGGGATGATTCGGGGCATATCCCATCCGCGGGCGGGCAATGCCCGCCACTACTGTGGGATATACGGATAACAGATTTACGGAAAACGGATTTACGGATAACGGATTTACGGATAGTGGATTTACGGGATACGGATTTACGGATAAGGAATTTACGGGAAACGAAAAAAATGCGAAGGGACGCATGAAACGAATAATATCGTTCGGCGGCAGACCATCGTAGGGGCGGGCACTGCCCGCCCGCTGATTGATCTCGCTTCACTTCACGATATCCCGTAGTCCGTCCCTCTCCGTGTCATGTCGACGCGGCTTTTTGTATCATCTTGTCGACCTTGCCCTTCAGCCTCGACTCGTTCCTCGCGAACCACGAGGTGTAGTTGTTGCTCCCGCGGTCGACCATGTTCCTCGTTATCGTGACCACCGACTCGAGGCCGTAGTTGTAGACGTAGGCGAAATCGGCGTATCTCGTGTCGTGGAGCAGGTCGAGCACCTGACAGGAGATGTCGTCGCGGATATATTTCGTCTTTAAGGCGATCTCGTAGTAGGCCGGGGCTACGCTCCGGTAGCCCTCCGAGCACATCGCCTCGAAGGCGGCGCAGACCGCCTCGACCTTCGTGCAGTTTGCCGGAAGGGCCGTCATCATCACCATGTCGTGCACGTTGGTGATATAGCTCTTCTGCGACTCGTCGTACTTAGGGTACGGGATAACGCCGAACTCGTCCTCCATCTTTCGGAAGTAGTCGGCGTCCTCGATGTCCCCGGCGACGAAGCCGAGCTGTCCCGCGGCGAAGGCGTTGTCGGTGCCGATGGGATCATCCTTGCCGAAATAGAAATTATCCGTCTGCGTGAGCGCGATCACACGGTCGATGGCGTTCACGACCCTCTCCGTCGCGCCGGTCAGCACCGGCAGGCCGTTCTCGTCGCGGGAGGAGAAGGAGCCCTCCATGCTCATGATCATATACTCGACGGTGCTCGCGCCGGAGCTGAAGGTCATGCCGTACCTGTCGCCCTTGTCCTTCACGCCGTCGCCGTTGACATCCGAGTAATACCCGTTCATCACCGACAGCAGCCTGTCGTACGTCCATACGCCGTCGAGCACCGTGCCGTACAGCCCGTTCGGGTCGCCGGCGACGTCGGCGTACATGTCCTTGTTGAACATGAAGCAGGTCGTCTTCCCGAGCATCGACACGGTGTAATCGCCGAACAGGAAATACGCCCTGTCGCCGTTCACCGAGACGCTCTTCATATAGTCGACGGCCCACCACGGCTTTGTAAGATCGAGATACGGCGCGTCGGACAGGTCGAGGAAGAAGCCGTCGACGGCGAGCGGCGCGAAGTCGTACTGCCACATATAGATCGCGTCATAGGCGTTCTCGTCCGACAGCAGTATCTTCTTCACCGCGCCGAGATAATCAGTGAACTCGATATTCAGCGGCGTCGTCACGAGCTTCAGATCGAGCCGTTCCTCGACGTTGACGCACCGCTCGAAAAGCGCGTCGTCGACGACATCGCCCGACTGCGGCGGATATATCTCTTTGGCGTGGCCGTCGGCCCAGCAGAGGATGTTCACCGTCTCCCCGCCGAAATCGAGATCGGCGGGAAGATCGTCTATATAAGACGGCTCAGACGAAGTCCCGGCGTCCGCGGCGGCGGTGACTCCGCCGCCTTCGGCCGCATCCGTGCCGCCGCACGACTGCAGGATCATGACCGACGCCGTCAGCGCCGAGAGCGCTATGAGCGCTGAAAGCTTCTTCATACCCTTTTCCCCAAACATGCTCAGGCGAATCTTATCGAATACAGGTCGGCGTCGCGCATATCGCATTCGAGCGTGACGGGACGCCCGGCGAAGCGGCTTATATCGCCGTCAAAGACCACCCGCTTGTCCGTCGAGTCGCCGAACATGGCGGCCGACCCGGCGGTATTGCCGTCGGCGTCTCTCAGGCGGAAGACGACGCTCCCCCACGCCGACGTCGACATATTGACGTGCAGCGCCCCGCCGTCGAAGATGAGCGGCTTTGTCACCAGCCTTGACGACGGGTACTCCGACGAGCGCGAGACGAAGCCGTCCATGCGGATCGTATAGCGGGACAGCGTCGGCGGCAGGTCGGTGAAGAAGCGGTTCTCCATGCACCAGAAGGACAGCTCGTCGTCGCATCCGGGATGCAGGGACGGCGTCTGCGCGAGGCCGTTCGGGAAATAGACGCTCCCGTAGACCCAGTTCGTCGGATGCTCCGGCCCGGGGCGGAGGAAGGCGTCGGGATAGCGGACCCAGTCGTAGCCGTCGCGCGACACCATGAACAGCGTGTCACTGACCGAGACGCCGAGGCGGTTCGTGCCGTCCTCCCCGGCGCGGGCGCGGCGCGCCTCCCTCCCGCACAGCTCGTCGAAGGCGGGATCCCAGCTCTTGTGTATCACGTATCTCGACGGGAAGCCGATATAGACGTGCGGCGCGCGGAAGTACGGCATGACCGAGTTTATGTACATCTGCCAGCGCTCGTCGTTGTCGTAGCGAAGGAACGTCGACCTCGGCCAGCCGCACTTCGGCTGCAGGGTCGCCGACTCGCCGCAGCTTATCGCCCTTATGCACTCGCCGTCGGGGTATGTGAAGTAGTCGCGGACGAAGGCTTTGTACTTCCCGGCCTCCGTGTCCCAGAAGACGGTGTTTATGCTGTCGTACGGCGTGTTCTCGCAGACGGGGCTGACCGGCACCTCGCCTTTGTGGACGAAGGTGTACCCGTCGGAGCTTACGTACACCTGCAGCCTGTCATGCATGTTAGCTATCGCCTTTATCCGCTCGTCTGCCGGGCAGTCGGGGCTTTCGTCGACAAATACCCTGAATCCGTCGAAGCCGCACGGCTCGTATCCGGTTTCCGAGTAGTCGAAGCGGATGAGCGAGTTTTTCTTCGAGCCCTCGAACTCGACAAGCCCGAGCTCGGGATGGCGCCAGCTCACACCGTCCTCGCTCTCCGAGACGGCTATGCCTTTCTTCGGCATCGTGTAGAGGCGGATGACGCCGCCCGTCTGGATCAGGCACATGTACGGGCTGTTGTGCCCTACCATCCACGGCCTGTCGAACGTCACGACGCCGCTGAGGGACGGGCGGTGAAGGACCCTTTTCGCCGTCGTGGCGTCTGTGTCGATCAGATAATCGTCCCACAGCGGCTCAAGGCGCGAGCCTATCGTTATCGGAAATATCATCGTCGTTACTTATCAGCCTTCGGTTATCGTCTCGACCAGCTTGTCGATCTTCTTCTGCATCTTTTCCTCGTTCTTCGCGTACTGCGAGGCAAGATCCTCCTTGTTGTAGGCGTTCCAGATGACTTCGGAGATGCCGAGGCCGAAGATGTCGGCGATGTCGTAGTAGATCGAGCCTTTGATTATGTCGAGCATCTCCATGGCGGTCTCGTCGCGCTGCCTCTTGAGCTTGACGGTGGTCTCGTAGAAGGCGGGGAGCAGGGTCTTGCTCGACTTCCATGACAGCCATTCGAGCAGCAGACCGGTGCGCTCGAAATCGGTGTTCGTGATCGGGACAGAGAGCAGGGTGTCATACGGGTCGGTGCGGTGGTAATAATTCTCCTGCGAGCTGTCGTACTTCGGGTTCGGCACGACGCCGTAATCATCCGCCATATCGGTGAACTGGATCGACTCGTAGCAGCCGTTCTGCACGAACAGGAAGTGTCCGGCGGCGAACAGCGAGCGGCAGTACTCGTAGAGGTGATGGAACTGCGAATAGTCGGCTCCCTTGGCGCAGGTGTTGTACTCGATGCAGGTGTCCTTGCTCTTGAGCACGGCGGCGACCTTCTCGATGACCGTCTGCGCCTTCTCGCTGAAGAAGGAAAGCTGCGGGATGCCGTTTTCGTCGTTCGTCGTCGAGCGGATGCCCGAGCCGACGAGGAAGTACAGGATATTGCCGTTGCCGGCGCCGTCCTCGGTCAGCATGCCGAACTTGTCCTCGCGGTCCATCTTGCCGTCGCCGTTGAGGTCCTCGGAGACGGCGGAGACCATCGGCAGGAAGTTGTCGAGCGTCCATTCGTTTTCATGGACGTAGTCGTAAGGGCTTTTCAGGCCGTAGTCCTCCATGATCTTCTTGTTGAAATACAGGAAGCGCGGGGCGGTCAGGTTCATCATCGAGATGTCCGACGCCATCATGTAGGTCTTGCCGGCGATAGACAGCTCGTCGACGCAGTTTTTGTCCCAGTACGGTGCGGAAAGATCGCAGTGCTGCAGCTTATTCAGGTCGATGAAGATGTGCTGCTGGATGCCGGAGGAAAGCTGGTTCTTGCTGTCAAAGACGGCGAAGAAGGTGTTGTCGCCCGCCATGACCGCCTTCTGCGCGTAGCTCGTCGCACCCTCCTGGAAGGTGGCGGTGATCTTGCAGTTGAACTTTTCTTCGGCGGCGCGATTGCGCTCGAAGATGGCGTCGTTCACGACCTCGCCGTCCATCTCGTCGACGACGACCCATTTCTCGACATAGGCGTTCGTCTCGCCGCGGAGCAGCCAGTTGAAGGTGTCCCCGCCGAAATCGGCGTCCGGGAGCTCGGGCTCGCCGTCATCCTCAGTCGTTTCGGCCTCGGTCACCGTCTGTCCGGCGCCATCGGCGGCAGTTCCCGCCGCCGGGGCCGTGGAGCCGTCGTCCCCGCAGGCGATGAGCGCCGACATGCACAGCAGCGCCGCCAGAGCGGCGGACAGTATCCTTGTCTTTTTCATTTTTCAAACCTCCCGAAAACTATGACGCGCGTACCGACTGAACCGCTCCCTATTTCCCCCGGGAGCGCGATAAGAGCCGGATTTGGCTATCTTAAACAAAAAAATATGGTACGCTGCGATTATTGTACCATATTTTTTCAGTGAAGTCAATCGTTTTTCAATCGTTTTTTCGGGAATTTCGCTCCGGATCAGAGCGATCTCAGCCGGGACAGAGACACCTCGTCCTCAAAGATGTAATCGGGATCGCAGCGCTCGGCGAGGGTCTTCTCCATGATCCCGATATCGGGCTTCGGGGTGTACTCATACGTTTCGCCGTCGACCGTGATCCTTACATCCGAACCGAGATCGAGCATACGGGAGGACAGCAGGACGCTGAAATCACCGCTTACCCTGCCGTCGGTCCCGATCACGACCGAATTGCTTTCCCTTTCGCAGACGGCCTTTATCACGCCCTCATTTACCGTCTTCGGGGCAGACAGCCAGTAGAAGGACTCGACGTCCCGCATCCCCGCCCTGACGCCGAGGTTCCAGACGACGGTATCGGGCAGGGGATTTCTCACATGCCGCCTGAGGAACGATACCGCGCCGGTCCTCGCGCTTACGGGGGTGACCGGGCTTTTTCCGTCGAAGAGATCCGGCTCGGCGGCGATCAGATGCTCTTTTCCGTCATAGTCGGCGAAGTTGTGTCCCCTGTCGAGGTGTATGTTCACCCGGTGCTCATATCCGCCGCCGTATTTTTTTGAGAGCCCGCTCAGCTTAACGCCGTACTCCGGCGTGACGGTATTCCGGCCGTAGCTTATGTCGTTCTGCCCGACCTGCAGCTGTATCGGGGTGTTGTAAAGGCTGTCAAGCTCGATCCCGTTCGGGTGTCCCGCCGACATATTGAAGGCGGCGAAGCGGTCGGCCATGCGAGGCGATATCTGATACACGCCGTCGCCTCCGGCCGAGAAGCCGAGAAGATAGACACGGTTCGGATCGGCGCCGCGGAGAAGGATCATGTTCTCTATCAGCCTGTCGTAGAGCGGGAAGGATTCGGGGTTCGAGTGGCAGTCCCATGTGTCGCGCACGGCGCGCGGGTTTATGTATATGCCGCTCTCTATCTCATCGAGATAGTACACCGCCATGTGGTTCCACTGGCTCTCGTTTATCTCGCCGGTCTCGTCCTGCCCTCCGCCGTGAAGGGCGATGTAAAGCGGGTACAGCCCGTTTTCCCCCGGCTCGCCGATGATCTTCATGCCGTACTTCATCGTCACGCCGCCGAAGGACATCGACCTTTCGTTCACCTCTTTTATCCGTTTCCCGTCACTGCGGGCGGCTTCGGCGAAGCTCTGCCAAAGACTGTCCCTCATGGCGGCGATCTCAGTTTCAGTCATATAAGTTCTCTCTTTCCGTTCAGATGTGTACTATGCGTCCGCCGCGCGGCGGAAGGGTATGTCTCGGCAATATTATACCACACCCGGAGGCTGAATGGAAGCGTTCCGGCGCATATTCCGCCGCATACGCCGCGCTTTTTTCTTTTCCGCTTGCCAAACGGGGGAGAATATGATATAATAGATAAAAAGTGTGTGTTATTCAGAAATGACACCAGAAATTTCTATGTCCATAACTATTTTTCGGTCGATATGAGTATTCTTTGGTCTACGATCACTGAATATCTTCCCGATCTCAAAATCAAATGCGATAATATTATCAGCGATTTATCATAAGCGAAAGGAGCCAACCATGTCCCTCTACGATCTTCACGTTTCGCTCGCCGACGCCGATCTTTCGGCGCGCCTGCCATATTCATACGATCCCTCGCAGCCTCTCGAGCCGCAGAGAAGGCGCGCCGACGCACTCTTCCGCTCGCTCATCGGGTACGACAGGATGCCTCACCCGACGCCCGATCCCGCCGTCAAAACCGAATTCGTCAAGGACGACGACCCGCGCTTCGTCGAGACGCGCTTTGAATTCGAGTCGGAGCCGGGCTTCTTCGTCCCGGCGCACATGCTGATGCCGAAGGCTCCGTCCCCGCTGTCGCGCGGCGGCAAGCTGCCGGTCATGATCTGCCTGCAGGGGCACTCGACCGGCATGCACATCTCCATCGGACGCGCGAAATTCCCCGGCGACGAGGCGACCATCGCCGGAGGGCGCGACTTCGCTTTGCAGGCGGTCGCGCGCGGATATATCGCGATCGCCATGGAGCAGAGGGGCCTCGGCGAGCTCAAGCACGGCAGCGGATGCCTGCTGCCCGCCTCGCAGGCGCTGCTGATGGGAAGGACCCTTCTCGGCGAGAGGATTTACGACATAACGAGGATGATCGACGTATTATACGCAAGGCTGTCCGACTGCGCCGACACGTCGAGGATATATCTCATGGGCAATTCGGGCGGCGGCACAGCGACCTGGCACTCAGCGGCGATAGAGCACCGCCTCGCCGGAGTCATGCCCTCCTGCGCCTTCTGTCTCTACCGCAAGTCGATCTTCGCCATGGATCACTGCATCTGCAACCACATCCCGCATATACTCGAATACATGGAGATGCCCGACCTCGCCATGCTGTCGGCGCCGACGCCGGTCGTCATTGTCTGCGGAAAGGACGACCCGATCTTTCCGCTCGACGGCGTGAAGGAGGGCTTCGAGACGGTGAAGGCCGTCTACGCCGCCGCCGGGGTGCCGGACAACTGCCGTCTCGTCATCGGCCCGAAGGGACATCAGTTCTATCCCGACGAGGGATGGCCGGTGTTCGCCGAGCTGACCGGGAACGTCTGATAAGAATATGGCGCCGTAAAAGAGGGAAAAATGACCGGCAGGCTCAGAGCCGCTTCCGCGGCGGCGCTCGCCGCTCTGCTCATCACGTCGTGCGGGGGGAGGACCGATCCTCTCCCCGACGAGTCGGGGGACGTCTGGACTGCCGCGGTGCTGCGCGAGTATGACGGCGTCAGCGTCCGCGATATCTATGCGCTTGACAGCGGATTCGCCGCGGTGTATTACGACATGACGGCGGAGGACTATCTGTATGATCTCTTCTCGGACAGCGGAGAGTATATCGCTCAGGTCCATCCGTCCGATATCTCCGGCTGCCCGAAGGCGAGAATGATAGTCCCGCACGACGGCGGCTGTCTTCTCGCCGACCGTGAAAACGGCGTATGGCTCGTCAGCGGGACGGATGATTCCGCTTCCGCCGAAAGGCTGACCGTCTGCCCGGACGCGGTAACGGCCATGACTTATTACGACGGTCTCGCCTATATCGCCGCTGACGGCATGATAACCGTCGCGGGAAAGGATTCCGTGCCAGTGTCCGTCCGGGTGCCTCTCGTGTCCGGGCTTTATCCGGCGGATGACGGCGTGTACGCAAAGTACAGCCGGAGCAGGGGGGAACTTTATTTCAGCCGCATCTCCCCGGACGGCAGTCTCAAAGAGCCGATAAATGTCAGCGGGAATATCGGGAGCGATCAGATATACGCAAAGGACGGCGTGATATACATCCGCGACCGTGTCGGCGTGCTTGGGCAGCGGGCAGGCATGATGTCGTCGCGTCTTCTCGGATGGTCTGAATCGGGCGTGTCGCCCTCATTCCTGTCGGGATGGGCGGTGAAGGACGAAAATACGGTCATCGCCGCCGAATACGACCATTACAGGGACGGCGACAACTGCCGCCTTTCTCTGATCCGCCGCGGAGAGACCGATGAAACGGCCGCTCTGCCGGAGATAAGGGCGGCGTTCGTCATACAGCCGTATGACATCGGCACTGCCGCGGCGCAGATGCTGAGAGAGAAGACAGCGAGAGTCGAACTTGTCGATTACTCGTCAAAAGCCGACCCTCAGTCGGAGCTGAGGGGAGACATCCTCAGCGGAAACACCCCGGACGTCATCCTGCTCGACGGCGTTATCCTGCGGGACGATTATATCAGAAGCGGGCTTTTCGCCGATCTTATGCCGTATATCGAAGCGTCCGGGGACAGCGCGCTGAGTGAGGCCGCGCGGCCGTTCGCCACCGACGGAAGGATATTCGAGCTTCCGGCGTCTCTCTCGCTGAGCTTCCTGACCGTCAAAGGAGATGAGATGCCCGGAAGGACCGTCGGCGAGCTAATAGATTTCGCCGAAGATCTGACGGATAAGGGCATCCGCCCGTTCGCCTCCGGCAGTGCGCAGTCGCTGCTGTCGATGCTGCTCACCGCGTCGATACCCGATTTCATCGGATCGGGATTCGACAGTCCGGATTTCGCTTCAATGCTCGAGTTCTGCGCCGGATATCCTTCGCTTCGTTTTGAAGACGACGATCCTGTCATATCCGAGTTCCGCCTCGCAAGCTATGACGGGTATCTCAGGCTGAACAGCCTTTCCGAAAAAGAGATAATCGGTTATCCGTCAGCGTCCGGCGGCGGCATAATGCTCACGCCGGCAAATTTGCTCGCGCTGTGCGCGTCGTCCGGACATAAGGACGAGGCGTGGAGATTCATCACAGTTTACCGTGAGCTGATCGGCTCCCGCACGAACGAGGAGCGTCAGCTCCCCTTCGCCATGACCGATGACGAGCGGGAGAAAACAAGAAAACTGGCCGAAAAGATCGATTATTTCTTCTATTACAGCGGCGGCGAGGCGAGCGCCTTCCTCGGGGACGACGGGAGCTGCTGGCTCGACAAGCTCACCGAAAACGACGGCGTAAGGGCGAGAGTGACCGATGAGATAATAGACCGCTGCGATTCGCTGATAGATTCGGCTGAGAGACAGTCGTCCGCTTCCGCCGCGCTGACGGATATCATCAGCGAGGAGGCGTCGTATTATTTCTCCGGCGCGAAGACGCTCGACAAGACGGTGAGGATCATATCGTCGAGGGCCGGGATATATCTGGCGGAAACGGGATATAAGGGGTGATAAAAGCCATGAACCTGTTCAGATCAAAGGCCGAGAAGGAGCTCGACTCGATACTCTCCGAGCTTCGGGCATATCTCGAGAACAACTACAAGGACGCGGCGCACGATCAGAGAAAAAAGCTCGGCGAGCGCTGCGAGGCGCTTTACGCCGAGGGAAAGCTGAAGGAGAAGGCGTACCTCGGCTACAAAAAGCTGTATGAGGAATACACCGAAAAGATGAAGGACTACCATCACTGATATAAGAATATGACCATATTCATGCTCTCCGGCGCGTGCGGCGCCGGGAAAACGGCGATAAAAGACGAACTCAGCCGCAGAAATCCGGCCTTTGCCTGTATCGACGCCGATCAGATAGGTGTAAACTGGTCCGATTACGCCGGAACGGAGCGTGAGGACAGATACAGGTCCGACAATATCGCCCGGGCCGTCGGGATATCCGAAGGCCGGGATATCCTGTACGCTTCATGCACAAATCCACTGGATTATTTCAGATCGGCAGACATCCCAGCCTGCGTTGACAGGACCTTTTTCATCGCCCTGACCTGCTCTGAAAACGAGATCATCCGGAGGCTTAAAGCCAGACCGCCGGAATACGGCTGCGGAAGCGATGAATTCATCAGGACGCAGATCGACTACAACAACTGGTTCAGAAGAAACAGCGGTAAATTCCAGCTGATCGTCGACACTTCCTCGGTCACGGTAAAGGAAGCCGCCGATATCGCCGCGGAGTTTATTTATAGAAACATAGGATAGGCAACGATGGATCTGAAAGTACGGGCGGCGGCTCTGCTGGCCGCCGCGCTGATGCTGCTGTCAGCATGTACCGGCAAAGGAAAGCCGGCGGCTGCCGAAACGATGACCGAGCCGGAAACGGTCTGTATCACCGAGACGGACGCCCCGCCCGAGACCGAGCCGGAGACGGAGGCGGAAACGACGGCGGAAGAGACGACGACAGAGGAAACTACAACCGAAGAAACGACGGCCGAGGAAACGACTACTGCCGAGACGACGACGGCCGAGACGACGACGGCCGTCACCACGGCGGCGACGACTGCCGTCACGACGACGGTCACGACGGTACCCGAGACGACGGCTCCGCCGCCGATAACATGGACGTACCTGCATCCGCTGACCGGGCTTCCCGCCGACCGCGACTGGTCGAACCAGCGTCCGGCGGCGATAATGATAAACAACGTCTCGCAGTCGCTCCCGCAGCCGGAGATATCGAAGGCGGACATCATCTACGAGTGCCTCGTCGAGGGCGGGATGACGCGCCTGCTCGCCGTCGTTCAGGATTACGCCTCGCTCGGCGTGATCGGCTCGGTGCGCTCGAGCCGGGAGTACTATCTCGATCTCGCCGCCAACCACGACGCGATATACGTACACGCCGGAGGCTCGAATGAGGCGTACGTCCAGATAAAGGGACGGGGCGTGGACAATCTCGACGGCGTGAACATGTATCTGCCGGACACCTTCTACCGCGACCCGGAGCGGCTGAAAAAATACGCCTACGAGCACACCCTCGTGACGACGGGAAAGGGCATCGTGTCGGGGATAAAGTACAGGCGGTACCGCACGAAGATAAGCTCCGGCTTCATAAACCCGCTGAAATTCTGCACCCCCGATCTCGTGATGGTGATATCGGACGAGAACGCCGCCGCGACGAACGTCATCGTGCCGTACAACAAGAACCATCACTCACAGTACGTCTACGACGCCGCGTCGATGCTGTATTACAGGTATCAGTACAATGGTCAGAAGCATGTCGACGGCACGACGGGGAGCCAGCTTTCCTTCACCAATCTTCTGATCCTCTGCTGCGATCACGCGGCGACCGGCGACGAGAAGGGGCACATCACCGTCGACACGACCGGCTCCGGCTCCGGCTTTGCCTGCATGGGCGGACGGTACGTGAGGATAAGATGGTCGAAGCCGACCGTAGATTCGGTCATATCCTTCACCTACGCCGACGGCGGCGCTCCGCTGACGCTGAGCTGCGGGAAGACGATGATAAACATCGTCTCGCCGGATGTCTTCCGCGCGGTGACGTTCAGATGAGGGGGAGAAAATAATCGGCCTTAGTGATACCCTCCTCTGTCAGACGCTTCGCGTCTGACAAGCTCCCCTGAATAAGTCGGCGAAGCCGACTTATTCTGAGGGGGAAGAACTTAATATGAAAGTGTTGCTTCTCATAGCTTCGCTATGCCGCAACTTTTCAATTAATGTTCCGCTTCGCGGAACAAAGTATTCTGAAAAAATATCCCGTCCGGGATGGAGTCTCCCGGGCGGGATATGTCATTTTATGCTCAACTCATTCGAGCTGTCCGGGGAGCTTCAGCTTTTCCCTCGGCGGAAAGCTCCTGTCAAAGCGCTCGGCGTCTTCCCCGCTCACATAATAGCATTCAGGCGTCCTGTAAGCGCCGGTCACGCCGGAGAGATATCCCGGCTTAAGCTCCCGGCAGAGGAAGAACGGCGTATCGGCGTCCGCCGGGAGATCGTTGTACCTTATCCCGAGTCCGGCGGCGGGGACAAAGCCGCTTTTGCCGTAGAAGGCTATGTTGCCCTCGATCAGCACGGCTCCGTACCCGAGAGACGCGGCCTTATCGAGCGAGTAATCGAGAAGCCTCTTTCCGAGCCCCATGCGCTGCAGCTCCGGCGAAACGCATATCGGCCCCATCGTGAGGACTTTGACGTTTTCCCCCGAATCGGCTTCGATGACGGCCTCGGCGAAGACGTTCTGACCGATGATACGGCCTCCAGCCTCCATGACGAGGTCAAGCTCCCGCACAAAGGCGGGATCGCCGCGAAGGACGGTGATCAGATAATGCTCACGGCATCCCGGGCGGTAGACGTTCCAGAACGCCTCGCGTATAAGGTTTTCGACCTCTCGCCTGTCATCCTCCCTTTCGGCGCGGATGACGATATCGCCGATTGATATGTCAGATCTGTTCATTGTTTAACCTCCTGAAAATCGCTGACTCCGATCGTCTTTCGACGGGAGGTCCGGCAGAGCGCGGCAGACCTCCCGGTCAGCCGGCAATCACCGGTATGATCATCTTTTTCAAACAGATTCTCCCTGCTCTGGTTTTGTTATGCCTTTGTTGGCTTTTCCTCCGTCAGGCTCAGCCTTCCTCCTCGAGGTAGGCGTAGCCGGTGTAGCTGTCCGACGTGCCGTCGGCGTGCGTTACGGTGAGCTGGAATTCGCCTTCGTCCGACGCCGGATAGATGGTGATCGTGTCGCCGACGGCGAGAGTCACCTCAAAGACGTCATAGTTCAGGGCGTTCGCGTCGACCGCTCCGATGTCGTAGACGCCGGGGCCGTTGCCGTCGACGTTCATGCTGTCGAAGTCGAAGTGTATCGTCGCGTCGACGCTGACAGCCGCCAGATTGACCGGTTTCCCCCATGTGTCGTTTTCCGACGAGCTGAAATAAATGCTGTCGACCACGACGCCGGTCTTATTGCAGAAAAACAGCTCGTATTCGTGCTCCTCGCCGCATGAGCAGAGAAGCACAAGGGCCGTCAGCAGGACGGCGAGGACCGCCGCCGCTGTTCTGAGTTTTTTCATGGATATGCCTCCTCCCGATATATAGTGATCGTTCCGGATTAGTCTTCCCGGTACATGACCCTGTACAAAAAGTCTTTTTGAAACAGGATAGGGGTTCGGGGGAAGGGAGCAAACTTTTTCTTCAGAAAAAGTTTCTCCCTTCCCCCGATTAAAAGACGTTACTCCCTCACCCCTGCGCCTCGAACTCGGCGAGGGTCTTGTCGGCGGCGGCGATAAGGGCGGAGCGGTCGCCGTAGATCGCCACATTCAGCATGTCGGCGGCGTCGCCGGCGGCGCTGACCACATTCTCGGTCGCCTCACCGCCGCTCTTCACGGCTTCGCCGATGGCCTTGCCCATCGCGCCGATGGCGTTGATCTGGTTCTTCCAGGTGTTGCCCATGTTGCCGATCGTCTTCTGGATGCCGAAGAGCTTGTTGAAGTACTTCACGCACGCCTCGTCGGACTTGGTGTTGCCAACCTTTGTCGTGAAGGTGTAAAGACCTGCGGTGTTGGCGAAGAAGAAGCGCATCACGTTGTCCTTCTGGATCTTGCCGTCGCTGGTCTTGGTCTCGATCATCTCCTCATCGTAGTCCTTGAGATCGGCGATGCGGTAGACGACCGCCTTCGGATAGTACTTCCCGAAGATGAAGAACTTGTAGTCGGTCTTCGCGAGGGCCATGAGGCCGATGTCCGGGGCAACGTAGACGTCGCCGAAGCGCTCGACCTGCTTCGTCTTCATGCGAGGGACGAAATACTGATTGAATATCTTCGTCCCCTTGTTCACCTGATCGTGGTGGGCCAGCACCGACGGCAGATCGGCGTGCACGTAGTCGAACTGCTTCATGCCGACGCTCTTGCAGTTCTTGCGGCAGATGTAGCTTCCATCGGCGAGCTTCTGCTGCTGGATGAGGTTGATTTCGGCGCCGCAGATGGCGCAGGTCTGTTTTGCCATGGTCTTTCCTTTCTTTATATATGGATGACTTGCCGGGCATATCACGCGCGCGGCTTTTTGCCTCTTTTTTAAATTATACAACACTTTTTCTGCCGCTTCAACTACCCTATCGGGTAGTTTTGGCGCGAAAAAGGCCCGCCTGCAAGCGGGGCCTTTTATATTCAGCGGTTCATTTCGACGCTCACGCGGCAGACCAGTATCGACTTTCTCGCCGTCCCGCTCTCATCCGGGAGATTGAAGTGGGAGTAGGCAAGGAGCGCCTCGGTGCCGGACAGCGGCAGGAGCGAGGTGTAGCAGCAGGAATCGGTCTTCTCATCGAGGATCGTGACCGGCTCCTCCCATGCCGCCGCCGACGGGTCGCACGACGCACGGAGATATATGCCGGGGCGGCCGTAGGAGGCTATCGTCACGCCGCAGCCGAGGGTAAGGATGTTCGGCAGTACGCCGTAGCGGTCGAACTTGACCGGCTTCGACCATGTGCGGCAGCCGTCCGTCGAGCGGGCGATATAGCAGGGGCGGGACGATCCGGTGCGGATCAGCATGACGTAAGAGCCGTCGGGAGCCTTCGTCATCATCGGCTCGCAGAAGCCCTCGCACTCGCCGGAATCGGCGTCGATGTCGGGCGGGGTGAGAAGCTCGGAGAGGTAATCCCATGTCCGCCCGCCGTCATCGGAGCGGAATATCCAGAGGTTGTAGTGCTTTGGCGAATCGAGGCTGCCGTCCTCGGCCGAGAAGCCGTGGCCGTAGGTGCAGAACAGCATCGAGCCGTCGTCGCAGGCGGTGAACCGGCCCATTATACCCATCGTGCACTCGATGGGGTAGACGAGCTTTTTGCCTTCGACGTCGAAGCATCCGACCGCCATGTGCGGCCAGTTAACCTTTGACTCGAACGCCGTCTTTTTCCCGGTCGCCGGGTCGTATTCGTATGATGTATAGGTGTTCTTGAACTCCGGGACATCCTCGGCACGATAAAGGCTCGGGCAGTAGCTGCCGTCGGTGACCTTATACACCGGCTGATATTTGTCTATCCACGGCGCGTGATATGCGTTCTTCGGCTCGGGGCGGAAATATTCCTTCCCGGAAGGGAGCCTTACCCCGACCGCGCGGTCGGACGGCGTCGGCAGACGCCACGTCGCGCCGCCGTCCTGCGATATCATCCTGCCGCCGTCGACCGACTGCTCGTACGATTCGATGGAATCGGCGCCAGTCGCCCAGGTGAGGGAGATATCACCGCTGTCGGTGCGGGAAAGCCCGGGGAACTGATCCGGTCCCCAGCCGACCTCGGAGAAGGGGTGACCTCTGTGGACGCAGACGGGATCCTCAACGGTGAGGGTGAAATCTTTATATTTAAAGATATTCATAAGAAAAACTCCTTATGGGCTCAAAATGATGATCCGGGTGGGTGGATTTGATCCATTGGCGGGATGGGGCTATGACAGCTGTTCTTTTGACTGGTAATCTGGATATCCAACTATTCCATCGTTGAAATGGGACTGAATGCTTTTCGATTCTCAGACTGCTATTCTGAATATCCAACACTTC
>CAMJPL010000052.1 GCA_946407735.1 uncultured Clostridia bacterium
CTCCTCACCCCTCCATCTCCGACAATATCTCCGTCATCTCGTCGCACTTCTTCTGCGTCTTCTTCACGTTCTTCTCATACCATGACATATAGTCCTTCTGCAGGCCTATCGACAGGGCGAGGTCGGTGGCGAAGTGCTCGGCGTAGATGTAGGTCGTGTCGCAGTAGGTGTTCTTGTAGACGATGTCCAGCATGGCGCGGGAGTCGTCGTCGTTCAGGAACTTCTGGGACAGAGCTATGGTGAAGTAGGCGGGATAGACGTCGCGGTAGGAGAAGCAGTTGAGCGCGTCTATGATCGTCTGGCTCTTTTCGGGATCGGCGCAGGTGAGCGGGACGGCGGTGAGGAACATCGAGGTGAAGGCGCCGTAATCGGCCTGCTCGGCCTTGAACTTCGGCACCGGCAGTATGCCGTATGTGCCCATCTCGCGCAGACGGGCGTCGGAGGCGTAGCTGACGCCGTTGATGAGGAAGAGGGCGCGGTTCTCGGTGAAGACCTTGATCATCTCGTCGTATTTGTGACTGCCGCCCTTGTCGTAGCCGCTGTAATAGAAGTCCTTCGAGTCCTTCTGCAGCTTGTAGAGCATGTCGTTCGCGTTTACGACGTCCTGATTAATCGGCGTCAGCGAGATCGAGCCGTCCTCCCCCGAGGTGAGGAAGGAGAAGCCGGTCCCGGCGTAGGAGATGTCGAGGACGTCCCACTGCGACGTTATTCCGTAGCGGTCGGTCTCGTACTTCATCGCGCCGTCGCCGTCGATGTCGGCGGCGACCGGCTGGGCGATCGAGATCATCTTGTCGAAGGTCCAGCTGCCGTCCTTGACGAACTGGTATAGGTTCTCGACGGCGAAGTCCTCGGTGAGCTTCGAGCTGAAATACGTGCAGTGGACGCGGGAGAGCGTCGGCATGTCGTAGAAGCCGGAGACGGCGAGCAGCTTTCCGCCGAGCTCTATGCTGCTGTTCAGGTGCTTGAAATACCACGGCTGATCGAACTGGATTATGTCGCTGTTCTTCAGATCGAGATAATACCCCTGCAGCGCCGACGGCATCAGATACAGCGAGACGCCGGAGACGAGGTCGTACATGCCGTCGCCGGCGAAGATCATGTTCTTGACCTCGGTCGAGAAGTACCAGCTGTCGGCATTCGCGGTGTAGACGATGTTTATGTTGTACTTTTCATTCACGTTCTGGGTGCGGGTATAGACGGCGTCGTCGACGACGTCGCCGGTAAGCTCGCTCGTGTAGAACATGGGACCGTACTCGACGGCCTCGAGCAGGATATGGAAATCGGTGCCGCCGTAGTCGGCTTCGCGGAGCGATTCGGTGATGTCCGGTTCTGTCTCGGGAGCCGTCTCGGCGGTTTCGCCGCCGGCGGCGGTCTGTGACGGAGCGGCGGCGCCCGAGCCCGGATCGGAGCCGCACGCGGCCGCCGATATCAGGAGCGCCGACAAAAGGATGAGAGACAATGCCTTTTTCATGAGCTAAACCTCCGTATATATGATATTTTATATTATGCCGAAAAAACGGCGGCGGAAAGGGAAGCTCAGTCCGTTTTCGCCTTGTAGAACTCCTCGGCAAGGTATATCCCGCCGTCCGCGTCCGAGGCGCAGCCTACGCCGAGATACTCGAAATCGGGATAAAGCATGACCTCGCGGTGGCCCTCCGAATTCACCAGATGATAATACCCGGCGATGCCTCCGGCGGGGGCGACGGTGTTCATATAGATGTTCTCGCCGACGGCGAGATACGAGATGCCCTGCGCCTCGGCGCGCTTTGCGGCGGTGCGGCCGTCGAGACTTTCATGGGCGAAATAGCCGTTTGCCGCCATGTCCTCGCAGTGGAGCCTCCCCGCCGCCGCCGCCGCGGCGCTCCAGATAAGCGGGTTCAGACCGTGCATCACGCGGAAGGCGTTGACAAGGCCGTAATTCAGCCTCGCCTCGCAGTAAAGGGTGTTCTCGCCGAAAACGACATCCTCCGGCTTGTAGTACCGCGCGGCCATATACAGGCCGTGCATGATCCCGCCGTCGTTCTTGTCCTCGAAGGTCTGTGTGTAAAGCGAATAGACCCTCGGCGGCATGTCGCCTGCCACGGCACCGAGATACGAGAAGCCCTTTCCGGCGGCGCAGAGAGCCGTCACGTGCCCGTCCTCGAGCCCGGCGGCGAAGAACGGCTCAAAGCCGTCGTAGACATGCCACTCGAGCCCGGTAACACCGGTAAGGATCTCCTTCGGCTCGCCGAAGCGGGCCGACAGCTCCCCGGCGCTCATGCCGAGGAAGCAGCTTTTTCCGCCGATATCCACCGTCGTCTCGACGACGGTCCTCATCCGGCAGAAGACGACGGCGCTCTGGGCGCGGGTCATATACCCGTCACCGGCAAACGTCCCCTTTGCGTCCATGCCGGTTATGACGCCGGGGATGTAAACCCCGGCGACGGCCTCGCGCATATCCTCCGGTATCTCATCCGGGATGCTTTCTATCGCTTCGGCGATATCTTCCTCCGATATCCTCTCGGCGCCGAGATATATCATGGCGGAATAGACCACCTGAGCCATCATGTATCTCGTCATCGGCTCGTCGGGCGAGACGGACGCGGGATCGATCATCCCCGCCCTTTCGGCCGCCGATATGTAGCCCTCGTACCATTCGCCGCCGGTCTCGTCAGGCGATATCCCGCAGCCGCGGACGGCTATCGAGATGAACTGCGCCTGAGTCACGGTGCCGTCGGGATCGAAGCTGCCGTCGCCCATGCCGGAGACGGCTCCGGCGTCCGCCGCCCTTATGATATAGCGGTATGCCCAGTGCGACTCGGGCACGTCGGTGAAATCGGCCGACGACGGCAGGACGATGAGCGACATCGCCGTAAGAACGGCGGCGGCGAGGGCGATGAGCCTCGATATCGGCTTCATGCCGCGGGGGGAGCTAGTATCAGTTGTTTTCCTCATATGCAGTGACTGCCTTGTCTATCGCCTTCTGGATCTTCTCGGCGTTCTTCGCGAAATAGGAGGCGAAGTCGCCCTTGTTCTTCCATATGCGGTCGGTTATGTTGGTGTCGCAGTAGTCGAACGCCAGCTGCGACGGGTAGGAAAGGGTGTTGAATATGATGTCGAGCATCGGTCCCGACTCGGTGTCGCGGGCGATCTTGCCGTTGAGCGTCACGTCGTAGTAAGCCGGGACGACGGTGTCCTGCGACTTCCAGGCGAGCATCTCGAGCACGTATCCGGTGCGCTCGGGGTCGGAGGCGGTCTTCGGGACGATCTCGACGTATGGCGTGCCGCCGAAGTGATGATACTCGGCCTGCGACTCGTCGTATTTCGGCGACGGGATTATGCCGAAATCGGCGTCCATGCCGCGGAGCGAATGGGCGTTGCCGATGGCCTCGTTATAGAACAGTATCCTCCCCTGAATGAACTCGTCGAGACCGCCGTGGTTCGACGAATCGCCGTGCGGCGCCTTGAAGCCCTCCTCGGCGAACACCTTCATCACCGCCTCGTAGCGGTCGTACTGGAAGGCGTCGTCAAGATCGAAGAAGGGATAATCATCCTCGTCCTTTGACAGCGAAAGCCTGCCGCCGATGCCGTAGACCATCGCCTCGCCGCCGACGCGCGACCACGAGGTGTAGCCGAACTGATCATCCTTCGTCCATTTCCCGTCACCGTCGAGGTCGAGGGCGACGGCGACTCCCATCTCCTTCATCCTGTCGAGCGTCCATCTGCCGCCGCTGACGAGATCGTAGGGATCGTCGAGCTGATAGCTCTCGCGCAGGGTCTTGTTGAACATGAGGCCGCGTATCTCGCAGTAATGCGTCGTGTCGAACAGGCTTATGGCGTAGTAGACGTGCCCGGCGATGGATGTGTCGCGGAGCGAGCTCTGCACCCACCACGGCTTGTCGAGTTCGAGCGACGGGATGTTGTCGAAGCTGAGCGCCGAGCCGTTCGTCGCCATCGTGAAGGCCTCGGCGGTGGTGTCGAGGACGATGTCGTAGGCGTCGTCGCCGGCCTTTATCGCCTTTTCGGCGTCGGAGCGGGCTCCCGACTGGTCGATCGAGCTGATCTTGACGTTCAGCGCCTCCTCGACGGCGAGATTGCGGGCGTAAATGGCGTCGTTGAGCGCCTCGCCGTTCTCCTCGTCGGCGTCGACCGAGTATGTAACCATCCAGTCGGCGATATTGCCGTTGCGTATGCGGAACTCATATCCCCCGTAATCGGTGCCGTCGGGTATCGACGGCATGATCCCCGCCGCCGTCGTCTCGGCGGCGTCAAGCGTAACGGACGGGGAGGTGTCGGCCGTCGCCGCCGGGGATGTAGTCTCGCTTTCCCCGCACGAAGCGGCGGAGAGGATAATCAGCGCCGACAGCGCGGCGGCGCAAGGCTTTATGATCCTGATCGTCATTGAGTTTTCCTCTTTAATCTTTACGGTGTATGGTCTTATCGGTATAATTATACCATACGCATGGGCGAAAATCAACAAAAATCCGATAACAATTTGCCCGCTTTGCGTCAGATACGCCGGAAATAAGATAAAATTAAAACATCGGAAATAATACTCCTGTTGACTTCGGAGGCGAAACGCTGTATAATTTAATATCATGTATTTTTCACGCGCATACAAGAGGAATACGGATAAACAGGAATGATATTCGGAAAATCCAAGATAAAGAAAGCTCTCGCCGACGGCGATTTCATAGACGACCCGGAATTTTCGGCCGACGCCGACCCCTTCATATGGTCACTTGACAACCTCACTGCCGACCAGATAGCCGCTCCGAAGCCGGAGCCGAGGCGCACCCTCGGCGACCGCCTCTACGGTGCCGTCCGCGGCATCCTGCTGCTCGTCTGCCTCGGCGTCTTCGCTTACAGCGTCTGGGCGATAGTGCAGCAGCTGATAGACTACCGCCGCGCCGAGATTCTCTACGCCTCGGCGGCCGACGAGATGGACGGGGAAAGCATGTTCGACCTCGTCGGAGTCGACTTCGGCACCGGCGGCGGCACTTACGCCTCGAGCAGCACCCTCCGCCGCTCGAACACGATGCAGAAGTTCGACAACACCCAGATCATCGCGGCGGCGAGCGATCAGCTCGATCAGGCGCTCGGCGACGTTCAGGTCTCCGGCTACAACGCCCGCCTCGAGAAGATGCGCTCGAAGCTGAACGCGATGACGATAAAGTATCCCGACACCTACGGCTGGATCGTGGTAGGCGGCACTCAGATAAGCTACCCGATCATGCAGTCGGCTCAGGACGTGGCGAACCAGAAGAACGAGTATTATCTGAAGCACGCCTACACCGGCGAGTATCTGCCGGCGGGTGCCATCTTCGCCGACTACCGCAACTACCGCGACATCATGAAGAACTGGAACACCGTCATCTACGGCCACAACATGCTCGACGGCCTGATGTTCAACGGCATAGCCTACTTCATGGACGAGGAGTTCTTCAAGAACAACAAGTACATCGACATCTACACCGTCGACGGCATATACACCTACGAGGTGTTCAGCATATACAAGGCCCGCTACGACGAGGGATATATCCGCACCGAGTTCGAGGACTACACCCAGTTCTGCGAGTTCGTCTCGAATATCTGGGGCAAGTCGATGTGGTCCCGCGAGGGTATGGAGATAGGCTACGGCGACCGTATCCTGACCCTCTCCACCTGCACCAACGGCCCGTGGTACTACCGCTACGCCCTTCACGCCAAGCTGATAAACGTACAGAACTGAGAGATAATATTAATAATGTGGGGGGCGGAACCCTTTTCTGAAGAAAAGGGTTCCGCCCCCCACACCCCCCCACTTCCCAAAAGACTTTTGATACTTTTTCAATTTTTAAGTAGTAAAAGTCTTGAAAGAAAGGGGGCCGGGGGAGAGGAAACTTCTTCAGAAGTTTCCTCTCCCCCGAAAACGACACACAACCCCAAAGAGGTGAGATCGCTTGAAGCTGACAATCGTCATCCCGATGTACAACGAGGAAAAGATCGTCGCCGACACGGCGCGTCAGACGGAAGCCTTCCTCTCGGAGAACTTTCCCGATTCCGAAGCCGTCTTCGTAAACGACGGCTCGACCGACGGGACCGCCGCCGCGTTTGAGGCCGTTTTGCATGACTGCCCGCATCTCAGGCTCGCCGGGTACGAAAAGAACCGCGGCAAGGGCTGCGCCGTCCGCACCGGCATGCTCGAGGGCCGGGGCGACATAATCGCCTTCACCGACTGCGATCTCGCCTACGGGCTCGACGTAATAAAGGAATTCGCCGAAAGGAACGCCTCATGCGACGTCTGCATCGGCTCGAGGGCGCTGCATCCCGGCGGCTACGAGGGCTACTCGCCGCTGCGGAAGCTGATGTCGAAGGTCTATCTGCTCGTCATACGGCTCGCCGCCGGATTCCCGTGGTCGGATTCGCAGAGCGGGATAAAATCGTTCACGAATGCCGCCGCGAAAAAGATATTCGGCGACGCGAGATGCGTCACCGACGGCTTCGCCTTCGACCTCGAGGCACTGATGCTGGCGAGAAGCTTCGGCATGAGCGTGACGGAGATACCGGTGAAGATAATAAACCACCGCGCCTCGCATATAAACCCGGTCAGAGACACTCTGAGGATGCTCAGACAGCTCAGGTCGATAAAGAAGAGGATAGGGAAAAAGGAAAAGCAGTGAAAAACGCTCCGCGAAGGATGTTTCGCGGAGCTTGTGTTTTATATGCATACTGTTTACTGTACCAAAGCTTTTGGAAAGGTGGGGGGTGCAGGGGGGCGGGAAAGCTTTTTCACGAAAAAGTTTCCCGCCCCCTGCGAAAAACAAGCCGTTACTCCCGTACCCTCCCCGCTCTGAGTGCGTTCAGGCAGCAGAGGATCGTCACGCCTACGTCGCCGAAGACGGCGGCCCACATCGGGGCGACGCCGACGGCGCAGAGGATCAGGATCACCGCTTTCAGGCCGATCGCCATGATCACGTTCTGCGTCACGATTCGCATCGTTTTCCGCGCGATGCCGACACCCTGTGCCGCGCGGCGGGGATCGTCGTCCATTATCACCACATCGGCCGCCTCGATGGCCGCGTCCGAGCCGAGAGCGCCCATCGCTATGCCCACGTCGGCCCTCGCCAGCACCGGGGCGTCGTTCACGCCGTCGCCGATGAAGGCGACGCGGGCGTTCTTCGGCTGGACGTCCATCACCTTTTCGAGCTCGGTCACCTTGTCCTCCGGCATGAGACCGGCGTGATACTCCGATATACCGCAGCTGTCGGCCACAGCCTTCGCCGCCGCGTCGTGATCGCCGGTAAGCATCACGAGACGGGTCACTCCGGCCGCTTTCAGCGCCGACACCGCCTCCGCCGCGCCTGTCTTCGGCCTGTCGGAGATCATCACGCGGCCGAGATATCTCACGCCGCCGTCATTCTTTACCGCCGCGTGCACCGCTCCGCCGCCAGGGACGACGGCTCCCGACGGGACGCCGAAGTCCTCCATCAGCGCCGCGCTGCCGCAGGCTACGCGCGATCCGCCGATTTCGGTGATTACGCCCTTTCCGGCAATGTTTTCGCTCAGACCGACTTCGTCATCGGCGGACGGATATCCCATCGAGCCGTATTTTTCACGCAGCGACGCCGCCACCGGATGGTCGGACAGCTTCTCGGCGAGAGCGCAGAAGCGGATAAGCTCCTCCTCCGTCACGCCGGGCTCCGGGCAGATCTGCGTTACGGCGAATTTACCCTCGGTCAGCGTGCCGGTCTTGTCGAACACAGCCGCCTTCACCGCGGCCAGCCGCTCGATGAACGCCGAGCCCTTCACGATAACGCCCTTCTTTGACGCCGCGCCGATGCCGGAGACGAAGGTCATCGGCACCGAGATGACGAACGCGCAGGGGCAGGACACCACGAGAAACTCGAGCGCGCGGTAGATCCATTCCCGCCAGCCGGTAAAGCCGGACAGGATCGGCGGCAGCACCGCAAGGACCAACGCCGCGCCGACGACGACCGGGGTGTAGATATGAGCGAAGCGCTCGGTAAAGCTCTGATACTCCGCCTTGCGCTCACCGGCATCCTCGACGAGCTCAAGGATGCGGGACACCGTCGATTCTCCCGCCGGCTTCGTCACGCGCACGCGCACGGCCGATCTCAGGTTCACGGCGCCGGAGACTATGCTTTCGCCCGATGAAACGTCCCTCGGCGCCGACTCGCCGGTCAGCGCCGACATGTCGAGCGACGTCGAGCCTTCGATGACTTCGCCGTCGAGCGGCACACGCTCGCCCGGCTTCACGACGATGACCGAGCCGACTTCGACGTCATCGGCCGGCGTCTCCTTGATGCCGCTCTCCGTCTCGACGTTCGCCGTGTCGGGGCGGAGCTCCATCAGCTTCTCGATGGAGCGGCGGGAGCGGTCGGACGCGAGGTCCTCCAGAAGCTCGCCGATGTTGAACAGGATCATCACCGCCGCGCCCTCGGGATATTCGCCGATGATAAAGGCGCCGACAGTGGCGACGGTCATCAGCGTCGCCTCTTCGAAGAATTCACGATGAGCGAAGCACTCGGCGGCCTCCTTCAGCACCGGCCACCCGGCGGCGATATAGGGGACGAAGTATATCAGCGCCTTCGCCCACCACGGCATCTGTATGAGATTCGTTATCAGAAGCGCGGCGGCGAAAAGCGCCGCCGAGACGCAGATGAGTATCAGCCTCGCCTTCGGTTCGAGCTCTTCCTCTTCTTCTTCGTCTTCTTCGTCATCATCGCCGTCGTCTTCGGCGTCGTCTTCAGCGGGAGCGCCGCCTTTCAGCAGCTTTTCATCTTCGCTTTCATGCTCATGATGATGCCCGTGTCCGTGGGAATGGGAATGTCCGTGATCGTGCGCCATATCGGTGATCTCCTTTATAAAACTCTCGTAAAGCCGGCTCTTATTACTCCGAGATATGCTCCATGCCCATGTTCAGTATCGTGCGGACGTGATCGTCGGCGAGGGAATAGTACATGTTCTTCCCGTCCCGGCGCACCCTGATCAGCCTCGACTGCTTGAGTATCCGCAGCTGATGGCTGACGGCGCTCTGGTTCATGCCGACGATCTCGGCTATCCGCGTCACGTTGAGCTCGGCGTCGAACAGGGCGTACAGTATCTTTATCCTCGTGCTGTCGCCGAAAATCTTGAACAGGTCGGCGATATCGCCGAGCGTGTCCTCGTCCCATTCCAGGCCTGTGCGCAGGGTTTCCTCGCAGGTTTCAAACTCAGCCATTTCAGGTCACCTCTTTACACATGAATGATTGTTCATGTGTACATTATATCACTAACAAGGCGTGAAGTCAACTGTGCGTTGTTACAATATATGATATCACGGCGGGATATTTTATGGTGAATTATCACAAATGGCGAAAGAATACTCACGGCGTTATCAGTTCGTTCATATATCCCGATGTAAATATCGGCATTTACTAACAGAATGTAAAAATCGGATTTGTTCATCAAAAGAGCTTGTAAATAAACGCGCGCCGTGATACAATAGATTTGTAATTTTTTGATTTTTTCAGGCCCGTCTGCCGCGAGGCTGCCGGGTCAGAGATAAAGGAGCCGCAAATGATCAAATACGAAAACGCCTGTCTTACCGACAACAAGACCGTTCTGAGCTGGATCGAAGAAATGGCCGCCATGACGCAGCCGGACAAGATCGTATGGATCGACGGAAGCGAGGAACAGGCCGAAGCCCTCCGCAAGGAAGCCTGCTCGACCGGCGAGCTCATCAAGCTGAACGAGGAGCTGCTTCCCGACTGCTACCTGCACCGCACCGCCGTCAACGACGTCGCCAGAGTCGAGTCCCGCACCTTCATCTGCACACCGACCAAGGAAGAGGCCGGAAACATCAACAACTGGATGGATCCCGCCGAGATGTACGCCAAGCTGAAGAAGCTCTACACCGGCTCGATGAAGGGCAAGACGATGTACGTCCTGCCGTACAGCATGGGCGTCATAGGCTCGGACTTCGCCAAGATCGGCATAGAGCTCACCGACTCGATATACGTCGTGCTGAACATGCTCATCATGACGAGAGCCGGAAAGAAGGCCGCCGAGGCGATAGACGACAGCTTCATCCGCGGTCTGCACGCCGTCGCCGACTGCGATCCGGAAAACAGATACATCGTTCAGTTCCCGCAGGACAACACCATCATGAGCGTCAACTCCGGCTACGGAGGGAACGTCATACTCGGCAAGAAATGCTTCGCTCTCCGCATCGCCTCCTATCTGGGGCGCAAGGAGGGCTGGATGGCCGAGCACATGCTGATCCTCGGCATAGAGTACCCGGACGGCTCGATCCACTATGTGACCGGCGCCTTCCCGTCCGCCTGCGGCAAGACCAACCTCGCCATGCTGGTTCCGCCGGAGGTCTACAAAAAGCAGGGATATAAGGTATGGACCGTCGGCGATGACATCGCCTGGCTGCGCGTCGGATCGGACGGCAGGCTCTGGGCGGTCAACCCCGAGGCCGGCTTCTTCGGAGTCGCCCCCGGCACCAACGAGCACTCCAACCCGAACGCCCTTGCCACAACGAAGAAGGAAACCATCTTCACGAACGTCGCCTATCATCCCGCCGACGGCACCGTCTGGTGGGAAGGCCTGACCAAGGAGCCGCCGGAGGGCCTGATCGACTGGACCGGCAAGCCGTGGGATCCGGCGAAGTACAACAAGGCCGACAAGACGACCGCCGCCGCTCATCCGAACAGCCGCTTCACGACGATGGCGAAGAACTGCCCCTGCATCAGCGACAAGTTCGACTCGGTCACCGGCGTGCCGATCGACTGCATCATCTTCGGCGGACGCCGCGCCCGCACCGCTCCGCTGGTATATCAGTCCCGCGACTGGCAGCACGGCACCTTCGTCGGCGCGATAATGGCGTCCGAGACGACGGCTGCCGCCGCCGGAGCCGTCGGCGTTGTCCGCCGCGACCCGATGGCGATGCGTCCGTTCGCCGGCTACAACATGGGCGACTACTTCCGTCACTGGCTCGACATGGGCAAGGTGATCAAGAACCCGCCGCTGATCTTCAACGTGAACTGGTTCCGCACCGACGCCGAGGGCCACTTCATATGGCCGGGCTTCGGCGACAACATGCGCGTCGTGCTCTGGATGCTCAAGCGCGCCGCCGGTGAGGTCGACGCCGTCGAGACCGAGATCGGCTACGAGCCGAAACCGGAGGACATCAACATCGAGGGCCTCGACATCACGCTCGACACCGTGAAGGAGCTGCTCTCCGTCGACAAGGAGGCCTGGCTCGAGGACTGCAAGTCGATCCGCGAGTTCTTCGCCCAGATCGGCGATCACGTGCCTCAGGAGATGTACGACGAGCTGGACAAGCTGGAAAAGAATCTGAAGAAGTAAGAGATAAAGATAAGAGAAATCATCCCGCGCCAGAAATGGCGCGGGATGTTGGTTTTTGTTTATGCGGAGTATGTTATTGTTTTGCGGGATCCGCTTTTTCATGTATACAGACAATTTTACGGGATAAGCGCGATACCGCCCCCGGCGTCTGCCGGAGGCGGGAAAGTTTTATCCAAAGCTCTTGATAACGTCGAGTATTGTCAGATCGGAACCGTAGTCTTTGAACGCTTTGTTCAGCTGTTCGCAGGTCAGCTCAAAATATCCCTTGATACCATTTGCGTCGTACGTATCCGCCGTCGAATAATTCATCGTTATATCCTTTGTGGATTTCAGAGTGAATTTGCCGTTGCCGTCTGCGCTGAGATTCTTCGTATTTATGTCCACAACTGTGTATTCTTCCCAGCCTTTTTGATACCATGTACAGGATATAATTCCGTTTTTACTGGTATACAGCGAAGATTCGCCTGTTTCCGTATTGGTCGACATATACATCAGGTCTATTATGAACCCTGAGAGAGTATGTCCATCCTTGTCTACGTAATTTAAGGTCAGGCTTAATGTGTCGTCTTCCTTGAATGTCATGTTGACATACATCTGATATGTGTCTTCAGGCGCCAAAACAGAATCCCTGTATGCTTTCTTTTCTTCTTCGGTGCTGTCTTCGGGATAAGTGAACAGACCGCCCCAGTTGGTCACATGGATTAATCCGTCGGTTTCTTTTCCGTTATTCTTCATAAAATCGAAGATCGATTCCGGCTCGATCTCCGGCAGCTCGGGGAGTTCCTTGTTATTGAAAGCCGAGAAAATATCGGTAACGGTAAAGTCCGCGCCCGAATCTTTGAGCACGCCTTCAATGATTCCGCAAGCCTTCTCAAACTCGGTTTTTATTTCTTTCTTCGCGTCGGAAACCAGTTCATTTCCTTTGGATGTCGTTAAGGATTCCATTACGTCATCTGCCGACTTAAGGATATACAGACCGGATTCTTCGTCAAATGAGAGATTCGCGGTATTGATGTTGCAATTATACCATATCCTCGGTTCGGTTGTCTTTTGGTAATAATTTACATCCAGCTTACCGTCTTCGATCGCGTATGGCAGGAGTTCGCCTGTCTGTTTCGACAAATACTCGGGATAGAAGCGGAAAATCCTTATACAGTTATCATTTTCGTCGTAATAATCCACTTCAAATTCGGCGAGCTCAACTATCTTGCTTTTTTGTGCTATCTTATACCATATTTCTACGTTGATATAGCTGTATTCATCGGAATCAGTATCGGAGATTCGTGTTGTAAAAGTGTATAAATCCGCTTTTTCGGAAAAATACCACGAATCGTCTGTCGTATGCTCGCCTTTTTTCTTAATGAACGCGTAAACGTCATCGGCTGTGATCTTCTTCTTTACTTCTTCCTTCTTTGCTCCGCCCGTGAGCTTTGCGCTGAGCGTTTTGGCCGCGGAGTCCCACTTGTAATCCTCGGCGTAAAGCTCCGCGAGTTTGTCGACATAGACGATAGTGCGTCCGCCGACGTTGTAGCTCTCGACTTCCTGACCGTCAAGATAAGTTTTGATGTCTGTGGCGTAGACCGGCATGGCTTTGTCGCCGACCTTGCCTCCCGATGTCGTGGACACGGCGGCGCCGGTCACGGCTTTGCCGGTATTCCGAGCGACTTTGAGTGTTCTCGCCGCGCCGTCCCAGGCCACGTCGAAACCGTAATTCGCAAGGTCTTCAACGACGACGGCCGTGTAACCCTTGATGTTGTACGACGTGATCTCGATATCATTGATGTAAGTTCTTATATCCGTATACAGAACATAGTCAATGATCGTGTCGGCAAAGACCGGCATCGCGGACGTAATGATCATCGTCATGACGAAAATGATTATCATCATGCGACGGATGAGGTTGCTGCGTTTCATGCAGTTTTTCCTGCCTTTCAAAATTATTGCGTCGAATAATTGATTCGACGGAGTATTATACAGCTTTTAATGTCGTATGTCAACATGTCTTTGTAAAAATCAAAACATATTTGATTCGGTTTGAGGTTATTAATCGTGTTTGCAAAATATTGGCCGCCGGACATCCCATTTCGGAATGCCCGGCGGCTCTTTGTATTATTTCTTCCCTCAGTCGTTCGCGAGTATCGCCTCGATCATGGCTTCCATCTTCTTTCTGGATTTCTCTATCCCCTTGTCGTACTTCGAGGCGAAGTCGGTGGAGTTCTCGCCGACGCGGTCGGCGAAGGAGTGGAGCATGAACTCGCCGAGGACCTGGTCGTAGGCGAGGACGAAGGACGACCCGAAGTTGTCGTGGATCAGGTCGATCATCTGCGCGGCGTGTTCGTCGGTCGTATACTTGACCTTGAGCGCGACGTTGTAATAGGTCGGCAGCACGTCTTTGGACGTCTCGCGGCAGAGCACCTCGATGCAGGTGGAGACGAAGTCGATGTCAGTGCAGGTGTTCGGGATGGCTCCCATCTCGGTGGTGTCATGGATCGACGTGTAGTACTTGTCGCTCTCGTAAAGCTTCGGATACGGGATCGGGCCGATATCGATGTCGAAGTCGCGCATCTTGGCGAGGTCGCCGAGACGCTGGTAAACGACGAGCAGCGCCTGACCCGAGCCGAAGAGATTGCGCAGGCCGAGGTTGTTGTCGTCCGATTCCTTTATGCCGACAAGGGTGCCCGGAGCGTGATAAAGCGTGTTGAGCGCCTCGAGGAATCTGACCGAGCGTTCGTTGTTGAAGTCCATGACCGGCTCAGGGCCGCTGCGGTCGACGAATGTTATCCCCGCCGAGCCGATGAAGGCGATGAGGTTGCCCCAGTAGTCGTGTCCGGCGAGACCGAACTGGTCGCCCTCGGCCGCCTTGCCGTCGCCGTTCAGGTCGACGTAGTTCTCGTTTATGACGTTTGTCGCGTTCTCGTACGTCCATATGCCGTCGAGGACCATGTTGTCGAGATGCTCGGGATCGCCGTAGCGGTTCTCGTCGATCTTTTTGTTGTAGTACAGGCAGTGGCAGGACTTGAGCACGTCCATGAAATAGTCGCCGGCGAGCAGGTACATGTGCCCCGGCACCAGCACGAGGTCGTTCATGGTGTCGGAATACCAGTAATCGCGGTCGTAGTCGAAATTGACGACGTCGGCGACGTTGTATATGATGTTCTCGTCGGTCAGCATGATTATCGACCGGCAGTCGTTGATGATCAGGTCGTAGACGTCGTCGCCGGCCATGACCAGCTTGCGTATCTCGGTGTCGGCGTTGCTGTAGGTGTAATCCGAGTGCGTGAACTTCAGCTTGACGTTCAGCATCTCCTCGACTGCGAGGTTGCGGCGGTAGACGGTGTCGTTGACCACGTCGCCGTTCTCCTCGCCCGAGCCCTCGATGAACTCGTTCGCGTTCGTCGCGTCGGTGCTGTCGACCGAGGTCTGTATCCTGAACTCGCGCCCACCGTAATCCACGCCGACGAAGCGCTCGTCGACGTACTCGGTCTCGCCGTCCGCAGCGGCCGTATCGGCCGCCGTGACCGAAGCGGTCTGAGCCGGGGCCGCCGCCTCTCCCGATCCGCCGCAGGCGGCGGCGCACAGCGCCGTGAAAGCCGCCGTGAGAGCGCATAACGCTTTGATAAAGGTGGTGTTTTTTGTCATATCCGTTGTTTTCCTCCCGTCGGAGATATTAGATCCAGACGATTTTTTTCGTAAACGATTATATCACATATATAGTGCTTTTGTCAATCCTTTTTCGTCGATTGCGTTAAAAATTATTTCAGGGTAAATAATATTTTAGGCAAGGGATACAACAAAACGCGCCGGGCGGTCGGTCGGACCGTCCGGCGCGCCGATACGCGCCCGCGAGGGGTATACTATTCTGTCCTGAAACTGAAATCGCCGTTCAGGCATTCGCCGTCTGTCTCGACGATGACCCAGACCGTGCCTTTGCCCGGCAGCGCGGCGGACGACGATATCTCCTCGCCCGACTTCACACCGCATAGCTCAGTCTTCGTCCCGCCGAAGTCGTAAAAGACCGCCGCGCTGCCGCTCCCGAGCCTGAGCGAGTAATCCAGCCGTCCTTCGGTCTTCATCTTGAACGTCATCCTGCCGTCGAAGGAACTGAAAGCCATGAACGACGAGCGGGGCATGTTCGAGTGAACGAAGCCGGTGGCTCTGTAGCTCGATACATAGCTTGAGCACCCGGCGAGCGCGAGCGCGAAGACGAGAACTGCCAGCGCGGAAATGAATGATACGGCTCTTCTGATCATAATGTTTATCCTCTTTTTCAGGCGAAAGCGGGGCGTAAAAAGAGCGCCGGCATACGAGCCGGCGCTCCCGGGTTGCTGTCATATATCTCCGGCGTGCCTGGCGTTTCCCTTAGGTATGTATCCCTTAAGGATACCGCGGGGCGGCGCGCCGTCCGGACCCGCTTACGCGAGCTTGGCGGTGTTGACCTTTATGCCGGGGCCCATCGTGGAGGCTACGGTGCAGCTTCTGATGTACTGGCCCTTGGCGGCGGCCGGCTTGGCCTTGATGATGGCGGAGATCAGAGCGTCGAAGTTGCCCTGAAGCTTCTCGCCGCCGAAGGAAGCCTTGCCGATGACGCAGTGGATGATGTTGGACTTGTCGAGACGGTACTCGATCTTACCGGCCTTGGCCTCGGTGACGGCCTGAGCCACGTTCGGGGTGACGGTGCCGGCCTTCGGGTTCGGCATGAGACCCTTCGGGCCGAGGAGCTTACCGAGACGTCCGATGACGCCCATCATGTCGGGAGAGGCGATGATGACGTCGAAGTCGAACCAGTTTTCCTTCTGGATCTTCTCGGCGTACTCGGCTCCGCCGGCGTATTCAGCTCCGGCGTCGAGAGCCTTCTGCACGTTGTCGCCCTTGGCGAAAACGAGGACGCGGACGCTCTTGCCGGTTCCGTTCGGAAGAACGACGGCGCCACGGATCTGCTGGTCGGCCTGACGGGAGTCGACGCCCATGCGGAGATGGATCTCTACGGTCTCGTCAAATTTGGCCTTGGAGGTGCTGCAGGCGAGAGCCAGAGCCTCCGACGGATCGTACACCTTGCCCTTTTCGACGAGCTTGGCGCTTTCCTGATATCTCTTTCCTTTTTTAGCCATTTTCGTTCATCCTCCCGTCTCAGTCAACGACAGTGACGCCCATCGAGCGGGCGGTGCCGCAGATCATGCTCATAGCGGCCTCAAGGCTGGCGGCGTTGAGGTCGGGCATCTTGGTCTCGGCGATCTCCTTGACCTGGGCCTTGGTGATAGTGCCGACCTTGGTCTTGTTCGGAGTGCCGGAGGCGGTCTCGATACCGGCGGCCTTCTTGATCAGAACGGCGGCCGGCGGGGTCTTGAGGATGAAGGTGAAGCTGCGGTCGGCGTAAACGGTGATGATGCAGGGGATGATGAGTCCCATCTGGTTCTTCGTCTTCTCGTTGAACTCCTTGGTGAAGTTGCCGATGGAGACGCCGTACTGACCGAGAGCCGGGCCTACCGGCGGCTGAGGCGTGGCCTTGCCGGCCGGGAGCTGGAGCTTGATATATCCCGTAATCTTCTTTGCCATGGATAATTTCCTCCTTGCGCGGTCGTCCGCCTCGGCGGAGACCGCATGTGGTTACCTTGAATCGGGAGGAATAAACAAATTTTCCTCCCTCCCACGTATATCGGCGGGGGATGAGACGCAAGGGGCTCCGCCCCTTGGACCCCGCCAGAGAAACTTTTTGAAAAAAGTTTCTCTGGACTTTTCAAAAACTTCTGTACTTTTAAGCAAAAGCTTTGAAAGTCCTTCTGTCCTTATGGATCAGCCGAGCTTTTCCACGTCGGACACCTGGAGCTCGACAACCGTCTCGCGGTTGAAGAGCAGCGTGACGGCCTTGATCGTCTTGCCGTCGTCAGATATCGAGTCAACGGTCGCGATATGATCCTTGAGCATGCCGGAGATGACCTTGACGCTGTCGCCCGGGGCGAAGCTGAGAGGCTTCTTTTCCTCGGCGATGCCGATCGAGGCGACCTCCTCGTCGGTGAGGGCCACCGGTCTCGAGCCGGGTCCGACGAAGCCGGTCACGCCGCGTATATTGCGGATGACATGCCACGTCTCGTCGGTCATGACCATTTTCACCAGCACGTAGCTGGGGTAGACCTTCTCCTCGACCTCGACGTCGTTGCCGTCCTCGTCCTTTTCGTGGCTGTGTATGACGGGGATAAGCACGTCAGTGATCTTATCCTTCATATCGGGACGGTTGTCGATGATCTTCTGGATATTGGCGCGGACCTTGTTCTCGTAGCCTGAGTACGTGTGAGCCACGTACCAGCAGATATCCTTTGAGTAATTGTCGAAATCGCTCATCTCAGCCGACCAGCGAGGCGATGCCCATTATCGCTCTCGAGAGCCCGGCGTCGACAAGTCCGAGCACCGCGGCGCAGATGATAAGAGAGATTATGACGAAAATCGAGCTCTTGATGGTGTTCTCTTTCGAGTACCAAACGATCTTCTTGAGCTCGCTCTTGTACTCGCGCAGGAAGGAGGTTATCCTCTCCTTGAGCGGAGTCTTGGGCTTCTTCGGTTTCGCGGGCTTGGAGTCCTTCGCCTTGACGGCGGCTTTCTCCTCAGTCTTGGCGACCGCGGTATCTTTTTCTTCTGCCATATGCCCTGTCCCCGATTACTTGGATTCGCGGTGAGTAGTGTGCTTCCTGCAGAAGCGGCAGTATTTGCTCATTTCGATACGATCGGGAGTGTTCTTCTTGTTCTTCATCGTATCGTAGTTGCGGTGCTTGCACTCGTTGCAGGTGAGTGTAATCTTGACGCGCATTGATCTTTACCTCCGTTTTTCTGGTATGATCTCCCTCTATGCGAAGCGGCTTCGATCCGGGGGCCTGCCCCCATGCCCGTGGTGAGGAGCGGACAACAAAAAAGCCCTCTCCGGAGAGGTAGAAATATTATATCACAGGTGACGGGGCTTTGTCAATGGGGGATGGGGATTTTTTGATGTAAAAAATGTGTGAAAAAACAGTTTTTGCGTTTCGTTTCTCAGACTGCTATTCTGAATATTCCATTATTCCATCATTGGAATGAGACTCTCCCCCGCGGCAGCGGGGGAGAGTCCCATTCCAATGATGGAATAGTTGGATATTCATAATACTAATCCAAGATAGGAAAGTCATACTCCCCTTCCAACATTGGAAATGTTGCATAATCTCCTCCGCCGATGTTCAATGTGTCGAACCAAAATCCCCGGGATTGTAAACATTGTAAAATCTTATAATCCCCCCTCCAAGCCTTGACACGGCTCACCGAAAAATGG
>CAMJPL010000053.1 GCA_946407735.1 uncultured Clostridia bacterium
ATCTCAATCAGTGTTGCCGCAAGCGGCAACAAGTCGCGCTTCGCGCGAAGTTTATTCCCCGTCGAGTCACTTGTTCGAGGCGAAGCCTCGAACACTAATTGAAGACTGCGAAGCAGTCTTCCTAACTTGTAGCTTCCCCTGTGGGGGAAGCTGGCAGACGCGAAGCGTCTGACTGATGAGGGCAAAACGAAGGCTCTCGTACCCTCATCCGTCACGCATCTTCGATGCGTGCCACCTTCCCCCGAGGGGGGAAGGCTCTAAGATGAAGATTTACTGCGTAAATCTTCGATCTGTGTTGCCGCAAGCGGCAACGAATCGCGCTTCGCGCGAAGTTTTTTCCCGCCTGAGTCACTTGTTCGAGGCTCTGCCTCGAACATTAATTAAAGATTCGCGCAGCGAATCTTCATAATAGAGCCTTCCCCCCTCGGGGGGAAGGTGTCGTCCGCCGAAGGCGGGCGACAGATGAGGGCAAAACGAAGGAAGCCTTATTTCTCCTCCTATAATCACTCCCCCCACCCCCCAACGCCATCACGGAGGCAGCGCCATGTTTAAACGGATCACATCTGTTTCCCTTGCTTCGCTGATCCTCGCCGGGATACTTGTCTCCTGCGGGGAATCGGCCACTTCGGCTCCGGCGGCTACGTCCGACGCGCCGGAGACCGTTCTCGCCGCCGAGGCGGAGACGACCGACGACGGGCTTCTGAAGGACAACCTGCCGCAGATGGATTTCGGCGGCAGGGATTTCCGCTTCGTCTCATATGAGACCGTCAACTGCAACGGCATCCACGTCGCGAACGAGCAGAACGGCGAGATCGTCAACGACACGACCTACGAGGTCAATCGCCGCGTCGAGGAGCGCTTCAACGTCAACCTCGTCGAGATCCTTGACGGCAATCTCAGCCTCGGCGGGCTGAAAAACAGCATCCTCGCCGGGGACGACGCCTGCGAGGTCGACCTGCCGAACACCCAGAGCACCTTCCAGTTCGTGCAGAACAATCTCGTCTACAACTACGACAAGCTGACGTATATCGACCTCGACCAGCCGTATTGGGACAAGTCGCTCAACGAGGCGGCGTCGATAAACAACAAGCTGTACTTCGCGATGGGCGGCTTCGATCTGTCGCACCTCGACTACACGCATCTGCTGGTCTTCTCGAAGAACGTGGTCGAGAACTATCAGCTCGGCGACATATATTCGGTCGTCCGCGACGGCAAATGGACGATCGACGTCATGAACGAGTATATGTCGAAGGTCACCAATCTCGCCGACTTCAAGAAGCACGTCGACGGCGAGACCTACGGGCTCGTCTCGACGTCGAAGCAGGTCCTCGCCGACTTCTGGGAGGGCTTCGGGCTCTACTCGATATCGAAGGACGAAAACGATCTGCCCTATCTTTCGATGGACAACGAGAGGTTCGCCAACGCCATCGAGAAGGTCTTCAACGTGCTGTGGGACAACCAGAACTGGTATTATTACAGCGGCGACGAGAACGTGGTCCCGGATATGCCGAACCTGCTCGAAAGCGACCGCGTCCTGTTCGGCGACACGACCTTCCATTACATAAAGACCCTGCGCACCATCGAGGCGAACTTCGGCATAATCCCATACCCGAAGTGGGACGAGCATCAGGACGCCTATCACAGCCGCGCCGAGGGCGGCATCCGCCTGCCCATCGTCCCGATCACCGTCACCGACACCGACTTTGTCAGCGTCATCATGGAGGCCATCTCCTGCGAGAACCAGAACCATCTCATCCCGGCCTACTTCGAGGTCGGACTCAAGGGCAAGATCGCCCGCGACACCGAATCCGAGGAGATGCTGAACATCGTCTACGACACCCGCGCCTACGACATGGGCGACACGATCTGGCTCGAGCAGATAAGGGACGGCAAATTCAACGGCATGTTCAAGAGCAACAAGCGCGATCTCGCGTCCGTCGTGGCGAAGATCGAAAAGTCGATGGAGAAGAAGCTCGCCGAGGCGATAGAGATCTTCTCGCAGACGAACTGAGATAAACCGTAAAACGACATACGACTCATTGGGATTTTGAGCGAAGAAAAGCTGGTCCGGCATATAAGACTGTGCCGCGCGCTCGGAGCCGAAGCCTTCAGGCGGATGATACTCCGCCTTGAAGGGCTGAGGTATAAAAGAGACGGCGGCCGGAACGCCAACTATCACATGGACGGCGTATCGCCGCCCGATATCGCCCGGCTCCGGGCGTTTATTTCATATCACGTCCGGATCCATATCGCGGGAGCGGCCTTCGGCGCGTTTTATCTCGTCCTCCGTATCGCCTTCATCGGGCCGAAGGCGGCGCTGATCCCGCTCGACATAGCGGCGGTTCTCGCCCTGACAGGGCATCTCTACTGCCTTATGCTGCAGAGGTATCTTTATCTTCTCACCCTGCGCCACGAATATCTGCGCCGCCGCTCGGCAGAGTCCCGCGCCGCCCGCCTCGGATCGGCGGCGGGGAGAGTTTACGGCGCATCCGGCGCGGCGGAACGCGATCTTCGCCGCCTGAGGCGGCTGAGGGAGGGGCTCATCTCCGGCGCCGCCGATATCGGGAAGGACGACGCCGATACGCTGACCCGCCTCGCCGTCTGGCAGAATGAGGCGGGCCTTTCGCCGCGGGACGAAAGCCGCACCGAAGCTCCGGTTGATCCCGAAACCGCCGATGAAACTGCTCCTGTCCTGTCTGATATCAGCCCCCGCCGCGTCTATGCCGACGTCGAGAGGCGGGCAGACAGATCGCTCAGGGCGAGATACGGCGGCAGGACGCCGATCCTTTCGCCGCGGACCGTGACGTCGGACGACGCGGGCGCCTTTAAGGCTTTCTGCCGGATATCCTCCGGTGGAGACGGCGCGAGGCTTTTCACGGCCGTCGATTCAGCCGTCATCTGCCTTGAGCGGATGACCGCGAACGGAGGAAATGACGCATGACGCCGGTGTTTGACGAGAGCTTTGCCGCGTATCTCGCCGCGTCTCTCCGCTCAGCGGGAGCCGAAGCCGACGTGGGTCTCACATGGCGGCCGGGAGGCGGCGCGGCGTATATATCCGTCTCAAAAGACACGATGACCGTCGCGCTCAACACCGCCGTCGGTCAGCCGTCGGACCTTGAAGCGCTGAGGGATTACACCGCCCGCTCGGTCATGCTCACCCTCCGCGCCGCGGCTGATGAGCCTCAGGGGTATCAGGAGACGCTCGCCTTCATTTTCAGGCTTGCCCGGATGTCGTCCGGCAGAGCCGCGATCCCCTTACCGCCGTTCGATGTCTTCCCCCCGTCGCCGAAAAGGCCGAAGCGCCTTTTCCCCGACGATATCTTCTGTTCCGGCTGTGAAACTGACGCCGGCCGCGAAGCTGACGCCGACCGCGAAGCTGTCGCCGACCGCGAAGCTGTCGAAAGCCGCGGACGGCTGTCAAGAGCCGCCGCCGCCCTCCCCGAGACGGCGCACGACGGCCGCCGCCCGCCGGAGTTCTCCGCCCTGCGCGTCATCGGTGAGATAAGGAGACTGAAGGAGAGCGGCTTTTCGTCGGCTCCAGTCCTCAGGCGGCTCGACTCGCTGTGCGGCGGCGATATCCTGACACTCACCGTCCCCCGGCTGCTCGGCGTTTATAACGACACCGGCGACGGCTTCATCGGCGGCCTCGCCGTAAGGCTCGCCGGGCTGTCGGACCCGGGATCCGTGAAAGGCGCGCTGTCGGATCCGGCGCTGAGAGCGGCGGCGGAAGCTCTCGCCGCCGACTACTCCGACCGGTGCCGCGAGCTTATAGCCGCCTCGCGCGGCACTGTGCGCGGCATTGTGCGCGGCACTGCGCGCGGCACTGCGCGCGGCACTGCGCGCGGCACTGTCTCCGGCGCCGCCGACGATATCCTCATCGCCGCCATGACGACGCTGCGCGGGATATACCGCGCGCTCGGCGGCCCGATCCCCGGCAGAGACGGCGGCATACTGCCGGTGTGAGGGGGCTGTCATACGTTTAATTTTACGGCGGCAGACACACCGGCCGCCGACGCAAAACAAATACCATCAACTTAGGAGAATCTTCAAATGAGCAGCTCAATGGACGGCGGGATCCTTATCGGCGCGGCGGTGGCGCTTCCGGTCGCCGCAGCCTTCGGCGCCGGATGGCTCGCCTGGCAGGGCGGAAAGCTCGCCGTCGAGGGGATAATCGCCGTAAACGAGTACGTCGACGAGAAAAAGCGCCGCGCCGAGCTCGAGACGGCGCAGAGGATGCAGGCCGCCGTGTCGGGGCAGGAGCACCTGATAACGCTCCGCGACAGGGCGATAGCCGAGCTCGAGAGCGAGATAAAGAGCGGAAATGCCGACATAACGGCGAAGCAGACGCTCGCCGAGATGAGAAAGATCGCCGCAGGCGGCAGAAACGGAGCCGTCGAGACGCTTGAAAACCGCAACCTCGCCGACCAGATGAAGCTCGAGGCGCTGATATCGAGAAGGAGCAGACAGCGCTCCGCCGACAGCAGCCGGGAGAACTCCGCCGTCTCGAGCCAGCTCAGGAGCATGCGTCTCGCCTTCGAGGCCGCCGTCATATCCGACGGGACGGCCGAGAACATCACGGCGCCGAACCCCGAGGTGAAGGAGCGCGCCGGTCTCGTCAGCGAGCTTTACGCCGCCGCCGCCGATGCCGCATCGGCTCTCGACGAGGTCAGGGAGATAACCGAGCGGTGCGGGCTGTCAAAGGCCAACGCGGCGTGGTTCAGGAGCATTTTCGGCGGCGCCGACGACGACATCGCCCGCCTGCTATCGCCGACGGCGTCCACATCCGACATAAAGGTCGGCGTCAGACGCCTGAGAGACGCGATGGAGCAGTACAGGATCATGCGCCCGACGATCATAAGGGACGCCGAGAAGATCCTCGCGCTCTACCCCGTCTACGCCGAGGCGTCGAAGGCGCTGTGCGAGAAGGTCGAGGACATCCGCACCTTCGATACGCCGGAGCAGCTTGAGAAGCGGATGCATGAGCTCGAGGAGCGCAAGAAGAAGTCGGACGAGAAGGCGGCGATATACAGGAAGCTCGGCCCGTCGGCCTACGTCAGCCTCGCCGTCGACACCGAGCTCCAGCGGATGGGATACAGCGTCTACAAAAAGAGCGGCGTCGCCGAGCTCGCCGGCGAGGCCCACAAGCCGGAATACGCGAAAATCGGCGATAAGCCGATCCCCTTCTTTGAGTGGGGCGACGACGGCAAGACGCAGTTTTACTCGATTTCTGACGACTGCTCGCTGCAGCTCGTCGTAAACAAAGACGGCTATATCTCGATGCAGACGATAGGCGACGAGAAGACCGAGAGCGAGAAGATAAAGACCGCCCAGAAGAGCCACTGCTCGATGATGAAGAGCCTGAGAAAGAGCCTGCTCGAGAACTGGTTCATAGAAGCCGGCTACGAAGAGCGCGTCGGCCCCGACGCGATACTCTACGCCGCCGAATGGCAGACGTCCGAGTCGAACGTCTGGACGGCGGAAAGCTCGGCGGACAGAAGATCGGAGGAAAAGCAGGAGCTGCTCGCAATGCGGCAGAAGTGAGGGGGGCGACAGCGTTTGTTAGACCCTCCACTGTCAGTCAGCTTCGCTGACTGACAAGCTCCCCTGAATAAGTCCTTCGGACTTATTCAAAGAGGAAAGAACTTAATCTGAAGATTGTTGCTTTGCATAGCTTCGCTATGCCGCAAATCTCGATCAGTGTTGCCGCCAAGCGGCAACAAATCGCGCTTCGCGCGAAGTTTATCTTCGGATGAATCACTTGTTCGAGGCTACGCCTCGAACATAAATTGAAGATCGCGGAGCGATCTTCCTATTAAGTTCTTCCCCCTCCGGGGGAAGATGTCAAGCGGCTTCGACGCTTGACAGATGAGGGCTCCCCCCATCCCCACCCACACCCCACCCCAAAAGGACACACATATGAAAATTCTCTGCAGGAAATGTCCCGATTGCGGGAGATACAGCGACGTCACCGTCCGCACCTGCGTATGCGGCAGGGATATCGCCTCCGTCGTGCCGGAGGAGGTCGTCTCGACCGAGTACAACAAAAGCCGCGGGCAGATCGACGAGTCGCTCAGGATCTACTGGCAGAAGTGCATCGTCTGCGGATCGATAAACTGCGTCACCGATCTCAAGTCCGCTGACTGCAGATGCGCCTACTGCGGCAAAAGGAAGCTCGCCGTCGGCAGCTACCGGCTGTACGAGTCGGACGAGACCGAGGACGAGAAGCAGCTGCAGTCCATCGGCGGCAGACTGCACGACATGATCGGCGCAAATCAGCCCGCCGCGGCACAGCAGACGCCGAAGGACGTCCCGGCGGCCGAACCGAAGCCGGATGACGACGACGCTCCCGGCTGGGGCGATATCATCGGCACGCCGGAGACCCCCGCGCCGGAAGCTCCGCCGAAGCCGGAGACGCCGCCTGCTCCGCCGAAGGCGAAGAGCATCACCCTCAGCGCCATGCGCTACGGCCCCTGCACGCTGTCGCTTTCGCCGGAGGACGCCGTCGTCCCAGTCATGCTCGGCCGGGAGGCGATGAAGAAGGATTATCTTTCAAACGACCCGTATGTCGGGAGACAGCACTGCCTGATCTCATTCAAGGACGGCGTCTGGCGCGTAAAGGACAACAATTCCTCGAACGGCACCTTCCTCAACGACCGCGATCTCGGCCTCGGCGGCGAGTCGCCTCTTTCCGACGGCGACAGGCTAAAGCTCGGGCACAGGGACGACTCGATAGTTTTCGTCGTCAGCTTTGAGTAAGAGATGAAGATCGCCCGGATGCTCTGCCCCGTCCATTCGCTCGGCCCGGGGGAGAGGGTCTGTCTCTGGACGCAGGGCTGCAAAAAGAACTGCTTCGGCTGCACAGCGCCGGAGCTGCAGCCGGATACCGGCCCGGAGATAGACGAGACGGCGCTCGCGAAGATCGTCAATGCCGCCGCCGACAGAGCGGGCTGCACCGGCCTTACCGTGTCGGGCGGCGACCCATTCGAGCAGAGCCCGGCCCTGCTGAAATTCCTCTCGGAAGTGAGAGCGCGTTTTTCCGATATCCTCGTCTATACCGGGTACACCATATCCGAGATAAAAAGCGGCGGCGCCGGGGAGGCGGGGACAGAGTGCCTTAAATATATCGACGTTCTGATAGACGGGCGGTATATCGACGCCCTCAATAAGCCCGGCCTCGCGCTGAGAGGCTCGGAAAACCAGGAAATCATCTTTCTCTCCCCCGAAAAGGAGACAAGCTACCGGGAGTACATGAAGGGCGGCAGGATACTTGAGACCTTCACCCACGGCCCGACCGCCGTCGTCACCGGCATACCCGACAGGGACAGGGACAGAGACAGAAAGGAAGATACATGAACGAAAATCTGATACCGAAGTGGCAGAAGGAGCTGCGCGCCTTTCTCGGGATCAAGAGCGGCATAATCCTCGAGGGCAACGTCTACGACGAGTTCCCGCAGTTCGAGAAGACGGACGACGGCTGGGAGTTCTCCGACACCGACAACCTCGACCAGACGCTCATCAGCCTCATCGACGGCGAAAAGACCGAGATGGTCTTCTTCGACCCCGTCGTCGGCTTCTACTGCCGCGGCATGGACGCCGACAGCCAGAGAAAGCTGCTCGAGCCGCTGCTCGACGGCTATCAGACGACCGAGACGCTGATGGACCACGGCATGACCGTCTGCCTAATGCCGTCGGGAAAGAAGAAGGGCGGCAAGGGCAATCCCGAGACCGAGGTCTATATCTGGATGAGCGAGATCATCCGCTCGACGATGCTCGACTTCAAAAGCGATTCGGGCAAGGAGAACATCGTCTTCGTCCTCAACTTCGCCTCCCGCCTCGACGCGTCGAACCTCAGGGCCGCCGAGGCGAACACGATGTTCCTCAACATCATGGCGGCGACGACCGCCGGGCAGCGCTTCCAGCTCTTCTGCAACTCGCTGATCATGGTGGTCGACAAATACAACGACATCCCGGCGTGGGTATATCTCAACAACCCCAATATCCGCACCGTTTCGATCGGCTTCCCCGACAGGTACACAAGACGCCTTTATCTCGAGAACCTGTTCGGCCCGCTCGAGAGCTACCGGGCGCTCAGCTCCGACGACAGCGCCGCCGGGAAGGAGTTCGTCGCCGAGACCGAGGGCCTGCGCCTGCAGGAGCTGCGCCAGATACTGCAGCTCGCCGTGAGGCGGGACATAAAGCCGGAGGACATAACCCTCGCCTTCCGCCTGTATAAATACGGCGTGCTCGAGAATCCGTGGGAGAACCTCGAGAACGACATCCTCGTCCATATCGAGAACAAGCTAAGCGAGCGCGTCAAGGGTCAGGACGAGGCGCTGACGAAGGTGAAATCGGTCGTCACGAGAGCAGTCAAGGGCATGTCCGGCCTCCAGCACTCCGGCTCGTCGCATAAGCCGAAGGGCATCATGTTCTTCGCCGGTCCCACCGGCGTCGGCAAGACCGAGACGGCGAAGGCGCTCGCCGAGTCGATATTCGGCGACGAGAACGCCTGCATACGCTTCGATATGAGTGAGTACCGTCTCGAGCAGAGCGACCAGAAGCTGTTCGGAGCGCCCCCCGGCTACGTCGGCTACGAGGGCGGCGGACAGCTGACCAACGCCGTAAAGAACCACCCGTTCAGCGTCATCCTGTTCGACGAGATAGAGAAGGCCTCCCCGACGATACTTGACAAGTTCCTGCAGATCCTCGAGGACGGCCGCATGACCGACAATCAGGGCAACACCGTCTATTTCGGCGAGTCGATCATCATCTTCACCAGCAACATCGGCCTGACGAAGGAATCGGACGACCCGAACAACCTCTTCCGCTCGAATCCCCACCGCGTCCCGACGATAACCATCGAGGACCCGACGAAGGAGGACACGCAGGAGTTCCGCGACATGGTGACGGCGACGCTCACCGAGGGCGTGAAGGCGTACTTCAACGACAACGGCCGCCCCGAGCTGCTGAACCGCCTCGGCGACGAGAACATCATCGTCTTCCAGTTCATCGGCAAGCACAACGCCGAGGTGATATGCGACTATAAGCTGAAAAAGATCTGCCGGACGATAGAGACCGAGAAGGGCATAACCGTCGACACCTCCGCCGTGACCGAAATGCTCCACGAAAAAGCCGTCCTCGAGCGCGCGAACGGCGGCCGAGGCGTCGGGAACATGCTGGAAAAGGAGTTTCTGAACCCCCTCGCCGGGTATATCTGCACCCTCGACGATTCGCCGAAGTCGCTGAAATGCGTCCCGGAGGACGGGAAGATACGGTTTGTGAGTTGAATAGCTCCGTGTCCGGGCCCTCATCCGGCAAGCCCTCATCCGATGCGCCGGGAAGCCCTCATCAGTCAGACGCAAGCGTCTGACAGCTTCCCTGAATAAGTCCGAAGGACTTATTCAAAGGGGGAAGCCTCTATTCAGAAGCTTTGCTGCGCAAAGCCTCAATTGATGTTGCCGCAAGCGGCAACAAGTCGCGCTGCGCGCGAAGTTTATATTCGGTCGAGTCACTAGTTCGAGGCGAAGCCTCGAACATTAATCGAAAATTCGCGCCATAGCGAAGCTATGCAAAGCGACTATTTTCATATTAGAGCCTTCCCCCTTCGGGGGAAGGTGTCGTCCGCCGAAGGCGGGCGACAGATGAGGGCAAAACGAAGGCTTTCATACCCTCATCCGTCACGCATCTTCGATGCGTGCCACCTTCCCCCACTGGGGGAAGGTACAAGATAGGAAAGCTGCTTCGCAGCTTTCAATCAGTGTTGCCGCAGAGCGGCAACGAATCGCGCTCCGCGCGAAGTTTATCCCCCGGCTGAGTCACTAGTTCGAGGCGAAGCCTCGAACACTAATCGAAGACTGCGAAGCAGTCTTCCTTATGGGTAGCTTCCCCCCTCGGGGGAAGCTGTCAGTCGCGCGAAGCGCGGCTGACTGATGAGGGCAAAACGAATGATGTCGTAACCCCCTCCCCGTCTCTTCATTCCCATCCCATCCCCCACACCCCCCACACACATACCATGATCATACACTACGCATGCAGGGTGGAGCAGGGCCGGCGTCAGTACAACGACGACCGGGCGTTTGTCGGCGGCTCGCTCGTCGGCGGCGCCGCATCCGCCTTTACAGCCTCCGGCGAGGGTGAACTGCCTGTCATGGCCGTCGTCTGCGACGGCTGCGGCGGCTACGCCGGAGGGTATCTCGCCGCCGAGACGGTGCTTGAGACGCTGTCGGCGAAGACGCCCGGGAGCCTGCTCGACACCGAGCGGCTGATGGACACGCTCGAACTGTGCCGCCAGAAGGTCGCCGGAAAGCAGATCGAATTCCCGAAATTCCGCGAGATGTGCACGACGGTCGCCGGATGCCTGTTCTCGGAGAACCGGACCGTCGTCTTCCACGCCGGGGACAGCCGCGTCTGCCGCTTCGACGGCGGATCGCTCGCCCATATGACCGTCGATCACTCGACGGTGCAGAATCTCGTCGACTTCGGGCTGATATCGGAGGACAGCACCCGCTCCGATCCCAACCGCAACCGCATCACGCGCGGCATCGGCTTCGAGTCGCCGCCGCCGGAGATCTACGTCTCCGATTCCCCGCCCCGCCCGGGCGAGATATGGCTTATCTGCTCCGACGGGCTGTGGGAATACATGAAGGACGGGGAGATAGAGCAGATCCTCGGCAAAAGAGCCGCGGGAGAGCCTCTTATGACCCTCGCCGACGAGCTCGTCGACCGGGCGCTCGTCTGCGGCGCCGACGACAATATCAGCGTCTGCCTCCTTGCGGTGCCGGGAGAGGCCGAGCAGACCGTAAACGCACCGTTTATTTTGGACTGATGGAGTAATCGTCAGATGAACAGCGACAACAACAGCGCCCCGGATAAGAGCCGGGGACCGGCGACGATGCCGGACACCGGCTTCCGCTCGCAGGGACCGGCCACCATGCCCGACACCGGCTTCCGCCGTCAGCAGGGACAGGCGACGATGCCCGACACAGGCTTCCGCCGTCAGCAGGGACAGGCTACCATGCCCGATACCGGCTTCCGCCGTCAGCAGGGTCAGGCCACCATGCCGGATACCGGCTTCCGCCGCCAGCAGGGTCAGGCCACCATGCCCGACACCGGCTTCCGCTCACAGGGACAGGCGACACAGGCCGACACCGGATGGCGCGGCTCCGAGCCGGAGACGATAGACACATTCCGCGCGAGAGTCAGCTCGCTCACCGAGCTCACGTCATACTCGAAGCGGGTCTATAAGATAGAGCGCACCCTGAGCGACAAGGGCGGCGAGGCGGCGGTCATGCTCTGCACCGACCAGAGCGGGCGATACGCCGTCGCGAAGATATTCTACGGCGTCAGCATAAACGAGGCCGCGATGGAGGCGAGAAAAGCCGTCCTGAAATACATGCAGAGCCCCGCCGGAAAGGAATACACACTTGCCGTCGTCGACGTCGGCTTCGCCGAGATCGGCGGCAGCACCTTCTACTTCGAGATCACGCCCTACTGCGAGTCGGGCGACCTCACCGGCGAGGGGGCGTTCACCTTCCGCCAGATCGAGGAGCTCGTCCCGCGCCTCAACGAGGCGCTGCACTCGATGCACAAGGCCGGGATCCTCCACCGCGACATAAAGCCGGACAACCTCTACCGCCTGAACGGCAAGATCGTCATCGGCGACTTCGGCATAGCAAGGCTCGCCAACGCCGGAGCGACCGGCACCGCCCCCGGCACCGCCGGCTACCGCGCCCCCGAGAGCGTCCTCGTCGTCGCCGGAGAGGAGACGAAATACTTCTTCGACGAGAAGTGCGACTACTATTCCCTCGGCGTCACCCTCGCCAGCCTCTATGAGGGGCATTTCGTCTACGAGAACATGAATCCCGCCGCGATGATGCTCGCCGTGACGAAGAGCCGCATCCCGATGTCGAAGTCGGACGAGAACCGCCCGCTGCTCGAGAACCTGATCTCCGGTCTCTGCCAGTTCGACGCGACGCGGCGCTTCGGCTACGAGGAGGTCAAAAGCTGGGTCGAGGATCACGGCTATTCGGCGTCGGCAGGCGGCTCGGCCGCCGCGGTCTCCGACACCGAGAAATTCATACGCCCGTTCACGGTATCGGCGAGCGAGCAGTACTGGTACCCCGCCGATCTGTTCGCCGGGCTCACAAAGGACGCCGCCCACTGGGAGACGGCGAAGAAATTCCTGTTCAACAAGACCTTCGAGAATTTCTTCAGCTCCTTCCGTCCCGATCTCTCCCTCGCCGCGCAGACGGTCGAGGAGGAATGGCGCAAGGACAGCAAAAGCGTAAGTCAGGACAAGAGCCTGTCGATATTCTTAAAGGAGCTGTACCCGTCCGGGCCCATCGTATGGAGGGGCTACACCTTCAGCGATTTCAGGGGCATGGCCGACAGGATGAAGGCGACCAAGACTCCCGACGCCTACGGAGAGATACTGAGGGAGCGCGTCATCTCGCACTGGCTCGAGAACACCCCAGACATCGACCCGAAGGGCGAGACTAGGCGCCTTGTCGCCGAGATCGAGAAGCTGTCCGACAGAGAGCCGGGAGTCGCCTGCTACTGGTTCGGAAACTATTTCTCCGGCAATCCTCAGCTCACCGTCTGCGGCATGACGGTCGGCGACATAGCCGGGCTATGCGACGTCATCTTCGCCTCCCCCGAGAACTTCTACGACGGCGGAGGGCTCGAAGCTCTCGGCGACAGGGACAGGGGCGCCGCGCTTTACGGCTTCCTCTACTCCTTCGGCTACCGCGAGCTGATCGACGAGGTATACGAAAGAGCCTCCGAAATGACCGATTTCAGCCGCGCCTGCCTTCTCGTCACGATGATGGAGATGATCGCCGAAAACGAGGGCGCGGCGGCTTCGGCCGAGAAGATAAAGAGCTTCTACGTCACATACGGCCCCGCCGCGTACGCCTCGTACGTGAAGAAGCTGGTGATGCGTCAGAACGGACAGGTCTACAAAGGCCTCGACCGCGATGGCGAGCACGCCCTCGCCGATATAAGGGACTACCGCCTCGTCGAGACCGGCGATATGTCCGACATAAGCAAATCGTTTTCCGGCCTCATCACCCTCGTCGACAGGATGCGCGGCATGCTGACCGACAATCCGCAGCTCATCTCGAGCGGGATCTACGAGTCTCGCGGCGTGATCTGCCTGAATCTCGTCGGCTGCTTCGCCTTCTCGATGCTCGGCAAGCCGGCTCCGCTCGGCTTTTCCGCGCAGCTCGGCATATGACGGCAGGGGGAAGTGACAAATGAATACGACAAGAAAGATATCGTTCAGCCCGTACATAAGCGCCGCCGAAAACGAGTTTTCCGGCGCCCGCGGCCGCATAGACGCCGTCGAAAAGCAGCTTGCAAAGCAGCTCGGCGGAAGATCGAAGGGCAGCCTCTCGAGAGCCGTGCTGTCGCCGGTGATATTCACCGCCGCCGCCATCGCGCTGTTCATCTTCGGCTACAAATACATGATAAACTGGCTCGCGGCGCTGGCGCTCGTCGTCTCGCTCGCCTTCGCCGTCGTCATGTTCGCCGACGCGCTGTCGAAGAAGACGTATTACGGCTCGGTGTTCAGATACAGCACCAAGCTCAGCTCGATCAGATCCGACATCGACTCGGCCGAGCGGAACACCGAGGGCTTCTTCGACACCATCCGCAGCCGCAGACAGAACGGATGGGAATACAATATACCGCTGAAGTCGTCGGTGCTCGACGAGCTCGGCGCGACGGCGGATCAGCTCGGGAAGCTCCGCTCGTCGGAGAGCGGCGGCATGAACAGGCTCAAAAACGTCCTTTACTACGTCACGGCGGCGATAAACACGATTGCCGGAGCCTCGGCCCTGCTCAAACCCGCCGGGGAGTTCATCAAAAACATCTTCTCCGAGTACTCGCTGTCAGATGGCACGATAAACATACTCACCCTCGTCGGAGTCGCGCTGGTGCTGGTGATCGTGCTGCTGCTGGCGAAGCTGATATGGGGCATACGCCTGAGGGTCACCGGCCCGGCGATGCTCTACACCCTTGCCGGCCCGGCGGTATATATGATCTTCATGCTGCTCATCACCCTGCTCGTCTTCGTCGTGATATGGCTGGTGCAGATAGTCATCGCCCTCGCGGTCGGAGCGGCGGGACTCGCCGTCGCCTACACCTTCTGCTGCGGAGGCTGAGATGAGCGCCCGGCTGAAAAAGGCTCTCGAGATCGTCTTCGTGATCGCGGTGATCGCGCTGTCGGTCGTGATATTCATCTTCCGCGACAGGATCGGCGATATCGGCGCGCTAGGATATCCGGGGCTGTTCCTGCTCTGCCTCATATCAAACGCGTCGATCCTGCTCCCGGCGCCGAGCCTGATGGTGGCGGCGAGCTGCGCGCTGATAATGAACCCGGTGCTGGTGGCGCTTGTCGCGGCGCTCGGCTCTACCTGCGGCGAGCTTATCGGCTACGCCGCCGGAAGGGCGGGACAGGACGTCTCGCCGAGATTCAAGGGTCTGCTCGACAGGACGGTCGGCAGGATAAAGAACCCGCTGCTTCTGGTCTTCATACTCGCCCTGCTCCCGCTGCCGCTGTTCGACCTGATCGGCCTCTACTCCGGCGGCGTGAGGATGAGCATCCCCCGCTTCTTCGCCGCCTGCTTCGCCGGCAAAGCGATAAAGATGCTGATATTCGTGCATTTGATCCCCTTAGCGGAATTCGCCGCGAGGAGGATGGACGTGCCGTATATAGATGAGATACGGGAAAGGTTCGGGGGGAAGAGATGAGGGGGAGGCCTTCGTACCCTCATCCGTCCGTCAGCTAAAGCTGACGGCCACCTTCCCCCACCGGGGGAAGGTACAAATTAAGAAGCTTTGCTGCGCAAAGCCTCAATTAGTGTTGCCGCAGAGCGGCAACAAGTTCGCGCTTCGCGCGAAGTTTATCCCCGGTTGAGTCACCTTGTTCGAGGCTTCGCCTCGAACACTGATTGAAGATCGCGGAGCGACTTTCCTATTAAGTTCTTCCCCCTTCGAATAAGTCGGCTTTGCCGACTTATTCAGGGAAGATGTCGTCCGCCGAAGGCGGGCGACAGATGAGGGCAAAACGAAGGCCGGAGTAAAGCCCTCATCAGTCAGACGCAAGCGTCTGACAGCTTCCCTGAATAAGTCCGAAGGACTTATTCAAAGGGGGAAGGCTCTAAAGTGAAGCTTTGCTGCGCAAAGCCTCAATCAGTGTTGCCGCAAGCGGCAACAAATCGCGCTCCGCGCGAAGTTTATCCCCGGCTGAGTCACTTGTTCGAGGCTCCGCCTCGAACATAAATCGAAGATTCGCGCCATAGCGAAGCTATGCAAAGCGACTATCTTCATACTGGCTCGAGGGGCTGATCCAGAACAAGAAAACTGACTTCGACTCCCACTACGCCAAGAACGGCGAAAAGGTCGCGAAGCACTACGCCGAGGTACTTGAGATCTTCGACGGCTACGCCGACGCCTGACCGCAGAGCGGCCGTTATAAACGGAATTCCCCCGGCACATCGTGTGCCGGGGGATATTTTCATTTGTTCACTATATTCTCGCCGTCGAATATGATCACGCCCTGACCGTTGTGCATCTCGCCGCCGTTTTCTATGAATTTCTTCAGCGAGCGGCGGAATGTGGTGTCGGTCGGCACCTTTTCCAGCGTTTCGGGGCCCTCGTACATCATATTGTAGACCCGCCAGAAGTTGTTGTACGGGTTCGCGTTCCGCCTCACGCCGCAGATGTCGAAGAGATCGAAGAAGCGGCGCATGTTCGACGTCTCGCCGCAGATCTTTATCATCTCCGGGTAGAGCAGCCACGACGAGCATTTCACCGCCATGAGCCCGTTTTTCAGCCTGTCCGCCGAGAAGGCGTACAGCTTTTTCAGCGAATCCATGACCGATTCCGGCGTCAGCTTCCCGTTTGACGGGATGTGGCAGTTCCAGCAGAAGTCGCCTTCCTTGAGGTAATCTTTGTACGGCTCGCCGCTCCATTCGGAGATGTCGTACTCGAGACGCCCGGCGGCGAAGCGCTTTAGCTGATAGAAGGCGCGGAACCAGTCGACGAAGGTGCCGTTTACGCCGTAGACGTTACGGCACTCGAAGAGCTTGCACCTGAGATCGACGAGGACGCCCTGCCAGAATTCCTCCGGCAGACCGTTTACCCCGTATATGTATCTCAGCTGCCTCGCGCAGTACAGCCAGAACACCATGTCGGAGGTGTATCTGTGAACGCCCGACGCCTCGGAGAGCGCCTTCATCTTGTCGAGGAAGCTGTCGTCCGGAGCGAGGAACATGGCGTCGGCGGCGTCGGCCATCATGGAAAGGGTCCCGGGATCGGAGGTCATCCTGGCGCAGGCGGCGTCAAGGTCGGATATTGCGTCGGCGGGAAAGCCCGCTGAGACCATAAGATCGTGTATCATTAAGTCACCGTCGGCGGCGCAGGCCGCCTTTCTTCATTCAGAGTATGTTTATCGAGCCGATGAGCGGCAGCGGCTCGGAGCTGCCCGTTAATCTTCGTATGACCGCATGAATTTCATGATGACGTCTGTGTTCCCGCCGAACGACTGCACGGCGAGGACCCGCTTCCGATCGGGATATATGATCACCTTCTGCCCGTTCATGCCGCCCTTGAAATAGAGGACGTGCCTGTCGTCCCAGTCAAAGACGTATTCCTTTTCGAGCACGGTTTTCACCCATTCCTCGGTGAGGATCCGCCGCCCCTTCCAGACGCCGCCGGCGCGGTACAGCTCGCCGAACTTCGCGTAGTCATCGCAGGGGATGTAAAGCCCCGACCCGCCGATGAAATGCCCCATCGGGCATTTGGCGAAGGCCGCCTCGGCGTAGCCCATCGGGTACAGAAGCTCCTTCCAGAGGAAGGCGTCGGCCTCCATGCCGCTCACCTTCCCGGCTATCCGCGACAGCATGTAGTATGTGCCGTCGTTGTACCGGTCCTCGGTCCCGGGATCGTAGGCGAGGGGATAGGTGAACATGTATCTCAGATGATCCTCGCCCCACTCGTTCGCGTCGAGACAGTCGATGTCAAGGAAGCCGCCGGGAAGCCCGGAGCGGTACTTTATCGCGCATTCGACGTCGACGCCGAACCACCTCGGATCGATCTCGTCCCTGTACGGCGCGATCTCGTCCGAGAGGATGTCCGTCACCTTGTCGTGCACCGACATCATCCCCCTGCCGACGAGGATGCCTATCGCCGTCATGGTGAAGGCCTTCGCCGACGAGTAGACGTCCTGGCATCGGTTGCCGGGGATGCGGTGAAGCACCTCAGGCTCGCCGCCGTCGTATATCTCGGCGGCGTGGATTATGTCGAACGGCTGAGTGTCGAGGAATTTCGACATATCATCAAGAAACTTGGACATCACGGCCTCCGAATATATCAGATTCTATGTAATCGACGCCCATATCGGCGAATTTTCTGAGATCGTCTTCGCTGTTCACCGTCCAGACGCCGACTTCCAGCCCGTGCGCGTGGAACTCGCTTACCATCGCGGGAGTCAGGATGACTCTGTCGGCGTCGATGGCGATGCCGTGATCGAAGCAGCGCTCGTAATGCGACTCGCCGGTGCCGTAGGTGTACATCAGCGGCAGCTCGGGGAAGAGCTCGCGGCAGCGGAGCAGATTGTCGAAATCGAACGACTGGAGGATGCACTTCCTGAGGTCGTACACCTCGGCGGCGATATCGAAGACCTCCTTCACCTGATCCTCGGTGTAGGGCCCTTTCAGCTCGATGAAGCAGACCATGCCGCTCTGCCGCATGATCTCGAGATACCGGCGGTACGAGCAGAGATACGCCGTCTCGCCGTTCGTTCTGTTGAGCAGCGGCTTTGACGAAAGCTCCTCAAAGGTCGAATCGGCGACGATAAGGTTCGTCCCGTCGGTGTAGTCGACGTCGCCGTCATGGGAGCAGACATAGACGCCGTCCTTCGTCCGGCGGATGTCGGTCTCGGCTCCCCCCGACCCGTGCGCCGCCGCCATGACGAAGGCGCTCTCGGTGTTGGGAGGATATTTGCCGCTGTACCCGCGGTGGGCAATCATACATGGGGTGGTGGTCATCATGCGGTGTACTCCTGTGGTGTGGGGGTGGGGGAATAGAGTCAAATGATTGTTCTCAGGCTTCGCTCGGAGAACCCTCCACTGTCAGTCGGCTTTGCCGACTGACATCTCCCCCCGGAGGGGGAAGAACTTAATTTGTAGGCTTGCTCCGCAAGCCTCAATTAGTGTTCCGCTTCGCGGAACGGGCCCTCATCTGTCAAGCGGCGAAGCCGCTTGACACCTTCCCCCGGAGGGGGAAGGCTCTGAGAGGAAGATTCGCTGCGCGAATCTTCGATTGATGTTCCGCTGCGCGGAACAAATAGTGGAACGAACGATCGGAAATCGCTCCAGCGAGCAACGCGATGCGCCGATTGTATTCACAATGAGAGCATTCACATGCCGCTCATATTATCGACTCCCGTCGACCGCGGCGGCAAAATCGGCATGAACGATACATGAGTGATGGAATGGGATGGTAAGTATTTCACTAACTTACGGTTTTAAACGATAAAAGGGATGATCGGTCTCCTTTATCTAGTACAATAAATACCGATTCGACACAGTG
>CAMJPL010000054.1 GCA_946407735.1 uncultured Clostridia bacterium
CTCCCGAGTTTTTGAACGCCGTTATTATACCGAGTGTTGTGGTGGTTTTACCTGTACCGGGTCCTCCGGTGAGAACCGTTATTTTACTGCTTACAGCGGTTTCTATGGCCTGAAGCTGAATCGGGTCATAAGGAAAAGATTCCGCAGTGCGAGAGTTATGTGAAATATGGTAAATTCCACTGGCTGTGGAATTTAGTCTGGGAAATCTCCTCTCAGGCTTTTTTGAGCATATTTACTTTTGTGTTTAACCATTTTATCACTTTTTTTCGCTCCGTTATCACTTTTTCTTATACTAATTTCTACCTGTTTCCACTTTTAAATTATACTCTTCTTCTACTGTGGAATGTACTTTGGGAATTGACTATTTTTTATGCGGAGGCATGATTTTATGTTGACGTTGACCGCCTACCATGCTATAATATAATCACAGGCGCGCTGCGCCTGGCTGCGCTGAAATATTACAGACGAGGTCAAAAACCATGACAAGCAGAGTTGTGTACGAGAACGGCTGTCCGTTCATCGAGATAGACGAGGTGAAATACCCCCCGGCGGCATTCCGCTCATTCCGGCCTAAGCCGGACAATATTTCGCTTATGAAGCGCTGCGGCATGAAGCTGAATCAGCTTCTCGTCTCAGGGCTTCCCTGCTCTAACGGAAACGCGTATTCGCTGTTTGGCGGCGTATGGAAAGGGGACGGAGTATACGATTTCTCCGCCTTCGACCGTCAGATGCATATGTTTCAGCATTTCTCCGCTCAGGACGCCTATTTCAACGTGATGATCCATCTTGACACCCCGCACTGGTGGAAGGACACTCACCCGGATTCCGAGCCGGACAGCTATCATCATATCACCGAGTCTGCCGTGGATGAGGAATACAGAAGATCGGCCGCCGATTATCTCAAGGCGATCATCTCATACGCCGAGGAAAAATACGGCGACAGGATATTCGGCTACAGCATAGCCTCCGGCTTCTCGAACGAATGGTTCGACCAGTCGATGTATGAAAAGGATTATGACCGGTCGAACACCCGCCTGACGGCAAAATGGCTGGAGCTGATCGGAAAGCCGGACGCCCAGCCTCCGACGATAGATCAGCTTGAAAGCAGGGAATCGGTGTTTCTCGATCCGTCCTCGGATGAGTATAAATATCTCGATCTCGCATGTGACGGGACGGGAAAGCTTATCTGCTTCTTTGCTTCGGAGGCGCAGAAGGTGCTGAACCACAGAAAGCTGTTCGGTCTTTTCTTCGGCTACTGCAACATGGTTCTCCAGGTATACTGGAACACGAACGGCTACGAGCAGGTAAGGCGCTGCCCGGATATCGATATGCTCTATTCCCCGGCGGCTTACGGAGTGAATCGCTTCATCGACGGGGTGAGCTCATATCAGTACTCGGTCGACTCTATCGCGCTGAACGGCAAGCTCTATCTGCATGAGGACGATCACAGGACGGAGTACGCCGAGTTCCCGCTCGAGAACGGCGTCATGGCGGACGACAGCTATACCAACTTCTTCGACTGGCGGGAGGTCTTCCGCCGCGAGATGGGCAATACGATGGAAAAGCGCGCCGCCTTCTGGTGGTTCGACTTCTTCGGCGGATATTACAACACGCCGGAGTATGAAAGCGAGCTCGCGTTTGAGTTCAAAGTTTTCAATGAGCTGAACGCCGGAAAGCGGGAGAACGTATCCGAGATCGCTGTGTTCGTCGACCCGAAATCGTTCATGACACTGAAGGAACGGAGCGGGATCTGCCGGGATCTCACCAAGTTCAATATCGACGCGCTTCACCGCTGCGGTGCGCCTTTCGATTATTTCGACCTGTCCGACATCAAAAAACTCGATCCGGACAAATATAAGCTCTGGATCTTCACGAACGCGATAATCATGCCCTCGGAGATCAGGGAATATATCGAAACGAAGCTCAAGGGAAAGCGGAAGGTATGGCTCTACGCCCCCGACGTCTGCGATCCGGCTGACGGAAGGGTGAAGTATGACAGGATATCCGCCGTCACAAACATGGATGTGACCGAATACCGTTCGGACGAAGAAAATCCCCGGGCGGAATACCTCGGGGAGAAATTTGGGTTCGAAAATCCGGTCATCCCGATGTTCAGGGTGAACATATCTGACAGAGTGAAGCCGGTCGCGCTCTATTCTGACGGCTCAGCTGCCGCGGCGATCAGGGGAGACGATATCTACTCCGCCGTCGGGAGGCTGCCGTGGAAGCTGTGGCGTGACATCGCGAAGGACGCCGGGGTTCATATCTACGACGAGGACGGAGGCGGGCTGTCGGTCACCTCCCAGTTCATCTCGCATTACACAACCCTCACCGAAGACCGCGTCCTGCACGTCAAAGAGGACGGGATATATAAAGATATCTGGAACGGCGGCGAGTATGAGGCGAAGGACGGCGTCCTTTCGTATCATGCCGAAAAGGGAAAGACGATGCTATTCGTGAAAAAGGACTGATAGGGGGGAAATAAAATGAAAAAACGTATAATATCAGCTGTACTGCTCATGTCGTTCATTCTTTCGGCGGCCGCCTGCGGCGGCGGATCGTCCGACGCTCCGGCTCCCGCCCAAACTCAGGTGGCGGCTCCGTCCGGCGGCGAGACGGCGGTTGAGGAAACGACCGCTCCCGGAGGCTTGGGACGTGTCCGACCTGCCGGCAAGCTATGACCTTGAGGGCTTCAATATGCGCGTCCTTATGCGCGAGAACAACGGCACCGGGACCTCGATGTTCGTCATCGCGCCGGAGGAGACGGACGGCGAGATCCTCAACGACACGATCTTCAACCGGAATCTGGCTCTGTATGAAAGATACAACTTCGGAATCGAGAACGTATACACAGGCGAAAAGGTTCTTGAAGTCGCCGAGCGGTCGATCCTCGCCAGAGACGACGAGTTTGAGGTCGTATTCCCCTATTTCGACAACGCGGCGATGAAGGTCAACACCGGGATATTCCTCGACATGAACACCGTCGAGAACCTGAATCTCAAAAAGAACTACTGGGATCAGAACTTCAACAGCGCGGTATCGCTTGGGGGCAAACTCTACTGCGGAGTCGGGGACATCATGGTCTCCGAGGACGACGTAATGATGATGGTGCTGTACAACAGCGATCTGGCGAACGACCTCGGCATAGAGAATCTTTACACCGCCGTCGACGAAAGGCGCTGGACATACGAGCTCATGCGCGGGTACGTGAAGCAGGTCGCAACCGACCTCGACGGGGACGGAAAGATGGGACGCGACGATATGGTCGGCTTCCTATGGGCGTCGAACAACTGTCTCGCCCCGCATCTCGCCGCGGCGAATACCCTGCTCTTCACAAAGGACGACAGCGACACGCCTGTCATGACAAAGAATCTTGACAAGGCGTACCGGATATTCGATTATCTCGGCGAGCTGCTCGACCAGAAGAGATACAGTCTCGACTGGCTGAACTTCGGGGACGCGGTGACCGTTATAACGAATCTCGTTTCGACAAAGCACGTCCTGTTCCAGAACATGGTCCTTTCGCAGCTGCGTAGGCTCTACCGCGACGTGACAGCCAATTTCGGGATGCTGCCTATGCCGAAGCTGGAGGAGAACCAGAGCGACTATCATACCACCATCTGGAAATCGTTCGAGGCGATAATGCTCCCGGCGACAAACACCCGCCTGAGCGAGACCGGATTCGCCCTTGAGGCTCTCGCCGCGGCCAGCGACAATATCGGCGAGACATATTACAATATCTGCCTTGAGTCGAAATACACCCGCGACGCCGAGTCGATCCGGATGATAGAGCTGGCGAGAAAGAACATGCTGTACGATATCGGCTTCATCTACGACTGGGGAGGACTCTATTCCTCACTCAACTCGGCTATGGCGACCGGAAAGTCGGCGAACGCCGCCTCGATCATAGCTTCGACGTCGGAAAAGGCGGAGCTCGAGTCGAAGGAGTTTTTGAGCGAGCTTAAATGACCCTGTATTTTAAAACCCGAAAGGATATGACAATGACTCCATTCTGGGTACTTCAGAGCGGCGGCGGAAGATCCTCCGCCGTCATCAGCGGCGGACTGCTGACTCTTGAGAACGAATATATAAAGCGGGAGATCGGCCTCGAAGCCGGAAAAACGCTCTCCCTGACAGACGGCGACGGCGTACAGGCGATAGTCTCCCACATGCGAGAGGGAAGGATCGTCATCGACGGCGTATGCCATTATCTCGATGGCGGATGCGCCGCCGATATAAAGCCGGGAGAGCTTACCGAAAAGAGCTTTGATTACACCCCGAAGCCGTACAGCACTCATTCCTTTCCCTATCCGGCTCCCGGAAAGACGGCGGAGCTTACATATTCATTCGGAGATATCGAGGCGGTGATCGTCTATGAGATCTTCGACGGGATGCCGGCGATGAGAAAATCGCTGTACGTAAAAAATAATGGCGATAAGACGGTCACCGTGAATCTCGCCGAGACGGAAGCGCTTCATCTTTCGGAAGCAGCAGAGAAGAGATTTTATTTTGAATCTGATTACACCGGCAACAACGGCACCGGATTCCGTCATGACACCTCGGTATTCCATGAGGACGGGATCGTCTCCGCGCGCTTCGACATGGGGCCGGATTATGATATCGCTCCCGGAGAAACCTTCCGGGGGATGAAGATATACGAGCTTTACTGCCAGAGCTGATACTTCGAGAGCAGGACAAATGAGATACAGAACATGTACCGCCGGGTCGCTCCCTGGGTATGCGAGGCGCCGCTGTTCATTCATCTGATATCCAACAACAGCGAGACGCTCCGCCGCACCGCCGACAATATATCCGACGTCGGCTTCGACATGATAATCCAGTCGTTCGGTTCCGGCATCGACATGGAGAGCGAGGATGAAGAGTATATCGCCCGGGTAAAGAGCGATTACGATTACATCCACTCGAAGGGTCTGACCGTCGGCGGCTACACCCTCGCCATAATCCGGGACTATCAGCCGATGAACCACGACTGCGCGACGAACGGCGACCACAGTCAGATCTCCCGCTGTCTCTGCACCAAATGGTCGGAGGGCTACTGGAACAGGATCATATCGTTCATGGAAAAGACCGGCACCGACTTCATCGAGATCGACGGGCCGTATCACTTCTACACCTGCACCGGCAACAGGCCGGGACAGACCGAGCATCTGCACAAGGGTCTTTCCGACAGCCGTTACAGCCAGTGGCTTAAATCCACTGTCGAGACGTTCACGAGGATGAAGGAGCTCAGCGTTTACATCAACGCCCCAGACTGGCTGTATTTTTCCGGCTCCAACAGATGCGGGGTCGGGTACGAGGAGATCGGATGGAGCCAGCCTCGGCGCGTTCAGCTTATGATCAACAGGATCTACTGCTATCTCGGCACATATCACAAGATCCCATCGATGGGATGGAGCTTCCTTCCCGTGGAGGAATATCACGGCGGCGGAGACGAGGCGAAATTCGAGCCGCTTACCGAAAATCTGGACGAGTACGACTGGGCGCTCGCCGAGTCGGCGGCGTCCGGAGTATGGCCGTGCGTCAGGGGAAAGCGCCTTTACGACAGCGAGCTCTGCCGTCAGGTCGTCCGGTACTGGACTTCGGTGATAAAAAAGCACAGGCGGCTGCTCAACTCGAACATGATCCACGTCCTGCCGCCCAGGCCGACCGACGATATTTCGGTCGCGGAGGATATCGACCTGATCCTTCAGGAAAACCGCGACACCCCGGACAGGCTGTTTTTGATGGTGTTCAACCAGACGAACGAGGAACGGACAAAAACACTTGTCCTCCCGGCCTTCCACACCGGTCTGACCTCTCTTGAGCGTCCGAACGCTTCCCCGTCCTCCGGCCGGTTCGACGACGTCGTCATCCCGAATTTCGGTTCCTGGCCGGTGACATATCCGAAGGATCTCGACACGCGGACCGAGGATTATTCCCCGGCGGCCGACAGCGGCGCGCGTATGGCGCTTTACGAGCGCGACATGCCCGCGTCCCGCAGAGAAGAGATGATCGACATAAACGGCAATCTCATCATGACCGTGACCCTTCCGCCGATGAGCTATACCTATTTTGTCGGCTACGAGGCGGACGGCGGGCCGGTCGATCCGATCCCTGTCCCGGATGGCAAGCCGTTCGGGCTGAAAAAGAAGGAGAGCTCCGACATAAAGCCTTCTAAGATCCTGAAGATCGATCAGGCGAAGCTCGATGCCGTCACCGACATCCCGACCATCCTGAGCGCTCTCGGCCTGCCGGAAAACTCAAATAAATTCAACGGCAACAAGGTGATCCTGAGGAAGGAGACCTATCAGAAGATCCATGAGATAATCCACAGGAACAACAAGGTCGACGCCACCAACAACATGTTCAACCTCGCCTACATCGGCATACACACCGTTACCGACAAAAGGATCGGAACCGACGATGTCTGGCTGCTGGAAGGGTGGGAAAAATAATTAGCAATTAGCAATGAAGGAAGATCGCGGAGCGATCTTCCTGTTTTATTGTATCGCTTCAGCAGGAAAAAACCACCAGCTATGCTGGTGGAATAAAAAAGCTTTAGCTTCAGGAAAAAGAAATGGAAAGAAAAACTCTCCTATGGTATAATGAAGAAGGTTCGCCAACCAAAATCAAAAACCATAGGAGGAACAGTCAATGACTGACAGTAATAGTTTATCACATACCAAATGGAATTGCAAGTACCATACTCACTTTTGTGTTTTTTTGCCATCTTAGCACTTTTTCGCTCCGTTATCACTTTTTCTCATACTAATTTCTAACTGTTTCCACTTTTAAATTATACTCTTCTTCTACTGTGGAATTTACTTTGGGAATTGACCTATCGATTAAAGGCAGTACGATCTCAGTTCTGTTTTTCTCCTCTACCACGAATATTCGACGGCGTCAGACCATTCGCTTTTTTGAACTGGCGGTTGAACGAAGAGAGCGAGTTGAAGCCGCACGCGGATGATATTTCCAGTATAGGCAAGTCGGTATGTATAAGTAGATTTTCAGCTGCTGCGAGTCTGACAAGGCAGATATATGCGTAAGGCGTCTGTCCGGTCGCTTCCGTAAACGCCCTCTTGAGGGTGGACTCACTGAGATGAGTTTTTTCTGCAAGATATGAGACTGTTATTTCTTCGGAATAATGATCGGCGATATATGATATCGCCGGAGCTATCTTCTCCCGCGCTTCATTCGCCGACTGTTTCCGATTCGAAGCTGGTGTCCTGGCCATCATACGGGCGAAAGCGGTGCAAAGACTTATATACAGCACGGTGTCTTCTTTTTTACTACTCACTTCGTCATAAAGCATTTCAAACATATTTCGGCAGGAACGCTCCTGTGTCACGGCTTCGTAAGGAAGACTGGACAGTACGTCGTCACCACCGAAAAGCCTGTCATCTATCCACAGATATTTCCAGCTGCTTTGACGTCTTGGACTGTTTTCCTCGATATGAGGCATATCGGCGGGTATGTATATCACTGTACCGCGGCTGAAGGGATATACCCTGTCTTCCACAAAGAACAGCCCGCATCCGTCAAGGCACAGTCCCAGCTCGGCATAAGGGTGAAAATGTCTCGAGCTTAGGTATCCCGGAGCATCCCAGGTCTGCGTCCATTCGGCACAGAAACTCATAAGAGCTCCTCCCACAGGATAATCTCTGTACTCGGCAGGCAGATTTGACCGATTTTGCATAGTTTTTGCCCAATTATGCGCAGATTGTATCAATATCGCTATGATATAATTATACTACGGATATGCCATGGTGTCAATATTATATTCGCTTAGAAAAAATAATGAGCGCATTGATAGAAAAAGAGGGGATCTTTATGAAAAAATCAATATGCATCCTTATTGCAGCAGTGATGTTTATCTATTCGTTTGCTTCGTGCAGCGGCAACACATCCGAATCTCTGGATATATCGGATGATTCTCAGCTGTCTGAAACAGAACAGACTGAAACAGAGGCGCCTCAAAAGACACTTCCAAGGATACGATACGACGGTGAAAGATATGTCATTTTTGTCAACGACAGGACAGATGACTACAAGTCACTTGAGTTTACAGCCGAGGAGATAAACGGCACACCGGTAAACGACGCGGTTTTCGAACGTAATTCAAAGATCGAGGATAATTTCGGTATTGAACTTGATATACGCCCAATATCCGATCCGCAGTTGCAGATCCGAAAATCAGTACAATCCGGGGAACATGAACCCGACCTTGTGCTTATGCCTCTGTATCTGATAGGATCTCTTGCGCTTGAGGGGATGTTATGCGACCTGAATTCTTTTGAGTATATCAATTTTGACAGCGGCAGCTGGGACAAAAAAGCCGCGGAACAGCTTTCCATGGGAGGCGTGCTCCCCACTGCCGTAGGAGATATGAACATCAATGACAAAGATATGACATGGTGTCTCTTCTTCAATAAGAATCTCGCAGAAAATTACGGTCTGACTGATATATACTCGCTTGTAAAGAATGGTAAATGGACATTTGACAAATTTGAAGAACTCATCCATGGAGTCACCGTCGATCTGAATGGCGACGGTCTGTACGACGACAATGATCTTTGGGGACATGTCACTGTATTTGCACGCTCAGCAGCCGCCTACACGTATTCCATGGGCGGATATCTCGTTGTGAAAAATCCGTCTACTGATTATCCGGAGATAAACATCGGCAGCGAGCGCATATATGCTGCATACGACAAGATTCGCTCCCTGTTCTTCGATTCGGGAGAATGCCATGACGTTGTGACCATGCCATTCAAAGGATTTGCCCATCAGTGGAGAAAGACCGAATCGATGTTCGGCTCAGAACAGATACTGTTTTACGGCGAAGCCATGCAGAATGCCGAACGCTTCCGCGGCTACGAGACTGATTTCGGGATCATTCCGCTGCCGACCTGGTCGGAAGGAGAAACCGGCAACAATATGCTTTGGACTCAGGCATATTCCAATGTTGTCCCTTTAACCGCCGGTTTTGATCCGTCTCAGTCGGAAAGGGACGGGATCATACTCGAAGCTCTACAGGAATATTCAACAGAATATATAAAACCGGCATATTATGAGAAATCGCTTAAGGGAAAATATTCCCGTGACGAAGCGAGCACTGATATGATAGACATTATATTCAGCAACCGATATTATGATATCGCTGCCTACTATGAGTGGGGAGGCATCTCCGAAGCGTTTATGAACTGTGGACAATCCGGGAGCACAAATCTGAGATCAACTTTGGAATCACTGAAAAACGTAACCGAAACCGAGATATCCGATATGATATCAAAGTTGAAAGAAAAACAGCAGTAACGAAAGGAATAGCGTTATGACACATAATCAGGCTAAAAGAGAATATGAAATCTACAGGCAGACTCTCATGGATTTCAAGGCAGCACATGGCGGAGAGGTACAAATCAACACCGGCAGATTTATGCTGTTCGGAATGGGCAACAGAGAGAAACTGATATACGAGAACGGCAAACTAAAAACATATCCGCTCGGGAGAGTAATCCGTGATTTCAGCCCAGATGACGACTATCTTCTCCCGGCCGACAGACACACCGCGATATTCTCCAAAGGCAGAGAATACGAAATACTGGAGAATGACGAAGCCGTGTTCATTATCGATGAAACCGGATGTCATCCAGTCAATGGTACCGAAATCCCCATGACTCTTCCGGACTTTGAAGAGTATTCTTGGCCGCAGGTATGCCGGGTACTTTACACGGAGATCCTTTTCAACATTATTGCGGGTATACCTGTTCCGTCATACGGACATTACAGATACGGATGGTACCGTGACGGAGCTCTGATTGCCATGTGTCTCATGAGATTCGGACATATCGGACTTATCCGCGACTGGATAATGTCGCTTGACAGTCCCTATGATTTCAACAGAGGAACACACATATCTGAGCCGGACAATCTCGGTGAGGCGCTGTATCTTATCTCAACAGTATCGGATAAAAATCATCATCTCGTACCGAAGATACTGAAGGAATTGAGCAATTTTGAAGTGAAGAATGAGAACGGGACATATCTTGATGGCGTAACGGACGGAGCGAATCATCCGTTATACGTAACAAAGTGGGCAAAATATGGTCTGCGTTCCCTCGGACTCAACGACACATATATCATCCCCGACAACATAGACGACAATTACAGCGAACTGTTCTGGATGGACTATACCGATGCCGACCATCCCGGTGAGATCATAACCGAGGAATGGCCGTATCTGACATGGGCAAGCGATCATTATCATCACAAACTTGAAAACTGCAAGATTTCCGATAAAGACTTCCCGCTGACATGGGAAGACCGTCCGGATTTCTCGCCGCTCACCTGTCCTCACACATGGCACGCAGCCGAAGCCCTGCTGTATATTACATCGGACGATTATCCGCTTAAGAATGCAGAAAAAAGGAGTATCTGAACAATGAAGGCTCCTTACTCGTATTTTTACGAAAACCTTAAAAAACGCGTCTCTATGCTTTATCTTCAGGGATATGATCTGGATCGTGACACCCTGATATCGGAGCTTGACGAGATAGGCGATAGTTTTGACGGATATGTCACGTTCGCAAAAAAACTCATGCCGACAAGCAAACGCGCCGATTTTCCATATTATGAGCCTGACAGCCTTGAAGAGATCAAAACCGCGAGACCTGAAGGCGCTCGTGACAGAATATGGGGATACCTTTCCGAGCTTGAGCTTAAGGATAAGACATATGGCGGGGTACTCGGAAGATTCATCGGATGTATGCTTGGAAAGCCTCTAGAGATTGGATGGGAGCTAAAAGACATCAGAGAATACCTTGAAGCTGTCGGAGCATGGGAACTTGACGACTATATCCCACAGTACAGCCCGGCTCAGAGGGAACCTCTCCGCCGCGACTGCGCGTACAGTATGAAAGGCTTGATGAACTTCGCGCAGCCTGACGATGATATCAACTACACAATTCTCGGTCTGCGTGTACTCGAGATATATGGCCGTAATTTCACCTCGCGCGACATGGCGCGTCTCTGGCTTGACAGCATACCATTCACATGGACATGGGGCCCCGAGCATTCTTTTTACTTTAACGTCGCTTCTTACCTTCTAAATCACGGTACCCAGCTTCCGGAAGAAGAAGAATGGGATATCCTGACGAGAATGTTCAACAGCGGTGAAGAGCTGATAGGCGCAATGATCCGCGCGGACGCGTTCGGACTGACCAACCCCGGAATGGTGTGGAATGCAGCCGAACTTTCCTACCGCGACGGATACAACACGCATAAAAAGACCGGTCTGTACGCTGAAATGTGGGCTGCGGCTGCGATATCGGCGGCATATACCACTTTCGATCCAGTAACGGCGATAAAAGCAGGTCTTGAACAGATACCTGAACGTTCCAGATACCGCGAGGCTTTAAAGGAGGCTCTGGACATTTCTCTTTCCAATGACAACTGGCTTGACGCTTACAATCAGATCAATTCAAAATGGGGATACCTTGGTTCGACCGGGACCATAAACGAATCTGCCGCCATCATCAACGGGCTCGTGCATTCGGTCGGAAAAGACGGTATCATCGACGTCGGCCGATCCGTATGCATTACTATCATGCACGGATGGGATACCGATTGTTCCGGAGCCACATGCGGATGTATCGCCGGAGTCCTGAGCGGAGCGCACAATATCCCTTCCAAATTAAGCGATCCGCTTAATGATACCTACTATTCATGCGTTGCAGGAGAAACGGATAATTCCATTTCGGCACTGTCAGAGAGAATGTATCAGATGAGCAGAATAATGAGAGCATGACATCAGCAAAAAAACCTGATATTTGACGTTGGCTTTCACTTCCTTTCGGTGAGAAACAGAAAATCCCTCAGTAGCTCGTTTTCCATTTACAAACGCTTGATCTTACGCTCTTATTCTTCCGCGGTCACTTCCCCGCCGGGACATCCCTTTTTCATCGTCGCTGCCTGAAGCAGATTTACCTTCGGCCGCTTTTCGCACCAACTTTCTACAGGATATAGACTGACACCGTACTTCCGGCTGAGAGCACACATACTTTCGCCGCTCTCGTGCTCTTGGCATACCCGTTCTTTGAGTTCTTCGGAATAGTGCTTCACCCCTTTCTTCCCTGCCATTTTCTTTCTCCTTTCATAACCAAAAGCTCCTATGCAGTATTATACCACATAGGAGCTTTTTTTCATTGTCCGTTTTTACTGGAGCGATTCATTTTATATTATATCATAGGAGGCCTCTTTTTTCAATGTCCGTTTTCTACGGTTCTGTTCACATTTTCTGGGGTATATTTTATATTTATCAAGTCATCATTTATTTCTGTTTAGGCAATAATAATGATGAACCATTATTATTTTTCAGTATATTCGCTTCTGCGGATAAATTCATCCTGAGCTTCCGGAGACAATTCAGTGAATTTTACATTCCAGCCGCAGAGCCTGACCTGCAAATTAGGGTATTTCTCCGGATGTGCCTTAGCGTCATGCAATACGCCTGTATCCAGAACATTGTAATGAACTGCGAATCCTCCTCTTTTGAAATACGTTTCCAATGTGGATACCATCATTGCTGTTCCGTTGTCTCCCTGAACGGTAGATGAATGCAGATCAAGATCAAGAATGGCACCGTCCGCGGTATTGCTTGTGTCAATCGAAGTCACAGACAGAATATGCGCGGTTACGCCATATCTGTCCGCTCCGAAGACGGCGCCAGTATTTTGCGATAGAGGCTCGCCGTTCATACGGCCGTCAGCCGATGCCGCAGTATGTCTGCCGAAATCCACACGCCAGTCGATCGAGAACAGCCCGAGCCGATATACTCCGCCCTTTACATTTGGCCTGTTATTGACCATATCCGAAAGATCATTAACTATTCCGGCGGCTATAGCGTCAATTTCCTTTATCCCGTTACCGTATTTAGGATATTTGTTTATAATCGTCCTGCGAAGGATCTCATTATCAGCCCAGTTTGAATCAAGGATTTTGACTATCTCTCTTATGGTATATTTTTTGTCGTCATATACGGCTTTCTTTATTGCCGCAAGCGAATCGACAGCGGTTGCCAGACCGATGGCGACAAGTGATGAATTGTTGTATTTCGCCGTATAGCCGCAGTATACGTCGTTGCCCGCGATTAAGCACGAGGGATATGTGCTCGAGAAAAACGGAGAGGAATGGACGAAAGGATACAGTTTTTCATACTTATCCGTAATCGTTATTGCCTGTGAAACAAGATAATCAAGTTCTGAACGGAACGCTTCGTATAGTATTTCGTATGTATCCGGTTCGCTGTTAAGACTCAAACCTATTTTTTCACCGGTAAGAGCATCACGTCCGTTATGCAGAGCAAGCTCAAGGGCTTTCGGAATATTAACTCTCGCGTTGCATGTGCATGCGGTCTCTTCTCTGCCGCCGCATTCATAGCATCCCACTACGGAATATTCTCTCGCGTCATAAGACGATTCACCGAGTTTGACAAGCGCTTTTCTGACCATTCGGTCGTTCATGAAAACGATGCTGTTCGAGCCCTTCTTTATCCCCTCAAATGCAGCGCGCATCAGCTCTTTCGGTGTATTATCAGTACACAGTATATGTAGCTTTGTGTTCGCGGGTTTCAGCGATATATATGTTTTCAGTATCAATTCTGACAGCGGAGAGATAAGATCATTTTCGTTCTCATCCGCCCCGCCCAGCATGAAAGGAATATTCGCTGGCGCTCGCAGCCTGTCTATTTCAAGAATAAAGTCTTTGATCGCTGTTTTTACCGTTTCATCACTCTCGTTTTTGACAAAAGGAGCGAACATGCGGTCAATCCGTCCGAGAGTCCGAAGATTCGTTCCTTCGATATTATGCTGAAGCGTATAGTATATGATTACCAACTGCATGGCTTCGTATAATGATGAAGGGGCTTTTTCTGACAGAGCATAAAGTCCGGCTGCGATCAGCGTTTTTCCCTGGCTTTCTGCTTCCATGGCGATCCTTTTTAAGAACTCGCACGCCGCATCGTAAAGCGAAACTAAACCTTCTCTATATCTCTTGTTTTCGGTCATTTTTTCAGCTCTTGATCTAAGTCCCGGTAGACCGAGAGAGATGATATCATCCCACAATGGAGCGGTATGTCCGAAATCTGGATCTCCGGTATAGGCAAGTGAAGAAATGGCTTTCCTGTTTTCCTCCGTAAGAACACCGGCAGAATGTTTTCCCAGCCTATTCCGCATTATTTGTCTGGTGGTGTTTTCACAATTGCAGTCACCGAAAAAAACACTATTGTCGTTAAAAGTTATTTCACAATTCTTAAGGAGTGTTTTGATGATATCTATATCGGCAAAGCAAACGCTGCTTTCATCTGTATTCTTATCTATCTCAAACGCTATTTCGGTAAGTTCCTTAGCATCCATAACAAACCTCACTGATCACCGTAAACATTTATAACGTCTTCATAAAGCTTTTCGAACGCCTTCTCAACTGCCGGGCTGTTCTGTGCCAAATATGACGCTACATCTGTTGATTTTTTTCCGTATACCAGCTCACTTACGATATATGTGATCTTGTTGCCGTTGCCGTAGTTCCAGTTAAAATCACAGACAAGCGAATCCATTATCTTCTGATACATTTCATATGACGTAGCGTCTCTCAGATACTTTTGATTGAATATTTCATCGTAAACAGCTGGAACGACATTTTTCCATGATTCGAAGGCTATGCTTTCAAGCATTACACCGGCAAGAGCCGTTGTCTCATCATCCGCCGTCGGAACAAGCAACAGCTGAGAAGACAGCATGGACATGTATTTTTCCTGAGCTTCATCGTACTTCGGCAGGGGAACGATTCCGAATTCCACGTCAGTGTTTCTCAATGCAGGAAGCTGAAGCGTCGTCTGATGCATGAATAATATACGCCCTTTAGAAAAAGCGTCAACGCTGCCCAAACTGTCTGTCTTAATACCGATATAGGTTTTATCGCCTTCAAACAGCAGCGAGTAATACCTTTCCATAGCATTCTGAAGACGGTCTGAGATTGTTATCAGACGCGGATAACCGTTCTCATCCGGGGTGGCGAAAAGCATGCCGTTTGAGTGTATCAGCCTTGACATCAGAGACACGGTTTCTCCGGGTGTCGTATAACCGAACTGATCATCCGCTGTAAAAATACCATCTCCGTTGATATCCGATGAAACCACAGACGCCATCTCAGCAAGTTTTACCCATGTCCAAGTGTTATTATATGTTAGATCATATGGATTTTCAAGATCATATTCTGAAATCATTTTCTGATTGACATATATTACGTCCGCATAGCTGTAAATGAGAGAGGAAACAGCTATCGGCAGAACATTTCCGATAACAAGATTATCTCTGATCGATGAATTCCACCAGGGATTTGAAAGGTCCACATAAGGTATCTTACAGAAATCGGTCAGCATTCCGTCGGAGATCAGGGACGGTACACTGTTGAACGTATGCGAGATACCGAATAAATAAGAGCCGTCTCCGGAAAGTACGGATTTTGACAGCGCGGACGGAACCTCATTGCCTGTTCCTCCGACATTATTAAAGCTGATATCGACATTGAAACGCTCTTCTACCTTTAGATTCCTCTCCCATACTGTATCATTGAGAAGATCGCCGTTCATTTCCTCGGCGTCATAAGGCCAGTTTGGGCCGAGCTGATCTTTGCTGTAGACGATCGACACTGGTTTTCCACCGAAATCGAAACCTTCGAGACCATCGGTTATATCCGGTTCAGCTGACATTACTCCGGCAGTATCGAATGATGGAGCTGTTTCTTCCGGTGTTATTTCCGAAGATACTGCTGTTCCGCAGGAAGTCAAAAGCAAAAGTGAAAGTATAATCATGAAAGCACTGTTTTTTTCATTTTGATTTCTCCGTTTTTCAGTCATTTATCATTCCGTTGACTGCGTTAATGTTATATTTTGCAAACATAGAGACAACCTTGTCAATATCTGCCGGTGTCGGCTGAGTATCAGGCAGTGTGTCAGGCATGGATAGGGCTTCATATTTTCCCCCGGCCATTTTATGGTATCCTAATACTTTAACCTTGGAAATATCAGGCAAATGGCGGAGATACCTGCATATTGCCGCGCTTTCCTTATCATTCCACCCGGGGACATACGGATATCTGATCTCGATCCTGCAGTTTTTCTCAGCAAGGTACTTGAGATTATCAAGAATAAGCTTGTTATCCCTTCCCGTGCATTTCCTATGAATCACTGGATCTATGGCTTTTATGTCATATAAAAACAGATCGGCGTATGGTATTATCGAATCAAATACTTCGCGCGGCACGTATCCGCATGTGTCGATATCCACCGAAATATTCCTGCTGAACAACATTCTTGCGACTTCAACCGCAAAGTCCGGCTGTGAAAGACATTCCCCTCCGGACAAAGTTACCCCGCCTCCACTGCTTACATAAAAATCCCGGTCTTCCAGCAGCTTTTCCACAAGATCAGCGCTGTCCCAGTATTCACCGTAAGCGATCCTCGCTTCTGAAGGGCAGGACTCGGTACAGATAAAACAATGACTGCAGACTGATAAGTCCGTTTTTGGGAAACCGCCGTCCATCTTAACGGCTTTTATGGGACAGACATCCTCACAGCAGCCGCAGGAGATACACTTGTTTTTATAATATCCGATCTCCTTTGAAAAAGAGATGCTCTCAGGATTATGGCACCATATACATTTTAGAGGGCATCCTTTAAAAAACACTGTTGTCCGGATGCCGGGACCGTCATGAACAGAGTTTCTTTTGATTCCCGATATTAAACCTTTCATACTAATCACCGAAAGATTAAGCTTAACATGTCTATTTTATCATACGAAAGGTTTCCTGTAAATATCAATTTCGGTATTTTTATAAATTTCGGTACTGAATATTTATTTATCTCTTGAAAGCAAAACGATAGTAAAGTATAATATTCTATAAACAGGGGAGTTTTTTCAGTATCAGTATTTCATAAGGATAATTAAAATGCTGGATATAATAAAAAACGAACAGACAATCGCGTCGTTTGCCGAAGTATATCAGAACCACATGATGAGAATCAAACTTGACTTTATGTATCCCGGCAGGAAATATGACGGATTTATCTATATCCTTTCCGGCTGCTGTGATTACACATTTACAACGGGCGATAATTTTTCCGTTCATGCCGGAGATATACTCTATCTGGCAAAAAATGCAGTCTACAAAATGAATGTAGACTGCGAGTATTATTCGTTTGTCGTCATTAATTTTGATTTCGCCACTTCACAAGAGCGAAGAAGTTTTAGATCCTCAGTAAATAACTCTACAGAAACAGAAAGATTATTCAGAAAAACACTTATTAAATATACCTCGTTGTCTGCGGCGCGGAATCCGGAATGCATGTCCATACTGTACCAGCTGTACGCGAATATCATAAAAAACACCTTAAACAGCTATATCGGCGGCTGCAGACAGAAAATCAAAGAAATCGAACAATATATTACGGACCATATCGGAGATAATACACTTCGCGTTTCAAATTTAGCTGAGATATCAGGATATACAGAAACATATTTCAGAAGGATATTTTCAGAGTATTACGGTGTTTCACCAATCAGATATATAAACTCAGCAAGAGTATCATACGCAAAAAGACTTCTGCGGTATTCAAGCTGGTCACTGGAAGAGATAGCGGAAAAATCAGGCTTTTCCTCACTCCAGTATTTCAGTACGGTATTCAGGGAACTTACCGGAATAACTCCGGCGCGATTTCGTGTCTCGAATAATGTAAAGTCGGATATTACATAATTCCTATTCAACAAGCCAAAGCTCACCAACAGAAGCACCAATCTGCATCCACGCGATCAAAAAGCACAAAAGGGTACTGAGAATCCTGCGGAGATTCAAAAACACTACCTGCTAAGACATATCATCGGGTTTTCATTTGTGTTGATTAACGGTCTTCCCATATTTCTTTTCCCTCGTATAGGTGTGGTTCCCTGCAATGCTTCATCATCAGCTGGAAGGCCGGGCGGT
>CAMJPL010000055.1 GCA_946407735.1 uncultured Clostridia bacterium
AACGTGTGATATAATTAGACTGGAACTAAAATACAAACAGAAAACCGTCTCCGAAAGGGACGGTTTTTTCGTAGGCGCGGGAGGGACGGTATTCAGGCTGACAGAGCAGGGAAACAGGGTCTCTCTCTGCGTACTGTGCGGAAACGCCGACAACAGGTCATACAGGCCCTCCACCGAAGCGCTGAAGGAGAACATGAACAGCGCCACGGCTTCAATAGGGATATCTGAAATATACTGCGGGACATACAAGGACAGCAATCTCAACGTATATCCTCATAACGATATTGTCAGATTCATAGAGGACGCGATATTCGAGTCGCATTCCTCTTGTTGTAATAATAAAAAAGATTTAATGCGATACCGCATAAAGGAGTTGAAAAACAAGCCGCGAAGTGATATAATAATATTATTATAATACAAACTTGCCGCCCATACAGATCAAACTGAAATAAATAAAACGATTCAAATAGATATTTTGAAAGGAATATAATATGCGCATTGATGATAATGAAATGGAAAAGCTTGTGCAGGAGGCGCTCGATCACGGATTCAGCCATGTCGGAAAAGTAGAGGTGTCGACGCTGAAGCCCATGAATGAAGTCAGATCTATGTGCGCCGCCGGAAAATGCAACGCGTACGGCAAAAACTGGATGTGTCCGCCGGCATGCGGTACCGTCGAGGAATGTACCGAAAGGATCAGACAGTTCGATAACGGTCTGCTGCTGCAGGTGACGGGACAGCTTGAGGACGATTTCGACGCCGAGGCTATCATGGAAGCCGGAGCCCGTCTTAAGAATCTTGCCGAAAGCTTTGCCGATAAGCTCAGAAAATCATATGATAAGGTAATGCTGCTGAGCGCCGGAGCCTGCGCAATATGCAAGAAATGCGCCTATCCCGAGCCGTGCAGATTTCCCGATAAAGCTACATCGGCGATGGAGGGATACGCTCTGCTCGTGACTCAGGTCTGCGCGGCGAACGGGATGAAATATTATTATGGTCCGCAGACTATAACATATCACGCCGTAGTTCTGTTTTGAGGATTTACATCCGATGAGACATTCAAGGGAATACCCGTCCGTAACGGTAAGCGATAAGTGCTGCCGATATCTGGAAGGCGGGCATGTATGGGTTTATGATGCCGAAATAGTTTCCGTCGACGGTGCTCCTTACAAAAGCGGTGACAGCACGGGATTTGAAAACGGATCGGTCGTTGATATAGTCAGCTTAAAAAATAAATATCTCGGCACCGGATTGTGGAGCGAACATTCGAAGATCAGAGTACGGATAATATCAGTCAACTCAAATGATCAGATAAATGAGGATTTCTGGCGCAGGAGAGTCAGGTACGCGATAGATTACCGCAAAACCGTTATGGGAGACGATTTCGCGGCTTGTCGGCTCATATTCGGCGAAGCCGATCATTTTCCCGGTCTTACCGTCGATCTTTTCGGGGATGTTATCGTATTTGAGTCTCTTTCGTACGGTATCGACATAAGAAAGAACGTCATACTTCCGCTGATTGTCGACGAGCTTGATAAAGACGGTATCAGGATCCGCGGATGTTATGAGAGAAGCGAATCAGATATCAGAAACAAAGAAGGACTTCTCCCTTTAAGCGGCTGGTTTGATAATATTCCTCACAGCGGACCGACTGAAACTCTGATAACGGAAAACGGAGTCAAATATATCGTCGATTTCGAAAACGGTCAGAAAACCGGTTTTTTCCTTGATCAGAAATACAACAGACATGCCGCGGCGAAGCTGGCAAGAGGAAAAAGAGTCCTTGACTGCTTCACTCATACCGGATCGTTCGCTCTTAACTGCGCGCTGAACGGAGCCGAAAAAGTTACCGCCGCGGATATATCATCCACGGCGATTGAAGCGGCAAAGAAAAACGCATCGCTGAACGGGCTTGAAGGGAAGATCGATTTTTGTCAGACAGACGTTTTTGATTATCTTGACGCGTTAAGTGACGAAAGAAAACAATTATTTGATATGATCATCCTCGATCCCCCGGCGTTTACCAAATCAAGAAACACGGTGAGGGGTGCTGAAAGAGGGTACCGAGAGATCAATTTCAAGGCGATGAAGCTGCTGCCGCGCGGAGGATATCTTGCGACCTGTTCCTGTTCTCATTTTATGACAACGGATTTATTCAGGGATATGCTGACCAAAGCCGCGTCAGACGCCGGGGTGGAGCTTCGTCAGATCGAATCAAGACAACAGTCCCCGGACCATCCGATCCTTCTGAATGTTCCGGAGACCGATTATCTTAAATTCTTTATTTTCCAGGTCGTTTAAGCTCTTGCCTTGCTGACGGCGTCGTTCCAGCCGTCTATAAGTGATTTTCTTTTTGACTCCGGCATAGTCGGCTCGAATATCCTCTCAGCCTTGTTATATCTTGTTATGTCGTCGAGACTGCTCCAATAGCCGCAGGCAAGACCGGCGAGGAAGGCGGCGCCGAGCGCCGTCGTTTCTATGCAGCGCGGACGAACGACTGTTACATTTGATATATCCGCCTGGAACTGAGCTATGAAATTATTCTGCGCCGCTCCGCCGTCGATCTTAAGGGTGATGTCGGACAGAAGGGAATCGCTCTTCATGATCCCGATAACATCGTTTATCTCATAAGCTATTGCTTCGAGCGCCGCTCTTATGATGTGCTCGCGCCTGACGCCTCTCGTTATCCCGCATATAATCCCTCTGGCGTTCTGATCCCAGTAAGGAGCTCCGAGCCCGGTAAACGCCGGCACCATATAACAGCCCAACGTGTCAGGGACTGAATTAGCTATTTCTTCTGTCTCCCGTGAATCGCCTATCAGCTTCATTTCATCGCGGAGCCATTGTACGCACGCTCCGGCGACAAACACCGATCCTTCGGCGGCGTAACCTGGAACCGGGCCGCTGCCGCAGGAAATGGTGGTAAGCAGCCCTCCGGCGGATTTTACCGGTTTATCTCCCGTGTTCATCAGAAGGAATCCGCCTGTTCCGTAGGTGGATTTTGTCATTCCCGGTCTGAAGCAGCATTGTCCGAACAGAGCCGACTGCTGATCTCCGGCGGCGCCCATTATCGGCAGACTTGTCCCGAATATACTTTTATCAGTATATCCGTACAATCCGCTTGACGGAAGCACCGACGGCAGAACAGAACTCGGTATGCCGAAAAGCGAAAGAAGCTTTTCGTCCCACTTCTTTTCATATATATTATACAGCATCGTTCTTGACGCGTTTGTATAATCGGTAGCATGGACCGATCCGTTTGTCAGCTTCCAGATTATCCACGTTTCAACTGTGCCGAACAGTATTTCTCCTTTTTCCGCCGACTCGCGCACTCCGAGGATGTTATCAAATATCCATTTCAGCTTCGTCGCCGAGAAATACGCGTCGGGGAGCAATCCTGTTTTACCGGATATCATTTCTGAGCATCCGTCCGCTTTCAGCTTATCGACGATATCCGACGTACGTCTGCACTGCCATACTATGGCGTTGTAAACCGGTCTGCCGGTGGATTTATCCCACATGATCGTCGTTTCCCGCTGATTGGTTATACCTATCGCAGATATCTGCTCCGCGGAGATCCCTGCTTTATCAAGCGCGTCGCGGCAGACATAAAGCGCAGTCTGCCATATATCCTCAGGATCCTGTTCCACCCATCCGGGAGACGGATAGATCTGTCTGAATTCCTTCTGGGATGACGAGACGATATTGCATTCCTTGTCGAAAATAATGCATCTTTCCGAGGTCGTTCCGCAGTCTACCGACATAATATATGAGTTCATAACACACTCCAGGTATATGAAGAAGTTCTTTTATCTCTTTGTTTTTGTTTTTATGCTGTCTGTGTTCGGCACAGCCGTATTCTCTGACGGCGGCATCGTCATAGGAGCCGGGACGTATGATGATAACGGATATAAGCTGAATTACAGATATTATCTTCCCGAAGACGCCGATACCGTTTCTTACCCGGTGGTATTGTATCTTCACACCGCCGGCGAGAGGGGAAACGACAACAGCAGTCAGCTTAATTACGGCCTGCCGCTTCTGCTTTTCAGATACGGCATGATAGAAGATTATCCGGCGATATATATATTCCCTCAGGCCGGAGCTGACGAAAAATGGGTCGACGTGGAATGGTCTGACGGCGTATATTCCACGGCTGATACGCCGGAAACTCCGTCTCTTGCCGCCGCGATAGATCTTACGCTCTCTGCCGCCGAAAAATACAACGGCGATTCAAGCCGGATCTATGTGACGGGGATCTCAATGGGAGGCTACGGGAGCTGGGACTGCGTCTCAAGACACCCGGATCTGTTCGCAGCCGCTGTGCCGATATGCGGCGGCGGTGATCCGGGATCCGCGGAAGCGATCTCTCACACCCCTGTGAGGGCGTATCACGGAGATATGGATAATGTTGTACCTATCAGCGGTGATCTGCAGCTGAGCGAAAAGCTGTCAGATATCGGCGCCGATGCCGAGCTGACCGTGATACCGGGCGGAGATCATTTCAATATCTGGCAGTTCGCTTACGAGGATTCGCTTGACTGGATGTTCTCTCAGAGAAAGGAATCAGCCGATGACATAAAACCGTCAGCCGAGATTCATGTAAGCGAGCGCTACTCAAAGCCCGCAGCCCTAATCGCTGTTCTGGCAGGGATCGGACTGCTTGTATTGTTCAGCTTTATCGCTTATAAGCTGTTTTATCTGCTGGCGATGCATTATCTGAACAACAAGCGGTAGGACGCGTCTTTATCGCCGTCGCCGAGAAGGTATGAATCGTCTATTCTGCGAAGGATCATGCCGTCAGCGGTATAGCGTGCGCCAAGCTTGTCTTCGGAATATTCGGCTTTTTCCATGACTTCGTCTGCCGATGCTGTTATGTCTTCGAGCGATCCCAGAATACTGTCCATGTCGAATATGATCACCGATTCTTTATCGTTGCCTACACCGCAGCTTTTTTCGGCGAATAGGGAAGAGTCGTAATCTATCGATATCAGATTATCACCGATTTTGATCTCGAGCTCGACTGTGTCGCTTGTGATTTTACAATGGCATCCGCTGACTCTTATATTATTCATCCAGCCGTGAGTATATATTCTGACGGTTGATATCGATCTGTTGCCGGTGATCGACAGATGAACGCTGCCGCGGGTATTTGTCTGGCTGATCATAGCTCCGTCTATCTCAGCCTCTGAATCCGACAGATACGGGATCACAAGCGTGTTGCCGGACATAAGATATGAGTATTCGGCTATTCTCGCGAGCCCTTCGCCGCCTCTCATGGTACAGCACCAGTACGCCTCATACGCGCGCACGGCGAGCTTGTCAGTGATGCCATCATCCGTGACGGCTCCGACGCAGGTATCGCATCCGAAGCCTCCGTTGGACCTCTGGGCGTGATAAACAGCGCTTTTTATTTTTGACGCGATATTCAGATATCCGCTGTTTCCGGTGCAGACGAAAAGCTGCACGGCAACGATAAAGGAATCGATCATAGCGCACGGCTCGGTCCATTCCGGTCGTCTGAACCAGTTGTAATTGCCGTAAGCCGAGCTCATTCCTTTGCTTAGATATTCGTCGAATAATCTGATCGACATTTCCAATAAGCCGTTATCCGGTGAGCCGGTATCTGATGAGATTTTGTATAGACGAAGAAGTCCTCTTACGGCAGTCAGTGTGGCATGCGTCTGCAGACGCAGTTCGGAAACATCAAAGCTTCTGAATTTGTCTGTCATTATATCAAGCAGTTTTTTCAGCTCAGCCGAGCTTACCGGGGATTCGTCGCTGTGCGGCAGGATTATTTCATATACAGCTGATAATCCGTCAAGTGATATAAACGCGCATCCTGTATCGGTGGAATATTTCCATGATCCGGATGTCATGGATATATTGCCGGAGTATTTTCCTGAATCGGTGGATACTGTATGATATTCGCCGTAATGCCCGGCGGTCGGAAGATACAGGTTGTTTACGATCCCGGATATTATTGTCAATATGCCGGAGTCATTGTTTCGTTTATAATATTCGCAAAGTCCTCTTAAAAGCCAGGAATGCCCGGACAGCTGCTGTTCGTCTATATAATCTCCGCATTCACCGAGAAATCCCTTTTCATTCAGCATTGAAGGAAGCGCGGCAACGGTTTCACTCAGATACGGTGATTTGCCGTCCAGGCAGTCGTAAAGCATAGTCTGAGCCAGGATCGTTCTGCCGCACCAGTCTCCGGGCCAGTCGTTTCCGTTCTCGTATACAGAAGGCATACGGTATATATCCGATTCCAGCCTCTTTGCCAGCATTTCGCAGCGTATCAGATGCTCACCACGCGGATGTATGCTGTTTATTGTTCTGTAATTTATCATGATGATTATAATCCGTCTCCCGTATATTATTATCACTTAATATTATACATCCGGGAACTCGAAATGTCAATACACAGCTTTGCCGGAATAACAGTAAACACGTGACTATTGAAAATAAAAATGAGGGAGAGAACATCTGACGGAAATCTATATGAATATACAAAATGGATATTTTGTATAATACAGAGAACAGGGCTTCAACATCACTTCGCATTTTTCATTATAAATTTACTATAAAGATATTGAAGAATACTTCATGATGTGATATAATAAATTGATATTCGGATCTGCATATTATATATTTACGGAGATTTATATATGAATAAACATTTTAAGGTCATAACTCTGATCATATCACTCTTGTTTATCACCTCAGCCGCCGTTTCTTGCGGCGGCAATAAGGACAATACCGATACTCCGGCCGAACCCGCTGAGACAAGATCCGCTGAGGAAGCTCAGATGACCGACGAAGTCTTCAAATCTCTCAGCAATATGTATTCATACGCCAACAACGGCGATTATGATTCATATATCAAGTACTGGGATATAAACGAAGACGAAAAAGCACTGATGCTCGAAAACTTTAAAAATATGCAGGGCGTCGCCTCAACCACATATCAGCTTGAAAGCGTCGAGGTGATAATGGTCGACGAAAACAAATGCAACGTCACGGCGAAGACCAGATGCACCACCAAGACACCGAGAATCGATATAGTCACAAGCGAATCCGGCGGTGAAACCGTCACCGAGACACAGGAAAACGAGACCGTAACCGTGATACGCGAAACGATGTATTACATTATGGTAAGGAACGGCGACGAGTTCCATATTCTTGCCTACTCCTTAGGTGTAAGCGATCTTGTAAGCTATGACGACGGAAATGAGGTAATTACAGAAGCTCCCGTAAATGGCTGATCGGACCTGCAATTATACAAAATATTATAACACAGCCTTGAATCAATGATTCAAGGCTGTGTTTGATATTCGCTTTGAATATTTTGTATAATCAGAACTCGGTATATCCTTTGAATCCGGCTTTGGTCAGGACGTTCTGCGCGGCGAGATCGTTGTCGACACGCATCACGACGTAAGCGTCCCCGCTGTTGCCTTTGAACGCGTACATATATTCCACGCTGATATTGTTGTCCGCAAGGACCTTAAGGACGGCAGCCAGACTTCCGGGTTGATCGTTCATTTTCACAGATACGACCGAAGTGACCGAAACGGCAAGACCCAAATCCGAAAGTACCTTCTCGACTGAGTACGGATCGTCAACGATCACGCGCAGCACTCCGAATTTGGATGTGTCGGCGATGGAAAGCGAACGAAGGTTTATATTGTTGTCGGCCAGTATACTGGCGATTTCGGCAAGACGGCCGGTGCGGTTTTCGATAAAGATCGACAGCTGTTTTATAAGCATAGTTCCCTGCCCTCCGGTTATATCTTTCTGTTATCGATAACATGCTGGGTCTTTCCGACCGAACGCTCGATAGTGCCGGGTTCGACCAGAGTGATCTTCGCAGCGATACCGAGCACGGATTCGATGTTTTTCTTGATCTTCAGCTGAAGCTCTTCAAGCCCGCGGATCTGATCGGTGAACTGAGCCGCGTTGATTTCGACCTTGATCTCGATCTCATCGAGTGTTCCCTTGCGGTCAACAACGATAAGATATCTGGGGTCAACGTTGCCGGAGCTGAGCAGGACGCTTTCGATCTGAGACGGGAATACATTGACTCCGCGGATGATCAGCATATCGTCCGAGCGGCCCGTTATGCGGTCCATTCTCACGAGAGTGCGGCCGCAGGAACATTTCTCATGATGGAGAGCCGAGATATCGTGAGTATTGTATCTGATAAGCGGCATTGCTTCCTTATCGATACAGGTGAAGCAGATCTCTCCGGGAACTCCGTCTGGCTGCGGCATTCCCGTCTTGGGATCGACGACCTCAATGATGAAATGATCTTCATTTACATGGAGACCGTTTCCTTCTGAGCAGGAGAAAGCAACGCCGGGGCCGCAGACTTCGGACAGACCGTATATATCGGTAGCCTTGATGTGAAGATTCTCCTCTAGCTGAGCGCGCATCTTGTCGGACCACGGCTCGGCGCCGAATATTCCGTATTTCAGATGGATAGAATCTATCGGAATATTATTGTCGCGCATATACTCATACATATAAAGCGCGTATGAAGGCGTACAGCAAAGCACGGTCGAACCGAAGTCCTGCATCATCATTATCTGACGAGCGGTGTTTCCGGTCGAAGCCGGGATAACGGCGCAGCCGAGCTTTTCGGCTCCGCAGTGAGCGCCGAGTCCTCCGGTGAACATGGAATATCCGTAGCAGACCTGGACGATGTCCTCATTTGTCGCTCCTGCCGCTGTGAGTACGCGCGCGACACATTCCGCCCAAACATCCAGATCATGCTGAGTATAAGTTACTACTGTCTGTTTTCCCGTAGTTCCGGATGAGGCGTGGATACGAACAACTTCGCTCATGGGGACAGCGGTCATGCCGTAAGGATAATTGTCACGCAGATCCTGTTTTGCGGTAAACGGAAGCTTCGCGAGATCGTCAACGCTTTTGATATCGTCCGGCGATACTCCCGCCGCGTCCATTTTCGCTCTGTACGGCGCGACCTTCTCATAGGCACGGTTGACTGTCTCAACAAGCCTTTCGGATTGAAGAGCATGCATCTCGTCACGAGACATCGTCTCTTCGTGTTCGTTGAAATACCTCATAGATCAAAGACCTTTCAAGAAGAAAATATATATATCACGCGAAATGATATTCAGTTTTCATAAAGATATCCGAGCTCGAAAGCTTTCATGTTCACATCGAGGAATTTCGGCGGGACCGACATTTTTACCGCTTCCCTCAATGTTTCAACGTCAAAGCCAAGATATTTTCCCATAAGTCCGATAAGGGCGACATTCGACGCCTTCTCGTTCCCCGCTTCCCTCGCGAGACTCAGCGTGTCGGCGGCGACGACCTTTACGTTCTTCGCGCGGATCTTCTCAACTATATTGTCAGGATATGTCATCGCTCCGGTGATGACCGGCATGGGATTGATCTCCTGAGTGTTTACGACGATAACGCCTTCCTTTTTAAGATAAGGAAGCCATCTGGCCGCCTCAAGCAGCTCGAAGCTGAGGATGATATCGGCTTCGCCGCGGCATATGACGGGAGACCATACCTTGTCGCCGTAACGGACATATGTTACGACCGAGCCGCCTCTCTGCGACATGCCGTGGACCTCAGAGACCTTTACGTCATAGCCCTTCAGCAGCACGGCGTTTCCGATAATGCGGGACGCGAGCAACGATCCCTGCCCGCCGACACCCACGATCATTATATTCTTTATATCGTTCATTCCTTATCTCCTCCGTTTATGGCGCCGAAGCGGCAGAGCTGACTGCACAGACCGCATCCAGTGCAAAGAGTGCTGTCGATGAAGGCTTTTCCGTCCACCATGGATATGCAGGGACAGCCTATACCCATACAGGCGCGGCAGCTCTTGCATTTCGCGGCGTCGATCGTAAATGAAGGAAGACGCTTGACGCCCTTGAGAAGAGCGCACGGACGGCGGCAGACGATGACCGACGGCTCATCGGAAGCGAGCTCTTCTTTCAGAGTCTTCTCGACCTCGGCGACATCAAGAGGATCGACAGTCCTTATATGCTCCTTCTTTACGCCGACCGCTTCTGCCACGTTCTCAGGCATGACCGCGTATGTCGGCTCCTCCTTCAGCGTCATTCCTGTGGAGGGATTCTGCTGATGGCCGGTCATGGCGGTGATCCTGTTGTCAAGGATCACGACTGTCGAATATCCTTTATTATATACAAGATTGACAAGACCGGTTATGCCCGAATGCATGAAGGTGGAATCGCCGATAACGGCGACGGATTTCTGTGTGTTATCAGGTCTTATTTTATTGAAGCCGTGGATCGACGACACGGAAGCGCCCATGCAGAACGTCGTGTCCATAGCGCCGAGAGGCGCCGATGCCCCGAGAGTATAGCATCCTATATCGCCGGCGACATACAGCTTAAGCTTCTTGAAAACGTAGAATACGCCTCTGTGAGGGCATCCGGGGCATAAAACGGGCGGTCTTCCCGGAATCTGGTCCTCGAGCTGACTGTATTCCGCTTTGATACCGAGAAGCTTGTCTCTGAGCAGCTCCTGTGAGAATTCGTCGGTGCTGGGAAGGATATTCTTGCCGTCGACGGCGATGCCGATCTTTCTGCAGAAAGACTCGATATAGTCGTCAAGCTCTTCTATCACTATGATCCTGCCGCATCTGGAGGCGAATTCCTTTATCAGATTCTCGGGAAGCGGATTGATAAGACCAATCTTGAGATATGAAGCCCCGTCGCCGAATACCTCATGAGCGTAATTATAGCATGTGCCCGAAGTGATTATGCCGATCTTCGTATCGTTATACTCGGCTTTGTTGAATTCACAGCTGTCCGCGTATGACGCCATTTTTTCAAGGCGTTCCTCAACCTTGATATGACGCGGCTTCGCGTTGGCGGGAGCCATTACGCGCTTTGTGGGATCCTTTTTATATTCGGCAAGCTCCTTTTCGGTTCTGTCGCTGAGATCCACCACGCTCTGTGAATGCGAGACTCTCGTGCAGAGACGTATAATAACGGGAGTATCATACGCTTCCGAAAGCTCAAAGCCCTTTTTCACGAATTCAAGGCATTCGCCGGAATCGGACGGCTCAAGCATCGGCAGCTTCGCTGCTTTGGCGTAGTGTCTCGAATCCTGCTCGTTCTGCGAGCTGTGCATGCCGGGATCATCGGCGACCATTATAAGCATCCCGCCGCCTACGCCTACATACGCTCCGATAAACAGCGGGTCGGCGGCGACATTGAGTCCGACATGCTTCATGCAGCAGGCGGAGCGTCCTCCGGCCACCGAAGCGCCGAGAGCCGTTTCAAGAGCGACCTTTTCGTTCGGAGCCCATTCTGCATATATCTCATCGTATTTCGCGGCAAACTCGGTTATCTCGGTACTCGGCGTACCGGGATAGCTCGAAACGAGACGGCATCCGGCTTCGTAAAGACCTCTCGCGGCCGCCTCATTGCCAAGCATTATCTTTTTCATTTTCAATCTCCGTTTTATCAGCTTATGAATTCAAACTCAAAATCGTATATGGAAACCATATCTCCGCTCCTGCAGCCTTTTTCCTCAAGCGCTTCGATAACTCCGCCGGTGCGCAGGACCCTCTGGAAATACATGAGCGATTCCCTGTCGTCAAAGTTTATATTGCCCATCAGGCGATAAAGCCATTCGCCTTCGACGACATAAGTCCCGTTGACGTTTCTGATCTCAACCGAATGATCCTTCGAGCTTTCCTCTTTCTCGGTAAGATCGATCTCCGGCTCATAGATCTTTACAGGTGGAAGCTTGTCGAGCTTTCTGAACATCTGTGAGATGAGCTGCCCGCATCCGTCTCCGTTTTCAGCGGAGATCCTGACAAATCCGGCTCCGCGAGAGGCGGCGTACGCCTCGATTTCAGAGGTGTCGGTGTCCTCTGCGAGGATATCGCATTTGTTCGCGGCGATTATCTGCGGCCTTTCTATAAGCGACGGATCGTAGTTTTTCAGCTCGTCATTGATGATCTTGAGGTTTTCGACGGGATCGCCGTCTTCGCCGGATGCGTCGACCACATGAATAAAGAGTCTGCATCTTTCTATATGGCGCAGGAACTCATATCCCAGACCGGCGCCCTCGGACGCTCCCTTGATCAGCCCCGGTATATCCGCGACAACACATGTCTGCTCGGGATTATCCGTGTTATTGACTACTCCTAAAATAGGCGTGAGAGTGGTAAACTTATATTCGGCTATCTTGGGCCTCGCGGCGCTGATCTTATTCAGAAGCGACGATTTGCCCGCGTTGGGAAGTCCGATCAGCCCGACGTCGGCTATCATCTTGAGCTCGAAAATGACATCCTTTTCCTCACCTTCGATGCCACTTTTGGCAAACCTCGGGATCTGACGAGTGGGTGTGGCGAAATGCACGTTTCCCCATCCGCCTCTTCCGCCTTTGCAGATAAGAAAGCTCTCGGTATCGGTCATGTCCGCGATTATCAGACCGCTTTCCGCGTCTCTGATTATCGTTCCTCTCGGGACCTTCAATATCACGTCTTCGGCGTTAGCACCGTGGAATTTTTTTCCGCCGCCGGCCTCGCCGTTCTGAGCCCTGAATATGCGCTTGTATTTATAATCTATCAGCGATGTAAGGCTTTTGTCCACGGCGGCTATGATGTTGCCGCCGTTCCCTCCGTCTCCGCCGTCGGGCCCGCCGTGGGAGATGTATTTCTCCCGCCGGAACGAGACAGCGCCGTTTCCGCCGTCACCAGCCTTAAGGTGAAGCTTTATATTGTCCAATATCATATCATGATCCAATCATACTGATAAGCTTTTCTTCGTCTATAACGGTCACTCCGAGCTTGACGGCGTTCGTCAGCTTGCTCCCGGGAGCATCCCCGGCGACAACAAAATCCGTCTTTTTAGATACCGATGACGATACCTTTCCGCCATGCTTTTCTATCAAGGCGGCCGCTTCGCTTCGGGTCATCGTGGGAAGCGTTCCCGTAAGGACGAAAGTCTTGCCTTTAAAAAGCGTGTTTTCGTCGGAAGCTTCGGCTTCGGGAAGCGACATCACGACACCGGCGTCCTTCAGTTTATCCGTTATAAGACGCGCTTTTGGATTGTCGAAATACTCTCTTACATATCCGGCTGTTATTCCGCCGATATCGTCGATCGACGTGATATCATCGACCGATGCTGAAAAGAGGGCTTCGATATCGCGGAACTTCACGGCGAGACTTCTCGCAGCTTTGACTCCCACCTCACGGATCCCGAGAGCGTATATCAGCCTGTCAAGTCCTCTGCTCTTTGACGCTTCTATGCTGTTTATCAGATTCGCCGCCGATTTTTCGCCCATCCGGTCGAGCGACGCAAGATCATTCGATTTCAGGTAATAGAGATCGGCGAAATCTGAAATCAGACCGCTGTCGATAAGGGATTTTATGATCATTTCACCCAGACCGACTATATTCATAGCGTCTGTGGATACGAAATGGACGATGTTCCTGTGAAGCTGCGCGGGACATGCGGGATTTACGCACCTGTAAGCCGCCTCTCCCTCGTCTCTGACGATCTTACCGCCGCATGACGGACAGACATCCGGCATACTGAAAGGAACCGATCCTTCCGGACGCAGGGACTTGTTCACTCCGAGGATCTCAGGTATTATCTCCCCGGCTTTGCGGACTATAACGGTGTCGCCGACCCTTATGTCTCTCTCGGATATGAAATCGGCGTTATGAAGCGTCGCCTTTGTCACATTCGTCCCGGCGAGACGGACCTGATCGAACACCGCGTACGGCGTTATGACTCCGGTACGTCCTACGTTCACCTCGATGGCCTTGAGTATCGTTTCCTTCTCCTCCGGAGGGAACTTGTAAGCGACAGCCCATTTCGGGGTATTCAGGTTCTCGCCGAGCCTTATGCGCTCGCTTATGAGATCGGCCTTTATGACGGCTCCGTCAATGTCATAGCCGATACTGCCGCGGCTTTCGCCGATATCCGTTATCAGCGTCTCTATCTTTTCCGTATCGGAAACGATATTATGCCCGATGACCGTGAATCCCTGAGACGAAAGAAAATCGAGCCCCTCGCTGTGTCTTTCAAAAACCGTGTCGCAGCGCTGTATGTTGAACGCGAACATATCGAGGCTCCGCTCAGCTGTTATCCTTGCGTCAAGCTGTCTGAGAGATCCGGCTGCGGCGTTCCGGGGATTCGCGAATGTCTTTTCACCGTTGTCGATGCGGCGGTTATTTAGCTCCTCAAAGCTTCTCTGCGGCATATAAACCTCGCCGCGTACCTCGAGCAGCCCTTTATACTCTATCGCTTTCGGTATCGAGGCGATGGTCATTATATTCGCTGTGACGTCTTCGCCGGTATATCCGTCTCCCCTTGTAGACGCTTCGGTGAGATACCCGTTCTCATAGATGAGCGAGACCGAAAGACCGTCTATCTTCTGCTCTACCGAAAACTCTACCGGCCGGGCGGCCTCCTCATTCGCTTTCGAAATGAAATCCTCAAGCTCAGAGAAAGAAAAAACGTCTGTCAGGCTGCCCATGTAAACTTCATGGCGTACCTTTTTGAATTTATCGGAGGGTTTATAACCGGCCTGCTTTGTGGGGGAATCATCCGAGGAGTATTCCGGATATCGCTCCTCAAGCTCTGTCAATTCCCTGAACAGCGCGTCGTACTCGGCGTCAGAAATCACCGGCCTGTCAAGCTCATGGTAGAGTCTTCTGTGATGATTGATTATCCTTCGAAGATCGGTGATTCTCTTTTCAATATCCGCCAATTTGTCTACCTCCAGGATCTGCAGTAAAACAAATCATATTATACCACATATTTTATCAAAAAGAAAGGGGTTATTATTAATATTAACCCTTTAAAGCGTTAAAGTATTCTTTTATTGATTATAACGATCCGCGATAATAAGCTTCACGCCCATCTTTTTCAGCGTGTCGGTGTCGGGATCTGACAGCTCGCTGTCCGTCACTATCGCGTACAGACTTTCTGTGCGGCAGACCCTGTTCATCAGAACGAGTCCGATTTTTGAGCTGTCGCATAAAAGGATCGTCTTTCCGGCGGCGTTGATCATGGCCTTTTTGACCTGAGCTTCTTCATCTGACGCTTCCGTCACCCCTTTTTCCGTAGTAAATCCCCGGCATGATATAAAAGCAATATCGGCGTTAATCTCCTCGAGCCGTGCGCACGCCGCGCTGCCGATAAGCGACATGTTGTGGTCGCGCAGTCTGCCTCCGGTGCAGAATGTCGTTATCTTGCTGTATGAATTCAGAAGATACGCCGTCTTTATCCCGTTCGTGATGACAGTAAGTCCGTCGAACCTGTTGAGATAAGGCACTATCTCCATTACTGTGGACGATGTGTCGAGTATGATGGTCGCTCCGTCATATATGAGTTCCGACGCTTTCCCCGCGATCCGGTTCTTCGCTTCGGTATTTTCCCTTTCGCGGATATTTATCGGCAGTTCATTTGAAAGATTGTCCAGCATGAAGGCTCCGCCGTAAGTACGCCTTATGGCGCCGCTCTCAGACGCGATTTTGCCGAGATCTCTGCGGATAGTGGATTCGCTTACATAATACATCTCCGAAAGCTGTTTTACGGTAGCGGTATTATGATCGCTCAGTATTCTTTTTATATCGTTGCGTCGTTCTGTGGAGTTCATGGCGATTTGCTCATTCTGCGCGTATTATTGCGCGATATGCGCATATATGCTGCTCAGTGTGATATTTTTTCGCAATATTGACAATGGTTGAAAATGATGATATAATATAGCTAATGTAACAGAATCGTATTCTGGTGCATCTGACCGTCATTATTATCATATCATAAAACAACAAATATTTCAAGTGATTTCAGGAGTGTTTTTTATGAAAACAAAAGCCGTCCGCCTTTACGGCGTAAATGATCTTCGTCTCGAAGAGTTCGATCTCCCGGAGATCAATGATGATGAAATACTCGCCCATGTCGTCTCTGACAGCATCTGCATGTCTTCGTACAAAGCCGCGATACAGGGACCGAATCACAAGCGCGTACCGAATGACGTCGCGGAAAATCCTGTTATCATCGGACATGAGTTCTGCGGCGAGATCGTCAAGGTCGGAGCGAAATGGCAGGACCAGTTCAAGGAAGGCGACAAATTCTCGATACAGCCCGCCATCAATTACAAGGGCTCGCTCGCCTCTCCCGGATACTCTTATAAGTACATAGGCGGAGACGCGACTTATGTCATAATCCCTCACGAAGTTATGGAACTCGGCTGCCTGCTTCCGTATAAGGGCGAAGCCTTCTTCTACGGTTCCCTTTCCGAGCCGATGAGCTGCATCGTCGGCGGATATCACGCCAACTATCATACCAAAGCCGGCGTCTACAAGCATGAGATGGGCATCGTCGAAGGCGGCTCGATGGCCGTTCTTGCCGGCGCCGGACCGATGGGTCTCGGACTGATCGACTACGCCATCCACTGCGACCGCAAGCCCGGCGTACTCGTCGTCACCGATATCGATTCCGCGCGTCTTGCCCGCGCCGCCGAAGTTCTCTCCCCGGCCGAAGCCGAGAAAAACGGCGTCAAGCTGTACTATGTGAACACCAACGATCACGTCGATGAAAACGATCCCGAAGCTGTCGACAAGTATCTGCGCGGTCTGTCAAAGGACGGCACCGGATTCAACGACGTATTCGTCTACGCTCCTGTAAAGGGCGTTGTCGAACAGGGCGACAGGCTTCTCGCGAAGGACGGCTGCCTCAACTTCTTCGCCGGACCGACAAATACACAGTTCAGCGCGATGTTCAACTTCTACAACGTGCATTACGCGTCTACCCATATCGTAGGCACATCAGGCGGCAATACCTCGGATATGCTCGAATCCATCGAATACATGCAGTCCGGAAAGATCAACCCCGCCGCCATGATCACCCACATCGGCGGTCTGAACGCCGTCGTTGAGACCACCCTGAACCTGCCGAAGATCCCGGGCGGCAAAAAGCTGATCTATACCAATAAGGATATGCCTCTGACAGCCATCGCTGACTTTGCCGAAAAAGGAAAGGACGATCCGTTCTACGCCGATCTCGCCGAGATAGTCTCGAGAAACAACGGCTTATGGTGCGCCGAAGCTGAAAAATACGTTCTCGCCAACGCCAAAAACATTTGATCAACATCATCAGGAGATAATAATATGTCCGAAGCACTTGAAATGCTCGCCTCGATGTCGAACAGATACGGCTCAGACGCCGATTATGTTCTGGCAGGCGGCGGCAACACATCATATAAAGACGACAAATATCTGTACATAAAAGGTTCCGGGACATCCCTCGCGACGATAAAGCCCGAGGAATTTGTCAAGCTTACCCGCTCAAAGCTGGACAAGATGCTCACGAAAAAGTATCCCGATGACG
>CAMJPL010000056.1 GCA_946407735.1 uncultured Clostridia bacterium
CAGGAGAACGGCAGAAGCCGGATGGGAGGTACGAATACAGATACACCGATCTTGACGGTAAAATCCGCTCTGTCTACTCATGGAGACTGACGGACACAGACCCTGTAACAGGAGACATGAGCGATATAACCCCTCTGAGGGTAAAGGAGAACGAGATAACGGCGAGGCTTTCACACTGTATCAATGTTTACGATTCCGAACATGCAAAGCTTGATGATCTGTATAAGAAGTATATGGCTTCTCTAAATGTAGGAGAAGACAGAAGGCAATATATCGAACGCTGTTACAGACTTCATATTAAAGAGTTTTTCAAAAGCACGCCAGTCAACAAAATAACCGTCAGCAATATACAGGCATTCGCAAAACATCTCAGGAAAGGTAATGGCTTAAAGCCGTCATCAGTGATACAAAACATAACTGTTCTGAGATCAATTCTTCAAGTAGGAGTTCTGGACGATATTCTCACCAAGAATGTCGTTTCAATGGCGAAAATATCGTTCAGCAAAGAAGAAATGAGAGAGAAGAAAAAGAAATACCTGACTGAGGAAGAAGTTTGTGAACTGCTTGACTTCGTTCGGAACTCTGAGGTATATAATAGGTATTATTCGCTTCTCATAGTTTTTATCGAGACCGGAATGAGATGCGGAGAGATATTCGCCCTCACATGGAACGATATAGACTTTGCAAAAAAAGATATCAGCGTTAATAAAACCCTTCAATATGCTCCAAGAGATGGGAAATATACATATGTGATGAATTCTCCGAAAACGCAGTCAAGCTTAAGGAAGATACCGATGACGGCCAATGTCTTCACGGTATTGAAAACTATGCGGGATGAACAGTTTCAAAAAGGAAAATTCAGCTGCAGTTTACAGACATACAGCGGCTTCTGCTTCTTTCTCAAATCGGGTATGCCATATACCGAACGGTTAATGATGACTCATTTACACAATATTGTGCAAGCTCATAACAAAAGAAGTCCTACGAATCCCTTACCTCATATAACACCGCATATGTTCAGACACACTTTCGCGACTCTCGCAAGAAAGAACAATGTGGACGCGAAAACAGTATCGACTATATTGGGGCACAGTAATCTTTCGACCACGTTGAACATATATACCGATGTGACCGAAGAAATGAAAAAAAGCGCTATGGATAAGATATCAAATACGAGTGTAATATCCATCGCCTGAATGAAATAATATATTGAATACAATCTTTACCCAAAATTTTACCCAAAAAAATGGGTAAACTACAACGAGCACTAAGGAATAATAAAGAATAAAAACACTCGGTCAAAAATAAAAAGAGTCAACGAAGCTATGTATTACAAGGATTTATCGAAGCATTAAGAAGCATTAGCGAAATAACAAAAAAACGGTATTGCAATATTCATAAGAAAATGATATAATATCCGCACGAAATTCTTTTTATGAAAGTGAAAAGCTATGGCTGAGAACGGAATCGTGCGGGACGCGCGTCTTACCGGAGAGCGCGCGCTTTTTATGAGCCGCGGGCTTAAGATATATGACTCGATATTCGACGACGGCGAGTCTCCGCTGAAGGAGAGCCGCGATATAGAGCTTTACAGGTCGATGTTCAAGTGGAAGTACCCTCTCTGGTACTGCAGGAACGTCAAAGCCGTCGACTGCAGCTGGTTCGAGATGGCGAGAGCCGGTGTGTGGTATTCCGAGGATCTTTATATCGACGGCGCCGTGATAGAGGCTCCGAAGAATTTCAGGCGCTGCCGCGGACTCGAGATAAGGAACACCGATATGGTGAACGCTCAGGAGACGCTGTGGAGCTGCAGCTCGGTCACGCTCGACTCGGTGTCGGCGAAAGGCGATTATTTCGCCATGAACAGCGGAGAGATGACGATAAGAGATCTCCGCCTCGTCGGCAATTATCCCTTCGACGGCGGATATGACATCAATATCACAGACAGCCGCCTGCTTTCGAAGGACGCCTTCTGGAACTGCAGGAACGTGACGGTGAAGGACAGCTTCATCTCGGGCGAATATCTCGGCTGGAACTCGGAAAACCTCACCTTCGAGAACTGCATAATCGAGAGCCTGCAGGGAATGTGCTATATAAACGGCCTGAAAATGAAGAACTGCCGCCTGCTCAACACGACTCTCGCCTTCGAGTACTCGAGCGTCGAGGCCGATATAGATTCGTCGATAGACTCGGTGCTCAACCCCTCATCGGGGAAGATCACCTGCGACAGCATAGGCGAGCTTATCGTGGAGAAGGATAGGGTAGACCCGTCGAAGACCGTTATCGTCTGCAGAAAGGGGCAGTAAAGGTGGGCTTTGATTTCGATCTGCCGTATGACCGCCGCGGGACGGGCGCCGTAAAATGGGATGAGCTCCCGGACGGCGGGCTTCCGATGTGGATCGCCGACATGGACTTTCCGACGGCCCCCGCGGTGTCGAAGGCCATAGAAGAAAGGGCCTCGCATCACGTCTACGGATATACCGACATAAATGACGAATGGCGCGCCGCCTATGCCGGCTGGTGGGAAAAGCGCCACGGCTTTTCAATGGATCCGGAAAAGCTGATATTCTCGACCGGAGTGATCCCGACGATATCCTCGTCCGTCAGGCGTCTGACGTCGCCGGGAGAGAAGGTGCTCATCCTTACGCCGGTCTATAATATCTTCTACAACTCGATCATTAACAACGGCCGTTTCGTGCTCGAATGCCCGCTTGCGTACGACGGGGAGGGGTATTCGATAGACTGGGACGATCTTGAGAAGGGCCTTTTCGATCCCCAGACCTCGATGATGCTGCTCTGCAACCCCGCGAACCCGGTAGGGAAGATATGGGACATCGAGACCCTTGCGAGGATAGGCGAGCTCTGCTCGGCGTACGGCGTTGTCGTCGTCTCGGACGAGATCCACTGCGACATCACGGCTCCGGGAAAGGGATATGTCCCGTTCGCCTCGGCGTCGCCCGTCTGCGCCGGGATCTCGGTCACATGCGTCGCGCCGACAAAATGCTTCAATATAGCCGGTATCGGCACATCGGCGGCATACGCCGAAGATCCGGTGCTGAGACATAAGGTATGGCGTCAGCTCAACACCGACGAATGCGGAGAGCCGAACGTCTTCGCCGTCCCGGCTGCGGTCGCGGCTTTTACCGAGGGCGGGGAATGGCTCGATTCGATGCGGGAATACGTCTTCAAAAACCGCGCGCTCGTGTCGGATTATATCGCGGCCGAGCTGCCGTGTCTCAAAGCCGTGAAGGGAGACGCAACATATCTTGTCTGGATAGACTGCTCGGACGTATGCGGAAGAAAAGGCATCGACTCGGCCGCGCTGTGTGATCATATCATGGAGACCACCGGGCTTCGTCTGTCAGACGGAGTGCAGTACGGAAAGGGCGGGGAGATGTTTCTAAGAATGAACGTCGCCTGCCCGTCATCCTATGTAAGAGACGGCCTTGAAAGGCTGAAAAAAGCCATAAACACCCTTTGATGATCGCGCTTCTCATCCGAGAAGCGCGATTTCGCTGAACTGGATGATGTCGTCGTTGTCGAGCCATATCCTGAAATATCTGTAAGAGCCCGTATCGTCAAGCCTGAACAGATGCCATGTGAAATCCGAAGCGGAGAGCCTCTGCCTCCCGTCGCTCACGTCGGCGAGAAGGTCCCAGCTCTCACCGTCGCCGGAGCCGTAGATTTTCCACCTCTGCGGATTCCTCTGCGAGTAGCCCGACGTGTCATTCGCCGTCATCAGGGCATAATAAGCCGGCTCAATCGCTTCATCTAAGCTGAATGCTATCTCGCTCTCACCGAATGACGGCCAACAGTATTTCGTTGCATAATTCCCGTCGAAGGCGTTTTCGACAGATTCGCCGTTGTAGCCCTCGATCGTCCCCGAAATGTCTTTGATGGAGGCGGATGCCGTCAGATCGTCAAGCGATTCGAACAGCTTCTTTGTTTCGGCGTCCTTGTACCTGACGGCGGAGCCCGAGCCGAAATCGACGGCGAAAAGACCGCTGCTCTCTTTGTTTTCCTCGTTCCATTCGCCGTTCAGCCACTCAAGCCTCGTCTTTACCCAGTCTTTCAGATAATCAAGCTCGCCGCTCCATGTCTCGCGCGAGAGATCGCCGCGAAGATCGTGGTTTGTGAGCGCCGCCGGGTACTTTCTGTGATCGAGCTTTTCCGAATCGGCTATCGCCGAAGCGGTGTCGTCGAGCATGGAGGTGAAGGTCTCGAAAACTCCGTCGTTCCAGAGCTGAGTCCATCTTTTGCAGAGCGCGTCCAGAAAGTACTCATCCCTCAGCAGCATCGAATACCACGGCGAGTTCGCGACATGGTAGCCGACGGGTTTTACGCATTCGGCGACGACCTGATTCCCCATGCAGGTATCGTAGTCCCAGCACGGTCCCATATGCAGCTTTCCGTCCTTGACGTAGAAATAGCATGATGTCGTGAAGCCCGAGTCATAGTTTTTCACGAACTCGTTCACGATGTACCAGTCGACGAACGAGCTCACGTCGATATAGTCGAGGTATTCGTCCGAGCCGTTTTTCATCGCCCTGTCGGCGTTTTGTATGAGCTCTGTGTATTCGCCGAGAAGGGCGGCTTTTTCGTCCTTGTCGTCAATGTCGCCGAGCGGTTCCTTGAAAATGATGTGACATCCGCTCGGGCATATGATGCAGTCCGAGCAGTCCCCGTGGCGGTACTGCGCCTCGATCTCGAACAGCGCGTCGGCTTCGACGCGGTTCTGCCCGAGCTCGATCTTTTCCGACAGGACATAAAGCCCGCCGTATTCGCCGTTGAGATATACGTCGACATATTCGGCGTTCACGGCGTATTCCATGCCGATCAGTCTTGCCGCCAGATTCAGCGTCATATAGTTCCGCAGCAGCGTTTTGTCGGAGTATGTGGTGATCAGCACCCATTTTTTGCCGAGACCCATCCCGAGAAGCGGCTCGGGATTCCCGAGCTTCACGGTGTACGGTTTCTGAGGGAAGCTCCAGCTGTAATTGCCGCGTCCCTTGATCTCGAGAGACTTGTCGACGATCCCCTTGCCGCCGGAAACGAGCGTGTACGTCCCGTTCATGTACACGTCTTTTTTTATCCGCATATAGTCTTTCTCGGTTTCGATGTAAAGCGTCGGGATTGTCGTCTTCTGCGGATATTTTCTCATCTCCTCCGCCGACAGCGCGCGCATGGACGATCTGTCGGACGCGGAGGGCGCGGCGGTTTCGGTCACGGATGCGGTGTCTCCTTCATCGGCATCCGATACGCCGATTTCGCCGCCGCATGACGCGGCGTTCAGGACGGCCGTCAGCGAGAGCAGGAGGGCGGCGATCCCGGAGATAGCCGATATCATCGGCCGTTTATTATGGCTTTTTGCTGGCATATATATATATACCCCTGTAATCGTTATCACGTTGCCGTATTCGAAAGGGAAAATGGTCTGCGTATTCTATTATAGCATCCATTTATGAAGCTTTCTACCGCACATCGCCGGGCGAATGACGATAAAATTAACAAATTCCGCAATAAATACACCCACCGATGATGTATAATGAATCACAGCGATGTGAAAGACGATGGAGGAAAGCATGATACACGGTTTCAGGGAATTTGAATTTTCATACGATACTCCGGAAAACGCCGGGATATCGTCCGCGGCTGTCGAAGAATACGCTCGAAGACTTAAGAACGGCGGGTACGGCGTTCAGGGCTTCGCTATATACCGGCATGGCAGGATCGTCAGCGAGATGATAGCCTCGCCGTACAGAACGGACGATCAGAGGCATGTATATTCCATCTCCAAATCATGGACCGGCACAGCCGTCGGCATAGCGATCGACGAGGGGCTCATCTCCCTTGACGACAAGGTTATTTCATTCTTCCCGGACAAGCTGCCGGAAAAGGTGTCGGACAACCTCGCCGCCATGACGGTCGCCGATCTTCTCTCGATGTCGAGCGGTCACGATCCCGATTCCTCCGGCACCTGCATCCCGACCGAAGACTGGGTGAAGACCTATCTCGCGTATGAGGTGAAATACAAGCCGGGCACACACTGGTGCTACGATTCCTGCAATCAGTACATGCTCTGCGCCATAATCGAGCGAGTGACCGGCATGTCCTGCCTCGATTATCTCCGCCCGAGGCTTCTCGATCCGCTCGGTATCAGGGGCGTCGAATGGGACTGCTGCCCGAACGGTATAAACGAGGGAGGCTGGGGAATACACGTCTCGATGGAGGATATGCTGAAGCTCGGGATCACATATCTGAATCTCGGAGAGTTCGGCGGCGAGCGGATATTCTCGGTCGACTGGGCGAGACGCGCCTCGTCGTACAAGACGGCCAACGCCGGTACTGCCGACTGGAGTCAGGGCTACGGCTATACCCTGTGGAGATGCCAGCACCAGTGCTTCCGCGGGGACGGAGCTTACGGCCAGCTCATGGTCGTGCTTCCCGAGCAGGACGCCGTATGGATACAGATAAGCGAGGACAACCGCTTCCAGGAGATGATGGATATATTCTGGGAAACGGTATATCCTTCGATGTCACGGGATCCGCTTCCGGAAAACACCGAAGCCCTTGAGGAGCTCAGAAGGACGGAAAAGTCGTTCGAGGCGTCGCCTCTGCTGAGCGGCGGCGACACCGGAAGCTGGGAAGCTGATTTTAAGGTCGAAGGCAGCAACGCCTTCGACGCGATCAGAATATCCTCCTCCGGCGATACGGCGAAGATAACGCTGGGTCTCGGTGAAAAGAGCTGGAGCTTCGAAGCCGGCAGAGGCGTATGGCTGAGGACGAGGCTCGAAGGTTTCCCGAGTTACATGTACGAGATGATGCAGCATCCGCACATATTCCTCCCGTCTCACGCAGCCGCCTGCTTCAGGCGCGACGGCGACGTGCTCGCTATGAACGTGCAGTTCGTCGATTCCCCGCACGGGATGAGCTTTGTCATCGACAAGGGCGGCAGGACGATAAAGGCGGCAAGAAACATAGATCCCGCGCATCCGCAGATATACGCCTTGAAATGAGGACCAAAATGGAAGCGATAAAAGAACACGACAAGCTGATAATCCGCGAGCTCGCGAAGAGATACATGGAATATGTCACCTCCGAGAAGCAGCAGAAGATGATCCGCCGAATGAGGGACATAAACGATCTCAAGGTGCGCCGCCCGGCGGTGCTGATGGACGAGATCCCGTGGTACCAGATGAATATGGACGGCGAGCTCGACTGCGTCTGCGAGGGCGACAGGGCGAGAGGCGTCGAAGGCTGGTTCAGGGTAAATCTGTTCCGCATAAAGCATTTCCGCTGCGACAATCTTTTCGAGCCCGTCTGGAAGGTCAGGATATCCTACACCTCGACCGGCAACGGTCTGAGCGGGAACGAGAAGATCGTGCGCACCGACGATTACAACAATATCGTCGCGCATGAGTATCACGACGTGCTCGAGGACGAGTCGGCTCTTGAGAAGTTCCATCTGCCGGAGTTCACGCTCCATCCCGAGCGCGACGAGGAGAACATGAGCTTCTACACCGAGCTGCTGGGCGACAGCATGCCGGTGAGGCTCTGCGGGCATGATTACATCTATTTCCCGCCGTGGGATCAGATTTCCACCCTGCGCGGCGTCGAGCCGATACTTTTCGACATGTACGACCGGCCGGAATATCTCCACAGGATCATGGAAAAGATAGTGGCCGCCGAGACCGCCGAGCTGGATTTCATCGAGGCCAACATGCCGGTCGACAACACGGGCTCCAATCTTCACTGCACCCCGGCGTATATCTCCGGGCTCGGCAGCCCGGATCAGGGGCTCAAGGCGACATGGTTCCGCACTATGGCGCAGATGTTCTCGACGGTGTCCCCGGATATGCACGAGGAATTCGATCTCAGCTACACAGCTCCGATGTCCGAGCGCTTCGCCTATACATATTACGGCTGCTGCGAGCCTCTCGACAACAAGATACCGATACTCAAAAAGAATTTCAAAAATCTTCGCAAGCTCGGCGTTTCCCCGTGGGCGGACGTGAATTCATGCGCCGAGCAGATCGGCGGCGATTATGTCTATTCGCGCAAGCCGAACCCGGCGAACGTCGCTGTGAAGACCGATCCCGACATCATCCGCGCCGAGATCGAGGATACGGTAAAGGCCTGCATCAGATACGGCTGTCCGGCGGAATTCGTTCTTAAGGATATAAGCACGGTGTCGAACCGCCCCGAAAATCTGATAGTCTGGGCTGAGACGGCGAGCTCGGTCATCGACGAGTACTACGGAGAGGATTAAAAGACAGCCCCGCCGCTGATCCGGCGGCGGGGCATCTGCTTTGTCCTTATTCGTCAATATTTGTAAATCCTTGCCCTGTGATGAAAACACGGTGCATCACGTGCCCGGAATGTGGTATAATATTGACAGCCGTTATATGATGTTCATTTATTTGGGGAGGAAGACATGAAGGACGGAATAGTATTGATGGACGGCGCCGTCGGAACCTCGCTCTGGGCCAAGGCGGAACAGAACGGGATCGACAAGGAGCCTGTCTGGAAGTACAACATGGAGCACCCGGAGATAGTCGCCGAGCTCGCCGCAGAATTCGCAGACGCAGGAGCCGAGATGGTGCTGTGCAACACCTTCGGCGCGAACAGACCGGCGGTGAAGCGCTCGTCTGACTACACGGTTTATGATGTCGTGAATACCGGAGTCAGGATCGCGAAGGAAGCCCTGAAGGGCAAAAAGGCGAAATGCGTCCTCTCCCTCGGCCCGCTGTCGGTGCTGATGGAGCCTTACGGAGACATGACGGAGGAGGAAGCCGCCGATATATACCGCGAGATGCTCGACGCCGGCATGAAGGAGGGGCCTGACGCGATCCTCATACAGACCTTCATAGATCTTTCGATGATGAAGGTAGCTGCCGCCGAGGCGAAGAGATACGGCGTCCCGGTCTACTGCTGCCTTACTTTCGAGAAGGTCGGAAAGACGATAATGGGCAATTCGGTCGAGGACATGATAGAGGAGCTTGAGCCGCTCGGCGTCGACGGCATCGGCATGAACTGCTCGATTGGCCCCGATCTCGCCGTTCCGGTGATAAAGCAGTTCGTCGGCAAGACGAGCCTGCCGATCATCTTCAAGCCGAACGCAGGCAAGCCGATTCTCTCTTCCGGCGGAGCCGTCGCCGCTCCTTACACGGCGAAGACCTTCGCCGACGAGGTCGCCACGGCTCTCGATTTCGTCGATTTCATCGGCGGCTGCTGCGGCAGCGATCCGTCGTATATAAGAGAGCTCGCGAAAAGAATGGGAAAATGATACGAAAAGAGAAGTGAAAAAGCCCGGAAGCGGATGCGCGTCACCGCTTTCGGACATTGTATTTGTTTTGCGGAGTTTATCTTTTTTTGTAAAGGACAAGCTCGGGATTCTCCCCGTCCTTCTCATAGGTGCAGATCAGAATGAAATCCATGTTCGCGAGTACGCCGAAGCATCTGTCTCCGCCAAACACCGGTTCCAGCTGATTTCCGAGATAGGTCTTCTCGTCGCATAGAAATTTCGCCTTCATTCCGCCGGGAAGCGGATATTCGAGATTGACGTATTTTCCGACAAGGGCGTTCAGCTTCTCGACCTTCGGCATCCCATCGATATGAAGATCGTTTATCTCATTCATGAGCTGCATTTTGAAAGCCTCGAACTGCCCGTTGTCGCTGAGCTCGTCATATCGCTTCCAGTAATCAAGCTCGGGCAGCAGCTTTTTCATGTAGGAACGGGCCTGATCTTCGGGAAAGCTTTCGCTTGCCATGTTTCGGACACAGACATCGATAAGCTCGTCCATATCGCTGTATGTGTAGGTCCCGTCAGCGTAGCACCATTTGCAGTAATCCTCGTTGAAGCTGCCGTCCGTCTCCTTGCTGATCATCCCGTCGTCGCTCAGCGGCATGCCGCAGCACTGACAGATAAGCTGTCTCGGACTGCCGAGAAGGGTGTTGATCGATACGTCGAATACCTTTGAGAGCAGCTTCAGCGTCTCTGTGTTCGGCGTCGTCTCTCCGGTTTCCCAGCGCGAGACCGCCTGCCTTGTAACGAACACCTTGCCCGCCAGTTCCTCCTGAGACATCCCGCTGTCGGCTCTGAGCTTTGCTATTACGTCTTTGAATTCCATATTGTCATCACCTCGGGTATATTATACCACGGAGTTTGTCAAAAGGCAAGCAACCCGCTGTTGCGCGCAGCGTAAAACGCAATAATAATCAAAAACACGGCGCTCCGGCAAAACGCATGAAGCGCCGTGTTCATTTTTTTGCCGATCTCTTATCTCACTTCGTAAGTCCGACTACGTCCTTCCATACCTCGGCGCTGTTCTTCGACGGCACTGCCTCGACGCCGACATATCTGTCGTATCCGGTCCTGTCTATCGCGGCGAACACATTCCTGTAATTTATCTCGCCGGTGCCGGGCTCAAAGCGCCCGGGGACGTCAGCCGAGTGGAAGTGTCCTATCGAGGCTATGTTCGCCGTTATCGTCGGGATAAGGTTGCCCTCGGAGATCTGCTGATGATAGATGTCGTACAGCACCTTTACGTTCGGCTGCTCGGCCTCGTCGATGATCTCGAAGGCCTCGTATGATGACGGCAGAAAATATCCCTTGTGGTTCGTCAGCGCGTTCAGCGGCTCGAGCACCAGCGTGATCCCGGCGTCCTCGCAGTACGGCCCCGCCTTTTTCAGGCAGCGGACGACGTTCGCGTGCTGCTCATAGCGCGTCGCGTCGATGCGTTCCTGTCCGGTCGTGCATATGATCGTAGGCACGCCGAGCATATGGGCGACTTTGATGGATTCCTCGAGCGCGAGACAGAAGGCCTCAGGGCTGTCTTTGTAAAGCATGGCTTTTTTGCCGAACTGCTCCTTCACGGAGGGATCGGCGGCTGAGAGAGACATCGCGGCTATATTCAGTCCGTATTCGTCCTTCAGCTCTTTTATCCTGTCAAGATCCTTTCCGGCCCAGCCCCAGAACTCGACCGTATTGCATCCGGCGTCATGAGCGGCCTTGAAGCGGTCGTAAAAAGGAACCTCGTTAAAAAGCATTTCGATGCAGGCGGAGAGTTGAATCATATCTTTTACCTTCTGTAATGAATGTTCGCTGTCATAAGGGATCAAGGCCTTACGGTCACGCCGCTGTCAGGCTCATACTCGCTTTCGTCAAAATACGCGAACGGCTGATCATTTTTTTCAAAGTACGCGAGATAAAACCTCTGTCCGGCATTCGCTGCGTCATATGTTTTGCGGTCGGTTTCAAGCGAGTCTTCACCGAAGCAGAGAAGATATCTGTATGAGTCTCCGGTCTCGCTGTCGCGCTCGACGATCTCCTTTTTATCGGTGAGCTCCCTGAGAGAGAGATACGATTTTCCCGGGTTTCCGGCGGAGCCGGAGCTTTTCAGCCTGAAAAACAGGATAACTCCGACGCATACCGCAGCGGCCGCGGCGATTATACCGGCGGGATACGGAACTATCGCAAGACAGACGACGGCTGCCGCGATAATCAGCAGATAGATCGGAATGAACATACCGTTGCTTTTTGCACAGGCGGCGAAAAGGAGCTTGCTTGTGATCTTTTTCTTCATGACCGATCCTCAGGCGTGCATGACGCGGCGTAAAAGGCGGCGGACGATATATAAGCTCGGGCGGCTGTGAAAGGCGCGAAGATTATGACAGGGGGAAGGATGCTTCCCCCTGTCGAAGTTTCTTACATCAGTAGCAGAATACCTTGCCGGTCTTGATCGACTCGTTGCAGTCGATGCAGACGCGGAGGGTCTTGAGAGCGTCGGCGTAGGGAGAGCGCACGGCGGAGCCGTCTCCGGATTTGACGGCATCGATGAAGGTGCGGTCCTCGGTCACGCCCTGATCCGCCTGACGGGCGAACTGCTCGTCGGAATCGGCGGTGCGCAGACGGATGCCGGAGCGCAGACGGTACTCGACGGTGGCGTCGGCGCAGTTGATGGTCATGCCGCTGCCCGGGATGCCGCCGATGCCCTTGTTGTAGCAGGCGGTGAAGATGTTGGCGATGACGCCGCTGTCGAAGGTGAGGACGGCGGAGGAGTAGTCATGCACGTTGTAGCCGGGAACTCCGTACTCCTCGGGATCGACTATGCCGCGCTGACCGGCGCAGTACAGAGTCTTGACCTCTCCGAAGAGGTAACGGCACATGTCGAAGAGATGCACGTTCTGCTCGACGATCTGGCCGCCGGAGGTGCCCATGCGTCTCCACCAGGCGACGCCCGGGATGCCGCCGATCCACGCGGCCTGCACGAGACCGACCTTGCGTCCGGCGATGAACTCTCTTATCTTGTCGGTGATGTCCTGATATCTGTCCTGGAAGCCGACGCCGGTGATGAGGTTCTTCGCGGCGGCCTTCTCGCAGATGTCCTCGGCGAGGTCATAGTCGAGAGCCATCGGCTTCTCCACGAAGAAAGGCAGACCCTTGTCGATGATGTAGTATTCGATCTCACCGTGGCAGTAGGGCGGGACGCAGACGTAAACCACGTCCGGCTTGGTCTCGTCTATCATCTGACGGAAGTCGGAATAGGCCTCGCCCGATCCGGCTTTTTCCTTCATGTCGACAGCCTTGCTCGTAACCGGATCGGCAAAGCCGACCAGCTCGACGTCGCTGAAATTGACGAGATGTGAGAAATGATAGTTTCCGATGCCGCCGTTGCCGACGATCGCGACTCTTACCTTATCCATTTTCGTGCTCTTTCCCCGGCGCGTGTATAATATTTGTGCATGCCGGATATTCCCGCCGCCCCGCTGCGCGCCGGAGGGACGGCGGCGGCGCGTTCCGGACTTTACAAAAGGTATGATACCATATTTTTCGGCGAATGTCAAGCGTTTTGGAAAAATAAAAGCCGATAAAGCGGCGATATTTTCGGACATCTCAATTTATCATTTTTTATCAGCCCGACATATGGACAACAGCCGGGATATCTGATATAATAATAGTCGGGCAGAAAGCGCGTCAAAGACGCAGGTCCGCACAATACTGACGATATCGAAAAAGGCGGTTTCGGATGACTGATACTCTTGTTTTTGACACAGCCGTGATAGGCGGCGGCTCGGCAGGCTTCGGCGCGGCATACGCGTCGGCGTCGTCGGGCGCGAAAACGGTCCTCATCGAACGGATGCCGGGGCTCGGAGGGATGTCCGTTTTCGGAGGCGTCAACTGCTGGGAGCCCGGGTACGGAGGACTCGGCATCCATCTCGCTCTCGCCCGCGATCTCATCGCGTCCGGCGGCGGATGCGTGATACACGACGACAGAATAGCCGTCGGTCCCGGCCGTCCCTACGCGAACTGCCTGCCGGCGCCGGACAGGGAATACGGTACCACCTTCAAGGTGCCGGATCCGGCTCATGTGCATGACACCGATCATTTCATGTTCGAGCCGGAAGCCATGTCAGGCCTCATGAGGCGATATCTTGAATCCGCCGGATGCAGGATCATGACCCTTACCGAGATGAAAGAGCCGAAGCTGAACGGAGACCGCATCGAAAGCGTATATGCCGAAGATCCCGGAGGATGCCATCTGATAAAGGCGGACGTATTCGTCGACTGCACCGACGACGCCTCGCTTTCGCGGATGTGCGGCTGCCGCTTCGCCGTGGGTGAGGATTCATCATCCGATACCGGCGAGTACTCGACGCCGGATGAGGCGAGGGAAAACGCGGTGAACGGAGTATCTCTGATCTTCCGCTGCTCGCCGACTGTATCTGGGCATATCGACGGGATGCCGGATAAGCTGCGCGATGTCGATCTGTCAGATTTTATCCGCCGTCTTGACAGACGTGAGATATATTCCGTAGTGAATCACTATCCCTGCGGCGATGTCAACGTGAATATGCTGCCGACGATGGACGGCGGGGAATATCTCGGGCTGGGGAAGGAAGCCGGTCATGTCATGGAGGCGAGAGTCTGGGCGTATCTCATCTGGCTCCAGAAGACGTTCGGCTTCCCATACCGCATGAAGAGCGTCTTCCCGGTTCACGGCGTAAGGGAAAACGTCCGTATCATCGGAAGATACCGTCTGAGCGAGACCGATCTGAGGCTCGGGATGTTCTCGCAGCCTCTCGCCGGGCGGCTGATAGCCTTCGCCGATCACATGATCGACGTTCACGGCACGTCGAAGCTGAAAAGACGGCTTTCTCCGTGGCTCGATGTGCCTTACGGCATACCGTACGACTGTCTTCTCACAGGCGAGTGCGAAAATCTTCTGACGGCGTCTCACAGCTCATCGTTAACGCATATCGCGGCCGCGAGCGTAAGGCTGTCAAGGACGGTGATGGCTCTCGGCGAGGCCGCCGGATACGCCGCTTCGATGGCGGCTCGATCGGGGAAGCTAGCCGCGGATATAGACATCGAAGAACTGAAAAAGAAATGCAAAACCGAGGAATGCACCGCGCAGCTCCGCGGGTTATGGAACATCGGATGATATAAGGGAGGGGAGCATAATGTCATATAATGACGGCATGGCGGCAATGAATCTGGAATTCTCGGACCGTGTCCCGAGGACCGAATATTCCGCCGAATTTCACTGGAAGCTCGTGTCGGCCGTGACGGGCATAGACGTCGGCCCGGACAGTCCGCCGCAGGAAAGGGGCAGGGCGTCGAATGCGTTCAGGGTTGCCTGGAACTACGATATGATCTGGAACATCCTCGTATCGAAAAGCTATATGCACGGCAGGACCACGTCGATGGGACACGCCGTGTACGCGGAAGGCGGGACCGACTACAATACCGATGTGAGCGAGGCGTTCACCGATCCCGAGGAGGTGCTGCGGCTCGATCCGATGGAGCTTTACGGCCGGATCGACATACCGCAGATGACAAGGGAGTTCAACGAGCATTACAGAAGCTCGGTCAGCTCCTTCCCGGATGCCGTGAATATGACCGGAGTCTATATCACCTGCATCTCCGGGCTGATAGATATGCTCGGCTGGGATATGCTGCTCACCGCTCTCGGCACCGATCCAGAGGCGTTCGGAGCTCTGACCGACCGCTACTGCCGCTGGATCGGTCAGCATTTTGAGGCGCTCGCCGAATGCGAGGCTCCGATCGTGATGGTACACGACGATATCGTCTGGACGGAGGGAGCATTTGTGAATCCCGAATGGTACCGCAGATTCGTCTTCCCCAATTACAGGAAGCTGATCTCACCGCTCATCGAGGCGGGAAAGAAGATACTGTTCACATCGGACGGCACATATACCGAGTTTGTCGACGATATTGCCGGATGCGGCTTCCACGGCTTCGTGATGGAGCCGACGACGGACATGGCTCTTATCGCCGAGCGGTACGGAAAGGATCATGTATTTGTCGGCAACGCCGACACCAGAGTACTTCTCATGGGCACGAGAGACGATATCCGCGCCGAGGTGAAAAGGTGCATGGACATCGGCAAGAAATACCCGGGATTCATTATGGCGGTGGGAAATCATATCCCGCCGAACACGCCTGTCGAGAACGCGCTCTGGTACAACGAGTGCTACGAAGAGATGTCAAGGCGATGATAAAGCCGCCTATGAGCGGTAATCTTTCAGCCGGTGCGGATCAATTCCGCATCGGCTGTTTTTTGTTTAAAATTCACATAAAAAAAGCAATAATGTTAATATAATATACCATAACTGGAACGCATATGGAACACCCGATATGTTATAATATGAAGATATAAATATATTTTTCACCCGGATATCCGACAAACACAGAAACCGACTGATATCCCGGCGATTTCTAAAGCCATCTCAGTTTATCGGCATCATAGACATATATCATTTATGATCAGATCAAATAAGACAATTAAACCGGAAAAACTCAATAATGCGTTCGTTCCGGAAAACGATAATTCGGGGCGCGGGGAGCTTATAAGAACGAAGGCGCGAAGCTCCCATCATACAAGGCTGTGGATGAGGGTCGTTTCGGGACTTGCCGCCATAGCTGTCTTCTGCGTGACATACGCGCTTATCCTCCCGGCGCTCACACTTGAGGCGGCGGTAGCCTGCGGCCTTGACGAGCACACTCATGATGAATCGTGCTACATGCAGATGACGCGGCTCGTGTGCGGTCTTGAGGAATCAGCCCCCTCAGGCGGTCATACTCATACCGACGCCTGCCGGTCATATGAGAGGACTCTTGTCTGCGGTCTTGCCGAATCGCAGGGACATACCCACGACGGATCGTGCTATGATGAGGAAGGCAATATCGTCTGCGGGCTCGAGGAGAGCGAAGGGCACACCCATACCGACGAATGCTGGGCGGAAAACATGATAATCACCTGCGGACAGGAGGAATCCCTGCCCGTTGGCGGTCATATCCATACCGATCAGTGCTATGTCACCGAGAGTGTTCTCGTATGCCCGATACCGGAGCATACTCATTCCATTGAATGCTATATCCACGGCGATCCCGCCGCCGATGTCGAGACGATGGCCGACTGGGAGAGCGATATCTCGACTGTCTCGTACTCCGGCGACAGAGCCGCCGATATCGTCGCGGTCGCGCGCACTCAGATAAGCCGCGGCGAGTCGAGATACAACTATGTTCAGGACGCCGAGGGACGCCGCTCCGGGTGGAACCGCTTCGGCGCGCTCTACGGCCGTCCGTATGATGAGATCGGTGTGGCGTTTGTCCGCTTCTGCTCGGCTTACGCCGGTTATGAGCTTCCCGAAGCCGACTCCGCGCTCACGCTTATGGATGTGTTTGCCGAAAGCGGCTGGATCCTGCCGGTAAACGGCTCGCCTGTCGCCGGAGATATAGTTTTCTTCACGGAGGCGGAGACCGGGATCATTTCCAGCGCCGGGATACTTGCCGATGACGCCGCCGTGAATGAGGAGGGAGAGCCGTCTTACTCGATAATCGAGGTCATAAGCGGTGTGGTAAAAGAGAACCTTTACCCCGTCAATGACGCCGTGATAGCCGCCTTCGGCCGTGTCACGGAGGCTGACGCCGTCCCGTCGGTGATCGAGGAAACGACGATCTCGATCCCCGAACCGGCAGTCCCGGAACAGTATTTCGCCGATCCGGCACCGGATATCGATAACGTTGAAAGCGATCCCGATATCCCGGTAATGCCGACAGCCGCCGATGAAACGACGACGTCGGGTGAGACAACGACAGAAGAGTCAACAACGTCCGAAGAAACGACAACGTCCGAAGAAACGACGACATCCGAAGAAACGACGACATCTGAAGAAACAACAACGTCTGAAGAAACGACAACGTCCGAGGAAACGACAACATCGATAGAAACGACGACATCG
>CAMJPL010000057.1 GCA_946407735.1 uncultured Clostridia bacterium
CCCTTCGCGATCCCGTCGATGAAGCTCCTGTCCCTTACGGCCGCGTCGGCGAAGCGGCCAATCGCCATGACCGCTCCCGTATCTATCCTCTCGAGCCTCGGTATTATCTCGGATCGGATGAAATTCCGCGTGTAGACGGTGTCGGAGTTGGTAGAATCCTCAACCCACCCGAGACCTGAGGATGAAAGATACTCAAGTATCTCGTCCTTGCCGCAGCCTATGAGCGGGCGGATATACCTTCCCCTGACGGGCGGGATCCCGGAGGCACCTGTGAGCGAGGCCCCGCGCGAGAGGTTGAATATCACCGTCTCCGCCCTGTCGCGGGCGTTGTGGGCCGTCGCGCAGACGTCTATGCCCCAGATATCGAGAAGGCTCTCGAAATACCCGTACCGGATCTGTCTCGCCGCCGTCTCGACAGAGATCTTTCTGTCTCTGGCAGCCGCCGGGACGTCGAATATCCCGATGAACAGCGGGACGCCCATCGAGCGGCAGAGCCGCTCGCAGAACGCCTGATCCCGGTACGCCTCATCGCCGCGTATCATATGGTTCACATGCGCGGCGTAAAGCTTTATCCCCTTTTCCCGGCATATGCCGCGCATCAGGCTCAAAAGGGCCGTCGAGTCCGAGCCGCCGGAAACCGCGGCAAGGACGGACGATACGCCGTCGAGCATGCGGTACGCCGAGATCGCGGCTTCGGCGGACTGTCTTATCGGCATTCCGGCTTCTCTCATGACGAAGCAGTCCCGGTGACGGACGGATCGAGATCGGTGAAGCGCGTGTACTGCCCCATGAATCCCATTTTGATCCTGCCGGTGCTGCCGTGACGGTTCTTCGCTACGACGACCTCTGCGTAGTTCTGATCGTCGCCGCCGTCGTTGTAGTAATCCGAACGGTAGAGGAAAAGCACGACGTCGGCGTCCTGCTCGATAGCGCCAGAGTCACGCAGGTCGGACAGCTGCGGGGTCTTGTCGGTGCGCCCTTCGGGGGCTCTCGACAGCTGAGCGCAGCATATAACCGGGACGTTCATCTCCTTCGCCATCAGCTTGAGGTTTCTCGATATATCGGAGACCTCCTGAACGCGGTTGTCGATCCTTTTGTCGCTCGTCATGAGCTGGAGATAGTCTATCACGACGAGGCCGAGATTCTTCACCCGGCGCAGCTTCGCCTTCATGCCGGTGATCGTGAGTCCGGTCGTGTCGTCGATAAGTATCTGGTACTCGCTGAGCTCGCCGGATATGCTCGCCAGAGCCGCCCACTGCTGATCGTCGAGATCGCCCGTCCTCAGGGCATAGTTGTCTATCATGCCTTCGCTTGACAGCATCCTTGTCGTGAGCTGCTCCTTCGACATTTCGAGCGAGAAGATGCATACCGCCTTCTTCGTCCGGCGGGCCGCCTTCGCGGCGATGTTAAGCGCGAAGGACGTCTTTCCCATGCCGGGGCGTGCGCCGATCAGGATCAGATCTGACGGGGCCATGCCGACGAGCACCTTGTCGAGCTCTGTGAAGCCGGACGGCGTGCCGATAGCCGCCTCCCTGTCCTCGCGCAGCAGCTTTAAATGGTCGTAGACGCCCATTATGATCTCCCGGATGGGGGAGAAGTTCTGCTGCTCGCTTCCCTGCGCTATCGCGAAGATCTTCTGCTCGGCGGAGTTCACTATGTCGGACGCGTCGTCGCTTCCGGCGTAGGCTGACAGGATAATCTCCTCGCAGGCCTTGATAAGCGACCTCAGGACCGACTTTTCCTTTACGATCTTCGCGTAATCCATGAGGTTGCTGGCCGTCGGGACGGTCTCCGCCAGCACCTTCATATAGTTCGGACCGCTGTCGCCGGTGTAGACGCCGCCCTTTATAAGCTCGTTGACCAGCGTCACGACGTCGATGGTGCTGTTCTGCAGAAACAGCCGCTGCATGGCCTCAAAGGCCGCCGCGTGATCCTCGATATAGAAATCGTCGGACTTGAGATAGGTCGCGACCTTCGGGAAGCTTTCGGGGTCTATCAGTACCGAGCCGAGAACAGACTGCTCCGCCTCGACGCTGTGCGGCAGTTTTCTGTCTGTCAGTTCCTCGGCCATATCACTTATCGGAGACTATGATATTGATCTTCCCTGATATCTCGGGGTAAAGCTTCGCGCTCGCGGTATATCCGCCGTAGGATTTGATCGGCTCGGCGATGCTGAGCTTGCGCTTGTCTATGTCTATGCCGTGCTGAGCCTTGAGGGCGTCAGAGATGTCGGCGGTCGTGACCGAGCCGTAGATCTTTCCCTCGCCTCCGCCGCTCTTGACGATCTTTACCGTGATCCCGGCGAGCTTTTCGGCGGTCTCAAGGGCGTTCTGTTTTTCTATCGCGGCGCGGCGCTTGGCCGCTTCCTCTTTGGCTTTCAGGTCGGCGACGGCGCCCTTGTCGGCTTCCTTCGCCAGTCCCTTCGGGAGCAGGAAGTTGCGGGCGTATCCGTCGGAGACGTTTATCAGAGTGCCCTTCTTTCCCTGTGCGGGCACATCCTGCAGCAGTATGACTTTCATTTCTTGATTCTTTCCTTCCGGATGTTTATCTGCTTATATGATTCTGATTCTCGTATATTATGTACTTCGACGCGACGTCGCAGTCACCCTCATGGAAGACGAGACGCCAGCGGTAGGTGAGGCTTTCGCCTGCGGCTATCCTGAGCCCGCCTCTGAAGTAGAGATTGTTCGCGGCGAAGAGGCCGTAATCCCTTATATGCCACGTCGTCGGAAAGCGCTCGTTGCGCTCGTCGTCGAAGACGGCGACGCCGAGCTTATGCCCGTTTATATCTCCCGAATAGTCGCACCATACGGCGGGACGTCCCCAGCACTCCTTCTCGGCGACGCCTCCCCAGCTGTTTCGAATATGTCCGCCCCTGTCGCCTCTGATTCCGTCGGCGACGCGGATGCCGAGCGGTCCGGCTTCCTTGGTGGGGCCGAACTCTATATCGCCGTATGAGGCGGTGAAGGTCGTCGTCACGTCGATATAGCGGCATTCGGGATCCTGGGGGTACATGACAAAGCTGCGGCTCTCGTCGAGCATCGGGACGCCGTCGGCGTTCTGCCAGACATTGTCGGCCGAGATCATCATGTAGGACGGCATGGCATACAGGCATCCGAGCTTTTTATGTATCTGCGCGCCTCTGTTCTGAGGCTCGTTCCAGAAATCGACGCCCTCGGCACCGTCGGGAGTGAGACCCTTGAGCCTGACGTCGCCGACAGCTATGAACACCGATCTCTGATGCGGGTGCTCCTTCTCGGCGAAGTTGAGACGGGTGAACGATATCCCGTCCTTTGAAAGCACCGGGCCGAGATAAGGCTTGGCGAGGTCTGAGCCGAAATAGTATTTCGTAAACGGTTTGCCGTCTATCGTGGCGGCGACGCAGCTGCCGTCTTCGATTATACCGCATACATGACCGCCGATGCACTGATCTTCGGAGACGGTCATGACATGGTCTCCGGCCTTCGCGTCAACGACGGCGCAGAGGTATGTCCTGCCGCCGATATCCAGCCTCGACGCCGGGAAGCGCCTCGATCCGATCACGACGGATCTGACATCCCACGAAATATCCGGGCACTCGATCCTGACGGGCTCGTTTATGTAATCTCTGTACGCGCGGAATTTGACTTCCATGATTCAGAATACCTCCCGCATGAATTTCAGTATCTTCGGAGCTTCCTCGATATAATTCCTGTGGACGCATTCGCTCGAGACACGGCCGGTATAGCCGATGCCGTCGAGCTTCGCGGCGAACTCCCTCAGATATCCGCCCTTCTCCGGATCGCCGTCATAGGCGCCGGCCCACATCCTGTCGGTCTCCGAGACGTGCACATGGACGAGAACGTCCGCCGCCGGCTCAAGGTCGGAGATCGGCTCGCCCTGACATCCTATGTGATAGGCGTCGGCGAGAAGCCTTACGTTCGGGTGATCGGCCTTTTTCACTATGTCGAGCCCCTGAAGCTCGTTTGTCATGAAGTTCGTTTCCTTCGGATTAAGCGGCTCGAGGGCGAAGGTTATGCCGTATGGCGCGGCGAGCTCGCCGCAGGAGCGGATGAAGGCTACGTACTTGTCGAGCAGTCTCAGCTTTTCGTCGCCGGATATGCCGTCGGGCATGCGGCGGGCTCCGCCGGAACCGAAGACGACCGTTTCGATGCCGAAATACGCCGCGCGCTCGAAGGCCGATCTCACATAGTCTTTAAGCGTTTCGAGATCGGTGGAAGCGAGCGGGTACTGACCGGGAAGGAAGCAGTTCGCCGCCTCGTATCTTACGCCGGCATCGCGTGCCTTCGTGCATTCCTCATCCGTCATCGACATGATAAGGGGGAAGGTCACCTCGGCGAAGTCGAATCCCGCCTTATTGCAGATATCGTAACCGGCGACGCAGTTGTCGTAGGGAGTGGTGATCTTGTTCGTGTCCTGCGGCATGAACGAACCGCCGGGGACGCATATGCCAATCCTGCGCTTCATTTTGTATTCCTCCGTTATCTGAGCCGTATGAGGACGGCGCGTATTTCTGATCTTATTCAGTATTATATTATATCACAGATTTATTCGTTCATTCATGTTTATTTAGTTAATTTCGTCCCGGTGACGGGAGAAATTTCATTGAACCATGCAGAAACGCGGCTCATGTTATCTTTTTTTGTAAATCTGTAACGATTTTATCACATATGAGAGGGCGGATTTACATTTTATAACTTGACTTTCCGGCGGTTTTGCGGTATCATATTCGGGTGGATCATATTTCACACAGGACAGACGCCGAGACCGGAGGCAATGCGGAATGGCTATTTTCAGAAAAACGGACTATATCCCCGGAATGCCGCCGGAGCCCGGCAGGGTCATTCCCTACGGCGCGGCGAAGCCGTCGTTCAACGTGAGCCTGCGCGGCGATCTCGCGGCGGCTCTGAGCGAATGCGACGTGCTGTATTCCCATCTCGGGCGCGGTTATTACGAAGCGCATAAAAACGATCCGGTTAAGGATCCGGCGCTCGTACCGCTGATGGAGCGGATAGCCTCGGCCGAGGCGAGGATAGCCGATATCGAGAACCGTCTCAGGCTTTTCGAGACGACGCCTCCGGCTGTATTCTGCCCGCAGTGCGGCTCGCCGATAAATCCGGGATATACCTTCTGTCCCCGCTGCGGCGTCATAATCTCGAGAGAAAGACCGAACGCGGCGGAGATCCCGTCTTCCGGCACAGCCGCCGCGCCTGACGCGCCGAAGCTTGAAGCGTCGACGCAGCCTCCGATGATAAGCGCCGCTCCCGCCCCTGCGGAGATTTCAGCGTCCGCTGAAGATGACAACAAGACGGAAGAGACGCCGTCACAGCCGGCCGATGTGAAGGAAGATCCGATCCCAGCGCCCGCCGCGCCGGAAACGTCCGATATAAAGACCGTGGACGGATCCGGGGAAAGCCCGGCAGAGAGCGCCGAGTCTGAAAGCGGCAAAGCGTCACGGGAAGCCACTGAGACGACCCCGGAGATATGTCCGTGGTGCGACGCGAGGCTCACTCCGGGCGCCGTATTCTGCGCCGTATGCGGCTGCAGGATAAAGAACGCCGGTCAGCTGAAGGAAAGCTGATACCGGCAGATATCAAAACATTTATCAATCCGTGAAAGAGGTGAAAAAAGAATGGACGCAGGCAGTACTGACGCCACCGCTCCGCGACGATGCCGAGTGATGTGCGGGAAAACCGGATATTCAGCGCCGACCCTGCGCCTCATTTCAGTTCCCGCCTCATATGATAAGGCATTGAAGTCATAATATACCCGGCTGCCCGGCAGATGTCAGAGCGGTACCGGGTTCTGTGACCGACCGCGCGCGGCAGTGTTATGTCTCCTACATAGCGAATTCCCCAACGCTTACTATGAGAGGATAACATTTCCGATGACAGACATCAAAAGACAGACAGAGAAGGCGCTGGTGCTTATAGTCGAGCGGAAGTATAAGGAACTCCGCGATCTTCTCTCCGACATGCCGGCGGTGGATATTGCCCAGCTTATGGGCGATCTGCCGAAGGATATCATTCCGCTCGTGTACAGGCTGCTGCCGAAGGAGCTCGCCGCCGAGACCTTCGTTGAGATGGACACCGACATGCAGGAAACGCTGATACAGGCGTTTTCCGACCTTGAGCTCAAGGAAGTCCTGCAGCAGCTGTTCCTTGACGATACCGTCGACATAATCGAGGAGATGCCGGCGAACGTCGTCAAAAAGATCCTGAAAAACTCCGATCCGTCGATGCGCCGCGACATAAACGAGGTGCTTCACTATCCGAAGGACAGCACCGGCTCGGTCATGACGAACGAATACGTCGACCTGAGGGCCGGGATGTCGGTCCAGGACGCCTTCAAGCGCATCAGAAGGGTCGCCGTCGACAGAGAGACAATCTACACCCTCTATGTCACCGACGACGACAGAAAGCTGCTCGGCGTCGTCACGGCGAAGACGCTTATGCTCGCCGAGCCCGACGATCTCATCTCCGAGATAATGGAGACGAACGTGATCTACTCGCTGACGACCGACCCGAAGGAGGACGCGGCCGAGAAGATCACGAAATACGGTCTGCTCGCAATACCGATCGTCGACACCGAGGAACGCCTCGTCGGCATCGTGACGGTAGACGACGCTATCGACGTCATCAAAGAGACGAACGAAGACGAATTCGCCAAGATGGCCGCCGTGTCGCCCTCCGACGACTCGTATTTCCGCACCAGCGTTCCGAAGCATGTAAAAAACCGCGTGGTATGGCTACTCGTCCTCATGCTCTCCGGAATCATTACCGGAGCCATGCTGAATCACTTCGAGGAAGCGATAGCCGCCGTCCCGGCTCTTGTCGGATTCATCCCGATGCTGATGGATACCACCGGCAACTCGGGCAATCAGGCGTCGACTCTCGTTATCCGCGGCATGGCCATGGGCGAGATAAAGCTCAAGGATTTCTTCAAGGTATGGTTCAAGGAGATCCGCGTCGCTGCCTGCATCGGCGTTCTTCTCGGCATAGTGAACTGCGTGCGCGTGCTGATACAGTACAACTCCGACCCCGACCGGCTGAAATTCGCGATAGCCACGTCATGTACCCTTCTCCTTGCCGTCTGCCTAGCGAAATCCTTCGGCGTCATACTGCCGATGCTCGCGAAAAAGCTGAAGCTTGACCCGGCGATCGTCGCCTCGCCGATGCTCACCACCGTATGCGATATCTGCACCATACTGATCTTCTTCACTTTCGCAACGCGGCTTTTCAAACTGTAACCACAAGCAGATCATGCCGCGCGGCATGATCTGCTTTTTTCGATAATCTTAATCTTCAATCGAATGACAGAAAACAATTCCCCCGACGCCGACAGCGGCTCCGGGAAAAGACGGCTGATCTGCGTCATCGCAGCTTCCGTCCTGGCGATCCTTTTAGGGCCGCTCGCGTCGATCTTCCTCCGCGGGATATACAGCTTCATCACCGGGGGCATAGCCGGAGGCGCAGCGGCTTACGCCGTGATAACGGCGCTGAGACGCATGAAGCTTCATACCGCTGCAGGCGCCGCGGCCGTTATCATATCGGGAGCCGTCAGCTTCCTTCTCGGGCTGGTATTCACCTCGTCCGTGAGGGACGCCGCGGCAGACGCCGTTTACGTGCTCCCGGCGCTGGCGGCGATAAGCTTCCCGGATCTAATAAACCGTCCGGAGGACAAACGCTCTCCGTCGAGGACTTCGGTCATCGTCAGGGCTGCCGTCGCCGTGGCGGTAGGATTTATCATATATATGGCCGTCGTCATAGCCGTCGACGGCGGAGGATTTAGCCTCTCCGTCTACAAGGAGTGGCTTGAGGGAGAGAACGAGCGCATGAGGGAGATAATGTCGTCTCTCAGCACCGTCCGCGGCGGCGAGATGTCGGCCATATACGAAAACGAGCGCCTTGACAGCGTCTCCGCCTATCTTATCATGACGCTCCCGGGAGTCATGGCGATATGCTTCTTCATCTCGGCATGGCTTTCGACCGCCGCATATACCCTGCTCCTTCGAGCCGACGGCAGTTATAAAATCGAATTCCCGGACGGCTGGAAGGTAAGCATCAGCACCGTGTCGTGCGTCATATACATACTCGCCTATCTCGGCTCCGGCTTCTTCGGGAGCGCCGACGCAGTTTACGCCGTCTGCGGCAACCTCGTGCTGCTGCTGACGCCCGGGCTGACGCTGCTCGGTATCTCCGGCGTCGCCGAGCGTTTCGCCGACGAGGACAGGCGCGGGACGGCGATAATCATGACCGTCATCTCGCTCGCGTCGCTGATACTCAGCCCTCTGTTCTTCTTTACCCTTATATCCTTCGCCGGTGAGTATTACACCCTCGCGCCGCGCATAAAAAAGAAGCTCGGACGGGAATGAATGCCGCATTCGGTGCGGATCATATTCCCCGATATGCTTCAGCACGGATCATAATAACAAGCCTTGATTGCAGGCTTTGAGATATATCAACCAACAGCGTGATTTTCTGTTATGCCGGAAAAGATCATTGATTTCATAAAAAACAAGCTGCAGAGCAGCCGGTTCAGGATACGCGTCATCTGCGCGGCTTCGGCGGCGCTTTACGCCGGTGTCTGCGTGCTCATATTCCCGCACGTGTCCGATACCGTCACCCCTAAGCGCTTCGCTCTGGCTGCCTTCGTCGGTGCCATCGTTTTAGCCGCCGCCGGGATGATACTTTACGACCGATATATGGGACGGTCTCTCGCCGCCGCTCCGTCCGCCGCGACGAGTACCGCTCTTTCGGGGATAACCACCGAGTTCATCGTGCACCTAAAGCAGCCGGTACTGATCTGCGACGACGCCGGGAAGATAGTATGGTACAACGCTTCCCTCATTCACGCCATGCAGTCGTCCGGGAAGGTCGAGGACCTTCACGGGATGAATCTCAGCCATATACTCGGCGTCGGACTTGAGACGATGCGTCACGACGAGTCGGACGAGGGGACGGTCGCTTCGGTATGGGGCGATTTCTGGCGGATAAAATCGTACAGATTCGAGTCCCGCACGAGAGGCAAGTACCTGAACATCCTCGTCTGGCACAACGCCGGGGAGATCACGCGCCTGCGCGATACGCTGACCGACACGAACACCGTCGTCGCCTACATCGCCCTCGACAATCTCGACGAGATCTCACAGTTCTCGAGAACGGCGTCGGCAGAGAGCATCATAGACGCCTCGATGGACGTAAGACAGCTGCTGCTCGAATGGGCGGGCGAGTCGGAAGGCATCATACGCGAATACGGAGCGAACAAATTCCTCTTCCTTTTCGCCGCCGAAAAGCTCGACGGCTTCATCGCAGACAGGTTCGGGATCCTCGATAAGATACGGACGGTCCGCGTCGGCTCGGACATCAGCCTTCCGATCACCGTCAGCATCGGCATAGGCTCTCTCGACGGGACCCTCGCCGACAAGGAAAAGTCGGCGCTGTCGGCGCTCGAGACGGCACTGCAGCGCGGCGGCGATCAGGTGGTGCTCAAGACCGAGGCAGGCTATGAGTTCTACGGCGGCAGGACTCGCGGTGTCATGAAGCGCACCAAGGTGCGCGCCCGCGTCGTGGCGGAGGAGCTGGCGGGGCTTATCGCGTCGAGCTCGAACGTCATCGTCATGTGCCACCGCTGGGCCGACTTCGACGCCATCGGATCTTCCGTCGGCGTCGCCCGCCTCGCGATGTACTGCGGCGTCAAGGTCAACATAGTGGTCAACAGCTCCGACCCGAATATCAGCGGCTGCGTCGAGAAGCTCAGCGTCCTGCCGGAATACGCCGAGACGCTGATCGGGCCTCAGGAGGCGCAGGATCTTATCGAAGCCGGGACTCTGCTCGTCATCTGCGACGTGAACAATCCGACGCAGTTCGAGGCTCCCGAGCTTGCGAAGAACTGCCCGAGGATCGTCATAATCGACCATCACAGAAGGACGGCGTCCGACGAGATACCGGCGAAGGCCATCGCCATGTCATACATCGAGCCGACCGTCAGCTCGGCCTGCGAGCTCGTCTCGGAGATACTCGAGCTTTCAGTTCCGTCGGGGACGCTGACTCCGCAGGAAGCCGAGATCCTTCTGGCGGGAATACTGGTCGATACCAAGCAGTTCTCGAGAAACGTCGGCGTCAGGACCTTCTCCGCCGCTCTATGGCTCCGCTCGGAGGGCGCCGATCTCGGCGAGGTGCAGGGGCTGTTCAAGACGGACATGGCCGATTTCACGTCGGAGGCCGACTTCGAGACAAACGTATTTGTCTACCGCGGCTGCGTCGCGATAGCGAAGAGCGATTATGACACGCTGAAAGCCAAGCTCGGGACCGAGACCAGCGTTTCGGCTTACAGGATCGCCGCCGCGAAATCCGCCGACCGTCTGCTCGGCATCAGGGGCATAAGAGCCTCCTTCGCGATCTGCCGCATCGGCAAGATCATCCATATCTCCGCCCGTTCAGACGGAAGCGTGAACGTACAGCTCATCATGGAAAAGCTCGGCGGAGGCGGTCACTTCGAGGGAGCCGCAGTACAGCTCGACACCGATCTCAGATCGGCACAGGAAGCCCTGAAAAAAGCGATAGACGAATATCTCGACGGACAGGGATAAAGAAATCCCTATAAAACGAAGTTTCCCGCGGCTTTGAGCCGCGGGAAATCTTTTTATTCTTTTTTACCGCTTTATTTCTACCGTTATCTCGGTATCCTTCGCCGTTCCGTCAAAGGACAGCAGGACCGTCCCGCCGATATCCTCTGTCTCCCACCGGCAGGAGGCGCCGACGATCTCGGCCGCCAGCTTCAGGCGGATATGAGCGCTTATATTCTCGGCGGCGCGGCACCTTATGACGAGGCGGCTCCCCTGCCACTCCATCGAGCTGATCCTCGCGCTCGTGCCGATCACGGCGGCACCGTCGATCTCATCATCTATCTTCGAAAGATCGCAGAGGAGCGTGTTGTCTCCCGGACGGAGCACCTTTTTAGTGATTATCTCGAACGTCGGGGTGTACATATCGGCGAACACTCCGCTGTAAACAGCCGAAGCGCCGCTATCAGTCTCGTCTGGGCGGGCGGCGACGATATATCTCCCGCGGCGGCATTCGAGCGTCTTCTTCGCTTTGAAGCTGAATCCGGCGCTCGAGGCGGTGTCGGAGACAAGATCAAGATATCTGCCGCACAGATCGGGATCGAGACATATCGCGGAAGGTTTCGCGTTAAGATACGAGAATCTTCCCTTCTCGCCTATCACCTGCGGCTCTTTTTCGGCCGATCTCAGGCGCTTTGACACTCCGAGCAGCGAGAACAGGTGGTCGGCCGGCGTCGGATAGCTGTTTATGCCCTGATTCCACCAGGCGCGCATGCGGTTGTACGGATCCGAGCCGTCGCCGACGTATATCAGCGCGCCGCCGGCTCTCACCCATGAGTCTATCGCGTTGTTGACGTCCGGGAACTGAGGCTTGATGAACTCATAGCTCATGACGAGGACGTCGTAATCGTCGAGATATCCGGTGAATCGGCGGACGTTGTCGGCAACGACCGGGCGCACCGCCGCGCCGCGCTTTACGAGCGGCATGGCGAGACCGTAGAAATCGGGGAAGGCGGCGGACACGCGGAAGCTCTCGCGGACATCCGGATCGTCCTCCGCGAGCGAATCGTCATGCGCCTTCATGTCGTCGGTGTAGGTCCTCTGCCAGAGGCTGCTGTCCGAGATCAGCACCCCTATCCTCGGAGCACCGTTTTTGCGCTTCGGCTTTTCGGTGCCGAGCGGCATATCTCCGAGCGTCTGATAGAGCGAGCAGAGGAGCGAGGCGTAATCGCCGGGTATAGGCATAGCGTCGGGAGAGCCTGACGGGTAGCTGCCGTTATAGACTCGGCGGGGCCACGGCGTTATCTCATAGTCATTTATCTTCGGGTGAAGAAGCGAGGCTGTGACGGTCATGAGATAGTTCTTTTTATAATCGTCCCAGCCGTATCTCGGGTTGTCCTCGATGGGATCGTGAAGGAACCACATCCGTCTGCCGGTCCCGCGGACGAGCTCCTGCATCACGCCGTACTCGAGATAGGCGGTCTCGAAGGTCCGCTCCTTCTTCACTCCCTTATAAAAGTTCGGCGTGCGGGAGGTGCCGGTCCATATCTGGGCTATATAGCCGTCGAGCGTCGGTACGTCGGTGAGCGAGCCCTCGGGGCTGACTATCGACCAGCTCGTGTAGTTTATCAGCGAATGCGTCGGCACATAGAAGCGGAGACTCCTGCCGTACCGCGTCATCGCGTATTCCTTGAGCGACTGCGAGACGCGGCTTATCGCGCGGCGGTAGAGATACGATTTCAGCTGAGCGCATCTGTAAGCGTTTTCCGCCGACTCGTGCGGCGGCTGCCACGGCTCGCCGTAGTAGATCCTGTATTCGCGCTTGAACGCCTCGGAATATCCGCCCCTGTCCCAGAATTCGGGCTCCTCGACGTGTATCGCCTCGACGCCGGAATCGACGGCGGGCCTGAGCTTTTCCGTCAGATAGTCGGTGAAGCTGACGGCGGGGACCATATACGGCACATCCTTGCCGTGGCTGATATCGGCTCCGTTACGGTCGATCTGACCCTCGTCGAGATGCTCCCTTCCGTCCCAGCGGCCGAAAAGGTAATCCTGATATCCGCCCCAGGAGATGCCGGTCATAAGGTGCACGACATAGCCCTGATCCTTATATTCCTTTATCCTCTCCGGCATATCGGCTCCTGTGCCGTACACCATGACGAAATCACAGCCGACGTCTATTTTGCCGTGATAATGACCGGATTCCTGATATCCGGTCTTTTCAAGCGATCTGTCGTGTATGAATGCCATATCTCCGCCCCTCCGTAAAACCGGGATTATAAAGCCTGATCCTGATCAGTCCCCGTCGACGAGCTTTTCCATCGTATGCCAGCCAAGCACGGCGCATTTGACCCTCGCGGGCATGTGAGCGATATCCTCGAGAGCCTCGGATTCCTCAAGCTCCTCAAGCTCCTCCGGCGACGCCTCTCCCTTGATCATACGGGTGAAGATGTTCGCCAGACGCTCGGCCTCGCCGGTGGTTTTGCCGATCACGAGATCGAGCATCATATCGCAGGAAGCCTGACTGACGGCGCAGCCGCTTCCGGTGTACATGGCGTCCTCGATGATGCCGTCGTCGTTTATCCTGAACTGCAGGGTGAGCTTGTCGCCGCAGCTCGGGTTCACTCCCGCCATGACCTTCGTCGGGTTTTCCATCTCGCCCCTGTGCGACGGATGAAGGTTGTGCTCGTTTACTATCTCGCGGTATATATCCTTAATCTCCATATCCAAGCCATCCTCTGACCTTTTTCAAAGCCTCGATAAAGCGCTCCGCTTCGCTTTCGTCGTTGTAGAAATAGACGCTCGCCCTCGCCGTCGACTGGAGGCCGAGATGGTCGTGCAGCGGCTGAGCGCAGTGATGCCCCGCCCTGATGCAGATGTTCTCGGTGTCGAGTATCGAGGCGACGTCGTGCGGATGGCAGCCCTTTATATTGAACGCCGCGATACCGCCGTGATCCTTCGGGTCATCCGAGCCGTAAAACTCGGCGTGCGGGACCGATCTTATGCCGTCGAGCAGGAGAGAGACAAGCTTTTCCTCCCTTTCCCTGACGGTGTCGAAGCCTATATCCTCAAGATAATCTATCGCCGCGGCAAGGCCCACGGCTCCGGCGGCGTTGACGGTACCGGCCTCGAACCTCTGCGGCAGCGGAGCCCAGACGGCTCCGTATCTTGTGACCGATTCGATCATCTCGCCGCCGCGAAGGAAGGGAGTCATGTTTTCAAGAAGCGACAGCTTCGCGTAAAGCACTCCGATGCCCATCGGAGCCATCAGCTTATGTCCGGAAAAGACGAGAAAATCGGCGCCGAGAGCCCTTACGTTTACGGGACGGTGAGGGACTGACTGAGCCGCGTCGACGACGGTGACAGCTCCTACGTTATGGGCGCGTGATGTGATCTTTTCCACCGGGAGACGGCATCCGAGGACGTTCGAGACCTCCATGCAGCAGACGAGCTTCGTGCCGGGGACGATCTTTTTCTCTATCTCGCCGTCGGAGATGCCGCCTTTTTCGTCACATTCGATATAATCGAGAACGGCGCCGGTCTTCTTCGATACCATCTGCCACGGAAGGATGTCGCTGTGATGCTCGAGCACCGTTATGACAATCCTGTCGCCTTCGGTCAGATTGTCGAGCGCCCAGCTGTACGCGATTAGATTCAGCGACTCGGTGGAGTTGCGGGTGAAGATTATCTCCTCGTCGTGCTTCGCGCCGATGAATCCGGCGACGCGGTGTCTTGCCGCCTCGTATCTGTCGGTCGCCTCGACGCTCCACTGATAAAGTCCTCTCAGCGGATTGGAGTTTGTCTCGTCGTTGAAGCGCCTCACCGCCTCCGTCACCTGACGCGGTCTCTGCGAGGTGGCGGCGTTGTCGAAATAGATATATCTGTCGTCGCCGAGTATCGGAAAATCCTTCTTAAAGAGGTTTGTCATACATCAAATAGCCTCTGACGTTTTTTTGTTCATTTCAGCAGGCGGTCGAGATACTCGTCGGCACGGCTCGCCTGCGTCTCTCCTACGGCTCTCGCGACTGAGCCGATATGCCCGCGGATAAGGAGCTTTTTCGCCTCCTCGGCGTCGAAGCCTCTGGACGACATATAGACGAGCACGTCGGGATCCATTCTTCCTATCGCGGCTCCGTGACGGCCGTCGACGTCCTCCTCCTCGCAGAGGATAAGCGGGATCGAGCGGTTGATTATGCCGCTCTCGTCGGACTCGGCGAGAAGGACGTTCTCCTGCTCGGAGGCCTTCGATCCGGCCGCCCCGCGGCGGAAGTCGATCGTGTCGCGAAGGGTCTTCTCTCCGCCGGCGAACAAAACTCCCTTGACGTCATATACGCTTTCGGTCGCGCGTCCGCGCTGGATTATATCGTAGTTTATATCCTCGAGCTCTCCTCCGCTGCGCAGATATGCGAGCGAGCCGTCGAACGCCGATCTGTCTCCGGCGAGCTCTATCCCGGTGCCGAGGAATATCTTCTTTGAGTCGAGTGCGATCTGGCGCAGCTCCATGCGGGCGTCCGCTTCGAGATATCCGCCGATATCGCAGAAAAAGCTGTTCCTTCCGCCGCCGAAATGAGATATCCGAAGCTCGGTGTCGGATCCGCTCCCGGCTATAAGCCTGATGGAAAGGAAATCCGCTTCGTCGGCATCTATCCTGATCCTGAGCCTCTGTCCGGCGTCCGCTCTGATGAACAGGGCGCAGACTCCCTTAGCCCTGATATCGACCGTATTACCGGAGTCGTAGCTTTCATCGGCAGTTATCCGAAGCGAATAGGCCTCGCTCTGAGCGAGATATCCGTCGGCGTCTGCTCCCATGCCGCTTATAAGGGACTGCGCGCAGTATATCGGCTCCTTGCCGGCGACAAAGCTCTCGCGCCGGACATCGCCGATACGCGAAGCGATTTTTCCGAGCTCGTCGGCGAAATCGACGGTCTCGGCAGTTATCCCGGAAAAGGAGCTTATCTCAGCCGATCCGCTCGAAGCGTCGGGAAGCTCGGCCGTGGTCTGGTTTATTTTGAGGTATCTCCACGTCTTGACGGGAAGGCGGTTGATCGTTGTGTTTTCCATTGTCATCCTCCCGTCAGCCCTCATCCATCTCGAGACGGATGAGATTGTTCATCTCGGCGGCGTACTCGAGGGGCAGCTCCTTCGATACCGGGGACGCGAAGCCGGAAACTATCATGGCCCTTGCCTCGTTCTCCGGGATACCGCGGCTCATCAGGTAAAACACCGTCTGATCCGATATCCTGCCAATCTTCGCCTCGTGTCCGACGTCGCAGCGCGACGTGCGTATATCCATCGCCGGGATGGTGTCCGAGCGCGAATCGCTGTCGAGCATTAGCGACGCGCAGTTGACCGAGACCTTCGAGCCGACAGCCGACTCCCTTACCTCGACCGAGCTGCGGTATGTCGAGATCCCGCCGCTCTTGGATATCGACTTTGTGTCGATGACGGACGACGTCCCCCTGCCGATATGCACCATCCTCGCGCCTGTGTCGAGGTTCTGACCCGCTCCGGCGAAGGTGACGCCGGTAAACGACGCGGTCGAGTTGTCGCCCTTCAGTATAGTGGCGGGATAGAGATACCCGACGTGCGAGCCGAACGAGCCGGAGACCCATTCCACCGAGGCCCCCTCCTCGAGGAAGGCACGCTTGGTGTTCAGGTTGTACATATTCTTCGACCAGTTCTCGATCGTCGAATAGCGCAGATGGGCGTTCTTTCCGACGTAAAGCTCGACGGCTCCGGCGTGAAGGTTCGCCACGTTGTATTTCGGAGCCGAGCAGCCCTCGATGAAATGAAGGTCAGCTTCATCGTCGACTATGATGAGGGTATGCTCGAACTGCCCGGCGCCCTTGGCGTTGAGGCGGAAGTACGACTGCAGCGGTATCGAGACCTTAACGCCCTTCGGCACGTAGACGAAGGAGCCGCCGCTCCATACCGCGCCGTGAAGGGCGGCGAATTTGTGGTCGGTCGGCGGGATGAGCTTCATGAAGTGCTCGCGCACCATATCGGCGTATTCGCCTTTCAGGGAGCTTTCAAAATCGGTATAAATGACTCCCTGCTTTTCGACCTCGTCCTTTACGTTGTGATAGACGAGCTCCGAGTCGTACTGTGCCCCGACTCCGGCGAGCGAAGCGCGCTCGGCCTGCGGTATGCCCAGCTTGTCGAAGGTGTCCTTTATGTCCTGCGGCACCGATTCCCAGTCGTTCTTCATCTCGGTGTTCGGACGGACATATGTGGCGATATGATCCATATCGAGGCCTTCTATCGAAGGTCCCCAGTCGGGAATGTCCTGACGGTAGTAAAGCGCGAGGGATTTCAGCCTGAATTCGCGCATCCAGTCGGGGTCGCCCTTCTCGCGGGAGATCTCCTCGACGATCTCCGGCGTGAGTCCCTCCCTTATGCGGAAGAAATCGTCCTCGTCGTATCTGAAATCGTACAGGCT
>CAMJPL010000058.1 GCA_946407735.1 uncultured Clostridia bacterium
TTGTGAGGTCTGTTTTTTAAAAATTGATATATTACATTATTTCTATAATACTTATGCTATGATGACACTTACACATCGGAATCCGAAGAATCGCCTTCGTTATCATCTATTCCCTTATCAGAATGATTATCTGCCAATAACGACGATTCGCGGGCATAAAGCTTATTTATTGAGAGACGATGCTCGGCATTTTTCTTTTTTCCGTTATATTCAATCAGCATGGCTTCCGCGAATCCCATTGAACCGGCATGGCGTTCCTTGGCTGTTCTTGTCAGTTGTTTCACTGAAACAGCCCCGACTTTTTCTTTGAATATGTCATCATTCAGTTTGTCGCCAAATACAGAGATAAGCTTTGCAACAGCATTGAGAATATTAGAAGAAAATGAGTTTATGTCGCCTTCCCAAGTGCCTACAATCAGTCTCAACACACGGTTCAGTCCGTGATATCCGTATTTCTGATATATCTGTTCTATAGTTGAAATCGCGCAAATGGTACAAGGCCCTCTGCTTGCACTCATCTTTAGGCCGTATGATTCGACGAGATCTCTTATGATAAGCTGATCGTCATTTCCTGCTTCCAGATTGGCTATAAATACTTCATACGAACTAAGCGGCTTAACAAATTTCTGCTGATTGGCAAAAATATCAGCCTCATGCTCATATACGAGTTCATCATATATCATACACCACACAGGAGTGTCACGTGAACCTGATACAAGGGCAATGATCTCTATTGTATGCTGACCGTTGAAAACATAGTTTCTTCCATCCCCGGCGGCTTACTTTTACCGGATTTATCTGATAAATATCGAAGTTCGCAGCCGCCTTTGCTATATGGCTTTGTGACAGATTTCTCTGGTATTTCTGATTGGATACTAGATTTTTAATCGGTATTGTCTCAAAATGCACGTCAGGAACGAAACGGTTGTATTCTTCCATTAGTCCACCCCCACAGCAGAAATCAGTTCGTTGATTCGATTTGTTAATAATCTGAGTTCTTTTATCAGTCTGTCTTTTGCTTGTTTTGATATTATGCTCAGATTGGTTTTGGTGGAAACTCTGTCTATTGAACTGGCCCATGAAGGTATGGAAAGGGTCAGTCCGTTTATATCCGCGTCAGGGTCAAAAACAGGCATATCCTTTACCGAATTCACCTGTTCGCTTTCAGAGGAATTTAAATACTTTTCTGATAGTATTTTTTTCCTGTTGTAGTATTTTGACTTCGGTTCCGGATTATTCATGAGTTTACGTTCCATCCTTCTGATCATGATCGGGGAAAGCTTGGAGATTTCAACTACATTCTCATGAGATATCTTATACTGTCCTGAAAGAATCTTTGATGATATATCAGGGGAGTTCTCAGACAGTTTATCAATAGCTTTTGCGTATATCCCGTATTTTTCTATCGTGCTTCGGGCCTTGGCATATTCGGATGATAGCCGTGATGCTGTACGGCGGATTGGCAGTGTTTCGTGAAAACTGCCGGTGTTATCTATCTGGTTGTCTGAGGAATCGCATCGGTTCAGCCATCTGATATTTGCTCTGTTTGATGATAATTTTTCGGCGTTATACTGCTTTCCTATCAGGTATTTTCTCATCTCGGATGAAATATCCTCTCGGCATAACTGTTTTGTGCAGATCCATGATATAGCTTCGTTACGGCATAAGAAATCAATTTCCCGGACAGAGAAAGGTATAGAGTGCTTCGTACATATCTCATACTGGTTATAGCCTTCAATAATGATACCTCCCCATACTGTCACAGGTTCCGCATGCCCTGTATTTACTATGTTTTTTTCTAATCATATATACTCTTTCACGGAGACAGGCTGTATAAGCTTTTTGAAATAATCGTCAATAATCAATTTGATATTTTTCCGATCATCCATATTTTTCACCTGTCCGTTCTCTGAAGTGAATTTAGAGGAAATACAGCCATATTCAGCGGAGAAATCACGCTGCCGGTCAGTCTGTAAGCCCATTTATCCATTATTTCGGGTTCGACTTCACTGATCAGAGGCGCCTTTTTTATTAATGCGCCAGGCATTTGCGAAGTCTGACGAATATAATTCACGAACACGCCAGGCAATGGGAAAGGTATAGCAGAGCGCCAAGGGTGTTCGCCAAGAGGTTGGATCTGAAGGAAGGCTTTTCGACCGTTGAAAGTTTCTTTTGTCTCTTTAAAATATTCTGTAAGTTTGATTTATATTTTTAACCGAACTTTGGATAATATGAACAACATCAGATATACTATTATTCACCATATCACTCTTGACTGATGTCTTTGATTCTGATATAATATATCAACATACTAAGTTGATAATAAGGTGAACGATATGACTCTGCAGCAAATGCGTTATGCTATCGTGATCTCAGATCTCGGATCGATGAATAAGGCGTCGGAAGTACTTTACATTTCCCAGCCTTCGCTTACCTCGGCTATACACGATCTTGAAAAGGAAGCGGGTATAAAACTGTTTTACCGAAGCGGGCGCGGTGTCACTCCTACAGCCGAAGGTGAAGAGTTTCTCGGTTATGCCCGTCAGGTCTGGCACCAGTACGAGCAGCTGATGAGAACTTACGGCAGCGATAATCGGCGCAAGCGCAAATTCGGCATCTCGACCCAGCATTACAGTTTCGCGACACAGGCCTTTATAAACATGGCGCAGGAATGCGGCACAGACGAATACGAGTTCGCAATCAGAGAAACAAAAACAGGCGAGGTCATAGACGACGTGGCGGTGATGAAATCCGAAATCGGTATATTGTATCTCTCGGATTTCAACCGAAAGGTGATACTCAGCCTTTTGAAGTCGAAGGAACTGGAATTCATTCATCTTGTCGACTGTGACGCATATGTTTATCTGTGGAAGGGACATCCGCTCGCAGAGCGCGGGAGCATAGGATTTGAGGATCTCGCAGAATACCCTAATCTCAGTTTTGAGCAGGGGGCAGGCGGCAGCTTTTATTTCGCCGAGGAGATATTGTCCACGGCTGATTATCCGCGCAGGATCAAAGCGAATGATCGGGCGACGATGCTCAATCTTATGCGCGGTCTGAACGGATATACTTTATGTTCCGGGATAATCTGCAACGAATTGAACGGCGGAGACTATATCGCGGTTCCTTTCAGATATGACAGTGATAAAGAAGGAGACAAGGCGATGGAGATCGGATATATCAAAAAGAAAAATCTGATCCTGAGCGATATCGCCCGGAAATACATAGAAAAACTGGAACAATATCTCGACAACTGCGGAGTATAAGGGGATACCTTCTGATTTCAGCTTACCGTTATAGTTACCGTCTATATTCCGATATGCATTTTTGGTATTAGACATAAAAACCGTTCTGTGATATAATTATAACAATGAAAAATGTATTCGGACGGCGGTGATTATATTCTATGAACCATTCCTTTGACACACGATGTATTCATGGCGGTGAAAAAAACGCGGAAAACAGCTTCCGCGCGATATCGACGCCCATTTATCAGTCGGCGTCCTTCGCCCACATCAAGACCGGACACAATGAGTCGGGATTTGACTATTCCAGGGAATCCAACCCGACAAGATCACAGCTGGAGAATATGGTTTCCTCTCTTGAAGGGGCGTTCGATTCGATAGCTTTCTCTTCCGGAATGGCGGCAGTCGCGGCATGCTTCGAACATTTTCGGCCGGGTGACCGCATCCTCTGTTCGGACGATCTCTACGGCGGGGTCGTCAGACTGAACACGAGGGTTCTGGAGAAAAACGGCATCACCATCGATTACTCGGACACCCGTGATCTATCCGAAGCCGCAAAACTGTTGACCCCGCAGACCAAAGCCATATATATCGAGACACCGTCCAATCCCATGATGCACGTCACCGATATAAGAAAAGCCGCTCATCTCGCACATGAGCACGGCGCTCTGCTGATCGTCGACAACACCTTCCTGTCGCCGTATTTTCAGAATCCGATCGCGCTCGGAGCCGATGTGGTGATACACAGCGGCACCAAGTTTCTGGCCGGACACAACGACACGGTCTGCGGTTTCCTCTGTTCGGCAGACAAGGAGCTTGCAGGCGAGTTCAGACTTACGTCGAAGACGACCGGAGCTGTCCTCGGTCCATTCGATTCATGGCTTGTTCTGCGCGGCATCAAGACTCTCGCCGTACGCATGGAGCGTCAGCAGAAAAGCGCCGTTCGCATAGCGGAATGGCTGAAAACTCAGCCATGCGTAAGAAAGGTTTATTATGTCGGACTTCCTGACAGTCCCGGATATGACGTCAACCGAGCTCAGGCGAGGGGAGCCGGAAGCATGATATCTTTTTCCGTTGATTCGGGCACGACAGCCGAAAGGCTGCTCGGCAAGGTCAAACTCATCACATTTGCCGAAAGTCTCGGAGGCGTGGAAAGCCTTATAACATATCCGATAGCGCAGACACATACGGACGTTCCTCCTGAGACGCGCCGACGGCTTGGGATAACCGAATGTCTGCTCAGACTCTCTGTCGGGCTCGAATCGCCGGAGGATCTGATCGCCGACCTTGCTCAGGGACTGGAGTAAAGCGTATGAGCTTTGATTTTGATAAAACAGTTGACCGCAGAGGCACTGATTCCCTTAAATACGATTTTGCCGTCCGGCGCGGGCGGCCGGCCGATGTTCTGCCCTTGTGGGTGGCAGACATGGATTTTCAGTCACCCCCTGCTGTGAGAGAAGCGATATCGGGGCTTGCCGTTCACGGGATATTTGGATACAGTGATACCGGAGACGATTATTTCGGGATCGTCGCGGATTGGTTCAAAAGCAGGTTCGGATGGAAGCCTGAAGCCGAATGGCTCATCAAGACTCCGGGAGTGGTGCCGTCACTCGCGCTGGCAATAAGAGCTTTCAGCGAACCCGGCGACGCCGTTCTCATACAGCCTCCTGTTTATTATCCCTTTTACAGTGTGATCAGGGACAATGGAAGAATAATTGCCGAAAGCCCGCTCGTTCGCGACAAAGCGCGGTATGTCATCGACTTCGGCGGCTTCGAGGATGTAATAGTAAAGAAGAACGTCAGGCTTTTCATCCTCTGTTCGCCTCACAATCCTGTGGGACGTGTATGGACGCGGGAAGAACTGAAGACTATGGGCGATATCTGCGAAAGGCACGGAGTGACCGTGGTTTCCGATGAGATCCACTGTGACATAGTTTATCCGGGAAGCCGTCATACGATCTTCGCGGACGCCTGTCCTTCACTTGTTCAAAACTGCGTTATCTGTACAGCACCTTCCAAGACCTTCAATACCGCCGGGCTGCAGCTTTCGAATATCTTCATACCATCTCCCGAATTGAGAAGCAGGTTTCAGCTTGAGCTCGACCGCTTCGGATATTCGCAGCCCAATCAAGCCGGCATAGCTGCCTGCAAGGCGGCATACGCGGGAGGTGCGGAATGGCTGAGCGAGCTGCTCGTATATCTTGATCACAATCGAGCTTATATACGTCAATTTCTCGAAAACGAGATTCCGATGATCTCTGTGACGAACAGTGAGGGAACATATTTCGCATGGCTCGACTTTTCAGGACTTGGGCTGAGCGACGGCGAGCTCGATCGCCTGGTAACTGAAAAGGCGAATCTCTGGCTCGACGCCGGGCGGATTTTCGGCAGAGAAGCCGGAAGAGGATATCAAAGACTTGTTTATGCCTGCCCGAGGGCGACGCTCGAAAAGGCTCTCGAATCTTTGAAGCGCGCGGTGAGGGACACGTTAAAGTAATAATGATCACAAATCAGAAAGGCTGTTTTCCGCAGTCTTTCTTTTTGCGTTATTTATGATATGCTGACGCGCAATAGCGCTGTGTGAGACGAAACATAGGATAAAAAACCTCCGATAGCCTCAGCCTATATCCCGCTATCGTTATTTAGATATTGACATACTATGTTGATTGGTGTATAATATATACACCGAATCAAAAAGCGGGATCCCCGAAGCGCGATACTGATCCGGACCTAACAAAAGACATAATATATAAAGGAGATAAAGAACATGAAGAAGATGACCTTAAAACTGTTATCCGCTATGATCTCATTGGCTCTGCTGGCACCGGCTCTCTCAGGATGCGGAGATTCAGGCACGGCAGCGGCTGACGGCAAAACCATCATAAAAGTCGGAACCAGCGGCGGTCCGGCGCCGTACATTTCGCTCGATGAGAACGAGAAGCCGGTCGGCTATGATGTGGCCGTGCTTGAAGCCGTATTCGATAAGCTCCCGCAATACGAGCTTGAATGGAACGTGACAAGTGACTATCAGACAGCGGTCCTCAGCGGGATCCTCGATCTTGCCTGCAATAATCTCGCCTATCGTCCGGAGCGTGCCGAGACCTTCTATTACAGCTATCCGTACAAGCTTACAGACAAGGTCTTTATTCAGCGCAAGGGAGATGAGCCGCTGAAGGACCTGGCTGACGCGGCCAGCCGCGGATACAGGATCCAGCTCAGCGCGTCCGGTCTGCTCACAAGCGTTATTGAAAAGTATAACGCGGAAAACCCGGATAATCAGATCCCCGTCGAATATATCGAAAGCGCTGGAGGATTCGTCGTGACTTATCAAAAGATCATTGACGGTGAGTTTGACTTCACTCTTGACGACAGCCCGATCGTGAAGAAGATTAAGGAGGATTACGGACTTGAGGATCTTGCGGTATATGAACTTACCGACGCCGCTATGCAGGAAGTCATGCCTTCGGTCTATACATACTACCTCACCGCGAAGGATGAAAAGGGACTGAAGCTCAGAGACGAGATCAACGCGGTTCTTAAAGAGCTTCGCGAGGACGGCACTCTGGAAAGACTGTCTCAGGAATACTTTTCATCAAATGTTGTGCCTCCTCTCGATCAGTATGAGTCAACTTTGAACTGATATGAATCAGCAGATCCGGATCGGATGACTTCGGGCAGCCGGTCGGGCAGCACGGATATCTGATCCGAAAGGAACATAAATATAATGGCGAAATTATTTGATTTTCAGCTTGTTTTCACACAGATTCCTTCTCTCCTTGCGTATCTTCCGATAACGCTTGAGCTGGCGATCCTTTCAACGGTATTCGGGTTTCTTCTCGGTACGCTCATAGCGATCGTCAAGATACGCAAAGTGAGAGTACTGGACAGGATAGCCACGGTATTCATCTCGATAGTCCGCGGCACTCCGATCCTTGTGCAGCTTTATATAGCTTATTTCGGCATACCGATGTTCATCAAGTTCATCAACCGGCATACAGGCAGCGATTTTAATGTGGCTGTCGTTCCCGGGATAGTCTATGCCATGGCCGCGCTCGCCATCAATCAGTCGGCTTTTGACGCCGAGATAATCCGCGCCGCCTTGCTGTCAGTCAATTCCGGACAGATAGAAGCGGCGGAATCGCTGGGAATGACATACGGCCAGGCGTTAAGAAGGATAATCCTCCCGGAAGCTTTGACAGTCGCGCTTCCTTCGCTCGGCAACGCGTTCATAAACGCCATAAAGGGCACATCGCTCGCTTTCACCTGCGGCGTGGTCGAGATGACGGCGCAGGGAAAGATCCTCAGCGGACGCAGCTACCGATATTTCGAGGTATATGTATCGCTCGCTATAATCTACTGGGTGCTCACGGTTATAATCGAACAGCTGATAAAATTGTTTGAGAGGAAGACGAGTATCCCGGATCAGGTCGAGCTTTACGAACCGTCGACGGAATCGAGTGAACCCGCCGTTACCGCGGTTGTTACAAAGGAAGGCGCGTGATGATCGAAACTATCGATATAAGAGGTTTGTCAAAAGCCTTCAACAAAAATTTAGTCCTGGATAATATCGACCTTACCATAAACAGGGGAGACGTAATCGGCATCATCGGTCCGTCGGGCACCGGCAAATCCACGTTTCTCCGCTGTATTGATCAGCTTGAGCTGCCGGAAAAAGGGACGATCACGATAGACGGGGAAACAATTGATCTGAGCAGGCGCGACAGGGTGAATACACTGAAACTGCGGCAGAAGACCGGTATGGTGTTCCAGAAATTCAATCTTTTCGACAAAAAGACCGCTCTTGAAAACGTCGAGGAAGGATTGATCGTAGTACAGAAAAAAAGCAGACAGGAAGCAAGGGAGATCGCGCTCAGGGAACTTGAGACCGTCGGCATGGTGAAGTGGGCGAATCACTATCCGCGTCATCTGTCCGGAGGTCAGCAGCAGCGCGTAGCGATAGCGAGAGCGCTCGCGATGAAGCCTGAATTGCTTTTGCTTGACGAACCGACTTCGGCGCTTGACCCCGAGCTGGTTGGAGAAGTGCTTGAAGTGATAAAACGACTTGCCGATGACGGCAACACCATGCTGCTCGTCTCGCATGAGATGTCTTTCGTGCAGAATGTGGCGAACCGGGCGATATTCATAGACAAGGGGCATATCGTGGAAGACGGTCCTCCTTCGCAGGTGTTCGGCAATCCTCAGAATCCCCGGACACGTGAATTCCTGGCTAAAATGCTGCTCCTGACTCAGCCGGATTACACGATATGATACACGATAAGGAGAATGAAATAATGAGCGCGGATAATAAATACGACGGCGGCTGGAAGCCTCAGACCGCTCCGGAAAACAGTACCGTATATACAGACGAAGAAGCCGCCCGGCATGCGGCGGAAGCGGGCATCAAAGCCCGTCCCGCGGAGACGCTGAACGAGATAGACGAAAGGGGCGCCTTTATACGGCAGAAAAACCACTTTATCACTCCGTTCGGTAATAAGGAAGGAGATCTCAAAGCCGAGGCCGGGCGTTACCGCATCATATGGGGCAAAGGCTGCAACTGGTCAAACCGTCCCGTGATCGCGCGTGATCTTCTTGGACTTAAAGATGTCATCGGGGACGAGCTGGTATATTTTACAGGCGAGACCAACATCTACGGCAAGGGGTTCTCTCAGTTTCCCGATCACCGCGATCCCGTATCGGGAGCCTATTTCATCAGCGAGTTCTACAAAAACGGGGATCCGGAATATAAAGGACGTGCGACTACCCCGGCTTTGGTAGATATAAATGGGCATAAGACGGTTAACAGCGACTACCACAGGATGTCGAACTACATCGAGGTGCAGTTCAGGAAATTCCAGCCCAAGGATGCTCCCGATCTTTACCCCAAGAAATATCGAGGCGTCATAGATGATTTCAACGACTGGCTATTTCCGCATGTCAACAACGGAGGATACCGGATGGGGTTCTGTCAGTCATGGACAGCGTACTCCGAAGCGTTTGATGACTTTTACGCCTCTATGGACAAGCTCGAGAAAAGGCTTTCCGAAAACCGATTCCTGTTCGGCGACTATGTGACCGACAGCGATATCAGGTTCTTCGTCACGCTGGCGAGGTGGGATCTGAGCTACTTCCGCAAGCTTGGTCCGGTCAAACACCGCATAGTCGATTATGAGAACATCTGGGGCTATGCCCGTGAGCTCTACGCGATACCGGCGTTCCGTGACAACACATATCTCAGGGATTTTGCCAAGGGGCGTGACGGGGACAGGGATAAGCTGTTCGCCGACTGGAATTCCCGCATAGCGACGCAGATCGACCTTGAGGAATACTGGAAGGACGACGGGAGGCGTGCGGAGCTGTCTTCTCATCCGGATCAGATATTCCTGAGTCATCCCGAGGACGAGACTCCTGAAGATTATCAGAGCGAGATATCCTTCTGCCGTTGGAACCGTCAGGCGTGGGAAGCTCGCGATCCCTCCTCTCCGGCGAACAATTACATATCCGTCGATCCGGAGATCAATCCGCTCAAAGGTCTGCTCTGACAGACAGTGAGAATAAAAATAGACCATAATTCATCATAGAGAAAAAGGAGAATACAAAAATGGCAGATTTATGCGATATCAGCGCTCATCAGGCGAAGATCGAGGAAGAAAAGAATCTCGCCTCATATACGGATGAGGAAGCCGAGCAGCACGCTCAGGAGGTCGGCGCAAAACCGCGCCCACGCGAGACAAGGGACGAGATAGACGAGCGCGGAGCCTTTGTGCGTCAGGCAAACGCCTTTACCGTTCCTTTCGGAGACGGAGAAGGAGAGTGGAAGGCTGAAGCCGGCAGATACCGCATCTTCTGGGCGAAAGGCTGCAACTGGTCCAACCGCCCGGTAATTGCGCGCGATCTTCTGGGGCTTCAGGATGTCATCAGCGATGAATTGATAAGTCATACCGGAGTGACGAACAAGTACGGCTGGGGATTCGGACATCACGAAGGTCACAAAGATCCGATCACCGGCGCGTATTTTCTGAGCGAGTTCTACAAAAGAGCGGATCCCGGGTATCATGGCCGCGCGACCACGCCGACGCTTGTCGATATAGAGAAGAAGATCGCTGTAAACAACGATTATCATCGTCTTTCGAACTACATCGAGGTGCAGTTCAGAAAATTCCAGCCCAAGGATGCTCCCGATCTTTACCCCAAAAAATATCGCAAAGTCATAGACGAATTCAATGACTGGCTCTTCCCGCATGTCAATAACGGTCATTACCGGATGGCCTTCTGCCAGTCGTACGAAGCATATGCGGAGGCTTTCGATGACTTTTACACTTCGCTTGACAAATTGGAAACCCGCTTGTCAGAGAATCGCTTCCTGTTCGGCGACTATGTTACTGACGCCGATATACGTTTCTTCGTTACGCTCGCGCGCTGGGATCTGAGCTATTTCCGCAACGTCGGTCCGGTCAAACACAGGATCGTCGATTACAAAAACATCTGGGGTTATGCCCGGGAGCTCTACGCGATCCCCGCTTTCCACAAAAATACCTACCTGAAAGATTTTGCTCAAGGCCGCGGTGATAAAAACAAGCCCTTCGCCGACTGGAACACGCGCATAGCCTGGCAGATCGACCTCGAGGAATACTGGAAGGACGACGGCAGCCGTGCCTCGCTTTCTGAACACCCGGAAGAAAAGTTCCTGCGTCATCCTGATGACGAGAGCCCTGAAGATTATCAGAGCGAGATATCTCAAAGTCCATGGAACCGCCCGTCATGGGACGACAGAAACCCATCAAATCCAAAGAACGGGACGATTTCCGTCGATCCGTCGGTAAATCCCTTGAAGGGCCTTCTTTGAGAGCGGGATAAAGTGAAGAAGACATACCGGCGCAAACAGTTTGCTGCTGTTATATAATTGACATGAAACTGTGTATTCACTATCGCTGATACGCGATCTCAAAAAAAAGCAGACCTCGCTTTTTTCAAGGCCTGCTTTTTGTTATTTTGCCGGTACTGTTTTTATTTCAGAAAACCTGAGATCGTCCTTTCCGAAAATACCATATGTTTTACCCGCTGCTTTTATCCCGTGTTTTGGATGCCCGGTCCCGAGTTCAATTGTTGCGATAAGCGGTTTATCAAGTATTTCCAGTTCATAAACAGTTTCAGCCTGATAAACAGTGTCACAGTCTGAACCGATTGACAGAAGTGACAGCTTTGCGATAGATTACTCTGATTATGATCTTGCAGACAAAGACCGACGCTGGGAGTATGAGATACTGTTCAATATAGATGGGATAACCGGAATAGAAACACTTTACGGGGACAGGCCGATTATCTTGAGAGAAAATGGCGTTGTTAAGGGAATCAATATCAGCTTACATCAACAGGAATGCGCATTGTTTATGCTTAACGGGATATAAAAATGGGAGGTATGGTAATTATTTTATGCAGTATTGTCTGGTTTACAGAAAATTTCGAACAGAGCACTTATGTTCGGTGAAAAAAGCACACACAATTTCACTTATGAATGCCACCATAACAGCATATTGGCTCTTCGTCATTGATACTAATTTCAAATAATTATAAAGACTACCCGCTCGAAGGTTTCTCGTCTCGCGGATAGCCTTTTTAGTATTCGGATTTTTACATATAAACACGGTTATAATCCGTTGACAGCTTCGATAAACTTGGCTATCTTATTGTTGGTGCTTTTTTCTGATTTTTCAAGCGTCGATACGATTTTCGGATCGGTATCCTTAGTCATGCTCATCCAAAGATTGTATATCCCCCAGTCATCGAATATTAAGGCCATATCCACCGTCTTGGATTTAAATATAATATCCAGCATATCGACAGATTCTTCGTCGCGGCTTGATTTTGTCTTGACTGTCTGCTCGACGACGGCAGAGGTCACTGTGTCGTAAGAAAGCGCTCCGAGGGTTTCAAGTATATATCCCGCCTTATCTGTATCGGCATTTGACGGAACAGCCACACAGGATGACCAATGCTGGGATATCGTAACCTTGTAGCCATCTTGTTCCTCATTCCATTTCGGGTTAGGGAGGACGCCGAAATCGTCATCCATATTCTGTCTGAAAGAAGTGACTGAGCCGATCAGTATTCCACTCATAAGAGCCTGTCCGTTTGGGAATATTGTATCACCCTTGTCGTAGCCGAGCCTGCGTTCCTCAACAAGGAAGGAATCGTTAGAAAGAAGCTTATCCGCGACAGTCTGCGCTTTTGTCACTATACTCTCGGATCTGTTCAGTATCACGTTTCCGTTCCCGTCCTCTATTACCAGACCTTCTCCGAAATCTATCAGTGTTGATGAAAGGAATCCTGCGTTGGCTACATACCCATAAAAATCGTTTTCGTCGAATATACCGTTACCGTCGAGATCAGCTGCGGTATCGTTTATGGTTTTATAAAACTCATCAAATGTCCATTTTCCATCCCTTACCAAATCATAAGGATAAACAATGCCTCTGTCATCAAAGCGGTTTTTGTTGAATGCCATGCAGGTTATCGAGTAATCGTCATAATAGTTGATGTCGCCGGTGGCTATATACTGCCGTCCCATTATATTACATCCGGTATTCACGTTTCTGTCCCACCAGAAATTATCGAGATTGAGACTCGAAATACTTCTCAGATCGGCAAGATATCCGGATTTTATCATATTTCCGAGAGTATAAACGCGTGCGATCACCGCGGTGTATGCGGAATCTCCGGAAAGTGCGTTTTCTTTCATCGCCTTATTTGTGCCGTTGTCCCAATCAACCATCGGGCTGACAATCTCGCAGCCTAGTCTTTCTTCCGCTATTTTTGTTCTTCGATAGACCGCATCTGCGATTATATCACCCTGTTCAAAGTCACCGATGCCATATGTGACCTCATTTTCAACTCCTACATCATGCATGACATTTTGACCGTAGAGAATGGTTATTTTTTCACCTCCGAGATTATAATCTTCCGGAAGGAAATCAAGCGGATCAGATGTTGTAACCACCTCATCGTCAGACGTATTTGTTGTTTGAACTGGATTTACATCCTGATTCATATCGGAAAGATCTTGTGCCCCGCAAGAGCATATCAATATCAGCACCGATATTATAGCTGATACAGTTGTGAGCTTGTTTTTCATGACAGCCTCCTATTTATATGGCTAAAACGTTTATTCCGCCGCTGTATATACAAAACTCTCTTCCGGCTTAATGTCGATCGTTTTAATTTCGCCGGATATCATTATCGACAAACGGCCCCCATTTTCCGAAGTTATCCTGAGATTTTTCAGATCGCCGTTTTTCCATTCCATATCCGCGGTAAAACCGCCACGGCAGTGCAGACCGGTTATTTTACCATTGCTCATATACTTAGGCAGAGCAGGGAGCACCTCGATATATCCGTTGTTATCCTGACAGATCATTTCGGTAACAGAAGATATAAGTCCCATAGACGCGTCTGCCTGAACGACCTTTACTCCTTCGAACCAGCCTATACCTCCTTCGCCCGAATGATCATTTGTGGTCATCATGCCTCCCGGCAGCAGGTGTATTCTGAATAGGTCCCTCAGCTTTTCTGCCGAGTCTTCAGCTTCATGGAGACGTGCAAGAATTTGAGCGTCCCACACATATGAAAACGAAGTCGACATATTATTACCGGCTGATGTTCTCTTCAAAAACAGCTTTTTCAGTGAGGAAGTCAGTGTCGGATCGTCCTTAAAGCTGATAGAGCTTCCGGGGCAAAAACAGATAAATGGCGAACGGTGACGGTGACCCGGCTCGGCCTCCTCGTGCTCTTTTGTCCATTCACCGATTTCTCCGTCCCGAATGGGAGAGACTATACGCTCGGCAGCAGCGGTGTAATCATATCCGCTGTCAGATCCGAGCGTCCTTTCGGCTGCCGCCATGTGTGCGAACAGTTCCTTCGTCAGGGTGATATCACACACAGACGCGGAGGCGATCCATGTGAGGCCTGTTTTATCCCTGACAGCCATTTCGGGAGATGAGCCGAAAGGATATGTGAGACGTCCGCTGCAGTCCTCAGTCAGCATTTCACGGCAGAATACGGCGACAGGCTCCATAAGGCTGTATATCCTTTTGAGAAGAGCCGGCGAAGGGTAGTGCTCATACCATATCCACAGCATCTGCATAAGCCATGGTCCGGCTCCGAGAAATCCAAATCCAACAGTATCCGTACCCCCGAGCGTCCATGGGTCACAGCAACCGTTGTAAGCCGCACCATTGCAGCCGTATAAACCGGCTGCACAGCATTTAGCTGAAGGGAGAAGACGTTCAAGCCAGCTTATATAAGGCTCATACCATTCAGGCAAACCGGCCGCTGCAACCGGCCAGTAACACATCTGTATATTCAAATCAAGATGGTAATCGCTTTCCCATGCCGGACGCGTGTCCCGGCACCACAGCCCCTGAAGATTGATCGGCGCTTTCTCTGTTCTCCCATCCGGCTGCGGCATGCCTGAAGATATCATAAGATACCTTGACATGTTGTATCCGGCCTCAACAAGCATGTTATCTATAGGATTTCCATGTCTCAGCCTGTCGATGCTTTCTCTGAAGCTTATGCAGCAGGAATCAGTGTTGAGATCTAGTCTGGTACGATTAAAAACAGATGAAAAATATTTCTCATGATCATGTTTTATTGTCTCATAATCCGAAGCACCATCGAGTATTGTCTCGCAGAACTTATGGGGATCGTCGGATTCGGAGTCTGTAGAGAGGGCTGCGAGGACTATCAGCTCGTCGCAGCTGTCAAAAATGAGTGATGTCCCCTTATCCGGATCGATCTCTCTGTCACGGTCGAAAACATACCCTAACCCGAAATGCCGCATATCCGGCGGAATATCACCGCGACTGTCCGAATATGACCGCCGTCCGACAAGCGTCCTGCCGCCGCGGTTGATTAATTTTACAACGGCTGAAAACCGGCGTCCCTCGCTGAATCGGCCGTTGAAAGCCATTTTCCTGTATTCCGCTTCACCGGTCACATCACATTCCGCATCGGTGATCCTTGAAAGTGATAATTCCCCACAGAGAGATACCGGTGATAAAGATGAGATCTTCATCGCAAAAATGCCGTATTTCAGGGAACAGAAGCATTCCCTGGAATAATGTACTCCGTTTAATGAATATTCAGTAAACGCTATGCCGTGCTCGATATCAAGCGATCGTCTGTAATCTGATATTTCTCCTTCTTTTTTCAGCAGTGAAATGTAGAGGTCACAGAAAGGGACGAATGGGTTGATATATACGCCACTCTGATCAGGCAGAGTTTTTTTCAGCAGATGATCGGCATCATTGTATTTTCCGTTTAAGCAAAGGCGTTTGATCTCATCTATATCACGATGTGTACGGTAATATGGTCCGCTATACGCCGCCCTCCATAGAAGATCATGATTGAATGAGATGATCTCACTATCAGCACCTCCTCTGACCATTGCTCCGATCCTTCCGTTGCCAAGAGGAAAGCAGTCGGCCCAATCGGAAGACGGACAATCGTCGTAAATTATGTTTATCGGCATCTCAGAACTCCTTTTCGCCGCCGAGAACAGCGTGACCGAGGTGTTTCGCGTCGGTGTTTTCTGAATCGCTCACGACAACAGACGGCTCGTATCCTTTTGTTTTGACAATTACATACTCACCTGTCTTCATAGACGTCTCAAACGTTCCATTGATGAAGGTGTATTCACCGGAGCACTCAAAGACAGGATCAATTATGGCATTGTCGATGGCAAGTCTGAGAATACCTCCTCTCAGGCTTGATATCGAGGCGTGTATCATGCCTTTGTCATATATTGCACTTACCCTGAAACCTCCGGCGGCATAAAGCGAGAAGGAATAGCGCTCATATGGTTTAACTGCAGGGAAAAGACGTATGATACCGTCATAGCTTTGAATAAGCGCTTCGGTTACGGCGTAGGCGCAGATCGGCAGTGTTTCATAGTCGAAATGCCGGAATCGCCAAGCGAAGCTTCGGTACGTATATCCGCCTGAGATAACACTGTTGCGCTTGCGGATATCCTGATCGATGTCTGTCGGAGTATAGGCTCCGAAGCCTTGCGGAAATATGATCCATGTCGATACCGTGTCTGAAAGATGATTCCACAGTTTGTATCCCATGCCCATACGTGCCAGATAAACCGGCATCATACACCACCCCATACAGGTAGATCCATGTTCCGGACTGTCGGCGTCATGGATGGCGTGATGATGAAGAAGGATGCTGTTTTTTATGAGTTTGTACAGCTCGCTGTCTTTGTCCTTGATCCCGACAAGTCCGGCCGGATATAGAGGAGCCATCTCGGTGTCAGGAAAGCCGTAATAATCATGCTCGGGATTGCCGAAGGTTTTTCTCAGCTTCTCGCCGCCCTTAATCCCGACAGAGAGGACATTTCCGCAGGACGGCTTTTCGCCCTTTCCGATACCGTACGCAAGAGCTCCATTCTTGTCCAGCTCGTCGTCAAGCAGCTCAGCCGTCACGTATGGTGCCAGATGAGTCAGATATTCCGTGAGCTCTTTGGCTCTTTCGGGGAATATCTCTATGCCGGCCTTAAGAAGTGAACGGA
>CAMJPL010000059.1 GCA_946407735.1 uncultured Clostridia bacterium
GGCTTCCCCCTCCGGGGGAAGCTGTCGGTCAGCTACGCTGACCGACTGATGAGGGCCCGTTCCGCGCAGCGGAACACTGATTGAAAGTTGCGGAGCAACTTTCCTATCAAGTTCTTCCCCCCTCCGGGGGGAGATGTCAGTCGGCAAAGCCGACTGACAGTGGAGGGTATAACGACCGCAACGTAAGTCCCTCCCCCTCATTTGTAAAAATCCCTCGTCACGTCGATTTTTCCCCCCCTCCCCCACATCTCCAATGAAACGCCGTTCCAACAAAACTCCCTACCTCTACTTAGGTGAAAACACCCTTCTTAGTACTGCGGACATCGTCGGCATCTTTGATCTCGACACGTCGACCCTCTCCGACGATACCCGGCGGTTCCTTTCGGCGCATAACGGCGTGTCTCAGGCCGTTTCGAGCGAGCTGCCGAAGGGCTTTGTCCTCACGCGCGGCGACCGTGTTTTCTTCACTCAGCTCTCAAGCGAAACGCTCGCGGGGAGGATGAGGAAAGCGGCAGAGGAACAGTGAAGTATATGGACAATATTACCGGCATATACGGTGGAACGCAATGAAAAACGAAAACGCTGTCAGACACTGCATAAATCACCCTGTGAGCGAATACGAGAAGAAAATGAAGAACGATAAACCGGCAGTCTGATCCGCCGCCGGGAATGAATAATCCGGCGATCCCATTCGACACAAACATTTCAAGGCATAATATCTCTATGAACTCCTACGACGAAAACAATATTCAGGTACTCGAAGGTCTGGAGGCCGTGCGCAAGCGGCCGGGAATGTATATCGGCTCGACATCGGTGCGCGGGCTGCATCATCTTATCTATGAGATAGTCGACAACTCCATCGACGAGGCTATGGCCGGGGCGTGCGGGCTCATTACCGTCACCCTGCGCGCCGACGGCTCGGTCGAGGTGAGCGACGACGGGCGCGGCATACCGGCCGCCATGCATCACAAGATGGGCATACCGACTCCCGAGGTCGTTTTCACCGTCCTGCACGCCGGAGGCAAGTTCGGCGGCGGCGGTTATACCTTCTCCGGCGGTCTGCACGGCGTCGGCGCTTCGGTCGTCAACGCCCTGTCCGAATGGCTTGAGTACGAGGACTGCTACGAGGGCAGGATGTACTCGCAGTCGTTCGCCCGCGGCAAGGTGAAGACCTCCTTCGCCGATCTCGGCCCGACCGACAGGCACGGTCTTACCGTCCGCTTCTTCCCCGATCACGAGATCTTCGAGGAGACCGTTTTCGACTACGAGACCATCCTGAACCGCATGCGCGAGCAGGCCTTCCTCAACGCCGGAGTGCGCATCGTCGTGCGCGACGAGCGGAGACCTTCGGACGCCGACGAGAGCTGGACGCCGCGCACCGACGACCTTTACTACGAGGGCGGCGTGACGCAGTTCGTGGAGTATCTCAACGCCGGCAAGCACGCCAACATGATCCACGATCAGATCATCGACATCAAGGCGCAGCGCCCGGCCGGGATCATCGTCAACGGCCGCGACATCGGCGCGGCGACCGCCGAGATCGCGCTCCAGTACAACGACACCTACAACGAGACGCTGATGACCTTCGCCAACAACATAGTGACGCCGGAGGGCGGCACGCACGAGGTCGGCTTCAAGACGGCTCTGACGAAGGTGCTCAACTCCTACGGTATCAAGCTCGGCATCCTCAAGGGCGACGACAAGCTGACCGGCGAGGACTGCCGCGAGGGGCTCTGCTGCGTCGTGTCGGTCAAGCTGGCCGATCCGCAGTTCGAGGGCCAGACGAAGGCGAAGCTTGGTAACAGCGACATCCGCTCCTTCGTCGACAGCGCCGTCACGGCGAAGCTGTCAGAGTATTTCGAGGAGAACCCAGCTGTCGTCAGGGCGATTCTCGACAAGGCCCTCGCCGCGTCCCGCGCCCGCGAGGCGGCGAAGAAGGCGCGCGAGCTGACGAGGCGCAAGAACGTGCTCGAGGGCAGCTCGCTGCCCGGGCGGCTCTGGGACTGCCGCGAGAAGCGCGTCGACGTCACCGAGCTTTACATCGTCGAGGGCAACTCGGCCGGCGGCTCGGCGAAGGACGGCCGCGACAGCCGCTTCCAGGCGATACTGCCTCTCCGCGGCAAGATCCTGAACGTCGAGAAGGCGCGTCTGGACAGGGTCTACTCCACCCAGTCGATAGTTCCGATCATCCAGAGCCTCGGCTGCGGCGTCGGCGACGAGTTCGACATAAAGAAGCTCCGCTACGGCAAGATCATCATCATGGCCGATGCCGATGTCGACGGAAGCCACATCCGCATACTGCTCCTGACCTTCTTCTTCCGCCATATGAAGAAGCTGATCGAGGACGGGCACGTCTTCCTGGCTCAGCCGCCGCTCTACCGCGTCTGGAAGGGCAAGGAGATACGCTACGCCTTCTCCGACGAGGAGCGCGACGTCTATCTGCGCGAGCTCGGCAAAAACGCCGAGGCCGAGCGCTACAAGGGTCTCGGCGAGATGGATCCCGAGCAGCTGTGGGACACGACTATGGATCCCGACAAGCGCATCCTGCTCAAGGTGGACATGGAGGACGCCATCGCCTGCGATCAGGCGTTCAGCCTGCTGATGGGCGACCGCGTCGAGCCGAGGCGCGAGTTCATCGAGACGAACGCGAGATACGCGGCGAATCTGGACATATGAGGGTATTGTTGATTCTTTTTGTATAATACATATTTCTATGTTCTATTGTGTCTGAAAATTCGGTAAGGTAATTTTAATGACAATACGATTTTCAAAAGATGCGCAAAAGGCATTGAAGAGTATGGACGGTAAAACGAACCGGCGCATAATCGCCGCAGTTGAGGGCATACCGGAAGGCGATATAAAACCTCTGACAGGGACAATATTTCTGAGATTGAGAGTCGGAGGTTATCGTGTGATTTTTACATATCCTGAATCGAATACTATTTATGTCACAAAGATATCCCCACGTGGGGACGCCTATAAAGGAGGTTTCTGATATGAGCCAAAGAGAACAGGCGATGCGTGCCCTCAGTCTTGTTTCCGATAAGGATATCGGGACGATACTTGAAGTTATCATGCGCTTCGTTTCCGTTGATCCCGACGATATTCTTACGCCTCAGGATCTTGAAGACTGCGAGAAAGCGATGGAAGAATACCGCCGCGGCGAATATGTCGATATAAAAGAGCTTGGACTGGAATAGAATCAGATTGGAAAACAGCGGAATCAACGCAGCAATTCCAAATATATGAAAAGGACAGCTTACGGCGAAGGTGAATTACACGATCACCGGGATAGATGAAGAAATCCTCGGCAGGTTTCAGGCGCTCTGCGAGGAAGAGGGTGTCACTTTGACAGAGGCTTTAGCCGGTCTTATCGGGAAAACGATAAGCGACCGGGAGGAACACGATGCGGAGCTTAAGCTCAGCCCAGAATCGGAGGATGCCTTCCGCAAGCTTTAGGATATAAAGTCGGGGAAGAAGAAAAGCTTACAGCGACGTAGACGAGATGTTCAGTGATCTGCTCGGCGGGAATAAATAAACGGATCTTCGGGGAGGAAAAGACAATGTCTGATATAGTCAGTGTTTTAAACAGGCTCGATATCAACGCGATGAATGAGGCTGACGATGCGCTGAAAGAAATCGGGATCGATATGACCGACGCGCTGAACCTTTACTTCAGAAAGATAGCCAAGTATCGCGATATCCCGCTGATAGAGGACGAAGACGACCTGAATGACGAAACTCTTGAAGCGATAAAAGAGGCGAGAGATATTTCGTCCGGCAAGGTGAAGGCGAAGGAATTTCACAGTGTCGAAGAGCTTATAAAGGACTGTCTGTCAGATGAAGCTGACGATTAAAAGAACAAAGGCGTTTAACCTTGATGGTATGTCGCCTGTTGAATACAGGCTCGTTGCTGCATAACAAAAGCGACCAAGTTTTCTCTTAGTCGCTTTGCATAAATTATCTTTTAAATGTTTGTCTAGCTTTTGGGGGTCAATTCAAGCCGGATGTCCGGCTTTTTTCGTATTTATCGGCATCATGCCGCGGCTTTACTCGGTCGTTTTCATTATGGCGTTTTCGATGTAGGCGGGGAGCATCGTGAATATGACGTTGCTGGTGTATGAGCAGTATGCCGGCTGCGACTCGTCGTATTTCGGGAGCGGGAGGATGCTGAAATCGGACGCCATATCGCGGTCGAGGCTGTTTTCCGACAGGGGATAAACTTCGCGCGGAGCGCGACTTGTTGCCGCTTGCGGCAACACTGATTGGAAAGTTGCGGAGCAACTTTCCTAGGATAAGCCGAAGGCTTATCCAAAGTTCATTCCCCCTTTGGGGGGAGATGTCATGCGTCGCAGACGCATGACAGTGGAGGGTTTACTCCCCCTTCGTTCTGCCCTCATCAGTCAGCCGCGCTTCGCGCGACTGCCAGCTTCCCCCTCGGGGGAAGCTACCCATAAGGAAGACTGCTTCGCAGTCTTCAATCAATGTTCGAGGCTTCGCCTCGAACAAATGACTCAGCCGCTTCTAAACTTCGCGCGGAGCGCGACTTGTTGCCGCTCTGCGGCAACACTGATTGAAAATTTACGCAGTAAATCTTCATCTTAGAGCCTTCCCCACGAATAAGCCGAAGGCTTATTCAAGGAAGCTGTGTCAAGCGGCTTTGCCGCTTGACAGATGAGGGCATTACGAGGGCTATCGGTTTTCACACGTCTGACGTTCGGATGAGGGTACTCTGGCTTCCCCCCCCCTCGCCATAAAAAAACCGAAGCCCTTCATCGGGCTTCGGTATGATATTCGCTTCTATTACCCTACATTCTCGTTATACGCTTCGATCATCTGCTCGAGCTTGGCCTGGGCCTTTGGGGCTACCTTCGCCATGGTGGAGGCGAAGTCGGAGCTGTTCTTCGACAGCGGGACCTGGAAGGTGTTGCTGAGGAGGTTGGAGCCGAGGGCGGTATTGTAGGCGATCGGGAAGGCGACGCGGAGGTTGTCGTGGATGATGTCGAGCATCTGGCTCGTGATGTCGTCGCGGGCGTACTTGACCTTAAGGGCGGTCTCGTAGTAGGCCGGGATGACCGTCTTGTGCGTCTCGCGGCAGAGGGCTTCGATGACGGTGGCGGTGGTGTCGAGCTTGGTGCAGGTCACCGGGATGACGCCGGCTTCGGATGTGTCGTGCGTCGAGGTGACGTAGTTCTCCTGCTGGAGGTCGAGCTTCGGATACGGCACGATGCCGACGTCGAAGGTGAGATCGCGGAAGTTCTGGAAGTCGCCGACGCGCTGATAGCCGCAGAAGAGGGCCTGTCCGGCTCCGAAGGTGGAGCGCAGGCTCGGGATATCGCTTATCTTGGTGTTGACGGCGCTGTCATAGTAGAGGCGGTTGAGCATTTCGAGCGTCTGAGCGGCGCGCGGGTCGTCCTGGAGGGTGTAGGTCGGGACGCCGTCCTCGTCGCGGGTGACGAAGTTGAGGTCGCCGCAGATGTACATCGGGATGGCCGAGCCCCACATGCCGATGCAGATGTAGCCGAAGTTATCGCCATCGTTGACCTGGCTGTCGCCGTTGAGGTCCTGATAGGCCATCTGGATGTATTTAAGGAATTCGTCGGCAGTCCATGTGCCGTCGAGCACCTTGGCGTAGATCTCGTCCGGGTTGCCGGTGAGGTTCTCGAGCTGCTGCTTGTTCAGGTACAGGCAGTGGGCCGAGCAGAGGATGTCGGCGAAGAAGTCGCCGGCCATGATGTACATGGCGGTGCCGTTGCCGAGCGAAAGGTCGGCCATGTACTCGGTCCACCAGTAGGGCTGCGAGAAGTCGATGACCGGCTGATCGGCGACGTTGAGGAACATTCCCTCGATGGCGAGCGGGCCGAGGGCGAGAAGGTCCTGGATGATGATGTCGTAGGCGTCTTCGCCCGACATGATTATCTTCTTTACAGCCGACTGCGCCGTGGAGTAGGTCTCGTCAGACTCGATGAAGGTGAGCTTGACGTTCAGAAGGTCCTCGATATCGACGTTGCGCTTGTAGACCGAGTCGTTTACGACGTCGCCGTTCTCGGCGCCGGTTCCCTCGATGAGGAAGTTGGCGTTGGTCGAGTCGTCGTCGTCGATGGAGGTCTGGATGCGGATCTCGACGCCGCCGAGATCGACGCCGGCGAACTTGTCGGGCTCGGTCTCTTCTGCGGTTTCGGTGATCTCGCCCTGCTCCTGCGCCGCCGTGGTCGAGGCGGGGGTGTCTTTTCCGCTCTCGCCGCAGGCGGCGAGAGGTATCATCATCGCGGACGCGAGTATGGCCGCGAGGATGCGCTTGGATACTGCGGTGGTCATGGGAATAATTGATCCTCCCCTGTTGTTTTGCGCTGTGCGGTACATTCTGTTCTGTATGTCCACGTCCGGACCGTCGCCGTCAGACTCAAAAAACGCCGTTAAGCGAGGCTCTCCCCGGCGGCGGCACAAAACGCTTATCCGTATCAGGACCGCGGTCGGGCGCAGGATTCGTCCGGTAACGAAATGACAGCATAAATAACAATTTACGCAAAAATATTATAACATACCATTATGTTTTATACTGTTAATCCCTCAAGAAGGGGGGGTGAAATAATTATAAATTATATATGAATGCAGTCGGCGGAATTGACGGAAAGGTCAAAACCGCTCTTTTGCGCCGCCGCGGGATGTGAAAATCGACGAAACTATCAGATGATCACCGCCGGGCTGGGAAGATGCCGGGGATGTCGGCGGATCGGTGAAATTCCGCCTGATCCCGCGGGGGAGGATCTATAAATGCTTTTTATATTTATTATACATTAACATATTAAAGGATATAAGGGAAGTAAATTGACGGATATCGCGCCGTGATCCGATCCGTGGAAGGGGATGTCCTTTAGCGGGAAGGCGCGCGAGGCGAAATCGGCGTCCCGGATTTTCCAAAATCACGTTGACTATTCGGACGAATTATAGTATAATAATATAAAGATAGAAAAAAGAACGCGGCGTCAGCCGTTTCAGGGAAAAGAGAGGTACATCATGGCGCAGCTGAAAATGCTTCTCATAGATTCGCCGGAGATCATTTGTCCGCCTCCGGCGGGGTATTTCATCCGCACTCACAGCTATGAAAACGGCGGTCTCAACGCCGACTGCGAGGGGTGGGCCGTTGCCTGCGAAAAGCTCTGCGGCGGGATAAAGACGCCGGACGAGGTGAAGGGCATGATGCTCGATGATCCCGACTGCGGCCCTGGCAGGATATACTACATCTGCCGCGAATCGGACGGAAGGATCTGCGCCACGGCGACGGCTAAATTCAACCCGTCTCTGCCGACGCTGCACATGGTCGGCGCGGCGAACGCCTCGATGGGGCTCGGCCTCTCCCGCCCGGTCTGCGCCGAGGCGGTGAACGCGATGATAAGGGCGGGGAAGCGGCGCATCGGCCTTTCGACAGACGATTTCCGCGTCCCGGCGATAAAGACGTATCTTAAGCTCGGCTTCCGCCCGTGGTACTGGCAGGACGACATGCAGGAAAGATGGAGAAAGCTGTTCGACGAGATGGGATACGACAGGGGAGATTATTTCGCGTACAACAGCCGCTTCGACATCAGAGTCGGGATCTGAGCGGAAAAGGATGAATGAAATGAACGTTTATAAGGAAGCTCATACAAAAATAGACCGGCTTCCGGAAGAATCGGTTTATCTGATCATCCGGTTCATGGACATGATAGGCGGCAAAACGGCTCAGAAGGCGGAAAAAGAAGCCGGAAAGCTGGATTACTTCTTTGACCTTGCCGGGAATATAGACATAGACGATGAGGCGGTATCACAGCTGCGAAACGCGAGTATGATATGAGAATACTCATTGACAGCAACGTGATCATAAGGTTCTGGAAAAATCCCGATGAGGAAACCGCCGACATCCTGCGTTCGCATGAAACATTTATATGTGGGATCGTCAGAAGCGAGCTTATGCACGGCGCGAGATCGGAAGATGATCTGAAACGGATAAGCCGCGCACTCGATGAATTCGGTTTTATACCGATCGGCGATGAGGACTGGGATCTTTTAGGCGGAATGCTGTACAAACTCCGCATAAGCGGCGTCACGGTGCCGTTTCAGGATGCCGTTCTCGCGATGCTTGCGGTGAAAAACGGGATACCGCTGTGGACTTTTGATAAGCATTTTTTGCTTATCAAAGAAATATATGATGATTTATCTCTTTTTCGTTGCCCGTGAGCGGATGAGCGCGGAGTCATAAATGAGGACTGAATACCGAAACGATATCACTATGGACCCGTCGGGGTTCGTGCTGCTGGGGGAATTTGTTCCGCATATAGTGCAGGAGATCCGTTATTACTCGACGTACAACTTCATCGGCGACAGGATCGACGGCTATGAGGAGCCGTGCGCCCTCGCCGCCGTCGAGGCGGCCCGCGCGCTGAAATCTGCGGCGGCGGAGCTGCTGGTGCAGGGCTACCGGCTCAAGCTGTTCGACGCCTACCGTCCGGCGCGGGCGGTGAAGCACTTCGTATTATGGGGGATCGAGGATCAGGACGTCCGGATGAAGCCGTATTTTTATCCCGATCTCGAGAAGCAGTCACTTTTCGCCGAGGGATATATCGCGAAGCGGTCGAGCCACAGCCGCGGCAGCGCGGTCGACGTGACGCTGCTTGACATGAAGACGGGAAAAGAGGTCGACATGGGCAGCCCGTTCGATCTTTTCAGCGAGATCTCGCATCCCGACTGCCGGGACATCACCGGCGAGCAGTACGAAAACCGGATGCTCCTGCAGAAGACGATGGTGAGGAACGGGTTCAGGACCCTTGACTGCGAGTGGTGGCACTTCTCGCTCGAGGACGAGCCGTACCCGGACACCTATTTCGATTTCCCTGTTTCGTCGGCGTATCTTAGAAGATAGGCGCAGGTCAGCGATATGCGGGTAAGATTCAAAAAAATGAGGCCGGAGGCGTCGGCTCCCGAGGCGGCGACGCCGATGTCGGCGGGGTACGATCTGAGGGCCGCCGTCAGCTCCGACGTCGTGATACCGCCGGGGAGCTGGGCGAAGATACCGACGGGGATCGCCGTCGAGCCGGAGCGCGAAGACGTTGTCGGGCTGGTGTACTCGCGGTCGGGGCTGGGGGCGAAATACGGCGTTGTCGTCCGCAACGGCGTCGGGGTCATCGACGCCGACTACCGCGGCGAGATCATGGTGACGCTCTTTAACGGCGGCGATGAGGATTTCACCGTCTCGCCCGGCGACAGGATCGCCCAGCTCGTCTTCACGCCGAAGCTCACCGCCGAGTTCGAGGAGGCGGAGGAGCTGGGAGAAACGGAGCGCGGAGACGGCGGCTTCGGGCACAGCGGGAGACGGTAGGGGGAGAGAAGGGCTCTCATCTTGGAAGCCGTAGAACCCTCCACTGTCAGTCAGCGAAGCTGACTGACATCTCCCCCCAGAGGGGGAAGAACTTAATAGGAAAGTTGCTCCGCAACTTTTCAATCAGTGTTGCCGCAAGCGGCAACAAGTCGCGCTTCGCGCGAAGTTTATTTCCGGCTGAGTCACTTTGTTCGAGGCTCCGCCTCGAACACTAATTGAAAATTCGCGCAGCGAATTATCATATTAGAGGCTTCCCCCTTCGAATAAGTCGGCTTCGCCGACTTATTCAAGGAAGCTGGCATCTGCGCAAAGCGCAGATGACTGATGAGGGCGGAGCGAAGGAAGTCTTAAGCCCTCCACTGTCAGTCAGCTTCGCTGACTGACATCTCCCCCCAGAGGGGAAAGAACTTAATATGAAGATTTGCTCCGCAAATCTCAATTAATGTTGCCGCAAGCGGCAACGAATCGCGCTTCGCGCGAAGTTTGGAAACGATTGAGTCATTTGTTCGAGGCGAAGCCTCGAACACTAATCGAAAGTTGCGGAGCAACTTTCATATTAGGGCCTTCCCCCTGTGGGGGAAGGTGTCGTCCGCCGAAGGCGGGCGACAGATGAGGGGAAAAACAAAGGCCATCCATTAACCTCATCCATCATTCATTTTTTATAATTATTTCCACCCATCATTTTCACCACCCACCATGTCCTACGAAATACCAATATCCGATATCACCTCATCCACGCTCATCCTCGCGTCGAAGTCGCCGAGGCGGCGGGAGCTTATGGAGATGCTTGAGACGCCGTTCGCCGTCGCTTCTTCGGACGCCGACGAGACTGTCGAGGCGGGGATGAAGCCGGGGGAGATCGTTTCCGAGCTGTCGCGGCGCAAGTGCCTGGCGGCGGCGGCCGGCTTCCCGGAGAACTTCGTCATCGGCGCCGACACCATCGTCTGGAACCCCGGCGACGCCGGGCGGGAGATGTACGGCAAGCCGAAGGATCACGGCGACGCCGTCCGTATGCTGAAAGCGCTTTCGGGACGCCGGCATCAGGTCTGGACCGGCGTGACGGTATCGCGGCGGGGAAAAGTCCTCACCGATGCCGTCTGCACCGAGGTGACTTTCCGTCAGCTCTCTGACGCCGAGATCGAGCGGTACATCGAGCGGCATCCGCCGTATGACAAGGCCGGAGCCTACGCGATACAGGAGAGCGCGGCGCTGTTCATCCCGGAGATATCGGGAGATTTCTACAACGTGATCGGCCTGCCGGTCGAAAGGCTCGGCGAAATGCTTTTAAGCGACATATTCGCGTGAAACAAAACGGAGGTATATGATTATGAGAAGAGAAGTAGTGCTCAGCGTGATCGGTCTCGGCGTTATTGGGATCTCGGCCGCGGCGAAAGGTCTTGAGCATATAAGCGGCGACGAAAGCCTCTGCCCCTGCGTCAGGGAAAAGGCCGCCAAAGCCGCGCCTATCCTTAAGATCGCGACGTTCTGCGCCGGATGCGCGGCAGTTCTTGCCGCCGTCGTCGGGCTCGTCATCGAGGCTGTCGATACTGTGAGATACCGCAGGCTGTGGAAGGCCGCGGATGACAACAGCGTTTACGGCGGCGATGACGATTTCGATCCGTGGGACGACGACGATGACGCCGCCGACGGGACTGATGGAGACGTCGAGATCGGTCCCGACGGAATGATCTTCGGCGGCGACAAGAACGAGCCGAAGGACGAGTGAGCCGGTGAGCCGTGACAAAAAATACGCCGCCGAGGTGGGAGACGAGCTGAAATCTCTCTACCCCGACGGCGAATGCATGCTCAAATACGAGGGCGAGCCCTGGCGGCTGCTCTGCATGGCGATACTGTCGGCGCAGTGCACCGACGCGCGGGTGAATCTGGTGTCGGAGGGGCTGTTTTCAGCCTATCCCGACGTTTACGCCATGGCGGACGCCGATGAGGGCGATATAGAGGAGCTTATACGCTCCTGCGGCCTGTGGCGGGCGAAGGCGGCGTCGATAAAGGGGAGCTGCCGCCGGATCGCCGACGTCTACGGCGGCGAGGTCCCGTCCGGCATGGACGAGCTGCTTTCCCTGCCCGGCGTCGGGCGCAAGATCGCGAATCTGATACGCGGCGACGTCTTCGGCCTGCCCGGCGTCGTCGCCGATACTCACTGCATACGGATCGCCTCCCGCCTCGGCTTCACCGAGAAGGGCGAGAAGGACCCGCTGAGGACGGAAAAGGCCCTCGATGCCGTCGTCGAGCCGTCTGAGCAGTCCGCCTTCTGCCACCGCCTCGTCATGTTCGGCCGCGACGTCTGTACGGCGAGAAGCCCGAAATGCGGCGAATGCGCGATGAAGGAGAAGGGGCTGTGCGAGGGGGAAATTATTAAGAATTAGCAATTAGCAATGAGCAATGAGCAATGAAAGTAGACTTTTCGCCGGTGGCGAAAAGTCTATTGATTTGATTTTTGGTTTTTTGTGATTGCGGTTAGGATTTTTATCAGCTCTTTGCAGTCTGAATAAATGCTTTCAAAAGACCGGCTGTCTATATATCCGCTTTCGTGCAGGAGTTCAAGCCAATATTCAGTCTCATTTGCTTCTTTATAAGCGATATTCATTTTGGCGTAAAAATCTGCCTTGCTCTGCGCATATGCGGCTTCTTTGACATTAGCTCCGATACTCGTACCGCTTCTGACTATCTGCTTTGATAAAATATATTCCTTTTGCTGAGCGCATAAATATTTATATAATTTAATGATACGCAAAGCAAACGCTTTGCTCTTATCCAGTACCGCGTTATTGCTCTGTTGATCAAACATATCGCTTATACCAAAACAAGCCGTCTATCCCCGGCTTGTTTTTATATTACTGATCAATAGACTTTTCGCCAACGGCGAAAAGTCTACCTTCATTGCTAATTGCTAATTTCTAATTGCTAATTTCATTTTTTTAATTGCTTATCTTCTCCATCCACTCGTACACTTCCCGCTGCAGCGGGCTTTTTTTCGGGTTTTCAAGCCACAGGCCGTCGGTCAGGCGGATGTGGCGGTAGACGGGATCCTTTATCTCTATCATCACCGCGCGGCCTGACGAGGCGTCGCCGGACTCGGAGATTCTTTCGTTCATGCGGCGGACGAAGCGCATCGCTCCGGCGTAGGGGACGATGTTGTCGTACTTGCCGTGCAGGCAGAGCACCGGGATCGGATCGCAGTCGGCTATCCGCGACAGCGGGGAATATCCGGCGATCTCCGAGGCGTCGCACCGCGAGAACATCGTGATCAGCGCCACCTTTGCCCACGGCATCCGCTTCAGCGCGCGGCGGAGGTCGAGCCTGCCGCCGACTGACAGCAGCCCGGCGATCTCGCAGTCGATCCCGCGGTCATACCTCGCGTCGGCGTCGAGGGCGCAGAGCGCGGCCGATATCGCGCCGTTCGAGTCCCCGGCGAGGATCACGCGGCGGCCGAGGCCGGTCTCGGCCATATACGCCGTCACCGCCTCGAGGGCAGAGAAGGAGTCGTCTATCTGCATCGGGAAGCGGCGGAAGCAGCAGACGGCGACGCAGTAGCCCTTCGCCGTCAGGCGGGCGGCGGCTGCCGGAAGATCGGAGCCGCCCGACAGGATGCCGCCGGAGTGGTGGAAATAGACGACGACAGGCCCCCGGCGTGAGCTGGCGGCGTTCTTCTTCGGCGGGCAGCGGAAGATGACTGTCTGGCTGCGGCTCTTGCCGTAGCGGATGATCACCGCGCTCCGGTCCTCGGGGATCAGCAGCCCCGCCGCTTTTGCCGCGGCGGCTGACGCGATTTCATAGATGATTGACATGGTCGGTTTTCAGATGTAGACTATTTCGATAGAGGCGTCCCAGCCGTCGTACTCGAGGATGAAGACGTCGCGGGACATGTACAGCTTTCTCGGGCCGGTGCCGGACACCGCCCACGACGGGATCCATCTCACCGTGTAGTCGATGTACGTCTCGCCGCCGTCGTCCTGCGGGATATATCTGACGAGCAGGCCTCCGGCGAGCAGGAACTCGGAGTCGGAGTCGTTGTACCACGGCGTGTCGGAGAAGGGGATCTCGCCGTCCGAGCGGCGGAGGGTGTGGAAATCGGCGTTGTGTATGTCGAGCTCGGAAAGCGAGACGCATCCGCGGCAGACGTGGCTGCCCATCGAGACGAGGGACGAACCGATGACGAGGCGGGTCAGCGCCGTGCAGCCGTCGAAGGCCTCCTCGCCGACGTAGACGGTCGAGTCGCCGAGGGTGATCCTCTCAAGCGAGACGCATCCGGCGAAGGCGCGCCTTGACACATACTCGAGCTCGGCGGCGGGATATACCGCCGTGAGATTGGCGGCGCCCTCGAGCGCCGATTCGCCGATCACGCGGGTGTGCGGCGGCATCTCGTATTCCTGCGCGGCCGAGTTTACCGGGTAGAGCAGCATCGTCTCGCCGGACGGGTCGAACAGCGATCCGAAGCGGGCGCAGAACGACGTGCTGCCGCTCTCAACGGCGAAGGCGTCGAATTCAAGCGAGGCGTAAAGCGCTCTGTCGAGCGTCTTTACGTCTTTTTTTATCACGCAGAAGACGGGCAGACCGCTGAGATCCAGCTCCGTCGTCTCAGGCTCGGCCGTGGTCTCGGCCTCGGCGGTTTCTTCTCCGTCAGGGGCGGGGACGATCTCACCGTTCTCGTCTGTCTCGGGAGCCTCGGTCTCCGGCGGCTCGGTCTCAGGCTCGGGCGGGCGCTTGACGAAGAGCAGCCCGGCGTCGTCGACCTGGATGTATTCGGAGAGGTCGACAAAGCCGTCGGTGTCGGAGGCCGTCGTCTTGGTGAGTGTCACGGGGCGCGGATCGTCGGGATAGACGTCGGTGACGATGTCGGCGACATAGTCGCCGAACATGTCGAAATCGGAGCCTTCAAGGCTGGCTCCCGGCGTAGTCACCACCGGCGGCAGCGTCACGTCGGCGTAGAGCTCTTCAGACGCCGTGTCGGCGTCGGCGGACGCATCGGACGCGGCGCAGGAGGCGAGGAGGAGGGAGAGGATAACGGCAATCGCCGAAAGGGGAAGGGGGTGTTGTTTCATGTAATGGGAGTTGGGTAGGGGTGTTTTTAAAAGGAGAGTGACAACGTATCGCTCGTTATGCCCTCATCTGTCAAGCGGCTTTGCCGCTTGACACCTTCCCCCGGAGGGGGAAGGACTTAAGAGGAAAGTTGCTCCGCAACTTTCAATTAGTGTTCCGCTGCGCGGAACGGAGCCCTCATCTGTCAAGCGGCGAAGCCGCTTGACACCTTCCCCCAGAGGGGGAAGGACTTAAGAGGAAAGTTGCTCCGCAACTTTCAATTAGTGTTTCGCTTCGCGAAACAAATGAGTGAAAACGCTCCAGCGAGCAACGCGATGCGCCGTGAGTTTTTATAATGAAGTAACTCACATGCCGCTCATATGATCGACTTCCGTCGACCGTGGCGGCGAAATCGGTATGAACGATACATGTGTGATGGAGGGGAGAGGAATGTATCTCACCAACTTACGGTTTTAAGCGATACAAGGGATGATCGGTCTCTTTTATTCAGTACAATAAATACCGATCCGATACAGTGACTCCCCTCGTGGAAAAGATTCCAAAGGAAAACCGAGCAGGTTTTCCTTTGGTCGCCTTCTCACCCGTCTTCCCCGATGGGAAGACGGGGCGC
>CAMJPL010000060.1 GCA_946407735.1 uncultured Clostridia bacterium
GTTTTTATATCTTAGGGGGCTCTTTTGTGCTGTCCGTACAATTTGGGGCAGTTCAAAGCTATGAGAGGGATTTGGGCTTTTTTAGATTATTCTACGAACTAAATCTAATCAGTTCTCTTCCTTGCCCATTCTCTTCTTCGTGACGAGCACGATGCCGGAGCCGATGACGAGGACCGCACCGACTACATAGAAGATCGTAGTACCGATACCACCGGTGGACGGGAGGAGGGAACCCTTGTTGTTGACGAATTTAAGAGACTGTGCTTCAAGGTCGGTATAAGAGCCGCTTGTTTTAGTTACAGCAGTACCACTATTCGCAGTACGGTTGCCATCTTCGTCAACTTTCCATGAACCGCTAGTTTCAATATAAGTTTTGCTTAAAACCTGCGGCTTGAGCTCTTCAGGTGAAGTGGCTTTATTATATCCGTCAGGAGCTTTTGTTTCTTCGATGCTGAGTGTAGTTCCGCTGGCGAGACCAAGGATATAAAGCATACCGTTATCGGCAACCTTCATTATGGTTCCGCTTGTACCAGAAGGATTGTATTTTGAAACAACATACACACCATCAGAACTTTTAGTAGCGATAAGACCATTTACTTTGAATTCAGCTCCAGCAAGAGTGCCAGAAGTAGCGCCATCAATCTTTTTCAGAGCCGCACCGTATGTATATACAATAGCGTCATCTTTCCAAGTGCCGCTGTGAGGAATCTTTGATCCGCTGCCAGTTCCACTTCCATAAGGCTCAATCGTAATAGTGTTTTTGTTACCATCGCCATCAAATTTGACAACCTGAGTAAGAATGCCAGAATACTTGATAACTATGACAGCACCATTCTGATATTTGCTCTGGAAACCACTTCCGGATTTATTAGCCCACGGGAGTGTAATCTGTTTATTGCTGAAAGCAGCACCAGATACAGTCTCAAGAACTGTTCCGCTAGTAGCTGAAGAACCAGGAGTCTTGATTACCAGACTTTCAATAGTTACGTCCGAAAGAAACTCAGGCAGGGTATCGTTTATAACGTAATTTATAACCTGCTTAGCATCCTTTCCTTCACCAATATAGTTTGCCGTGTTGAAAACAGCCGTATAATTGATTCTGTCACCTATGTTATATGACTTATTTTCAACAGTTTTATCGGCAGTAGGCGTCTTAGAGTTTTTATCATAGATTTCAACATCAGGCTGTGTTGAATCAACGGAAATTACCTGCTTTCCCTGAGTTGTAGTCACTACATAGTATCCATAAGGAAGCTCAGCAAATTTAAGAGCAGAACCATCACTTACGGCACTAATTAGACTGTCAGCACCTTCAGCCCAGGTCTGTATAGCATCACGCATGGCAGTGGGCATCTCAGTTCCGGAACCCTTGTATTTAACATTCTTTGTGCCGGAATCAATATACTCAAAATAATCAGTCAGGCCAGACGGAATATCACCATAGTAAGAAATAGGAGTTCCTGAACCGGTTCCCGAGCCAAGTCTCGCTTCAAAAAGCTTGTAAACGGTGTAAGTCTCACCTTTTGCAGCATTCAGAATCGTAATCGATCCATTCGATTTGTCGGTGCCAGAATACGTTGCAGTCTGAGCAAAGACAGCCATCATGCTCATCGCGCCGACCATCATGACTGCAAGCACCGCAGCCATAATCTTCTTGAGATTTTTCATACTTTTCTCTCCCGGAAAGCTATCCGCGCTGTCCAATCACGTTTCGGCTTCCCTTTTAAAATGTTTTGTTTTCCGCGCGGTCCCACGCCGCGCTTTTTCTTTGGACAGGAGTCTCCGCTCCGAAAATGTCTGGGACTGACGTCCCCGAAAAGGACGTATCGTCCCCCTCGTACCCTGCCGGATAACCGGCCATGCTCTCTGATGCGGCGCTATGCCGCAACATTGATGTCGAAGCATAAGCCGATCCGCGCTGAATCTAAGCTATTTGTCGTTTTCTCTCCTTTCGTCCGGCATGATACGTCAGCGGTCGTTTCTTTGTTTCGGGGGAGATCCTCCCGAGGCGTCTCCGCCTGCTTTTAACCGCATTTTAACGTGAATATTATACCCCAAATATAATAGATGCGTTTGAACGCATTATTAACTTTATTTAAACTATCATTAAGGTGCTTACCGTAAATGTTAATTTTAATTTACAATTGCACCGGGAACGCTCTGGAACACCGTCTTACGCCGTAAGCCGCTTTACCATGTTCTCGTAGTTCACGCAGGATATCAGCGCCGTGTCCTTCGTTATCCTGCCTTCCTTATACAGTCTGAGCAGGCTTCCGTCCATCGTGCACATGCCGTCGGCGGCTCCGGCCTGCATCGCCGATTCGAGCTGATGCAGCTTGTCCTCGCGGATCATGTTAGATATCGCCGTCGTAGTCTTCATCACCTCGAAGACGGCTATCTGCCCGCCGTCGACCGACGGCACGAGCTGCTGGCAGACGACGCCCTTCAGGATCTGCGCGAGCTGGATCTTCACCTGCTTCTGCTGATCCGGCGGGTAGACATCGAGGATTCGGCTGATCGTGTTCGCCGCGCTCGGCGTGTGCAGCGTCGACAGAAGCAGGACTCCCGTCTCGGCCGCCGTAATCGCCGCCGAAATCGTGTCGTAGTCGCGCATCTCGCCGAGCAGGATCACGTCGGGGCTCTCGCGGAGAGCCGAGCGGAGCGACTCGAGATAGCCGGGGCTGTCGATCGAGATCTCTCTCTGCGTGACGATCGAGCGGTTGTGGCGGTGGATGTACTCGATCGGGTCCTCCATCGTTATGATGTGCCCGTCCCGCCGCTGGTTTATCCTGTCGATCATGCAGGCGAGGGTGGTGGACTTTCCCGTCCCCGCCGCCCCGGTGACCAGCACCAGGCCTTTTTTGTTGTCGGCGAGCGACAGCACCGTCTCGGGAATCCCGAGCTTTACGGGATCGGGAAGACCGAACTTGATCACCCTTATTACCGCCGCCAGCGATCCGCGCTGACGGAAGACGTTGACTCGGAAGCGTCCCATCCCCGGGATCGCGAAGCTGAAATCGTCGTCGATCCCGGCATCGAGGTTTTTGCGGGAGCGCTTCGAGATCTCGTAGATCTCTCCGACGATCCTCGCCACGCTGTCGGGCAGCAGCATCTCCGACTGCCCTCTGCGCTGGTGCCCGTCCTCCTTGAAGGTGACCGGCACTCCGGAGACGACGAATATATCGGACGCGCCGCTCTCCGCGGCCTCTTTGAGTATGTCCAGGATTTCCATGTCAGCTCCGTTTCCTTTCGACGGTCATAATTATAGCAGATCGTGAGAAAAAAATCAATAGACAAGGGATAAAAGGCGGAAAAATGGGACGAAAGAGACTTTTCCGGTCGCATTTTTCATTCCCGGCGGAGGAAATCTTCATTATTATATACCGGAAAACATCTCTCTTCCCGGCGCGGGGATAAAACATCACGGAAGAAATTCCGAAAAGAATCTCCGCCGCCGGATTTTGTTATTTTACATCAGGCAGGGCGAAAAATCAACCATTTTATATTAATTTTATCGGATTTCCGTTTCATCCCGCGTATTTTCCGTTCATCCCAAAGTTATTGCGCCGCGGATCATTCCGTGGTATAATATACGCACCGAAGCGGAAAAGGGGATTATTCGGAAAAATAAAAAAAATGTGTTGACTTTCCGGCCGCGATGTGGTATAATTTATTTTGTATAAGTGCCCCCAGCAGAGCACACCGGATAAGTCAAAACAATTCGCTCCATTATAATTTATAAAATCATGAAAATGAAAGCGATCAGAAAAATCATCTTCGTCCTCGCGGCGGCCATGCTCATATCGAGCGCGGCCATGTCGGTCTACGCCGCCGTGCAGTTCAGCGAGAGCACCACGAAGACGCTGACGGTGTCGCTGAGAGACAATCTGACGAACACCCCGATCTCGGGAGCGGCTGTCTACATCTGGAAGGTCGCCGACGTCTCGGTCAGCGGCTCGGCCCTCGTCTACACGCCTTACGGCAACTTCGCCGGCAAGGATCTGAACTTCTCGTTCACGACTCAGGATGAGTGGACCAGCTTCATCACCGCCGCGTTCAGGCTGATAGACAGCAGTCCGTCGACTTACACTGCTGACAACGCGCTCCTGACGAACAGCAGCGGTCAGGCGGTGTTCAGAGGCTTCCGCAACACCTCGACAGATAATCTGCCCTCCGGACTGTATCTCGTCAGGATCCCGCAGTACACCACGAACGGCCTGACATACACCTTCCAGCCGGCTGTGGCCATCGTCCCGATGCCGACCGATTACGATCTCGATTCCAACAACTGGGACTACAACGTGACCATATATCCGAAGTACACCAGAAGCGGGAACCAGATCACTACGGCTCAGACAACTGTCGTGACGACGAACACGCCGCCCCCGGACACCAACCCGCCTCCGCCGGACAATCCTCCCCCTCCGGACAACCCGCCCCCGCCGGACAATCCTCCGACTCCCGAGACCCCGTCCGAGAATCCCCCTGTGGAGATCCCGGATGAGCCGGTGCCGCTGGTATATCCCCCGAGCGACACTCCGGAAGAGATAATCCCCGACGAGCCGATACCGCTCGGCGTTCCGAAGATCCCGAAGTCGGGTCTGCTCTGGTGGCCGGTTCCTGTGCTCGGCATCGCCGGCGTCGGTCTTCTGATCGGCGGCGCCATCCTTCGCAGGAAAGAGGAAAACAATGGCTAAACGCAGATTCGGATCTCTGATGATGATAGTCGGCCTGCTGCTGATCGCCGCGATGGGCTGGCTGACGATATCGAACATCAGGACCGACACTGCCGCCGCGCAGTCGAATCTCGACCTCATCTCTCAGATACGCTCCCAGATGCATGACAGCGGCATAAGCGCCATGTCACCGATCGCCGGAATAGATCCGGAGGGAGAAGACGGCTCCGCTTCGCCGTCAAACCCGTCGCTTTCGGCGAGATCGAGCCGCGTGGCCGGAGAAAGAGGCGAGTCGACGCCTTCATCCGCCGTTTCCGCAATGATCCCCCGCTTCATCGCGAATTACCTTTCGATGCCGACGGCGAGCATGCCGACGGTTTCGGTATACGGACACAGATACATTGGCGTCCTCTCCATCCCTGCGCTCGGACTCGAGCTCTCGGTCATGGACGACTGCGACGACCGTTCGATGGACGTGGCGCCCGGCCGCTTCAGCGGATCGGCCTACGATCCGGGATTCGTCATCGGCGGACACAATTACATCTCGCACTTCGGCCGTCTCAACCGACTCCGCGCCGGAAACATAATAGTCTTCACCGACATGAACGGCGTACAGTTCAGGTATGAGGTGAGCGCAATCGAGGTGATACGCGACACGGCGGTAGACGACCTGATTTCAGACGCCTGGGACCTCTCGCTTTTCACCTGCACCTTCACCGGCGGTGAGAGGCTCGTCGTAAGATGTCTTCTGTCGGAAAACTGATAATTTGAATATCGCAGGATGTGCAGGCAAAGCCCGTCATTACACCCGCTCATGTTCGCTATGGCAGCCGGAACACCTTCCGGCTGCCATTTTTGTACAGACTTTTCAGGATCAGATATATGCAATTTAAAAGGATCATATGCGCCGCCGTCTCGGCTGTGCTGTATGTCGGATGTCTGAGTTCCTTCGCCTATCCGAGGGACGCCGCAGCTCTGACTCTCGCCGCCGCATCTGCAGCAGGCGCGGATAGCTCGGGATTCAGCATCCCCGAGATAAAGCTCGCGGCTCTGAACGCTTCTGCCGCCGAGGGCAAAGGGAGCGTGAAGCTCGACCTCTCGTCGGTCGGCAAGGGATATGTGGCGGTGTCGGCGACATCGTCCCACAGGCTGAAATTTCAGGTGATCGTCGGAGACGTCACCTACAATTACGACATGCCGTCGGACGGTCAGACGGCGATCTTCCCTCTCCAGAGCGGGAACGGAACATATAAATTCCGCGTGATGGAGAACGTCTCGGCCTCGAGATACGCCGAGATGTACTCATCGAGCTGTTCGGTCAGCCTCGAGAGCGAGTTTTCGCCCTTCCTCGTGAACAGCAGCTACGTGCCGTACAGCGCCGACTCGAACTGCGTGAAGAAATCCCGAGAGCTCGCCGAGGGCTGCAAGACCACGGTCGACGTGATAAAAAAGATCTACGACTACATCTGCTCGACCGTCACATACGACTACGACAAGGCGATGACGGTGAAGTCGGGCTACATGTCCGATCCCGACGCCACGATGAGCAGCGGCAAGGGCATATGCTTCGACTACTCTGCCCTCGCGGCGTCGATGCTGAGGAATCTCGGCATACCGGTTAAGATGATATTCGGCTATGTGGCGCCGGACAACGTGTATCACGCGTGGAACATGATATACACGACCGAGCAGGGGTGGATATCGGCCGATCTCGCCGTCAAGCCGAAGGCCTGGACACGCTTTGACCTCACCTTCTCGGCGAACGGCGCCGACGGCTCGTTCATCGGGAACGGAAGCAACTATGCCGATGTATATGTTTACTGAGTGACGGAGTGAATCTTGATTATGAAACGACTTGACAATCTCGGAGTCAGCGCCTTCTTTGAGAGCATGGCCATGATGGCGCAGTCGGGAATACAGACCGACGAGGCGATAGGCCTTCTCGCCGAAAGCGCTTCCGACAAAAAGGATTCCGGCGTTCTTGAGACAGGGCTCAGCTCGATGAAGACGGAGGTAGAGAGCGGCAGCTCTCTCTCCGCCGCGATGGAGAAGTCCGGGATATTCCCTCAGTACGCCGTCGAAATGGTGAAGACCGGCGAGAACTCCGGCAGGCTGGAAAGCGTAATGTTCCGGCTGTCAAAGTACTACACCGAGCTCCATTCGATGAATCAGAAGCTGAGAAGCGCCGTCATCTACCCGGCGGTGATGCTGATACTCGTCATAGCCGTGCTCGCGGTCATGGTAACGGCGGTACTGCCGACCTTCTCCGAGGTGTATGAGAGCCTTACCGGCAGCCTCGCGGCGTCAAGCTACGGATATATAAGATGGGCCTTCATCTTCTCATGGGCGGCTCTGATAATCATGTCCCTCGCCCTCGCGGCGCTTATCGTCGGCCTGATACTCTGGAAATGCGGAAAGCGCGGCATAGTCGAAGCGGTGCTGCGCAGGATACCGGTGTTCGCCGAGCTGTTCGACACCATGGGGCTTTACCGCTTCACCTCGGCTCTTTCGACATACCTCGCCAGCGGCGAGATGCAGGATGAGGCCGTCAGGATGAGCATACCCATGACTCAGTGCGCCGCTGTGGAGGAAAAGCTGGCCAAATGCGTGAAGCGCATGGAAGACGGTCACAGCATCGCTCAGGCTGCGTACGACGAGTCGCTGTTCGAGCCGGTCTACGGACGCATGCTCCTCGCCGGAGAGCGGAGCGGCAATATGGAAAGCGTGCTCGAACGCCTTGTCCAGCTGCTTGACATAAACAGCGGCGCTCTGGTGGACAAACTCGTCGGCACGATCGATCCCGTCCTCTCGGGAATACTCATGGCAACGCTCGGCATCTCGCTTCTCAGCGTCATGCTCCCGCTTATCGGAATTATGAACGCCGTCGGCTGAAGGGCGAGATATGTACACCGACAAAAAACGGCATATACTGCCGAAGATAATCGCGGTCATACTGATCATCATCCTGGCGGTGAGCCTGATGATCGCCGCCTCTCCCTCGAAAGAGCTCGACGCCGAGAGCATATCGGCCATCCGCGACGCCGTCAGAAGAACGGCGCTCCAGTGCTACTCGGTTGAGGGCGTTTACCCTCCCGATCTCGAGTACCTAGAGGAGAATTACGGGCTTAAGATAAACACCCGCGATTATATAATCGTCTATGAGGCATTCGCCTCCAACCTCCCGCCGTCGATACGTGTCGTTCCCAGCTTATGAGCGGAGGATGGAAAAGTATGGATCATAATACCATGGAAACCGCCGCATACGCCGAAAAGCGAGGGCATGAGACGTCCGGGCTGTTCACCTTCTGCGTAGCCGGACTGTTTCTGGCCGGATTTCTGACGCTCGTTATATTCGGCGCGAGGGTTTACAGCTCGACAGTCAGAAACCAGCGCGCGGCGAACGAGATGAGAGCGCAGCTTTCATACATATCCACCGCCGCGAAGGCTTTCGACGCCGCCGGAGCGATAACGGCCGGCAGCGGCGATTACGGACAGATGATAACCATAGCCGACGGCATGGGGTATTCGATAAAGATCTACTGCCATGACGATCATCTGCTCGAGGAATACAGCGGTGAGTCAGACGCGCTCGATCCCGAAAACGCGTCGGTGATAGGCACGACAGAAACGTTCACCGTCACAGAAAGCGAAAACGGGGTGCTCGTCATCAGAACCGACGCGGGTGAGCTTATACTCAACCCGCGGAGCCGGTGAAAGGAGGGGAGAGACTTGCGGGATAAAAGGCATTTCACCTCCTTTTACGTGGAGACGCTGATACTTGTGATCGTCTTCATGCTGATAATACTTGTGCTCACGCGAGTTTTCGGCGCTGCCCGCACCATGAGTGCGGATGCCGCCGATCTTTCTCGGGCGGTGCGGATAGCCGAGAACATCGCGGAATCGGTGTCGTCGCGAAACAACGGCGGCGCGGATCCGCTTTCCTCCTCTAATGCCGCACTTCCCCCGGAATCCATGAGATATGACGGCGCCATGCGGCAGTCGGAAGATGGCGAATATCTGGCGGAAGTGAGTTACGAATATGACGGCATGGTCACCGTCTGCCATATAGAGATATCGCGCGGCGGCAGATCGATCTATTCGCTTGACACGGCCGTGGAAGGAGGAGCGGGATGAAGACAGTTCCGATCAAATTAGGACCGCTTGCGCTCCTTCTTACCGTTATCTCCATCTGCCTTACCACGCTGGCGGTACTGACCGCCGCGACGGCGAAGGCGGATATGCGTCTCGCCGAGAAATACGCCGATACCATATCGTCGCGCTATCAGCTCGAAGCGGAAGGCCAGAGATTCCTCGCCGAGGTGCGCGGGGCGATAAGCGAAGGCCGCGTTCCGGACATAGAAGGCGCCGAGATCGGCGCAGGCTCGGTCTACAAGACATTCGAGCGGGACGGTGTCACCCTCTTTGTCGAGCTGTCGACTGAAAACGGCGTCAGCATAAGACAATGGTGCATCTATAAGGAGTGGCAGGAAGACGATTCGATAGGCAGTCTCTGGACAGGATTCTGACGGTCGGATTTCTTCCTCCCGTGTCCGTTCGATATGTTCAGTATTTCAAAAATCAGTCAGCACGGCAGATCACGTCCCGGCCTCGAGCCGGGACGTTTTTTCGGCCCATTTACCCGCCGCCCTTATAATTTCCTCGAACTCACTTGACTTTTTCCGTTATCGGTGCTATAATTACGGAAATAAAATTAATTTGGAAAAGATACATCGTCATGCTCAAAAGATTCCTCTACTACTACAAACCGCACATCAGGATGCTGACGCTGGATATGCTGGCGTCTCTGCTGATCTCGGTGATCGGGATGGTCTATCCGATAGTTACCAACCGGATGCTGAACGACTATATCCCGAACAAGATGTACCGGACCATCGTGATCGCCGGCATCATAGTCCTCGCGCTGTACACGCTGAGGATGCTCATGCGGTTCTTCGTGCAGTATTACGGCCATGTCATCGGCGTAAGGATGCAGTCTCAGATGAGGCGCGACCTGTTCGCGCATCTCGAAAAGCTGCCGTTCTCGTTCTACGACAACAACGAGACCGGGCGGATCATGACCAGGATCACATCCGACCTGTTCGAGGTTGCCGAGCTCGCGCATCATGGACCCGAGAACCTTCTGATCTCGTCGGTGATGATCATCCTCTCCTTCTGCTACCTGCTGTCGATCGATCCCATACTGACGCTGATCGTCTTCGCCGCCGTGCCGGTACTCGTCGCCGTCACGATACATTTCCGCAAGGACATGCGGAAGGCTTTTGATGAAAGACGCACTTCAAACGCCGTTATCAACGCCGCCGTCGAGTCGTCCATCACCGGCATCAGGGTAACGAAGGCTTACACCAACACCGCGCTTGAGACCGAGAAATTCGGCGACGGTGACAACCAGTTCGTCGACGCGTCGAAGCACGCCTACAAAGCCATGGGAGCCTTCTTCGCCTCCACCGCATTCATCACCGACGTCTTCAACGTCATAATCCTTATCGCCGGAGGTCTTTTCCTCTACGGCGGACGCATCACCTTCGGCGACTACTCGACATTCATCGTATCGGTCAACCTGTTCATCAACCCGGTAAATACCCTGATCAACTTCATGGAGCAGTATCAGAACGGCGTGTCCGGCTTCAAGCGCTTCCTCGAGATCATGGACGAGGAGCCGGAGATCGATCCGGAAGACGCTGCCGAGCTGAAGGATGTTGAAGGCACCATCGAGTTCAAGGACGTCAGCTATTCCTACAACGATTCCGGCGAGGTGCTGAGCCATGTGAACCTTAAGATCGACAAGGGCGAGAAGCTGGCTCTCGTCGGCCCGTCCGGCGGCGGCAAGACAACACTCTGCCATCTGCTTCCCAACTTCTACCGGCTAAAGGAAGGCGATGGAACGATACTTATCGACGGCAAGGACATCAACCATCTGACGCTCGAATCGGTGCGCCGCAACATCGGCATCGTCCAGCAGGACGTCTTCCTGTTCGTCGGCACGATAAAGGACAATATCCTCTACGGACGTCCCGACGCTACGATGGAGGAGGTCGAGGAGGCGGCGAAGAAGGCCAACATCCACGATTATATCATGACTCTCGAGCACGGCTACGACACAGAGATAGGCGAGCGCGGAGTCAAGCTGTCAGGCGGTCAGAAGCAGAGGCTGAGCATAGCCAGAGTTTTCCTCAAGGACCCGGCCATTCTGATACTTGACGAGGCGACATCGGCTCTCGACAACACGACCGAGGTGCTCATCCAGCAGTCGCTCGACGAGCTCTGCAAGGGCAGGACGACGCTGGTCGTCGCTCACCGCCTGTCCACGATACGGCACGCCGACGAGATCGCCGTCATAATGAACGGCAAAGTGACCGAGCGCGGCACTCACGAGCAGCTGATGAAGCAGGGCGGTACATACAAGGACCTTTATTCGCTTCAGTTCCGTGAGAGCGACGGCATAGTCGCCTGAGCCCGAAACATCGACAAAATGAGAAAAGGAGGAAATCGATCCTCCTTTTTTATTTCTCTTTGCTTTTCCGGCTGAATACCGCCTTCATTTCCGCCGTAAAGCGCCTGCGCCTCTTTATGAGCGCGAGATAGAGCACATAGAACGGCACAAGCGGGATAAAAATCTTATGCCTGTAAAACCACGGCAGGGACGCTTTGATTTTATCCATCGACGGGAAACCGCGGCGGATGACGTACAGTATCCGCCCTTTCAGGCCGCCGCCGTATCTTTCGACCCTGTTTGAAACATACCGATCAACCGTGCCGTAAACGCCGGATGTGAAGAAATAATCGGCTTCCTCCATCTGCTCGTCGGTAAGCTCCCCGCCGTCGAACAGGGCTATCGCCAGCTCCCTTCCCTTTCTCTCGAGATCGGCGATACCGAGCTTTTTCGTCTCGGCTGAGATATACTCCATATCGAGATCGAGCTTTTTTATGCAGATGTAGATATCGAGCAGCGACCTGAGACCGGTCCCGCCGCCGGAGTAGTGCTTGTATTCGTGCGCCAGAATGAAGACGTAGAAATCATCCGGCGTGAAGCTGAGTCTGAGTCCGCCGCCGACAAGCCTTTCCTTCACGCCGAGATAATAAATATAGATCTCCTTTTTATTCGCCGGGCTGAAAAGAAGGCGGTGCATCTCAAAATTGCTGACCGGAAGCTTGTGATAGACGTCATGCGCGCCTTTCCCGAAGCCCTTCGGCTCGAATCCGAGCGAGACCATTATATCCCTTACGTCGTCCGCTCTTTCGGCGTCGAAGAGTATATCGACGTCGGACATCTCGCGCATGCCGTACTTCGGGTACCAGTCTTTTAGGACCGTTCCTTTCAGCGGCATATACCATATCCCGGCGTCTTCGAGAGCGCGGCTCACATTCTGAAAGTCGGATTCGAAAATAGCCGCCTTCCTTATGGCCGAGACGACCGCCTTCCTGAATCTCTCATTCTCAATCCCGGCGGATTCGAGCGCCATTCCGGCGGCCGCCGCTACAAGATGCCTTGACGCCGCGCCGTAAAGAGCATCGAAATCATAGTCCCGATTTTCGGGGACTTCGCTTCTCACGGCGCAGCCGAGAAGATAGGCGAGATCGCTCAGGACCTTCCCTGTTCCGTCTTTTGTCACCTTTTCACCACACAATCGCGAATCCGGCATCTAATCAAGGCGCAAATTACGGTCATTCCTCTATCGCGCCGACCCTTGCAAGCTCCGACAGAGCTCGCCTGACGTCGGACGCTATAAGCTCCTCCGGAGCGTCGAAGCGCTTTCCTAGCGCAGCGATGATCTTTTCCTCGTCGGTGTCGTCCTTCAGAAGCTCAAGGATGGCCCCGAACGTCTTGTTCCCTCTGACGACCCCGGAAAATTCCGTGGAGGATGTCGGAACGAGGATCGCCTCTTTGTCGGTTATATGGGAGATAAATCCAGATTTAAGCTTCATGATCCGGTATTTCATCCTTTCATCGCATTGTATGATACGTAAGCGGCGTCCGGCTCCATATTGCAGTAAAGTCGGTAGAACTTCACGTCAAGATCGTAAAGAAGCCCGAGAGTGATCTCCAGAGCCTTCGGATCGAACGGGCGGTAAGTCTGTCTTATAAGTACCGGCAGCGCTTCACCGCGGGAGATCGGCTCGACGTAGTTCTTTTCCGATCTGCCGAGCAGAGCTATCGCCTTTACGGGGACCGAAACGTTGCGGCTCAGGCGGTGCTTGCCGTCCCATGGCGAGCCGTAAACGAGCGGGGTATTTCCGGGTCTTATGAACGGCTTGTCGTCGTTTACCATGAACGCCCTGTCTTTCAGATATTCGCGCCAGAGCCTCGCGTGAGTGCTTTTGCCGACTCCGCTTGCCGCAGTGAATATGTATGCCTCGCCGTCGACGGCTATCGCTGAGCCGTGAAACAGGAACGAGCCGTAACGCGGCATCCGCTCGGAGATCTTCCTCAGCACGGCCAACGTTTCATAGTAGCTGTCCGGCATGCCGCCCATTCCCGAGGCCTCGGATTTTTCCCGCTCGAAAATGATATCCTCATCCGACATGCCGATATCAAAATCAGGAGCCGACTCCGTCAGATAACCGCGCATCAGGGTATGAACGTCGTTATACAGCGACGAAACTTCGATATTCGTATCTGCCAGTCTGTATATCCGCGTCATGCCTGACCTCCGCGCCATCCTGTCTTTTCAGTGATCATAATTATACCATCAAGGTGTGAATATTAATGCGCGATTTTGATAACTGCATGAAAACGGCAAACTTTGCGCGCGGCGCTTGCAATCGCGTCACCGGTATGGTATAATATTGTAAACAGCCATATGGATGATGAGGTGCCTTATATGAAAACAAAGAGGATATCCGCTCTGATCCTTTCAGCCGTGATCGCGTCGGCGTCGCTTGCCGCATGCGGAGGGGCATCGGACTCGGCGCCCGGCGGAAATGTTCCGGATGTGACGACGGCCGAGGCGGCCGTCACCGAGGCCGAGACAGAGCTTGACAGCCTTCAGGCGAGGGCGCTCGTTTCGGATGATGTGCCGGAGCTCGACTTTTCCGGCAGACAGTTCCGAATATTCTACCAGAAACGCTACACCACCGACGCCGTTCCCTTTGAGGATCAGGAAAACGGAGACGTCCTCAACGACGCCGTATACAGGCGCAACAGGGCGATCGAGGAGCGCTTCAACGCCGAGATAATCGGCATAGAGGGCGAAGAGGATCCCATGGTACAGACGCTCATGTCGTCCGTACAGGCAGGTGAGGACGCATACGACCTGTTCATGGGACACAGTCTCTACTCGGGAAAGGCGGCTCTCGCCGGGTATTTCCGCAACTGGTATGATCTGAATTATGTCGACTTCACCAAGCCCTGGTTCCCGCAGCACGCGATAAAAGGCCTGACGATCAACGGCAGGATGTTCATGACCATGTCGGATATGTGCCTGTCCTTCATCGCCAACACCTACTGCATGTTCTTCAACAAGGGCCTCGCCGAGAACAACGGCATTCCCGACATGTATCAGACGGTGTCTGACGGGAAATGGACGATAGACGCACTTTCCGAGACGTCGAAGCAGCTTTACGCCGACATCAACGGCGACACGAAGAAAGACAAGGAGGATCAGTTCGGCTTCACCTCCGACACAAACAACCATCCGACCACATGGCTGTTCTCCTGCAACGTTCCGACCGTCGAGTTCCATGACGACGGGACGGTGACGAGCGTCTTCAACTCCGAACGCGCTCAGACGATGGTGACGAAGCTGAGAAGCCTGTTC
>CAMJPL010000061.1 GCA_946407735.1 uncultured Clostridia bacterium
AGGGCGCCTGCCCGGCGAGGGCGCCCCCGCGGCAGCGGGGGAGAGTCCCATTCCATGAACGGAATATATGGAATATTCAGATTATTATTTCGAGAAATGATAATTCACAAAGTCCCATTCCAACATAGGATAAGTTGAAACTACATAACAATAGCCGGATAAACGAAACCATCCCAAATTAACGAAATATACCTCCGATGAACACCACCGCCCAGAGCGAAAAACACACCTATATGACCACCGCGCCGGTCGAGATGCTGGTGACGAAGATGGCGCTGCCGTCTATCGTTTCGATGCTCATATCGGCGATATACAATATGGCCGACACATTTTTCGTCGGCAGGATATCCACGCAGGCGACCGGAGCCGTCGGCGTCGTCTATTCGTATATGGCGATGATACAGGCCGTCGCCTTCTTCTTCGGACACGGATCGGCGAACTATATATCGAGGAAGCTCGGCGCGAAGGACCCCGGACCCGCCGCGAGGATGGCGGCTGTCGGCTTTTACTCCGCATTCATCGTCGGCTCCGTAATGGGAGCGCTCGGGCTCGTCTTCATCGAGCCGTTTTTGCGCCTGCTCGGATCGACCGATACGATCATGCCCGACGCCAAGGCGTATTTCGTATATATCCTCATCGGCACGCCGTTCATAATGACATCGTTCGTCATGAACAATCAGATGCGCCTGCAGGGCAACGCCATGATGGGGATGATCGGCATATCCGCCGGAGCGATACTCAATATCGCCCTCGACCCGCTGCTTATCTTCGGCTTCGGCATGGGCGTCGGCGGAGCGTCACTCGCCACGGCGCTGTCGCAGTTCACCGCCTTCTGGATACTGCTGTATCTCTGCGGACGGCGCGACGGCATCGCGATAAAGCTGAAAAACTTCAGACCCGGCCTCGATATGTATAAGGGGATCTATAAGGGCGGGATGCCGTCGCTCTGCCGTCAGGGCATCGGCGCGGTGTCCGGGATAGTGCTGAATCAGCTCGCGCAGGGCTACGGCGACGCCGCGATAGCCGCCTTCTCCGTCGTTAACCGCGCCGTCGGCTTCGCTTACTCGGCGCTCATCGGCTACGGGCAGGGCTTCCAGCCGGTGTGCGGCTTCAATTTCGGAGCGAAGCTTTACGGCAGGGTGAAGAAGGCGTTCTGGTTCGCCGTCAGGGTCGGCACCGTCTACTGCGCTATATGCTCTGTCATCGGCTTCATCTTCGCCCCGCAGATAATCGGCTTCTTCCGCTCCGATCCCGATGTCGTCGAAATAGGCTCGGCGGCGCTGAGGTTCCAGTGCGTGCTTTTCACCGTCAACGGCTATATCACCATCGCCTCGATGTTCCTGCAGAATATCGGCAGCACCTTCCCGGCGACGGTGCTCTCGCTCGCCAGACAGGGAGTATTCCTGATCCCCAGCATGTATGTCATGGAGGCGCTTCTCGGGCTAAGGGGCATGGAGTGCGCGCAGCTCCCGGCAGATATACTCGCGATAGCGGTGTCGCTGCTGTTCGGGCTGAAAGGACTTTCCGATATGGAAAAGCCGAAGAATTAACATATTGCCCTTTACTCGCCGTGAAGCTCATGATATAATATTGTAAAGAAGGATATCGGAGCTTGACATACACGGAGGAATGATAAAATGAAAAAGACGCTTGTAGCATGGTTCTCGGCGAGCGGTGTCACGGAAAAGACGGCAAAAGCCCTCGCGAAGGCGACAGACGCCGATACATTCGCTATCCGGCCGAAGACGCCGTATACGGCGGCCGACCTCGACTGGAGAGACAAGAGCTCCCGCAGCACCGTCGAGATGAACGATAAATCGTCCCGCCCGGAGATCGAGGGCGGCATCGACGTGTCCGGCTATGACGTGATATATGTCGGCTTCCCGATCTGGTGGTACACCGCGCCGAGGATAATAAACACCTTCCTCGAGTCCTGCGATCTTTCGGGGAAGACGGTCGTCCTGTTCGCCACGAGCGGCGGCAGCGGCCTCGGAAAGACCGCCGACGATCTGAAAGAAAGCGCTAAAGGCGCGAAGATCGTGACGGGGAAGACCCTGAACGGCTCGCCGTCTGAGGACGAGCTCAAAAAATGGGCGGACTCGCTCGGACTCTGAAGCTTTGACAGTAAAACCGCATAAACGCTTTGCCGACGTGAGAGGAAAGTCATGAAAACAAGGCTTCACGATAATATAAAAAAGATGGTGCTCGCCGCCATGTTCCTCGCGATAGGACAGGTTTTGCCGTTCCTTACCGGGCAGATCCCCGAGATAGGGCGGATGCTGCTGCCGATGCACCTGCCGGTGCTGCTCTGCGGCTTTATCTGCGGCTGGCCGTACGGTCTCGCCGTCGGATTCATATGCCCGCTGATGAGATCGGCGCTGTTCGGCATACCGGTCATATTCCCGATGGCCGTCGCAATGGCGTTCGAGCTGGCGGCGTACGGCTTCCTCGCCGGATTTTTGTTCACCCGCGCCAGATGGCAGTGCGTGCTGTCGCTTTTCAGATCGCTCGTCATCGCCATGCTCGGCGGGCGGATAGTCTACGGCGTCTTCATGGCGCTCATATCCGCCTTCGGACTGACGAAGGATCCTTTCACCTTCGCCGCCTTCATCGCCGCCGAATTCACCGGATGCGTGCCGGGGATAATCCTCCAGCTCATCGCCATCCCGCTGATCATGCTGGCGCTCGACCGCACCCATATGGTGCCGTTCAGGAAAAAAGAGAGCGCGGAGAAGGCCGATGCCTGAGGATAAGCGATACGCCGGGTATCTTTTCTCCGTCTGCGACATACTGAACGCCTTGAGACGCGAGAAGGGTACGGTGCTGTGCGCCGTCGACGGCAGATGCGGCTCCGGCAAGACCTCGTTTGCCCGTGAGATAGCCAAAGAGACCGGAGCCGGGATCGTCCACGCCGACGATTTCTATCTCCTGCCTTTTCAGCGCACCCCCGAAAGATACGCCGAGCCGGGCGGGAATCTCGACCGCGAGCGCCTCGAAGCCGAGGTGCTCTCTCCGCTTCATGAGGGAAAGGACGCCGTCTACCGCGTCTTCGACCCGTCGATAATGGATTTCTCCGGCGAAAAGACGATAAAGGCTCCGGCCCTCGTCATCGTCGAGGGCTCGTACAGCACGCATCCGGCGCTGTTTCCATATTACGATCTCACCGTCTTCTGCACCGTCGGTCCCGGCGAGCAGCTTAGAAGGATAAGGGTAAGGAACGGCGAGGAAAAGGCGAAGCAGTTCGAAGCGAGATGGATCCCGCTCGAGGAGCTATATTTCACGAATATGGACCCGGCCGAGAGATGCCGGTTCGTGTTCACGATGTAGACATTTCAAAATTCATGACATTCAGACAAAAAGGATTCGTAATGATCAGAAAAAGACTTCTTCCGGCTGCTCTCGCTCTCGTCCTCGCCGTCCCCGCGGCGATGTCTTCCTGCGGCGGGAGCGCGCCGCAGAAGAGCAGGGTCGAAAATGCCTACGACTGGACGACGATGGATCTCGGACGGAACGTCTCGGTCGATACACTCGATTATTACGACGGAAGGGTCTATTATTCCTTATCCGAGGCTGGAGACGACGGGACATGGACCCAGATATACCGCTCGGCAGCGCTCGACGGCTCCGGTACGCAGGATATCGGTATCGAGTCTGAATACGGCGGCGACGGCTTTACCGGCTACTTCGATATAGCGGAGGACGGGACGCTGTGGTACGCCGATTACTCGTACAGCTGGGACGAAGCGACGGGCGATTCGGCGATGAAATTCTCGGTCATCCACTCTCAGCTCGACGGGACGGTGATATCATCGACCGACATCTCCGACGTCCTCAAAGACGAAGCAGGCGTGAACCGGATGGTCGCGGTCGGCGGCAGAGCGGTCGTCACGCTTGACAAAGGACTCATCATCGTCGGCGACAACGGTACAGAAAGGGCGATAGATGTGGACGCCGATTATCTGGATTCCGTCTTCATCGACCGCTCGGGCTCGTTTTACGTAAGGTACTGGGACGATTTCAGCCAGGGACAGGTTGTGAAGAAGGCCGATCTCGACAAGGGAACGCTGTCGGCGGCTCCCGACCTTCCGAAGGAGATCGCCTCCGGATACCACGACTTCTTCTCCGGTCCCGATTACGACTTCTATTACGCCGAGCCGACGACAGGCCTTTACGGCTGCAGCTTCGGCGACGACGCGGCTTCCGAGATCTGCAACTGGATAAACTCCGACGTATCTTTTGACTACATACAGAAAACCATAGTCCTCGGAGACGGCAGACTGCTCGTCGTCCCGGAGCCGGAGGGCACGGAATACAGGCTGTACGTCATGGAAAAGCGCCCGGATGATAAAAACCCGGAGAAATTCATCCTGACGCTCGGCTGCGTATATCTCGATTCCTCGATGCGCTCGGCCGTTACCGCCTTCAACCGCGCGAGCGAGGAATATCGCGTGGTAGTGAAGGACTATTCCTACTACTCCACGTCGGACGACTGGGAGGGCGGCTACAACAGGCTGAATCAGGACATAATCTCCGGCAATTCTCCCGACATCATAGCGATCACGGGGCTCACCCCGTATCTCACCTACGTCTCGAAAGGCGTGTTCGAGCCGCTGAATAAATATATCGACGGCGATAAGGGGATCAGCCGCGCCGATTATCTTGACAACATCTTCCGCGCCGGCGAGATAGAGGGCGAGCTTTACAGCGTGATATCAGCCTTCTCGGTCCAGACGGTCGCCTGCAGAAAATCGACTGCCGAGGCAGCTCTCGGAAGAACCGATATAAAGGGCGCGACAGTTGAGGATTACATAAAGATCATGGACGCCAATCCCGACGCGAGGAGCTTCAACTACATGTCGAAGGAGGGTTTCCCGACCATAGTCACGGCGTACATGCTCGACGAATTCATAGATGAAGACACCGGCAGATGCTCCTTCGACTCGCAGGCTTTTATCGATCTTCTCGAATTCGGCAAAAGGCTGCCTGACAAAACCATAAGCGAGGGCGTGAATTACGACACCGTCGACGATTCCTTCTGGGATGAGATCGAGACGAGCATAATTGAAGGCAGGACGCTGTTCGATACCATATATATCGGCGATTATAGTGATTTCTGGCAGACATATAAAGGCGAATTCGGCGGCGACATGCTGCTTATCGGCTGGCCGACCTCATCGGGAAGGGGAGACACGCTCGACGTCAGCGTCGAGGCGGCGATATCGTCATCCTCGAAATTCAAGGATCAGGCGTGGGAATTTATAAAATATCTGTTGTCCGACGAGAGCCAGAATACCATAGATTATTACCTGCCGGTAAAGCGCAGCGCTCTCGAGGCGAGAAAGCAGGCCGATCTGAATCCGCCGAAGACGAACGAATACGGCGAGGAGATCTACTATCCGACGACAACCTGGATCGGAGGCACCGAGGTGGACATCGGCATCATCGACAAGGAGACGGCCGATTTCGTCGACTCCTATATCGGGAGCATCGTCAGGTACAACCGCTACGACGGGAAGATAACCGACATAATAACCGAGGAGACGAGCGCGTATTTCTCCGGCGCCAAGACCGCCGAGGAGACGGCGAAGCTGATCCAGAACCGCGTCCAGACCTATGTAAGCGAGCAGAAATAAGCCGAAACGCAACTTTCCCTCAGTTAAAAAGTAAACAATTTTCACAACCTATTGACAATCTATTTTAATTGAAGTATAATATTCGCATAATGCGTATTTGCGCCGGTACGCGGCGGGGATATCCCCGCGTCCGCGCCCGCGCCTGAATTAATATAAGGAAGAAACCGAGGTACACCGACATGGCAATGAAGAGAACTTATCAGCCGAAGAAGCGTCAGCGCAAGATGGAGCACGGCTTCCGCAAGAGAATGGCCACCTCCAACGGCCGCAAGGTGCTGGCGAGAAGACGCGCCAAGGGAAGAAAGACCCTCACCTACTGATATAACACCGTTTTTGCCGTCATATAACCGATACGGATGAAACCGACCGCGATAGGCGAAAATCACCTCTACTCGAAGGTCTATCAGCGCGGGAGACGCTTCGTCGGCAGATACACCGCCGTTTACGTCCTCGCCGACCGCAGGGCGAACGCCCTGATGCGCGCGAACCCGATGAAGGTCAGGATCAACCGCATAGGCATCACCTGCACGAAAAAGATAGGCAAGGCAGTCATACGCAGCCGCGTCAAGAGGATAATCCGGGAGGCGTGGCGTCAGACCGATCTCGAGCTCTGCGTGAAGAAGGGAAACCTCATCGTGATCGCCGCGAGAGACGGCATACAGAACGTAAAGACGCAGGACGTGAAAGCCGAGATCGGGCGGGCGGTGAAAAAGCTCGGACTCGCTTGAAAGAGAGACGGCGACGTCTTGTCAGAATCGATAGCGCGGCGCCGCTGTGACCACAGTAGGCGCCGTTTATCATGACGGCGGAATGAAACACGCAGCGATGCTCCTTATAAAGCTTTACCGGCGCTTCATCTCGCCGATAAAGCCGAAGTCGTGCCGATTTGAGCCGACATGCTCCCTCTACGCCGTCGAGGCGTACGAAAAATGGGGCTTCTTCGCCGGAACGGCTCTCGCCGTCATCCGGCTTGTCCGCTGCAGTCCGCTTACGGCGCCCGGCAGCGATCCGATCCCACCGCCGATACATAAGCTCGGCTGACCGACCGATACAGGGATAGAATGTCTTCTATATTTGATTTTATAAATATCCCGCTGGGATATCTCATCAGGTTCTTCTACAGCTTCACCCATAACTACGCGATAGCGCTCCTGCTTTTCGCCGTGGTCATAAAGATAGTGCTTCTGCCGCTCGGTATAAAGCAGCAGAAGAATCAGGTGAAGCAGGCCGAGCTCCGCCCGAAGGAGCTGGCGATACGCCAGAAGTACGCCGGGCGCGAGGACAACGTCACAAAGCAGAAGATGCAGCAGGAGATCATGGATCTCTATCAGAAGGAGAACTACAGCCCCATGGGCGGATGTCTGCCTCTGCTTGTCGAGCTCCCGATAATCTGGTGTCTGTTCACCGTCATCACGAACCCCCTGAAATATCTCTGCCAGCTTTCGTCCGACGTCATCACCGCCGTCACCGAGAAGATAGCCGAGCTGCAGGAGATCACCGTCGAGGCGGCTTCGAGGATCAGCCAGATAAATCAGGTCAATTTCATAAGGAGCAACTTCTCCTCCTTCACCGGAGTGCTTCCTGAGGGCTTCACCGAGGACATGCTGCCGAACTTCATGGTCGGCCCGTTCGATCTCGGCGCGACTCCGGCGATAAACCAGCCGTCTTGGCTGTGGGTCATCCCGGTGCTCACCTTCGTCATCGTCTTCGCGTCCAGCAAGATCATGCGCCATTTCACCTACAAGGCGCCCGGCACCGAGGATCAGATGAAGTCGCTGCAGCTGATGGACATCACGATGCCGCTCTTCTCGGTGTACATCACCTTCACAGTACCGGCGGTCGTCGGCATATACTGGATATATCAGAACCTGCTCTCCGCCGTGAGACAGTTCGTCCTCTACAAGCTCTATCCGATCCCGCAGTTCACTGAGGAGGAGATAAAGCAGGCGCAGAAGGAATATAACGGCAAGGTAGTGAAGAACAAAGCTGCCGCCGAAAAGCCGAGATCGCTTCATCATATCGACGACGACGATTTCCCGGACGAGCTGAGAAAGAATCCGAAGAACAAGAATCAGGCGCTTTCCGTCCCGAAGGCAGAGCTAAAGGAAGACGACGGAAAAGACGAAGGCGAAGAGAAGGAAAATAAGGAAGACAAGCCTGAAGTAAAAGACTGATCACTCCCGAATAAAAGCCCGTATCAAAGCTTTTGAAAAAAGGTTAGGGGTTTGGGGGAAGGGAAAGAACTTTTCTCGAAAAGTTCTTTCCCTTCCCCCAAGAACACCCTCATAGATAAATAATAAGAGGACAGTAAATGGTAAAAAAGGAAACGATAGCCGAAGGGCGCACCGTTGAGGCGGCCGTATCGGCCGGAGCGGCCGAGCTCGGCTCGACGCCGGAGCGCGTAACGTATGAGATTATCGAAACGCCGAAGCGCGGCTTTTTAGGCTTCGGCGAGACCCCGGCCAAGGTAAGGGTAACGTATCAGATCGGCCCGGAGGACATCGCGCTCGAATTCGTACGCAATATCATAGACGACATGGGCATCGCCGCCGAGGCGGAGATATCCCGCTCGCTGTCCGGCTCCGGCGACCGCCAGATCAACATTTTCGGCAGCGACGCCGGCATGCTCATCGGTCATCACGGCGAGACGCTCGACTCGCTGCAGTTCCTCACGAATCTCGCCGTCAACAAGGACGACGACGATGAGGATTCCGAAGGCTACACGAGGATCGTCGTCGACATCGAGAACTACCGCGCGAAGAGAGAGGATACCCTCCGCACTCTCGCCCGCAGCATGGCCGCAAGGGTGAAGAAATACCGCAAGAACATCACTCTCGAGCCGATGAACCCGTATGAGCGCCGCATAATCCACTCCGAGATACAGACTATCCCCGGTGTGTCCACCATCTCCGTCGGTCAGGACGCTTCAAGGCGCGTCGTGATCTATTATGAGGAGAGCGGCAAGTCCTCAGCGCAGCTCGCCCAGCAGGCGGCCGCCGAGGCGCAGAGATCCGGCGACGGTCTCGGCGAGGAAGCTCCCGGCCGCGGCGAACCAAGACGCGAAAGATCGGGCAGAAATGACCGCCGCCGCTCTGAACGCGACAATAAGGAAAGAAACCGCGCAGAAGCCGCTCCCGAATCCGCCGCCGAAGAGGAAGGCGAGTCCTATGACGCCGACCGCGAGGAAGCTCTCAGCGTGCTGAGAGGACAGAAGTCCCGCCGCCGCTCGAAGAAGCCGACTCCTCCCGCACTCCAGAGCGAGACTCCAGACGAGACCATGGGCGAGACCGAGCCCTCCGAGAGCTACGAGAGAAACGATTCGTACGAGAGAAGGGAAAGAGGCGACAGACGCGACAGGCGCGACCGTGACAGCCGCGACAGCCGTTCTTCGTCCGGCTCAAGGCCCTCGAAGAAGAACCGCACCGAGGATCTCATCGCCCAGACGATAGCCAGCTTCAAGGCCGAGACACCTGCAAAGCCAGTCGAGGCTCCGAAGCAGGAGTTCAAGACTCAGGCAGTCGTCGACGATTCGCCGATCATCATGAACGCGAACGCCGGAAGCGAGAAATAATCATATATCCCGCCGGAGAATCAGCTCTCCGGCGGGAAATTTATTAAAATCACTTGACAAAAGCCTTTCGATGTGGTATAATATTAAAGCTGTCATCGTGAGGATGGCGCGGGAATAGTTTTTATCTGGGTGTGGCGCAGTTGGTAGCGCGCTACCTTGGGGTGGTAGAGGCCGCAAGTTCAAGTCTTGTCACTCAGACCAGCGGGAAGCCATGCTTCCCGTATTTTTATTGAATACAATATGAAGAATATGACCGAAAATGGATTATCACTGTGAGTGGAGGAATCATTTTATGTTTCGCAGGATAACTGCCTCGCTCCTCCTGATCTCGATGCTGATCGCGGCAGCCGCGTGCGGCGAGACGGCGGAGAGCGCCCCGTCGGCCGGAGCGAACGAGGAGGCCGCGACGGACGCCGTTCTTGAGGAGACCGAAGCCGGTACCACCTACGCCATCGACACAATCGAAAAGCAGGACTTCGGCGGACGTGAGTTCAAGGCCGTCTCGACGAATCAGGATCAGCGCCAGGTAGATATAATCGCAGAGGAAGAGAACGGCGCTACATTGAACGACCTCGTTTACCGCCGCAACTCCAAGCTCGAGGAGCTCTTCAACGTCAAGATCGTCGCCTCCGACAAGGATTACGGTTCGATCACAAGTGACGCCATAAAGGCGGCTCAGGCCGGCGACAACCCGTACGACCTCTATATGACCAACTTCACGGCGTATTCCGCCGCGTCGCAGGGCTATCTGCTCCCGTGGAACAAGATCAGCTCGATGGACATCACACAGCCGTGGTGGGATCAGGCCGCCATCTCCGATATGTCAGTCGCCGGCAACTCATATCTCATCACCGGCGATATCTCCCCGACCTGCATGCTGACGAGCGAATGCATCCTGTTCAACAAGAAGCTGTTCGACGCCATGGGCATGGAGTATCAGTACCAGACCGCCTTCGACGGCAAGTGGACCATCGACAGGATGATCGAACAGTCCAAGGGCCTCACCTCCGATATCGACGGCGACGGCAAATACAAGGACGCCACCGACCTCTTCAGCTTCACCCTCTGGTGCGACGCCGCTTCGGCGCTGTTCTACGGTCAGGGCGGCAGCCTCTCAAAGAAACAGGACGGCGATATCCCGGTGATCGATTTCAACGTCGATGCCGTTTCGGGCCGTATCGAAAAGATCTACAGCCTTGTCATCGACAACGAGGCCAACTACTCGAAATCCAATCACGAGATGTCCTTCAAGGTCTTCAATCAGGGAAGGGCTTACTTCTGCGACATAACCTTCCAGAAGGTCGAGATGTTCCTGCGCGACATGGAGGACGATTACGGCGTGCTCCCGCTGCCGAAGTATGACGAGACTCAGGAAAGATACCAGACCAACGTCTCCGGCGCCGGAACCGCCATCATCCTTCCGGTAAGCTGCACCGAGACCGACGTGGTCGGAACCCTCATCGACGCCTACGCCGCCATCGCCTATGACGACATCACTCCGTCGCTGTTCGACGTCATCGCTTCGGTGAAGAACACCCGCGACGCCGAATCGTCCGAGATGGTACAGCTCATCATCCGCAATCGCGTCTTCGATCCCGTCCGCATGTACGGTATCTCCGGAAACAACATCGCCGACGATCTCATGGCGAAGAAATCCGCCGACGTCGCATCCTATCTCGCGAAGAACGAGCCGAAGGCCGTCACCGAGCTTGAGAAGATCGTAAACGCCTTCTCCGAGAATTCCTGATGTCGACCGTTACCGTAAGATCGGAAAATTCGCTTTTCCAGAAGCTCGTCGTGCTTAAAACCAACCGCGTCAAGCGCGGCAGATACGGCGAGTTTCTGGTCGAGGGAGTGAGAAACCTCAACGCCGCGAAGCGCTTCGGCTGGGATATCCGCGCCGTCATATATATATCCGGCGGTAAGCTCTCCGACTGGGCGGAGGATTATATAAGCTCCGCCGGAGCCGACAAAATAGAGCTCACGGCCGATCTTATGCAGAAGCTGTCCGGCAAGACGGACGTGTCCGAGCTGATGGCCGTCGTCGGCATGAAGGACGACGACCCGGCGAGGATAACCTTCAGGGGCACACCTCTCCTCGCGCTGTTCGACAGACCGTCGAACCACGGCAATCTCGGGACGATGATCCGCTCATGCGACAGCTGCGGCGTCGACGGGCTGATAATAACCGGACACGCCGCCGATCTGTACGCTCCCGAGACCGTCGCGGCGACGATGGGATCGTTCTTCAAGGTCCCGTGCATAAGGATCCAGTCGAACGAAGGGATAGAGGATTATATCTCCTCGCTCAGGCATAGATATCCGGACCTTCTCACCGTCGGCACCACAGCGCATAAGGAAAAGACGCTGTGGGACGTCGATCTTACCAGACCGACGGTGTTCTTCATCGGGAATGAGACCGACGGGCTTTCCGCCTTTCTCAAGACCGGCTGCGACGTTCAGGCGACCATCCCGATGGCGGAGGATTCCTTCGCGTCGTCCTTCAACGTCGCCTGCAGCGCGACCGTTATGTTCTCCGAGGCCATGCGCCAGAGGATGACGGGAGCGTCTGTGTAAATAAAAATTATTATATTAACAAAAAATACTTGCAAGGCAGACAGGTTTGTGATATAATAAACTTGTCTGCGTACAATGTCCCCGTAGCTCAGCTGGATAGAGCGGCCGCCTCCTAAGCGGCAGGCCAGCGGTTCGAATCCGCTCGGAGACGCCATGACGAACGGGGGATCCATCCCCCGGACGCGGCCCGCGGCTGAGCGGGCCTTTTTTTAGTGAAAAGCGCTCTTTCGCGCGGAAATATAAAACGATATAACGAGTAATGTTCTCATCATTCCGAAATTATATCATCACCTTCCTTATATCGCTCGTGATATTCGGGCTGATAGGGTATTTCGCCGTCAGGATAGCGTCTGAAAGCCTTGCCATAGAGACGCCGGACGGCGGTGTCGACATTCCCGACAACGTGATAACGCAGGCGCCCGACGAGACGACGCCGGTCGACCTCGGCACCGATTTCAGCGATATCAAGGGCGAATCCTTCACGATGATCCTTATCGGCACCGACTACCGCCCCGCCGTCATGAACGACTACAACGTCTCGACGACGACCGGCGGCTTCCCCGATCCGAAAAGGATTATCGAAGCCGACGCCATCTACGTCGTCCGTTTCGACAAGGAAAAGGGCGAGTGCATGATATCGGCGATCCCGAGCAATATGGAGGTCACCGTCAACGGCGTCAGGACGATGCTGAAGGAGGTCTATGCCGACAGGGGACTGCAGTTCCTCATCGACAAGGTCTCTGGCGTGACCGGGCTCAAGTTCGACTATTACACCTGCGTTCACATCCAGGACTTCATAGATCTCGTCGACACCCTCGGCGGCTTCACATACGAGGTGCCGACCGACATGTATTACGTCGACAACAAGGAAGGCCTCGTCATCAACATCAAGAAGGGGTATCAGTGGCTCAGCGGAGCGCAGGTCGCGCAGATGCTCCGCTACCGCGGGTACAGTGACGGCAACGTCTCGAGGATGAACAACACCGTCAACTTCATGAAGTCGGTGCTCACCTATCTCACCGATCCGCAGTTCCTGCCGAGAGCGATCGAACTGTACTCGAAGGTCATAAACTACACGAAGACGAACCTGTGGATAGAGAATATGACCGACGAGCTCGATCTCATATACGCCCTCCCGAGATTCAAGATAGTCGCCCTCACCTATCCCGGCTCGGTCGACGGCGAGTATTTCGAGCCGAAGATATCGGACGCGGTCGAGATGTATTTCAGATACCGCACTCAGTTCTGATACGGGCGGCATGAAATCAGTTATATAAATGGATATACAGTATCTTCTCTGGCTGCAGGACTTCCGCGCGGTGATCGGCTTTATCGCCGCCCGCTGGATCGAAAAGAGATGGGTCCGCTTCGAGCCGCTGAAAAATAAAGGCTGGAAGGGAATCCTCATCTGCGCCGCCGGATTCTTCCCGATGATACTGCTCAAACAATTCGTCAGCCCGGTCATAGTCGGCTGGCTCGGCTCTCACTGGGGCAAGCTGGTCTTCTCGGTGATATACACGTCGTATTATATCGTCCTGTTCCCGATAGTGCTCAAGATCTGCGGGAAGAAGATGAAGGACAAAAGCGCCGTCGATGAAACCGGGGATGTAAGTAAAATAAAAACCGTCCGGCAAAAAACGCCGCATCGAAGAAAAACAATAACTGCTGTCAGGAGTAAATAAAATGTCTGAAAACGCTCTTACCATGGATAAGCTGGTCGCGCTCTGCAAGAACCGCGGCTTTGTCTACGCCGGATCCGAGATCTACGGAGGTCTCGCCAACGCATGGGACTATGGTCCTCTCGGCGTCGAGATGAAGAACAACGTCAAAAAGGCGTGGTGGAAGAAGTTCGTCCAGGAATGCCCGTACAACGTCGGTCTCGACTCGGCCATACTCATGAATCCCGAGGTCTGGGTGGCGTCGGGACACGTCGTCAACTTCAACGATCCGCTCATCGACTGCAAGAGCTGCAAGATGCGCCACAGAGCCGACAAGCTGATCGAGGAGTGGGCGAAGGAGACCGGAGCCGACGTCAAGGTCGAGGGCATGTCGAACGACGAGCTCTCCGCCTATATCATCGAGCATAAGATCCCGTGCCCCGGCTGCGGAAAGAGCGACTTCACCCCGATCCGCAAGTTCAACATGATGTTCAAGACCTTCCAGGGCGTCACCGAAGACAGCCAGGCGCAGATCTATCTCCGTCCCGAGACGGCGCAGGGCATCTTCGTCAACTTCCTGAACATCCAGCGCACCACCCGCCGCAAGCTCCCCTTCGGCGTGGCTCAGATAGGAAAATCCTTCCGCAAC
>CAMJPL010000062.1 GCA_946407735.1 uncultured Clostridia bacterium
CCCCTCCCCCTCTCCCCCGCACTTTCCCCTGCTAAATCGCGAAATCCCTTCTCCACAATCCCGGATTTCCTCATCCGGCGCACTCTTTTCAACAATTTCCACAGGGTTTTCCACAGATTTTTCCTCTGATGTGGAAAAAACGGGGAATGTTTTCCACAGGGTGTAGGCGGACACAGATCGTTCATTCTGTTATCAACAGCGAACCTAACAGCATTTCCACAGAAAACGCCCTTTTTCTCCGGCGTTATCAACAGCACGGTCTCCGGTTTCCCCGCCTGTCGTATGACCCTCCCAGGTTTTTCCACACTTTCCGCACCCCCTACTGTTACTTCTACTGACATAAACATACTATATCTCACTATATACAGCCGGAAGAGATCCGAAAAACCTGTTTAAAAAATTCCTCGACCGAACGATTGAGTCATTTGTTCGAGGCGCAGCCTCGAACACCGATCGAAGATGCGTCACGGATGAGGGTACTCCCGGAGCGCAGTTCTCACCATAAAAAACAGCTGATAAATCGAAATTCTAAACAAATAATATCATCACTAAATAAAACATCACCCCACACGGTACAAAACAATGCTTAAAATAAATTTCATCAAAACCGATCTTCTCACCGCGCTCGAACCGGCGATAGGCTGCGTCTCGACTAGGAACACCGGCTCGGCGCTTTCGGGCGTCCGCATCACCGCCGGCGACAGCGGATGCGAGGCCGCCGCCTACGATCTCGAAAAGGGCTTCCGCACGCATTTCGACGCGACGATAGAGACTCCCGGCTCGGCTGTCATCCCGGCTCAGAAGCTGAACTCGATCATCCGCCTGATGCCCGAGGGCGACATCACGCTCGACATCGACGCCAAGGGCAACTGCTCGGTCACCGGCGCCGGAGGCGACTCGCACTTCGAGCTGCACACCCTTCCCGGCGAGGACTTCCCGGCCCTGCCTGACTTCTCCGGCGATCCCGGTTACGTCGTCAGACAGTCGATCATGCGCGAGGGCATCGCCCAGACGCTTTTCGCCGCCGCCGTCAACGACACCAGGATAGCGCTCAACGGCTGCTATCTCAAGGCGGTAAAGGACGCCGACAGTCTTAACGGGACGTTCACCGTCGTATCGAGCGACTCTAACCGCCTCTGCCTGTACGAGAGCTTCGGCTCTGCCCTTTTTGACGAGGGCAGCCCGAAGGAGAAATTCGCCTTCATCGTCCCGACGAAATCGGTCGCCGAGCTGCAGAAGGCGCTCGCCGCCGACGGCGAGGACTGCGTCCGCGTCATCCCCGGCCAGAAGCACGTCATGTTCGAGATCGACAACAAGGGGATATTCTTCTCGCGCCTTATCGACGCCGAGTATCTCGACTACGACCGCTTCATCCCGAAGCAGTTCGAGACCGTCGTCACCCTGCCGACCAGCCGCTTCCTCGCCTCTCTCGAAAGAGCCAGCCTCGTCACCGAGGACCGCACGATGGGACAGGTCAAGAGCGCCGTCAAGTGCCACTTCGAGGAGCGCGTCGCCGAAATCAGCTCCCGCAGCGTCACCGGCCTTGTCCGCGACATATTCGACATCTCGATGCAGGGCAGCGAGATAGACATCGGCTTCAACTGCAGATACCTGCTCGACGCCGTCCGCGCCTGCGGGGTCGACACCCTCAAGCTGAGCCTGATCTCCCCGCTGATGAGCATGATAATCGAATCCGCCGAGCCGCAGGAGGGCAAGAGGTTTCTCTTCCTCGTCCTGCCGGTCAAGATGAGGGAGTGAGATCCGGGCGTATTCGATGGCGGCGTCTGGATATCGGACGATTTCGACGAGACGCCTGACTGCTTTAAAGATTACATATGAAATATTTTTCAGATGCGCGTCCTTTGAATCCTGATAAAACAAATTTGAATGCACGATCGTCGTATCATTTTATAACGCATCCGAGATCGAAGAAAACAGAAAAAAGAACTGAAAAAGGCTTCATGAAAAAAACCGTAGGCGGCAACTTTGACGATATGCCCGACGGTATGGAAGAATATCTTGACAGAAAAGAATTTTTTAACTGATATATTTATCTGGTAATATTAATGCATCTCACATCACTTAATCTCACAAACTACCGAAACATACTTTCCGCCGAGTTCGTCCCCGCAGAGGGAGTCACCATCCTTCACGGGCGCAACGGACAGGGCAAGACCAACATACTCGAGGCGGTCAACGCCTTCGCCCAGGGACGTCCCTACCGTACCCGCCATGAGAAGGATCTTCTCTACGGCATCGCCGGGACGGCGAACGGCGAGGCCGTCACGCCGGATAAGATCGCGCAGTTCACACGCGCCGAGGCGGAATTCGTCTCCGGCGACGGAAAAACGACGCATGAGACGATGGTATGGGCGGCCGACGGCACCAAGAAGCTGACCCGCGACGACATACCCGCCCGCCCGGCCGATTTCATCGGACGCTTCCGCACCGCGCTGTTCTCGCCCGAGAACCTGCAGCTCGTCAAGGGAGGCCCCGGTCAGCGCCGCGCCTTCCTCGACCTCGCCATTTCACAGCTCGACCCGCTGTACCTCGCGTCGCTGACGAGATACAACAAGGCGCTGATGCAGCGCAACGCCCTGCTGAAAAGCTGGCGCAGCCTTGACGCGGCGTCGAGGCAGTCGCTGCAGAGCTACACCCCCGTCATGGCGAAGGAGGCGGCGTATATCACCGACAAGCGCGAGAGCTACGTCAGACAGATGTCCGACATCGCGGCGAAGATATATTCCGACATGACCGACAACGCCGAGCTGATGAAGGCCTTCTACCGCGGCCGCCGCTCGGAGGACGAGTTCTCGATGCTGTTCCGCGACTACGAGAACCGCGACGTCGACGCCGGGATGACCATTATCGGCCCGCAGAGGGACGACATGACCGTCCTTCTCGACGGCGTCCCCGCCCGCCAGATGGCGAGCCAGGGCCAGCAGCGCGCGATAGTCCTCTCGCTCAAGCTCGCCGAGGGCGAGATCAGCCGCGAGATATCCGGCGAATACCCGGTCTTCCTCCTCGACGACGTCCTCTCCGAGATAGACGCCCCGAGGCGCGAGTACCTGATGGGCGAGCTCGCCGAAGGCGGCCGCCAGGTGATAATCACCACCTGCGAGAGCGAGATAAAGGGTGATAAGATATACGAGGTGGAAAAGGGAGAGATACGGGAGAGGGAATAATATGTCGGATTTTGTAAAAGCGATAAGCGAGATAGATTTCAAAGGCATGGAAGAAGCCGATGAAAAGCTCTCGAAAAAAGGGATCACTATGACAGAAGCCCTTAATCATTTTTTCAAAATGATCAACGAATACGGATACATCCCTTATTATGACGAAGGGGCTTCATTCAATCAGGAGACGATCGACGCGATTCGCGAAGGTGAGGACATAATATCCGGAAAGGTAAAAGCGAAGATATACGACACGGCTGAAGAAGCTATAGCTGATCTTATGAAGGATTGATATGCTTAAGGTAGTATATACGAGCAGATTCAAAAAAGACTATAAAGCACTTTTAAAAAGAGGCGTTAACGTCGAATCTCTGAATAAAACCATATTGCTGATCTCAGAAGAAAAACAGCTTCCTGCGATAAATAATGATCATCCTTTAAAAGGCAGCTTCACAGGATGCCGGGAGTGTCATCTAGGGTTCGACTGGTTACTGGTTTATAGGATACATAAAGATATACTTGTGCTTGAACTCATCAGAACAGGTACTCATCAGGATGTTTTCAGAGATTGAAAATATTTTCTGTAACTAATACGCCGTCATCTGCCCTCACTGTCAAGCGTCTTCGCCTCACGACAGATGAGGGCCTCCCCACAATTCCCCCTCATAATCTTAATTCCATTTCATTTTTAAACCACATTTTTCCCCCCACCATGACCAACATAATCACCATCATCAACTTCATCCGCGGCTGCGAGCCGCGCGGGTACGTCGACCTCGTGTCACCGGTCGAGCATCAGCTCGCACTGCACAGAGAGCACGGGCTTCCCGGGACGTTCCTTTTCCAGTACGACGCTCTGACCGACGAATTCGTCCGCCTGTTCGACGATAAGCCGGACGATATCGAGCTCGGGCTCTGGCTCGAGATAATGCAGCCGCTCGTCGAGAGCTGCGGCCTTGAATGGCGCGGCAGGTTCCCGTGGGACTGGCATTCCGACGTCGGCTTCACCGTCGGCTATTCTCCCGACGAAAGAAAGGCCCTCGCCGACGAGGCGATGAGGAAATTCAGGGAGACCTTCGGCTATTACCCGAAGTCGGTCGGCAGCTGGACCATCGACGCCGTCACCCTCGCGTATCTCTCCGATAAATACGGCGTCGACGCCTTCTGCGACTGCAAGGAGCAGTGGGGCACCGACGGCTATACCCTCTGGGGCGGCTACCCCGGCGGAGGCTATTATCCTTCCCGCCGCAACATGATGAGCCCCGAGCGGGACGACAGCGACAGGATAAACACCCCGATGTTCCGCATGCTCGGCGCCGACCCGATATATCAGTACGACTTCGGCATGGACGTCTCGTCCGGCCTCACCGACTGCCAGGGCGTCGTAACGCTCGAGCCGGTCTACACCGGCAACACCGGCGGAGGAGGAGTGCCGAAGTGGGTCGACTGGTACCTCTCCGAGACCTTCGCCGGCAGAGGCATCTCCGTCGCCTACACCCAGATCGGGCAGGAGAACAGCTTCGGCTGGGATAAGATGAAAAACGGCCTCATCTACCAGTACGCCGAGGCGAAAAATCTCGCCGACGCGGGCAGGGTAAACGTAATAACCCTCGGCGAGGCCGGACGGCTGTTCAAGTCGAAATACGGATCCACCCCGCCGGTGACCGTCACCGCCCTCTCCGACTGGGCGGGAAACGGGCATCAGTCGGTATGGTACGCGTCAAAGAGCTACCGCGTAAATGTTCTCACCAAGAACGGCACCCTCCGCATCCGCGATCTCTGGCTGTTCGGCGTGAACGACGAGATCTATCTTGACGACATCTGCCGCTCAGAGCTTCAGACCTTCGAGACCTTCCCCGTCATGGACGGCGCCCGCTTCACCGGGCACGGCATCCTCGCCGGAATTTACCCGAGGACGGCCGACGGAAAGGATATCGTCTTCGACGATATTGAGTACACCGAGGACGAGAGCTCCGGCACGGCGAAGCTGAGGCTCATCGGCGGCAATTCCGGCGGCATGACGGTCACGATGACGGAGGACGGGATCGAAGTGACATGCGCCATTGATTTCCGTCTCGACTACGTCGCCGACAGAGACGGGAGATACGGCGTGTCCGACGCCGGGTCCGCGGACAAAAAGGTGACGATAGGATATAACGGGCAGAGCGCTTCGATAGAGATCGTCTCCGGCCGCTATGAAAACGGAAGCGTCATATCCGAAAACGGCCGCGCCGCGGTATCTCTTAAGAGATAATTCAAGAGATTATAAAGAACAAACAACAGGGGAAATATATCAATGAAAGCCAAAAGGATCCTTGCCGCTCTTTTATCTGTGCTGACTCTTCTTCCGGCGGCCGCCTGCGGCGACAGCGCCGGGACACAGACTGCCGCTCCGTCCGGCGAAACCGCCGCCGCGGGCGGCGAGACGGAAACGGCGGCGGCCGAGACCGAGCCGGAGTTCATGCCCGAGCAGACCGATATGGAGGGCTTCGAGCTCGTCATACTCAATTACACTCCCGAGGGCTTCAACTGGGCGAACACCCTGATCACCGCCGAGGAGCAGAACGGCGAGGTGCTGAACGACGCCGTCTATCAGCGCGAGACCGCGACCGAGGAATACCTGAACTGCGTCATAACCGAGGAAAAGTCCGGCAGCGTCCCGGCGACGCTCAAAAAGTCGGTCTCGGCCGGCGATCATCTTTACGACGTCGTGATGCTGTTCGACGCCTCGATAACCGAATCCTACGCCGGCGGGTATCTGATGCCGTGGAACGCCGTCCCGACGGTGCTGCTCGAAAACGACTACTGGGATCCCCACGCCACCGAGCTTTACAACGTACACGGCAATCAGATGTCGCTTTCCGGCGATTTCAGCCTCTACGACTATTCGACCCGTCACTGCTACGCCGTGAACAAGACCATGCTCGGCTCGATCATGCCCGACGTCAGCGTCTATGACGACGCGCGGAGCGGAAAATGGACGCTCGACCGGATGTATGAGATCGCCGCGGCCGCCGAGAGCGATATAAACGGCGACGGCGTGATAGACAAGGACGACCGCCACGGCATTTCCGGGAGCATCGTCCGCCATTACAGCGCCATGCTCGCCGGAGCGAACGTCACCTATATCGAGAAGACCGATGACGGCGGCCTGCGCTTCGCCATCCCCGGCAACGAGTACGCGATAAGCGTCCTGCAGAAGCTGGTCTCCTTAAATCAGGGCAACACCGTCTATTATCTCAAGGGGAGCGGCATCGGCGACTTCGATTACAGCATCTTCCACAACAGCCTTTCCCTCTTCCAGGCGTCGTACATCGGCGAGATCGAGAAGACCCGCGACATGGACGACGACGTCGGCATAATGCCGCCGCCGAAGTTCAGCGAGGAACAGGACGGCTATCACAGCCTCGTCGAGGGCGGAGCCCAGTCGGTCCTCCCGAAATCCCTCACCGCCGAGCGGGCGGCCGACGTCGGCACCGTCATCGACGCCTTCGCATTCTTCTCGCAGAGAGACGAGATCCCCGCCTATATCGACGTGCTGGTAAAGAGCAAATACGCCCGCGACGAGGACGCCGCCGAGATGGTGTCGATCATCTTCGACAGCGGCATATACGATCTCGGCGTCGGAGCCTTCTCCGGCTCGTTCAAGAACGTCTATTCGTCGAAGGTCTTCGTCAAGCGCGAGGACAACATAGCCTCGACCACCGACTCCATAGCCGAGAAGGGCCAGAAGGAGATCGACAAGTTCATCGCCCAGCTCGAGGAAGCGGCGAATAACGCGTAAAGAAAGCTTTCAGCGCACCATACAGCGTAAATACAACGTAAATACCATGTCAAAGTCAAACAACACAAATCCGCGTCTCGCCACGGTAGGCGGGCAGGCGGTGCTCGAGGGCGTCATGATGAAGGGGAGGCAGTGGTTCGCCGTCGCCTCCCGCCTCGAGAACGGCTCGATAAAGGTCCACAAGGAGCAGTGGACGTCGGTGAGGAAGAAGTATAAGATCCTCGACATCCCGATAGTCCGCGGGGCGGTCAACTTCGTCGAGATGATGCTGCTCTCCTTCAGGACGCTGTCGATCTCGGCCGAGGCCCTCGGCATAAACGATATGGAGCCGGAAACAAAGTTCGAGAAATGGCTCGACAGGCACTTCGGCGACAAGCTGATGAACGCTGTCATGACGGTCGCGTCGGTGCTCGGCGTGGCGCTCGCCATGTTCCTGTTCATGTGGCTGCCGTCGTTTCTCGTGAAGACGATGGACACCGCCCTCGGCGGCGTCCTCGGCCCGTTCAAGGCCCTGTGCGAGGGCGTGATAAAGATACTGATCTTCATCGGCTATATGCTCGCCGTGTCGAGGATGCCGGACATACACCGCACCTTCATGTACCACGGCGCCGAGCATAAGACGATCTTCTGCTATGAGGGGGGCCTGCCGCTGACGGTCGAGAACGTGAAAAAGCAGAAGCGCTTCCATCCCCGCTGCGGCACCAGCTTCATATTCGTGATGCTGATACTGTCGATACTCATATTCAGCCTGCCGTTCGTGACGTGGGAGAACACCCTTCTCCGCGTGCTGACGAAGCTGGCGCTGCTGCCCTTCGTCGTCGGCATCGGCTTCGAGTTCATCATGTACGCCGGAAAGCACACCAACCTCTGCACCCGCGTGCTGTCGTGGCCGGGCCTCATGATGCAGCGCATCACGACGCAGGAGCCGGACGACTCGATGATCGAGTGCGCGATAGCCGCCCTCAAGACCGCCCTGCCCGACAACTTCCCCGGCTACGACGTGAATGACAACCCCGGCGTCGAGCCCGCCGACGGGATAGGGATATCCGAAGAGGAAAAGGCGAGACGCGAGGCGGAGGGGATAGAGAACAAGACGGCGGAAGACGGGGAAGCCGTGATACAGTGAGGGAACGGGGTGACCGCCCCAACCGCCTGAAGCTCCATTCCCGACAGAACCGGGCGAACATGACGCTTGAGGAAAGAATAATCTGGTACGATTATCTCAGGCATCTTCGCTATACCGTGAGAAGACAGCATGTATTCGAGAAATACATCGCCGATTTCTACATCCCCGCAGTCGGTCTCGTAATAGAACTCGACGGCAGCCAGCACTACACCTCCGACGGTCTTAAGTATGATGCTATCCGCGACGATTTTCTCACAAGGCACGGGCTAAAGGTCATACGGATAAAGAACGAGAGGATAAGAAACGATTTTGCCGGAGTAGTTGAAGAAATCGAAGCGGAGATACGGGAAAGGGAGAAGACGCGGTGAGTGCGAAGTCGGGATGGAGGGTGACGAAGGCAGGAGTACCCTCATCCGTCAGTCGCCTGCGGCGACTGCCACCTTCCCCCACCGGGGGAAGGTACCCAATAGGAAGCTTGCTTCGCAAGCTTCAATCAGTGTTGCCGCAAGCGACAACGTTACGCGCTATGCGCGAAGTTTATTACCGGCTGAGTCATTTGTTCGAGGCGAAGCCTCGAACACTAATCGAAAGTTGCGGAGCAACTTTCATATTAGGGCCTTCCCCCTGTGGGGGAAGGTGTCGTCCGCCGAAGGCGGGCGACAGATGAGGGCAGAACAAAAGCCATCGTACCCTCATCCGTCACGCATCTTCGATGCGTGCCACCTTCCCCCACCGGGGGAAGGTACAAGATAAGTAGCTTGCTTCGCAAGCTTCAATCAGTGTTGCCGCAAGCGGCAACGTTTCGCGCTATGCGCGAAGTTTATTTCCGGTTGAGTCACTTTGTTCGAGGCGAAGCCTCGAACACTAATCGAAGACTGCGAAGCAATCTTCCTCGGATAAGCCGAAGGCTTATCCAAGTAGCATTCCCCTTCGAATAAGTCGGCGAAGCCGACTTATTCGAGGAAGCTGGCAGTCGCGCGAAGCGCGGCTGACTGATGAGGGCAGAACGAAGGCGGAGTACCCTCATCCGACCGTCAGCTAAAGCTGACGGCCACCTTCCCCCACCGGGGGAAGGTACAAGATAGGAAAGTTGCTTCGCAACTTTCAATCAATGTTGCCGCAAGCGGCAACAAATCGCGCTTTGCGCGAAGTTTATTTCCGACTGAGTCACTTTGTTCGAGGCTTTGCCTCGAACACTAATCGAAGACTGCGAAGCAGTCTTCATTATAGGTAGCTTCCCCCGAGGGGGAAGCTGGCAGCCGCGCATAGCGCGGCTGACTGATGAGGGCGAACAAAGGCCATCGTACCCTCATCCGTCACGCATCTTCGATGCATGCAAAACAAATGCCCACCTCCCACCCAAAAGGACACCCCCACCATGACACCCATCACCTTCACTTCCCCGCGCACGTCGCGCGTATATCTCCACGGCCCGTTTTCCCGGCGCCTTATCCTTCTCTTCCCCGACTTCAAGATCTGCAACCTGCAGCTTTCGTATAACCGGCACCTCGACCTTCCCGGATTCGCGGTGACCCTGCTCGACGGCGAGCCGGGCGAGGCGGAGCAGCTCGAATACGATAAGACCGCATTCGACGAGGTGCGCGGCGGCGATCCATGCTATACGATCCGCAATACGCTGAAGACCGGCGCCGCGATAGCCATGACCGCCTTCGCCGTCCCCGATGACGAGGACCCGAACACATTCTTCGAGATCAGGCTCACGAACCCGCTCAACTATGATATCTCCGGCGCGCTCACCGTCTTCCCGCGCACCGCCGATATCGACCACTATATCACGAATCTCCGCGACACCGGCTACGACCCGTATATCCCGAACGTCAAGACGCAGTACATGCTCCCGCCGACGTGGAAGCCGGACGGCATCGCCGCCGCCTCCGACGGGTACGGCTCACTCGCCCTCGACGCGCCGGGACTCGGCGTCGAGTGGATCTCCCGCCGCGAGCAGCCGAAGCATTTCGCCGCGTCCGACTGCTTTGCCGTCAGATACGCCCTCGCCCCCGGCGAGAGCCGCGTCTTCACCGCCGTCTGCCGCCACGGAGCGATAAAGCCGGGCGGATACAGCGACAGCCTCGGCCGCTTTTACGACTTCTGGTCGAAGATCATGGACAAGGTCAAGGTCCGCCCGAACACGACGGCTCCCCGCGTGCAGGCGATGTTCAGCCAGATGATCGTCCAGTCGCTGCAGATGCTGGCGAGATACGACGACTTCGGCGACGCCGTACTGCCGCGACAGGGCGACGTCGGCCGCTACTGCTGGTCGTGGGAGGCGCCGCACTATCTTCTGCCGCTCGACCGCGTCGGCCTTTCCGAATACACGACGGACGCCTTCCGCACCCTGCTCGAGCGCTGGCAGAACACCGACGAGCAGTCGCCCGATTACGGCCGCTGCATGAGCCCGAACGTCCACTGGGACAACTCCACCGGCATGACCCTAGCCGGCGTCGCGAGACACCTCATCTATACCCGCGACAAGGCGCTGTATAAGGAGTTCCGCCCGTATATCATGCGCGCCTTCGACTGGGTTGAGAGAAAGCGCAAGTCGACGATAGGCAAGGAAGGCGTCGTACAGGGCCTGTTCCCGGAGGGACGCGCGTCCGACTGGGGCGAGATCGGCCAGCACTGGACCTTCACCGACGCCGTCAACGTCTACGGCTACAACTGGCTGTATAAATGCCTCGACCGCTTCGTCGACCCCGACGCCCCGCGCGTGAAGGCTGCCTACGACGAGTATTACGCCGCCGTGAGGGGACAGCTCGAGAGCGAGCGAAAGGGCTACGAGAAGGATGTTGCCTTCTATCCCAGCCATATCACCGGCCATAAGCTCGAGGACATGCTGCGCCACTGCTACTATACCGACGGCGCGCCGTATCTCTATCTCTGCGGCATAATCGACGAGAACGACCCCGTCATCGGACAGATGTGGGAGTACATGAAGCTCCACGGCCTGATCGACCACGGCCTCGTCGGCCGCCTGACGAACAACGCCGACCTGACGAACTACGACTACGGCGATGTCTACTATACCGGCGTGGCCGAGGTGATGTGGATCTACCCCTTCCTCAAAGCCGGAAAGACGAAGCTCGCCAAAGAGCTGTTCGACGCCGTCATGAAGTACAACGTCACCCGCGAGTACATCACCAGCGAGCGCTACTGCTCCCGCGACGAGTGGTACAGCCCCTGGAGCCCGAACGCCAGCGCCAACGGCCGTATAATCGAGCTGCTGCTGGAATGGTATAAGTGAGCGGCGGGGGAATATTAAAAACGGAGGATCGGTATATGGATGACAGTATTACCATCAAGGTGGATTCCGATACAAAAGTCAGGGCGCAGGAGCTTTTCGCCTCGCTCGGTATGGATATCAATACGGCTGTCAACATGTTTCTGTGTCAGGCCGTTGAGTTTCAGGGCATCCCGTTTACTGTGCGGAGATATAACGACGAGACGGAGCGGGCGATATATGAAGCTCAGAACGGAATCAATATGATTGGCCCGTTTTATTCGATCGCTGAGCTGAAAGAGGCTCTCGATGCTGAAGATTAGCGCCAACAAAAGATTCAAAAAGGATTATAAGCTCTGTGAAAAACGTGGTTATGATACAAACAGATTGCTGGAAGTGATCAATATGCTCGCGTTTGAGCAGATTCTGCCGGAAAATATCATGATCATATCCTGACAGGTCAATATTCAGGCTGCCGCGAATGTCATATCCAGCCTGATTGGCTGCTGATATACCAGATCAACAGCGGTGAGCTTGAACTGCTGCTCATGCGTACCGGAAGTCATTCTGATCTGTTCTGAATCATCACAGAAAAGAGAGGAAAAGAGAGGATTCCCATGGACGAAAGACTGAGATCTCTCCCTCCCGCCGAGCTTGACAACATCATGGAGATCGCCCGCCGCATCGCCGAGGCCGTGCATCCGCTGAGGATATACCTCTTCGGCTCCTTCGCCGACGGTACGTGGGGCGATGACTCGGACTACGATTTCTATATCGTCGTCGAGGACGGGAAGGACACACGGGAGGAATCCATGAATGTCAGACGCGGAATATGGGGAGTTTCCATAAGACCGGTCGACATCATATTCGGACCGAAGTCGAGATTCGACAAATACGGTCCGAGAGAAAATACCTTCTATATAGAGAGCGAGGTCTTCAGAAAAGGCATCGTTTTGTATGACACGGACACTGAGGAGAGAATCGCGGGTTAAACGCCGGATGAAAAATGATATAAACAAAGAAGAAGTTTCGAGATGGCTGTATCTGGCTGAAAACGACTATGATTTTTCTGTCTTCGTCAGAAATTCTGACTATAAACCGGATCCGAATGACAAGATATGCTTTCACTGTCAGCAGGCCGCCGAAAAGGCGGTAAAAGCCCTGATAATCCATCTCGGGAAGCGCGGCGGTATGCCAAAAAAGCATGATATCAGCTTTTTGCTTGACCAGGTATCGGGGATATTGAAAGACGAGTATGGAATCGATATCCCCGCCGAGATAAAAGACGCCGCCGGATACTTCAATGATTTGATTACGGAGGCGAGATATCCGATAGAAAGAGACATCACTTCGGAAGAAGCCGTGCGATCCCTTGGATACGCCGAATCCATCCTCGGATGGGTGAAAAACATAATAAACGAATAAACACACACAATACACAGAAAGGACAACACCATGCCGGCAGCAAAGAAGCCAAAGAAAGATATGGCGGAGGAGCCCCAGAACGCGCAGGACGCCCTCAATACCGCCGTAAAGCAGATAAACAAGACCTTCGGCGACGGCTCGATCATGAAGCTCGGCGAGAACGCCAAGATGCAGGTCTCGGCGATCTCTACCGGCAGCCTGACGCTCGATCTCGCGCTCGGCATCGGCGGCCTGCCGCGCGGGCGCATCGTCGAGATATACGGCCCCGAGTCGTCGGGCAAGACGACCCTCGCCCTCCACGTCGTCGCCGAGGCGCAGAATCTCGGCGGCTACACCGCCTATATCGACGCCGAGCACGCCCTCGACCCGGTCTACGCGCGGAATCTCGGCGTCGACATAAACGAGCTCCTCGTCTCGCAGCCGGACTCCGGCGAGCAGGCGCTTGAGATCGCCGAGGCGCTCGTCCGCTCTAACGCCATCGACTGCCTCGTCGTCGACTCCGTCGCTGCGCTGGTGCCGAGAGCCGAGATAGACGGCGAGATGGGCGACAACCACGTCGGCCTCCAGGCGCGCCTCATGAGCCAGGCGATGAGGAAGCTGTCCGGCGTAATCGCGAAGTCCAACTGCATAGTGATCTTCATCAACCAGCTCCGCGAGAAGGTCGGCGTCATATACGGCAACCCGGAAGTGACGACCGGCGGCCGCGCGCTGAAGTTCTACGCCTCGGTGCGCATCGAGATACGCAAGACCGACGTCATCAAGGACGGCAAGGACATTGTCGGCAACCACGTCCGCTGCAAGGTGGTGAAGAACAAGGTCGCCCCGCCCTTCAAGTTCGCCGAGTTCGACATCATGTACGGCAAGGGTATCTCGAAGTCGGGCGAGATCATCGACATCGCCGTCGCGCTGGAGATCATGGAGAAATCCGGCGCGTGGTACTACTACAACGGCATGCGCATCGCGCAGGGCCGCGACAACGCCAAGAAGTTCATCGAGATGCACGCCGACATCGCCGCCGAGATCGAGCAGAAGATCCGCGAGAGCGCCGACCGTCTCGAGGAGATGCTCGACTCAGACGGAGTCGTCGAAGCCGAGTCTGATGGCGCGCCCGATATCGCGGGCGGCATCGGCGATGACGGTGATGGGGGTGACGGCGGCGTCGCCGAGGAGCTGGTGGAGGATTGATATAATACTATTCCATTGTTGGAATGGGACTATATATTCCCTATCTCTGACTTATATTCTGAATATTCCATTATTCCCATCAATGGAATGGGACTCTCCCCCGCCTGCCGGCGGGGGCGCCCTCGCCGGGCAGGCGCC
>CAMJPL010000063.1 GCA_946407735.1 uncultured Clostridia bacterium
CAGAGGAAAACCTGCTCGGTTTTCCTCTGGACTCTTTTCCACGATGGGAGTCACTGTACCGTCCGGATGTTTGAAACAATGAATAAAAGAGACCGATCGTCCCTTTTATCGCTTAAAACCGTAAGTTGGTGAGATACTTTCCATTCACTTCCATCACTCATGTATCATTTCGCCCGATTTTGCCGCCGCGGTCGATGGAAGTCGATCATATGAGCGGCATGTGAGTGACTTCATTGTAAAAGCAATCGGCGCATCGCGTTGCTCGCTGGATCGGCTTCGCTCATTTGTTCCGCGAAGCGGAACATTACTCGAAGATTTGCGCAGCAAATCTTCCTTTTAGAGCCTTCCCCCTCTGGGGGAAGGTGTCAGTCGGCAAAGCCGACTGACAGATGAGGGCAAGTCCCGCGAAGCGGGACACAAATTGAAAGTTGCGGAGCAACTTTCCTCTTAAGTTCTTCCCCCCTTGGGGGGAGATGTCAGTCAGCAAAGCTGACTGACAGTGGAGGGTTTAACGAGCGAAATGTGTATACGATTGTCTATTAGCCGCCAACCTCGCTCGTCAGATTAGCCCCTCACCCCAGCATATCGATCAGCCCGCTTATCCCGCTCTCCTCGTACACATCCTTGTAATACGATATCTCATCCCCGATGATCAGGTCCAGCGCTTCCATGCCGAGGAGCTCGACCGGCGCGCGGTCGTCGGTGAAGATGCCGCCGCCTGTGGGGGCGTAGTCCTCGAGCCAGGTATACGTCATCCTCAGGCTGGTCGATAGAGCCGCGTCGGTCACCGCCGATACGTTCGCCTCGCAGCGGGTGAGGACTTCGTCCCTTGGGTCCGCCGAGCAGAAGACCTCGCGGTTCGTCGAGCCGCCGACGTCGACGGTCATCACCGTCGGGAACACCGACGCCATCGTATCGCACAGGCGGGCGTTTATCCCGCCCTCGCCGGAGCGCATGTTCATGTTCACCACCATCGCGCCGCCGGGATTCAGATGCTCCCGCACAAGGGTGAAGAACTCGGCGCTCGACATCGAGAAGGGGATCGTTATGTCCTGATATGCGTCGACCATGATCACGTCGTAGCTTTTCTCGCATGAATTGATGAAAGCCCGGCCGTCGCCGTCGAAGACGGCGATATCCGGGTCGTTTTTATCCAGACCGAAATATTCGTACGCCAGCGCCGTGATCCTGTCGTCGATCTCGACGGCGTCTATGCGGCAGCCGGGAAAATAGTGCCTCAGCTGCATGGCGTAGGTGCCGGTGCCGTTGCCGAGTATCAGCACGTCGAGATCGTCCGTCCCCGGCGTCATGAGCGGCGCGGCGAGGGCCGTGTCGTAGTACAGCCCGGTGAGCCCGGGTCCGTCCTTCATCGCCACCGACTGCACGCCGAACAGCACGTTCGTCGACAGCGAGACGCGCCTCGGCGACTCCTTCACCTGCAGATAGTTGTAGACCGACTCGCCCTCGTACGTCAGATCCTCCTCCCAGAAGGCGAAGGAATCGAACCTGCCGAATATCGAGAAGACGACAAAGAGCACAAGGCAGACCGCCGTCAGAACGTACAGCCTCGCCTTCTTCGATCTCAGAGCCTCCGGGATAAGCCATATCAGCGCCAGTATCAGCAGCGCCGCGCCGAAGATGATGAAGGTCAGCGAGGTGCCGACGGCGGGGATGGTGACGAAGGTGGGCAGAAATGTGCCGAGAATCGAGCCGATCGTGTTCGCCGCCTCGAGCCGTCCGACGGCCTTACCGGCGTCGGCGGCGTTCTTCATCGTGTACCTCGCGAGCGACGGCGTCGTCGTGCCGAGCAGGAACAGCGGGAAGACGAAGACGACGAGACACGCCGCCAGCGCCGCCCAGATGAGGTAATTCCCGCTCACCGTGAATATCACGAGCCCGGCTATGCCGATGATGACGTACTTTCCGAGCGCCGGTATCGCCGCAATCCAGACGGCGGCGACGAGCATCCGCCGGAACAGCCTCGACGGATCGGGGTCTTTGTCGGCAGCGCGACCGCCCCATACGTTGCCGAGTGCCATCGCGATCATGATGGTGCCGATTATTATCGTCCATACTATCTGGGACGACGAGAAATAAGGCGCGAGCAGTCTGTTCGCGCCGATCTCGACCGCCATGACCGAAACTCCGGCGAAGAATTCGGCTAAGATGAGGTATAAGGATTTAAGTTTTGACATAAGAATATATGATCACAGCTCCGGCTTCACGCCGTACCGCTCTGTGTATTTCACGAGGTATTTCTCCCGCTCTTCGGCCTTCAGCGGAGCTATGACGCTCCCGGCGTACGATTCGAGCCTCGCCGCGTTCGATATGCCGATCCGCTCCCGCGCAAAAAGCGCGAGCGACAGGACGGCGAAAAGCGCCGGGACGGCGGGCAGGAGATATCCATACTGCCCGAGGCAGAACAGCGCTCCGCACGCGAGAGAGACGGCGGCCGCGATAAATTTTGCGCTCCTTTTGCCGAGACCTGAGATGCCGAAGAAAAGCAGCGCGGCGTAAATCAGCGCCGCGGCGGCGAGGATCGCTCCGTCAGGCGTCAGCGGCATCGCTCTTATATCGCCGCCGTATTTCATCCCGGCAAAGCCCAGCGCGGCGGCGGCAGATGAGAGGATAAGCGATATCAGAAGGAGCGACGCTCTCGCCCTGTCGCCGGTCCTTTTCGCCTTCAGCGACTCGTATTCCCGGTACTCGTCGGGATATCCCCGCGATATATCGGGATCGAGGATGGCTTCGAACAGCCAAAGCTCCTTCTTCGCCCGTTCATGACCGCTTTCGGCGGCCCGCCTCATCCATGCTTCGGCGGCGTGAAAATCGGCTTCGACGCCGGTGCCGGAGGCGAGGAGCGAGGCGTATCTGTACATCGCGCCGGTATGACCGCGCTCTGCCGCTCTGCCGTACCAGACGGCGGCGGCCGGCATCCCTCCGGCGGCGGCGAGATCGCCGCTTTCGCATCTCTCGGCGAGGCGGTTCATCGCCTCGACGTCGGCATGGCTCACCCTGAGCCAGAATCTGGCCTCGGCCTCGCTTTTCGGCGTGTCGAGCCCCCGCGAGCAGCAGACCGACATCATGTACGCCGCTCCGGCATCGCCCTTCGCGGCAGCGATCCTGTACGCCTTCGCGGCATTCAGCGGATCGGACGGGTCGGCCGGGCAGAAGCCGACGGAAAACCCTCCGGCGGCTGCTCTGCCGCCGAGCCTCAAAAGGGCGGGATGATGGCCGCCGAGCGCCGATTTCTCGAACATATAGACGGCAAGGCCGGGATCGGCCGCCGTGCCGTCGCCTTTTTCAAGGCAGAGCCCCATGCGGTACCGCGCCTGAAACGACACCGGATCATCGCTTTCCGATGCGAGGGCGAGCAAGCCGAGCGCTCTTCGCGGATCCCTTCCGGTCAAGTCGCCGTCTAAAAGACCGACGGCGGCAGAGTACATCTCCGCGGCGCCTCCGGGCTTCACCGCCTCGGGATATCCGTCCCTCACTCCAGCGTCAGCCACTGCGGCGAGGGGTATGTCTTGTCGGCCGAGGACGGCGCTTTGCCGATATCGGCGCGGTCGGAGACGGTGGATGCGCTCCAGAGCTGCAGCGACGAGAAGGGCTCCTCCGGATCGACATGGTTTATGTAGTACGACTTGACCGTCAGTTCCGAGGCGTTCTCAAGATCGACGCCTTCGAACACCACCCGCCGCCAGTTGTACATCCATCTCTTCGCCGGGATCCAGACGTAGCTGTCGTAGACGTTCCCGGCGCCGTCCTCGAGGGTGAAGACGATGCACTCGCCGTCGGGACGGGTCTCGCCGTAAAGCTCGGCGGCGCGCTCGGCCGTCGAGTCGCTGTATCTCGCGGTGAACTGGACGCTCCCGGTCTCGTAGTCGATGAACAGCCGGGAAACCTTGACGCGGCCGTCCTTGTCGATGCGGCCGTCGAGCTTCTGGGTATAGACGTAATAGCCGTCGGGATCGGCGGCGTACGCCGACATCCTCGCCTCGGTCCAGACGAACTTCCTCGCCGCCGACGGATCCTCGGCGAGATTGATCCTTACGATCCAGAAGGCATAGATGAATATGATGAGCGCGACGCCGAGGATCTCGAGAGCCAGCCGCAGCGGCGACTTCTTCTTTTTCGGCGCATCGGGGTCGTAGGGATTTACCGGACCGTGCTCCCGCTCGTAATCCTTCGCCGACTCGTAATCCTCCGGGTCGGTCTTCTGTTTGTATGCCATGGTGTGTTTATATATTGTATCCTGTGCGTCGGCGCAAAAGCGCGCCGGCGCCGATTATCACGATAAAAAACCCGCCGAGCCGTGTAGTTCAGGAATAGAAAACCCCTGCGAACTGCAAAGGCTGGTGTCCTCTCCCGAACCTTGTGCTCCCAGCGTCCCTTTTGAACGGGCCGGCATATGCGGACTTTCGTCGGCTGCCGGCGCGGCTCGGAGGGGAGGTCTGCATACCCGAACGGGAAGCCCGGACTCCATTTATTTCTTGTAGGTTTTATGCCTGATCTATCACGCGCTAAGCAGGAAATTTATTTTTGTCTTTATTCAGTCCTCTTCTCCGGCGTCTTCTTCGCCGCCGTCTTCCTCGGGACCGAAGAGCTGATCGTCGAATATCTCGGCGACGCGCTCGAACTCGTCGTCATCCTCGATGGTGGAAAGGACCTCGTCGCCGTTCTCGTCGAGCTCGGGCTTGAGGATGACGTATGAATCGTCGGGATTGTCGCCCTCGTCGATCGGCGTCAGGGCGAGATAGAGCGTGCCCTCGATCGTGACCGAGCCGAGAAGCGAAAAGTCCGTTTCCCTGCCCTCGTCGTCGGTAAGGGTAAATATCTCGTCGTCGTAAAGATCGTCCTGTTTAAGCATTTTATATCCATTCTCCGCGCAAGGCGCGGGATCCCTGTCTTTTATATCGGCTCACTCCTAATATTTTACACTATCGCGGCTGTTTTGTCAAGAGGGAGAAAGAAAATATTGGCTCCCCGCCCGCGCTGGGGCATTTTGCCTTTTATAGCCTTTGGCTTCTAAAGCCTTCTGCCTTTTAAAGCCCGGGCTTATTTAAAGCTCCCTCGCCGCTTCGATCAGCATCATTAGGGCGTGGTTCGACGCGAGATACCGTATATGCTGCCTGTCGCCGGTGAGGGTGAGCTTTTTCACCTTCACGCCGAGCCTCGACGCGGCGGCGACGTACACCGTGCCGACGGGAGCCGCTTCCGTCCCGCCTCCCGGCCCGGCGACGCCGGTGATCCCGACGCCGATATCGGCTCCGCTCTCACGCATGATACCGCAGGCCATCGCCTCGGCGACCTCGGGAGAGTACACCGTCTTTTCGGCGATCAGCGCCGGGTCGATCCCCAGCTTCTCCGCCTTGATCCGCTCCGAATATGTGACGGCGCAGTATTCTATCGCCGCGGAACTGCCCGGCACGTCGGTCAGGCGCTTGGCGACGAGGCCGCCGGTGCACGACTCGGCGGCGGCGGCATGAATGCCCTTTTCGATGAGCAGACGGACCGCCGCCTCGGGAAGATCGCAGTCTATGCCGTAGACGAACCGTCCGACGTCGGTCTTCATGATCTCGTCTATCACCCCGCCGCACATCCGCTCGCCCTCGTCCCTGTCGCGGCAGGCGGCGGTGATCCTCAGCCTGACGTCGCCCTCGCCGCAGTACGGCGCGACGGTGGGATTCACGTCGGAGAGCATCATGCCGTGCAGGATGTCCTCGACGGCGCTCTCGCCGAGACCGCAGATCCCGACGTTCTTTGAGTAGAGGATATGGTCGGTGAAGCGCGAAAGATACGGCTCGACCTCGTCCGTCCACATCGGCATCAGCTCTCTCGGCGGCCCGGGGAGCATGATTATCGTCTTGCCGCGGCTCTCGTCGGCTATCGCGCAGCCGGGAGCCGTCCCGTGGTCGTTTCTGAACACGACGGCGCCCTCGGGGAGCATCGCCTGCTTCTCGTTGTTCGGCGTCATGCCGCGCTCGGGGTGCATGCGGACGAAAAAGTCCTTTATCCGCGCAAGCGACTCCCCGTGCATGACGAGACGCCGTCCCATGGCGGCGGCGGCCGTCTCCTTCGTAAGATCGTCGTAAGTCGGCCCGAGCCCGCCTGTGAGTATCAGCAGATCGCACCGAGAGAGAGCCTCGTCGATCCGCTCCCTCAGCCGTCCGGAGTTGTCCCCGACGGCGGCCTGATAATACTGCGATATTCCCAGCGCCGCCAGCCGCTTCGAAATAAACGCCGCGTCGGTATTGACGATATCCCCGATAAGAATCTCGGTCCCGACCGAGAGGATTTCAGCAGAGTTGATGATCATGGCAGAATCAATTAGCAATTAGCAATGAGCAATTAGCAATGTCGGAAGCTTTTTTCCGCCTTTGGCGGAAAAAAGCGATTATTCGGAATTATGCGCCGAAGGCGCTACGTCCCGCGAAGCGGGACACTGATCGAAGATTTGCGCAGCAAATCTTCATCTCAGAGCCTTCCCCCTCCGGGGGAAGGTGTCGTCCGCCGAAGGTGGGCGACAGATGAGGGCAAAACGAAGGCGCGAAAAAATTATGGAAAATCCCCCGCGCCGAAGGCGCTTTGTCCCGCGAAGCGGGACACTAATTGAGGCTTGCGGAGCAAGCCTTCAGATTAGAGCCTTCCCCCTCCGGGGGAAGGTGTCGTCCGCCGAAGGCGGGCGACAGATGAGGGCAAAACGAACGCGCTCAACAGATGAAGGTCACCCCAAAATCCGCTTGACGGATTTGGCTCCCCCCATCTCGCTCATCCCCCGCACTCCCTGATCCACTCCAGCACCTTCCCGGAGTACCATTTCTCCGGCTCCCCGCGCAGACGCTCCAGCGCCGCGTCGCCGGAAGCCTTCGCGTCGACGCACAGGAACTTCGCCGGACCGCACATCGCCGAGCGGACGAGACCGTCGGCTTCCAGCGCCCGCTGCATCATCTCGCCGTCGTAATACGGCCATATCCCGCCGTCCCAGAGTTTGTCGAAGGTGAGCAGGCGGTCCTTCATCCTCTCCCGCTTTTCCGGGTCGGATATCTGTCCGAGCAGCCCCTCGACGTACATCCCTTCGAGCAGATGCTTCATCGTGTGATATCTCATCGTCACGCCGACGAAGACTATCTTTGCGTCCCGCTGATACAGCTTCATCCACGGCGACGAGTCGCAGAAGGCGTACTCGCCGAACGGACAGAGGCGCGGCCCGTGATCGGTGTGCATGGCGGTCAGCCAGTAGGCCTCCCTGCCGCGCGCAGCGACCGAGTGGGTCGCCTGATCGGAGCGGTAGACGTACGGCAGCTTCCTGAAATACTCGGTGAGGTATCCCACGTCGCTCGGCTTGTCTATGTTCCACGTTTTGTACGAGTTGGTGAAATCCACCTGCGACAGCGTCGGAACGGCCAGGGTGCCGTCCCGCCCGAGCGCGTCCTCAAAGCCGTCTATGACAGCCTGCGCGCCGCCGATCACGCCGCCGAGGCTCCTGTACGACGAGTGGAACAGGCAGATATCGCCCTCACAGACGCCGGCATCCCTCACGGTGCGGAAGATCTCGTATCGAGTGACCATATCTTTGTCCTCACAGCCCGAGCAGCTTCTCGGCGTTCTCATAGGCGATCTTTCGGAAGGTCGTCTCGCTTATCCTGCCCTGCTCCCGCCATGACATAAGCAGCGAGTCGAGCTCGACGGTCATGCCCTCGAAGCACATGTCGGTGCCGAAATACAGCCGGTCCTCGAACTCGGACAGGAACCTCGGACCGTAGTCCGGGTCTCTGGCAATCGCGTTGTAAGCGCAGGGGTCGGAAAGATCGCCGAGCAGATTGGGATAGCGGCGCATCAGCTTCGGCACCGCGCCTTCCTCCTTTACCGGCGTCTTCGGCATATGCGCGACCTGACGGCCGAACGGGGTGAAGAACACCGTCCGCTCGCCGACCGTTTCGAGCTTCGCTATCTCGCCCCAGAAGATCGACCCGTGGCCGAACACCTTAAGCTCAGGGAAGGCGAGCAGAGTGTATTCCAGCTGCGGCAGCCCGGGATCGTCGTACACGCCGAAATCGCCCTCGGTCTGCGCCGAGCCGTCGATGACGACCGGCAGCCCGGCCTCCTCGGCGCAGCGGAACAGGTTCTGCATCCGCAGATCCGTCATCTTCATCGTCGGCATGATCTCGCCGACGCCCCTGCAGCCGAGAGACTTATAGTGCTCAAGTATGTCGCCGAGCGGCGAGAACGGCGAGTTGTACATGCTCCGGGGGTCGACGTTGCAGTAGGCGACGAACCTGTCCGGCCATCTGTCGCGCATCTCGATCACGTCCTCCACCGCCTGCGGGAAATAAATCTCCGGGCTGACGACCGGGAGTATGACCGCGGCGTCGACCTTCATCCTGTCGTAGCGCTCGAGGAGCTTCTCCGGCGTGCAGAACCGATACACAGGGGGCGTGATCCTGTAGGCGTGGGTGTGGATATCTATGAACACGGCGCTCTCCTTTATGTACTGCGGGTCAAAAAAGAATATACCGCGAAATCGTCTTACGCGGTATATTTTATAATGTTTTAAGAGAAATATCAAGCGGGGAATGTTAATTTTGACCGTCGGCCGCGGCGCCGCCCGGCCGCCGTCCACGGGAAAGGCGGGTCAAGCCTGTCCTCAGTCCCAGGCGAAGCCGGTTCCGGCGGCGGAGACGGGGGCGAAGATCGACGAGGCCTGCTCCGGCGTCAGCTCGATGCCGAAGACGTCCTTGTAGTATTTCTGCGCCTCGGAGATGATGTCTATGTCGGAGAACAGCTCGGGGTAGATCGTCTGCGCCATCCAGAGCAGCGTTATCGGGGTGTCGATGCCGGGTGTGTAGGCGCGGTAGATGCCGAGCGGCAGTTTGTAGACCTTTTTGTCCTGCACCGCCTTTACGCCGCTCCAGTCCCATGTGCCGATCGAGTTGTTATAGAGATCGTCCGGCTTCGCGGCGTTGAAGTTGGTGATCAGGATCTGCTCGGGGTTCCACTGGTAGATCTGCTCCATGTTGACGGGGTTCGCGTTGTCCTTCTCGAGTTCATTCGCCACGTTCACGGCTCCGATGGCGTCGCACCACCACTGGCCGAAGAAATGAGCGCCGGAGGTCGTGATATTGGCGTCCGAATAGCCGAACAGGAAGAAGACCTTCGCCCTCTCGGCGTCGGAAAGCCCGGAGACGCGCTCCTGAACGAGCTCGTACATCTTATTCGAGTATTCCTCGACCTGCTTCGTCTTCTCGGTGCCGGGGAAGACCTGCTCGAAGAGCTCGACCCAGTGCTTGAGCGTCTCGATGCAGTTGTAATCCCACTTGTTCACCGATATGCCGAGCGCCGGGATCCCGGCGGAGGCGAGCAGCTCGGCCTGAGCTGTCTGACCGGCGGAGTAGAACACCACGTCGGGATCGAGCTTCATGAGCTCCTCGATATTCACCTCCGAGCCGTCGATGAAGCCGGTCTCGGCGTTCAGGATGTCGGGATAGAGCTGACCGAGCAGCGAGTTCTGCGCCGCTGTCATCGACGGCTGGGCCATGCCGACTATCTTCGAAGCCGAGCCGAAGAAGACGGACAGGGCGGCGGGGATGGGATAGATGTCGAGCACGACGATGCGGTCGATGGTGTTGGGCACCTCGACCGCGTTCCCGGCGTGGTCGGTCACGGTATGTGTGCCGTCGGGATCGAGCGCGGCGGCGCCTCCGCAGCCGGAAAGCGCCGAAAGGACGATGACGGCGCAGAGCGCCATGGCGATCATTCTGATGAGTTTCATTTTTCTGCCTCGCTTATTATGTGTAAAATGCTTTCTTCCTTCGTCAGGTCGGGGATGTCCCGCCTGAATATGCGGCCGCTGAACGCCTCGTGCGGCAGCGGGACGAATTTCGCCGTCTCCGGCATGACCGGCTTCCACAGCGGATCGGCTATGACGGTCTTGGCTCCGATAAGGGCGTCCGTCACCTCCGATTCCTCCATTATGCGGTCCTCGCTGTTCCCGGCGAGCTTTGACTCGAGCGGGCATACCGCCCTTGCCTTTATCCCGGCGGCGATATCGAGCGCCGCCGCCAGCGACGCCGACGCGACCCATTCGCCGATGATGACGGTATCGCCGTCTGAAGAGGGAGCAACAGCGGTCCGGCTCCCGCCGTCGGATAACGCTTCCTCGAGCGCCGACATGAGCCTTCCGGCAAAGCCGCCGCACGGCGTGCCGACGACATAAGGCGTGCCGAACCGGCTTTGCAGTATCTTCGCCGCCTCATACCCGGTCTCGGAGACGACGAGGTTCACCGCCGCCTCGCCGGAGAGGGCGATATCGTCGAGTGACGATCCCATCGCCCACGACGACACGACGTCGAAGCCGTGCTCCGCAACAGCGCGGGCGACGCTCTCCGCCGGTTTTCCGACGGAAAAATCGAGCGGCGTGAGTCCGAGGATATTGACGCCGTTTTTTATCCTTTTCCCGCCGGGATCGCGCACCGCCCGCCGCGCGAGCTCGGCGAAGGCCTTCGAGCAGCCGGATAGATAGCTGTGCATGCCGTCGGTCTGTATGCCGAAGGTCATTATCCCGGTGCGCTTCTCTATCACCCGCCCGAGAGCCGGGATATCGGTGCCGCACATGGCGGGGATCGGCGTCCCGGCGAGCGCGATGAAGCGCGGGCGCAGCTCCTCCGCCGCGGCGCAGATATCGGCGACGGTCTTGTCGTCCTCGCCCATAAGCGCCTCGTTCTCGGTGAGCGCCGTTATGAAGACGAGCGAGTCGGAGTCGTACCATCTCGGCTCGTCGTGCGTGTTGTATGTCGAGTTGCACCCCGACGCGTCGTCCATGACGCACATCCCGCCGAGCTCGAACAGCGCCGAGCAGACGCCCATAGCATCGGCAGCATATATTGATGTTGAAATAATCGTTTGTGACATGGCAGTTCAATTAGCAATTAGCAATGAGCAATTAGCAATGGATGTAGTTTTTTTGCCTCCGGCAAAAAAACATTTTTATGAGTTATAAGCATCTGATTATTGCTTTTTTACGCCTTTGGCGTAAAAAAGCCACCTTCATTTGCTCTGAATAAGTCGGCTTTGCCGACTTATTCGATGCTAATTGCTAATTGCTCATTGTATTTGAATAAGTCGGCTCCGCCGACTTATTCAAATACGCACGTGCATCCCAGGCCTTTCTGCTGGATGAAGCTTTTCGCTTCCTTCGGATGCTTCACGGCGTCGATCATGTACCCGGCCGTCCGCCTTATGCCGTCTATGCCGTACATGCCGCCGTTCTCGACGACGTTTACGAACAGATCGGTCCCGGTGAAATAGGCGGCCTTCTGGCCGAGGGCGAGGATCTTCCCGTCATACGTCCTTTCGGCAGCGCGCATCCTCGGCTCGACCGTCGCCCACAGCTCGGTGCCGGGCGAGAGAGCCCTGAGACGCTCGAAGTCATCCTTTTCGTCGGCGGTATATCCGTCGGCGTAGACGCGGGCGATATTGAAGCCCCGCTCGCAGAGGAACCTCGCCAGCCCCAGCGGCTTATACGTCATTGTATAGTCGATCGCGACCGGCATGTCCCCGACGACGGACTTGGCTTCCTTGACCGCCTTCTCCGCCGCTTCGATATCAGCCGAGAGATCGGGGATATCGCAGCCCATATGCTCGCAGAGGAGCCGGTAATTTTCGGCTATCCTTCCGTAATCATAGCTGTACGGCAGGTAAAGCAGCTTCTGCCCGAGGCGCTTTTCGAGGTCCTTTCCCCCGGCGAGCGCTGCGTCGCCGAACACGATGTTCCCCGACGCCTCCGACATCGAAAGATATCCGTCGTATCTGTCGAAATCCTGTATCTCCGAAACGGAATACCCGGCGCCGGAGATGATCCTTCTTATCTCGGACGTTCTGTCGGTGGCGAAATCGTTGCCGATGATATTGAGGCGCTTTTCGTCCTTTTTCGTCTCCCTCAGCGGCTTATACAGCCCGCGGCGCATGAGCTGGTCTGGCGTGAGGCCGGATTTGCGCATGATGGGGTTCATGAAGCACGAGACGAAATCATATTCGGGATATCTCTCCCTCAGCGTCCTGTACACGAGCGGCAGGTCGCAGCCGATGAAATGGTGGACGCAGCTGGTATAGACGAGGAAGCATCTCGGCTTGTATTTCAGCCCGGCGATGATCTCGCCGACGCCGTCGATGATGAGGTCCTCCATGCCGTCGATTATGTTGCCGCCGCGTATGTTTATCATCGAGAAGCGGTCCTGCGCCCCCATCTCGGCGGCGGTGAGCACGACGCCTCGCAGGCACGACTCGGCGCAGACAAAGATCTGATGCGACTCGGGTATCAGCATCCCGGTGTGGACGATGTTCCACGTCCCTCTCGCCGGGGCGGCGTACTCGAGCCCCGTCCTGAACGACGGCGGGAAGGAGCTGTCGCCGATGCGGACGACGAGCCCTTCCTCGGATACCGGATTCACCCGTCTGAGCATTATTTTTCCACCCCGCAGTCGGAAAGGATGGCTCTCGCGAGGACGCGGTATTCCTCCGCCATGCCGGAGCATGGGTACGCCTCGATGACGGTGGCGTTTCTCGCCTCGGCGTCCTGCACCGTCTCCGAGCGGCTGAGCGTGCCGACGATGCGGCTGCCTATATCGGAGCACAGCTCCTCGACCTTCTGCCGCTCGTCCTTTACGTCGCGGCGGTTGAGGATTATTCCGCCGAGCGACGCGTAGCCGCGGTCGCGGAAATTCTCGACCGCGACGGCGATATTGGCGGCGGCGTGGATGGCCATGTTCTCGCCGGAGGTGACGATATAGACCTTATCGGCGTACCCGCCGCGCATCGGCATCGAGAAGCCTCCGCAGACGACGTCGCCGAGCACGTCGTAGAAGACGACGTCGGGCTTATACACGTCGTACGCGCCCTTTTCCTCCAGCTTTTCGAGGGCGGCGATTATCCCGCGCCCGGCGCAGCCGAGCCCCGGCGACGGCCCTCCGGCCTCGACGCAGACGACGCCGCCGTACCCGACGGCCGTCATGTCGTCGAGCGAGAAGTCGTTCTTTCTGCTGCGGATGAGATCGAGCACGGTGGGGATATGGCTGCCGCCGTGCAGATAAGCCGTCGAGTCGGCCTTCGGGTCGCAGCCGATCTGCATGACCCTGAGCCCCATGTCCGCCATGGCGGCCGAGAGATTCGAGACGGTCGTCGATTTGCCGATGCCGCCTTTGCCGTAAATTGCTAATTTTATCATAAGGGGGTCCTTATTTATTCCCTTTTTGGGGGGGGTGATATTTTTCGGTTCTCAGACTGGTTGTAGGGATATCCTGCTTTTCCATTGTTGGAATGGGACTGGGTACTTTTCGATTCTTGAATTAGTATTCTGAATATACGTCTATTCCATCGTTGGAATGGGACTCTCCCCCGCCTGCCGGCGGGGGCGCCCTCGCCGGGCAGGCGCCCTACGCGGGCGGC
>CAMJPL010000064.1 GCA_946407735.1 uncultured Clostridia bacterium
CGGATTGTTATTTCGTCCTTTTCTATTTTCACGTGATCATCCCCACAAATCCCGATTTGCCGCAGCCTCATTCAGTTGCCTTTTTCTTCAAGAATGTATTAGCAGACATACGGTCTCGACAGATTGTTCAAGAAGGAACATCTCAACAAACTGGAATCTGTATAACTGACTATTAAATTTCCACCACCAGGATCCCTTCCCGATCGAACGGAATCCTTGCGATTATTTTTCCATTGTGAAGGTGGAAGGATCCTCCATGATTTGCAGACTCATGATCTATTGAATTAATCATAAGGACATCATCCGCTACCAGCGCAGCCTGTGCCGCATAATCATCAAGAGTTCCTTGATTCCATTCTTCGATCGTGTAATTGACATAGACAGGCCAGATGAGAAACTGGTCTGTCCTGAATCTTTCAGGGCAGTCCCAGAGGTCTCCACACAGTGCGATGGTTATTTCTTTTCCATGCAAATGAAAAGCTCCTGTTTCATTTCCCTCACAGTAGTGTCCGTCCGTGATTGAGTACTCCTTCCATCCTTTAGAGATACGTCGGTAGTTATAAACGATATCACCGTCTGAAAGGACGGCACAGGATGAATACAGGCGCTTTTCATCCTTTTCAATATATCCCACCAACAAAGAAATACCATACTGTATCGTCCAACTCCGTAATTGGGAAATCGTTTCTGATGAAAGATCCATCGCAACAGTCTTGTCAGTTTCATAATCCCAGCATAAGGCATCAAAGCCTTGCAGGAACGCTTCACCAAAGCAAAGCAGATCAGTTTTTCCTTGAGAACGCTGCATGGCAAGCTTAATCTGTTTCATGTTGAAGGCGATATCCCGATTTTTACATTGGTATGAAACTAATCCTATCCGCATGGTCTCCCTCACAAATGCCGATTTGTCAATCTTTATTTTAATTGTTGCATAAAGTCCGTGTTCTTCGGCTCATACGGCACTGAAATAAAGTTCTTCTTTTGGTGGTACAAGCAGCATACAGTCTCGACGTGACTTATTCAAGGGAAGCTGTCAGTCAGCTTTGCTGACTGACTGATGAGGGCTTTCCGAACGATGATGCAGGACTTGCTCCCACTCACTCATCCCCGTACACGTCCGCGTCGTCCATGAATTCGGCGCCGTGGAGGGTGATGTATTCCTTTCTCGCGGGGAGGTTGTCGCCGAGCATGGTGTCGAACATCACGGCGGTGGCGTGCTCGTCGGCGGGCATTATCCGGATAAGGCGTCTGGTGGCGGGGTTCATCGTCGTCTGCCACATCATGTCGGGCTCGTTCTCGCCGAGACCCTTCGAGCGCTGGACGGTGTATTTCGCGCCTTTCAGCGACTTTATGATGTCCTGTCGCTCCTTCTCGTCGTAGGCGAAGGCGATGCCGTCCTTCGACGTGATCTCGTACAGCGGCGATTCGGCGATGTAGATGCGGCCCTCGCGGATGAGCGTCGGGAGCAGGCGGTAGAACATCGTCAGGATCAGCGTCCTTATCTGGTAGCCGTCCTTGTCGGCGTCGGTGCAGATTATGATCTTCGACCAGCGGAGCTGGCTTATGTCGAACTTCGGCAGGTCGCTTTTCACCTTGCCGTCGAGCTCGACGCCGCAGCCGACGACGCGGAGCAGGTCGGTTATGATCTCGCTCTTGAAGATGCGCTCGTAGCTCGATTTCAGGCAGTTCAGCGTCTTGCCGCGCACCGGGATTATCGCCTGAAACTCGGCGGCGCGCCCCAGCTTGCAGGATGTCAGCGCCGAGTCGCCCTCGACGATGTACAGCTCCCGCTTTTCCGGGTCCTTCGAGCGGCAGTTGACGAACTTCTCGACGCGGTTGGCGATGTCGATGCTGCCCGCCAGCTTCTTCTTTATCGTCAGGCGGGTGGTCTCGGCCTGCTCGCGCGAGCGCTTGTTGACCAGCACCTGAGCGGCGGCGCGCTCGGCGTCGGCGGGGTTCTCGGTGAGCCAGATGTCGAGCTGCTCCTTTAGGAAGTCGGTCATCGCCGACTGGATGAAGCTGTTGTTTATCGCCTTTTTCGTCTGGTTTTCGTAGCTGGTCACCGTCGAGAAGCAGTTGGTGACGAGGACGAGGCAGTCCTGGATGTCGGCGAAGGTGACCTTCGACTCGTTCTTGAGGTACTTGCCGTTGTTTTTCAGCCATCTGTCGAAGGCGTAGACGAAGGCCGATTTCACCGCCTTGTCCGGCGCGCCGCCGTACTCGAGCCACGACGAGTTGTGGTAGTACTCGATGAAGCTGACGCTCGGCGAGAAGCAGAAGGCGGCCTCGATGAGCAGCTTGTAGTCGTCCTTGTCGGCCCTGTCGCGGCCCTTCGTCTCGGTCCTGAAGTCGACGGGATCGGTCAGGCGGTTCTCGCCGGCCGTCTCGGCGACGTAGTCGGCGATGCCGTTCGGGTAGAGATATTCCCGCGTCTCGAAATTGCCGCCGAACTCGTATCTGAGGACGAACTTCGTCCCGGCGTTGACGACCGACTGCCGCTTGAGGGTCGAATCGTACCATTCGAGCGGGATGTTTATGTCGGTGAAGACCTCGAGGTCGGGCTTCCATCGGATGACGGTGCCGGTGCGGCGCTTGCCCTTGATCGGCTCGTCGACGAGCGCGCCGTCGGCGACGCCCTTTTTGAAGCTGATCGTGTGCGACATCTCGCCGTCGTATGAGACGACGGTCATGTATTCCGAGCTGTACTGCGTGGCGCAGCAGCCGAGGCCGTTTATGCCGAGCGAGTACTCGTAGCTGGAGTAGGAGGCGTTGTTGTTGTACTTGCCTCCGGCGTAGAGCTCGCAGTAGACGAGCTCCCAGTTCCAGCGCTTCTCCTTTTCGTTCCAGCCGAGCGGGACGCCGCGCCCCTTGTCCTCGACCATGACCGAGCGGTCGGAAAACGCCGTCACCGTGATGGTGTCGCCGTAGCCCTCTCTCGCCTCGTCGACGGCGTTGGATATGATCTCGAAAACCGAGTGCTCGCAGCCCTCAAGCCCGTCCGAGCCGAATATGACTGCCGGGCGCTTTCTCACCCTGTCCGGTCCCTTGAGCGCCGAGATCGACTGGTTTCCGTATTCCTGCTTTGATTCTGTTGTCTTTTTCCTTGGCATGATGTATCCGTTACGTGAAAAAACTATTTATTCCCGTATATTATATCATATTTTATTCGGAAGTTCAACTCGTTTGTTTGAATTTTGGGGAAATGTGAGGGGGAGGGGGATCGACTCTGCGTTTGGGGAAGCCCTCATCAGTCAAACGCTTCGCGTTTGCCAGCTTCCCCCACGGGGGGAAGCCTCTAATATGAAGTTAGTTGCTTCTCCTAAAGGCACTAACGTGCCTTTAGGCGCAAAACTTTGATTAAGTATTCCGACGCTTCGCGTCGGAGGATTCAGTCGGAGATACGACAGGAGTCTGAGAAAATACGCGCCGCAGGCGCAAAAAATGGAAGTTTGCGGAGCAAACTTCCTCGGATAAGCCGAAGGCTTATCCAAAGTTCATTCCCCCTCAGAATAAGCCGGCGAAGTTTACTTATTCTATGGGGGGAGAACTTAAGGTCGGTTTTACAAATAATGACTTGATTTCACGGGGCGGATGTGGTATGATGATATGCGGAGGCGGAAGGAATGATCGACAGACAGCTTGTTTTGGAACGGATAAAGTATCTTCGCCCTATCGACGATGATTTTATGCGCTACATGTTCAAGGACAACATCGCTCTCGCGCAGGTCACGCTCCGGCTGATAACCGGGATAGACGATCTTGTCGTCACCGAGCTGTTCCCGCAGCGCGACGAGAAGCATATTCTCGGCAGATCGGTGATCCTTGACGCGCTCTGCCGGGATTCATTGAAAAGGGTCTACGATATCGAGGTCCAGCGCGCCGACAGCGGGGCCGGGAAGAAACGCGCCCGGTATCATTCGAGCGTTATCGACGTTGACAATCTGAGCGCCGGACAGGATTTTGACGAGCTCCCGGAGAGTTTTACCATATTCATAACCGAAAAAGACGTCGTCGGACGCGGGCTGCCGGTTTACAGGATAGACCGCCGGTTTGAGGACAACCGCGAGCTTTTCGGCGACGGCTCGCATATTCTGTACGTGAACGGCGCGTACACCGGCAGCGACGGGATCGGGATGCTGATGCACGATTTCAGATGCGCCGTGCCGGACGAGATGTATATAAAGGAATTCAGAGATACAGCGAAAATGCTGAAGGAAACGAAGGAAGGAGCTGAGACCATGTGCAAATTGTTTGAGGATCTGGCGATGGAGATAGCCGAAAAGCATGCCTACGAGCAGAAGATCGAATTTGCGAAGAGGATGATAGAAGGCGGCGAGCTGAATGTTGAGAAAATAGCTGAGTATCTGCAGCTCCCCGTTTCCACCGTCCGCGAGCTCGCCGAAAAGAAATCGGCGTGAATCGGTTCAACGATGTTAAAAAAATCAAGGCGGTCGGTACCATGAGCAAAGTGTTTGAGGATCTGGCGATGGAGATAGCCGAAAAGCATGCCTACGAGCAGAAGATCGAATTTGCGAAAAAACTCATTGCCAGAGGAAAGCAGTCTCTTGAGGAGATAGCCGAAGATCTCGAGCTCCCGCTTTCCACCGTCCGAGAGCTCGCCGAAAAGAAATCGGCGTGAAAAAAGCCCCATGTCGGGGCTTTTTCTTTTCCCCTCTCCCCATAATTTCCGCCATTCCCTTGACATCCTCCCGCATTTGTGATATACTTTTCTCTCGATATCACTTACAGACTGGACATACAGCGGATATGGAAGCTCCGAAGAAGATACGGACAAGGGATCTTTTCAGAACAAGCGACGAGGGCGGCAGGGGACGGCTCTGCATGGTGACGAGCGGGGTGCTCACATCCATCATCTCGTGGATCAGCACCGGGCTTTTCTACACCGGCTTCATGTCGGCGTACGGCATCGACATCGTCGGCGTCGGGATAATCGCCTTCATCCCGGCGATAGCCAACTGCTTCAGCGTCTTCTCGCCGTCGATACTCGAGCGCTTCCGGCGGCGTAAGGCGATACTCGCGGCGGCGAGGATGGCGTACTACACCCTGAACCTGCTCGGCGTGACCGTCATGCCGACCATCGTCACCGACCCGTCGGCGAGGATGAACTGCTTCATCGGCATCGTCTTCGCGGCGAACATCATAAACGCGCTCTTCTCCGGCGGCTACTCGGTGTGGCATCTGAACTTCCTGCCGGTCGAGGTGAGGGCCGAGTATTTCTCGCTGTCGACGACGGTGACGGCGTTCATGGGTCTCGGCGCCTCGCTTCTGGCGAGCATCGCCGCCGACGCCCTCGCCGGGTCGGAAAATCAGCTTAAGGTCATCATCCTTCTCAGGATCGGGGCGTATGTCCTCGGCGTGATCGACACGATAGTGCTGTCGCTGCCGAAGGAGTACCCCTACCGGCACAGCGGCGACAGGCCGAAGCTGACCGACATCATCGTGAAGCCGATAAAGCACCCCCGCTTCGCGCTGACGATGCTGATCGTGGCGTCGTACACCTTCACGTCGAACATCACGCCGTCGCCGCTGAACTACTATCTCCTTAACACCGTCGGCGTCGAGTACACGCTGATCTCGGCGGTGAACTTCTGCTACCCGTTCATCCTGATCCTGACGCTGCCGCTGTGGAAGAAGGTCTTAAGGAGGCTGGGGTGGCTTCGCACCTTCGCTCTCGGCGAGGCGCTGCACATACCGACGACGCTGCTCTATTCCTGCATCGGGGCGGGGAACTACTTCTGGATCCTCCCCGCCGTCAGGCTGACCCAGCACGTGATCGGCGTGGCACGCAACGTGGCGTATCAGAACATGCTGTACATCAACATGCCGAAGAGCGACCAGACGAACTACGTCTCCTTCCACACCCTCGCCGTGAACATCTCCGCCTTCCTCGGCACCTCCCTCGGCACATGGCTGATCGCCGCCTTCCCGGATCTCGACATCCGCCTGTTCGGGATATCGTTCTGCAACGTCCAGGCGCTGATGTGGATAGAAGCCCTCGGCCAGCTCATAACGCCGCTGCTGCTGATGGTGCTGATAAGGAAGCTGACGCCGCCGGAGGGGGACGGGGAGAGGAAGTGAAGAACACAGCAGCGTTCGGGGAAGGCCCTCCACTGTCAGTCAGCTTCGCTGACTGACATCTCCCCCCAAAGGGGGAAGAACTTAATATGAAAGTTGCTCCGCAACTTTCCAATTGAGTATTCCGACGCTTCGCGTCGGGGATGATGTCGGATATACGACGCCAGTATGAGAAAACACGCGCCGCAGGCGCATTAATTGAAGGCATGCGGAGCATGCTTCAAATTAAGTTCTTCCCCCTCCGGGGGGGAGATGTCGTCCGCCGAAGGCGGGCGACAGTGGAGGGTTAAATCGCGGCGCTTTCTTTGCCGTATATTTTCAAATGATGATGAAATAATGCTCCGCCTTCGTTATGCCCTCATCTGTCAGCCATGCTTCGCATGACTGACACTGCTTCCCTGAATAAGTCGGCAAAGCCGACTTATTCGAAGGGGGAAGGCTCTAATAAGAAGATAGTCGCTTCTCCTAAAGGCACTAACGTGCCTTTAGGCGCGATTCTTTGATTAAGTATTCCGACGTCTTCGCCGAATAAGCCTTCGGCTTATTCAGGGGACGAAGCCGGAAAAACAACAGCAGTCTGCCAAACCACGCGCCGCAGGCGCAATAATTGAAGTTTTGCGCAGCAAAACTTCTTATTAGAGCCTTCCCCCTCCGGGGGAAGGTGTCAAGCACCTTCGGTGCTTGACAGATGAGGGCTTCCCCGAGTGCAGCCTTTCATCTTCCCGTGCTTTGTTTTCATCTTAAACATTCAATATAATCATACCACCACCTACCCACACCCACCCACACCCCACCATGACCACCCGAATCAAACTCACACACTCCTCCCCCTCCGTCTTCATCGACGGCTGCGACTATGGCCGGCTCGCGTTCAAGACCTTCCGCGCGGCGGAGAAGAACATTTCCGCCTTTTACGATGCCGGGGTCAGGCTGTTCAATGTCCTCACCGGGTCGATCAACTGCATGATCGGCGTGCCTTACTCGCTGTTCGGCGAGACGTGGGTCGGCGACGGGGAGTATGACTTCTCGCCGATCGACCGGCAGATGGAGCTGTTCATCAAAAACGCCCCGGAGGGGTATTTCTCGGTCATGCTCCAGCTCGACGCCCGCCCGTGGTACTGCGAGCGGCACGGCACGCCCGATTCGTTCAAAGCGCTGTCTCAGGCGCTGGCGGACGAGGGATACGTCCGCGACATGAAGGCGTATCTCAGGGCCGCCGTCCGGCATTGCGAGGAAAAGTACGGGGACAGGATCTTCGGCTACTTCCTTTTGTGCGGCTTTACGACCGAATGGTTCAGCGAGCTCGACTATGAGGAGGAGACCGGGGCGAAGACGGCGGCTTACAGGCGGTATCTTAATGACGGCTCAGCCGTCATCCCGGCAAAAGACGTCAGGGAAACGCCGCCGGATGTCGTGTATCTCGATCCCGATGCCGACAGAGAGCTCATATCGTACCGGCGCTTTCACGCCGGGATGATCTCGTCAGCGATCCTCGGCTGCGCCGCCATCGTAAAGGACGAGACGCACCGGGACAAGCTCTGCGGCGTCTATTTCGGTTATCTGTTCGAGCTCGCCGGGGCACGGCTCTGGAACGCCGGGAGCCTCGACTACGAGCGGGTCTTCGATTCGCCCGACATCGACATGATATCGTCGCCGTCGTCGTACTCCTGCGGGCAGCGGTCGGCTGACGGCGCGAGCGGGGTGATGGTGACGCACGAGAGCCTGACGAGGCGGGAGAAGCTGTATTTCCTCGAATTCGACCACCGCACCTTCACCGCGCCGAAGAACGTCGACGGCGACAACGGCAGGCCGCTGCCGGGATGGAGCGACCGCCTTCCCGACGAGAGGACGACGATAGACGTCATGCGGCGGGACTTCATGCTCTGCGCGACGCAGCGGCTGTCGCTGTGGTGGTTCGACATGTTCGGCGGCTGGTTCGATTCGCCCGGCATGATGGACGAGATCGCGCGCCAGATCCGGCTTTCCCGCGAGCTTTCGCAGCTTTCCTGCGCCTCCGCCGCCGAGATCGCGCTGATCGCCTCCGGCGGCGAGTCGCTGTACCTTATAAACAAGAACTCGGGCTTAAATTCCGCGAATCTGACGCGGCAGCTCGCCGATATGACGAAGATCGGCGCGCCGTTTGACATATACTCGTCATTCGATGTCGAAATCATTGATTTTGAAAGATATAAAGTGATCATCTTCCCCGATCTCTTTGATGTGACGGAGAGGCAGACGGATATAATCCGCTCGCTGAAGGAGAAGGGAAAGACGCTGATCTTCCTCGGCGCCTCCCCGGCGGCAAAGGCGCTCGGGGCGGAGTATGACATCGCCGTGCGTGAGAACACGGCGGTGTGGGACGGTCAGACCTTCGGCACCGGCGTCGTTCAGCAGACCGCCGCCCCGGTCGGCGGCGAAGTCATCGCGCGGTTCAAGGACGGCGCTGCGGCAGCAGCGAGGCGGGACAACGTGATCCTCGCCGCGTCAGGCCCGCTTCCGACGGATCTTATTCGCGGCATCGCCCGCGATGCGGGAGTGTTCATCTACTCAGACGACCGCCCGGTGTACGTCAGCGAAAGCCTGATCGGCGTCTACCTCGCCGACGGCGAAAACACCGTCCTCCGTGTGAGAGAGGACGGCGTGTACGAAGACGTGTTCAGCGGAAGGCGGTTCGAGGCGAAGGACGGGAGGATGGAAGTGCGGTACGCGGGGAGCCGGGCGGTGATGGTGAGGAGAAGGGGGGAGTGAGATGGAAGTCGATTCGGCCCTCCACTGTCAGTCAGCTTCGCTGACTGACATCTCCCCCCAAGGGGGGAAGAACTTTGGATAAGCCTTCGGCTTATCCGATGAAATTTGCTCCGCAACTTTCCAATTTTGCGCCTTCGGCGCGTATTTTCTTGGACTTATGTCGGATATCCGGCTGAATTACCCGACGCGAAGCGTCGGAATAATCAATCGAAAGCATGCGGAGCATGCTTCAAATTAAGTTCTTCCCCCCTCGGGGGGAGATGTCGTCCGCCGCAGGCGGGCGACAGTGGAGGGTGAAAGGGTAAGTTTTTTCTGCGTGTGTGGCGTGAGCGGCAGATGACAGCAAAAGTTGAAGAAGGAAAAAGGCGGGGTTGTGATACTCCGCCTTCGTTTTTGCCCTCATCAGTCAAACGCTTCGCGTTTGCCAGCTTCCCCCTCGGGGGAAGCTACAAGATAGGAAGATTGCTTCGCAATCTTCAATTTGTGCGCCTGTCGGCGCGTGGTTTGTCAGACTGGCGTTGTATATACGGCTTCATCCCCGACGCGACAGCGTCGGAATACTTGATCGAAAGCTGCGAAGCAGCTTTCATCTTGGGTAGCTTCCCCCCGTGGGGGAAGCTGTCAGTCAGCTTCGCTGACTGACTGATGAGGGCTTCCCCGAGCGCGGCCTTTTGCCTTCCCCCGCCTCCCGCTGACGCGGGAGCTGACACCTTCCCCGCTCCCGCTGACGCGGGAGCTTATTTCATCTTCTCCTCCAGCATATCCCCGATCTCCCGCCGCGCATCGAACAGCACATTGTCGTCCGACGTGTAGCTTCTCGGCGACTTCGTCACCTTCGATATTATCTCGTCCACCTTGTCCCGGCCGAGCTTGTCTATCGCCAGCGTCAGGAGATCGAAGTCCTCGACGCCGTCGGAGACGGCGAGCATCCTCAGGCTGCCGCAGGGGCCGTCTATTCCGGCGGGGACGCCGCTGTACAGGATCGAGCCGTCGCCGTAGACGGTCTCGGAGAGCTGCGGGACGGTGATCATGCTCTGCCACGGGTCGGGGGTGTACTGCCAGTAGTTCGCGCTCCAGTAGAGGAAGCCGGTGACGTCGGCGGCGCGCTGCTGCCAGAACATCAGGCGGTGGTCAGAGCCGTCCTCGTCGACGTACAGGTTCGTGTACGGCTTTCCCGGCTCCCAGCAGACATACCACCACACCTCGTCGCCGTCTGCCTGACGGGCCTTCATCGCGTCGGGGAAGCCCTTGAACTCCGGCTTGTCGGTGTCAAAGCAGAACAGCTTCGGGCACCATACGTTCGTAATGCCGGTCATCGCCTTCACCTGATCGCCGCCTTTGTACTTTATGTTCGTAAAGAACGGCGTCACCATCCTGTACCCGGGGAAAAGCTCCGACAGGCGTCCGCCGATGGAGGTGAGATCGTCCAGCATCTGAGCCGACGTCGGCTCGTCGAGCGGGTAGAAGACGCCCTTTTTCAGCCATTCGGGGTTCGACGACAGCTTTTTGTAATACGCCCTTATCGTGTCGTCATCGGCGTACGGGATGACGAACATGTTCACGCGGGGATCGCTCATATACGCGTCGGCGCGGTCGTCTAAGATGTCGTAGGGCAGACTGTACGCGCAGATGTGGTTGTCGAGAAGGTAGTCGTAGTACGCCTTGTAGATCTGACGCTGCAGGTCCTCGGTGTGATATCCGTGGGCGTCGTATATGAAGCTGCCGTTGAGGCCGAAGGCGGTGCGGCAGGCCGACGCGTCGGGAAGCGCGAAGTCCCAGACTCTGACCGACGCCTCCTTTTCGGCGAGCTTTTCGCCGTCCCTTGTAAGGGAGAAAACCGCCTTATACTCTCCCGGCGCGGTGTCTTTGTCCGTTCTGAACCGGGCTATCACCGCCGTGTTCTGACCGGCGATGAGCTTGAAGCCGGACGTCAGCGGCACGACGGGATCGGGCAGGCGCTCGCCGCCGCAGGGGACGTAGGCGACGCGCAGCAGCTCGCAGGGGATGTCGCATTCGCATGTGAGCGTGAGTCCGGAGACGTCGGCGTCGGACGACAGCGCAAGCTGCAGCCCCTCGCGCTCGTTTTTCGCCATGAAGACCGACAGCGCCGACGGCTCGTCTGTGACGCTGCCTGTCTGAGCCGTCTTTTTCGTCGGGTAGAGTGATCTTATCGAGATATCGTAGTCCATTGTGTCCTCCGTTCCTTCCGTTTCCGCCGCTTTTGCCGTGGCGGCGGACGGCGCGGTTTCGGCGGCGGTCACATCCGCCGCTGTGGTTTCGGCGGCATCTTCCGGCGCGCCGCCGCATGAGACGAAGGCGGCGGCAATGAGAGCCGCCGCCGCGCATAGTATAACAGTTTTACTCATTTTCCTGATACGCCGCTATGACCTTTTCAAGACCCTTGTTCGCCGACTTCTCCTTCTTCGCGTAGGCGGAGGCGAAGTCGGTCTTCTTCGCGGCGACGAGCGAGCGGAAGAAGGTGTAGAGCCCTATCTGGCTGGAGAAGAGCGTCGCCATGTCGAATGTGCGGCCCTGCATGACGATGTCAAGCATCTCGATGGTGCCGGCGTCGCGGGCGTACTTGTTCTGCAGCGCGTCCTCATAGTAGACGGGGTAGAGCTGCTTGTACGCCTCGGCGTTAAGCGCCTCGGTTATGATCGCGGCGAACTCGGTGTCGGTCTCGGTCTTCGGGATGCCGAGGACCGAGTAGTTGTCCATCGCGCCGGTGAGGTATCTCTCCTGGCTCTCGTCCCACTTCGGGTAGGGCAGGATGCCGTAGTCGTCGTCCATCTCGCGGAAGGATGTGTAGCAGTTGGTCATATGCGTCGTGGTGAACAGCGCGCGTCCCTCCCTGAACAGCTTCATCGGCTCGGTGTAGTCGGAGACGGCGATATACGAGCCGTTCGTGTTCCAGTAGAGCTGGTTGATCTTCTCGACGGCGGCGACCGTCTTCGGCGTGTTGTAGACGAGCGTCGGGATGTTGTCTTCGTCCCTGCCGACGATAGGCATGTCGAAGGCGAAGGTGTAGACGTCGAGGTTGGTCGCCGACTCGGCGGTGAAGCCGTAAAGGTCCTCGAACCCGCGGAGGCTGTCGCCGTTGACGTCCTCATAGACGTCGCTGATCATGGCGATCATGTCGTCTATCGTCCATTTGTTGTCGCGGACGAGCTGATAGAGGTCGGGGAGCGAGTAGCTCTGCGCGAGGCGCTTGTTGTAGAAGATGGCGTAGGTGAGCTTGAGAGCCGAGAGGCTGGTGTCGCCGACGGCGACGAAGAGCTTGTCCCCGACGCGGAAGCAGTCGTTGACGCCGTTTATCCACCACGGCTTTGAGAAGTCGATGTTCGGCTGATCGAGCAGGTTGACGTAGATGCCGTTAAGCACGAGCTGTCCCGACGTGAAGACGTAGGTGGCGGCGAGATCGAAGGCGTCTTCGCCCGCCTGAACGGTTTTGAGGACCTCTTTCACCTGCGTGTCGCCGTCTCCGGCCTCGGTGATGACCGGCTTTATCTTGACGTTGAAGCGCTCCTCGACAGTCATGTTGCGGCCGTAGAGGGCGTCGTTGATGAGCTCGCCGTCGAGCTCCTCGGTGTAAAACTCATACAGCGTGCCGCGCTTGGACGAGACGCGGAACTCCTTTCCGCCGTAGTCCTTCTCCGGCAGCGAGTCGGGCACGGCGCGCCGCGCGTCGATCATGGAAGTCTCGGCGGGCTCCGTCTCGGCATCGGCGGATATGACGGCGTCATCGCCCCCGGCGGGAGCGGAAGGCGAATCGGAAGAAGCGCTCTCGCCGCAGGAGGCGAAGAGCGGAAGGGAGATGGCAAGCGCAAGCAGCGCGGAAATGATGCGGGATGATGTGGTCATGGTGTGGTGTCTCCTGTGGGGTGTGGGGTGTGCGTGGATGGGGTGGAGTTGGTGGTGTCGATTCAGCCCTCCTCTGTCAAGCGCCTTTGGCGCTTGACATCTCCCCCCAAGGGGGGAAGAACTTAATATGATGCATGCTCCGCATGCTTTCGATTAAGTATTCCGACGCTGTCGCGTCGGGGGATGATGCCGGATATACGACAGCAGTCTGAGATAATACGCGCCGCAGGCGCATTAATTGAAAGCTTGCGGAGCAAGCTACATATTAAGTTCTTCCCCCTTCGGGGGGAGATGTCGTCCGCCGCAGGCGGGCGACAGTGGAGGG
>CAMJPL010000065.1 GCA_946407735.1 uncultured Clostridia bacterium
CGGCGATGGGATATCAGTACTGCGCCAACGGCGGCTATACCGGGAACGGGTATGATTTCATTTTCAGACCCATGTTCGAAGCGACCGGCATACCTCCGGTGAGCAGGCCCGGCGGAGGAGCATATGACGGTCAGCGCCCCGACGACTTCGCCGATAAGGCGAATCTGCTCGACTGGCAGAACGCGATGCTGCCGGATTACGTTACCGAGATCAGACCCGAGATAGAGAACCTTCCCGACGTTCAGTTCGGCAAATCCGTGCCCTCCTGCCTTTTCGAGACATCGCTGTACTTCGCTCACGGCGCCACTGCCATGAGCTATGCCATGATGATGAATGACTATGAGCCGATGTCATGGCATAAAAAGATGTTTTCCGGGTTTGCAAAGGTCAAGCCTTACTGGCTCGAGCTTTCTAAGTACAACTCATTCTCCGTCCAGACCGGGCTCGTCAACGCCGTATCGACCGAGGGGTGGCAGCGCGCGCTTTGCTCTGAAGATCAGGATTTCTCATGGACGAGAGAGGCTTATTCCGCCGTATCGCCGCTGTCGCGCTGCGCTATACCGATCGCGACTGTCGAACCGGCAAAAAGCGTGAAGACGCCTGTATATATACTTCATTCCGCCAACGCCTCGGCGATGAGCGACAGAGAAATAGAAAAACTGCTCTCTTATCCCGTGATCTGTGACGGCGAGTCGCTTTATATCCTCGGGCAAAGGGGCTTCAAATTCGGCGCCACATCCGTTCCGTGTGAGACACGACAGCTGTATGAACGATTCTCATCACATCCGATAAACGCGGGCATCGAAGGCAGGACATGGAGTCAGGCTTTCCATTTCCCGAAGGGACATTATCTTGTGGATACCGACGGCACGACCGAGCCTGTCGGCTTCTATGAAACGAAAGCGCTGAATCTTCCTCCTTTCCTTGAAGGCGAACACGGATACGGTCTTTCCTCGGCTGTCGTGAAGACGTCCAAAGGAGCGAAATGGGCTGTATTCGGGCAGTATCTCTGGAACAGGATCATATCCTCCGACAGGCGGCGCCAGATCATATCGGCTGCCGAATATATCGGAGGAAAGATGAAGGCGGTCCTTGAGACCCCATGGCAGGGACAGCTTCTCCCGAGAGAGGATGCGGACGGGAATATCGTATCCGTATCATTTGTCAATATGACCATCGGCGCAAGCGATCCGCTGAAAATACGTATAAGACAGCCTAAGAGCGAGAAATTCGTCCTTATGACCCAGTCCGATCCGATCAGGCGACCGGTCATCGCCGTATCAGACGGAGACGGAGTATTGACTGAGCTCCCGCCTGTCGATCCGTGGACCGTCGCTACGATATTTGCTGTATAAACATAACAATGACTGACAAGATAACTCTTTCCGCGTCGCTTATGTGCGCGGACGTCCTTGATCTCGGCTCGGATCTCAGAACCCTTGAGCGGGCCGGGATCGATTTCATACATATCGATGTGATGGACGGGCACTTTGTGCCGAATCTCATGCTCTCCCCTCAGCTTGCCGCCAAAACCAGATCCGCATGCTCTCTCAGGTACGACTGGCATCTGATGATAGAAAATCCGGAGAACTGGATAGATAAAATCGACATCCGGCAGGGAGACATGATATCTGTCCACGCAGAAAGCACCGTGCATCTGCAGCGTGTGCTGACGCAGATAAGAGCCAAAGGCGCCGTTGCCGCCGCGGCGCTCAATCCAGCCACACCGCTTTGCTTTATCGAGGACATTCTGCCGGATATTGGATGCGTCCTGATCATGACGGTGAATCCGGGATACGCGGGGCAGGGGATGGTCCCGCAGATGTTCGATAAGATATCCAGATGTCGCAAAATGCTCGATGACGCCGGAAGACCGGATATATCGATCCAGGTCGACGGCAACTGCAGTTTCGTCAATGTCCCGAAAATGCATTCCGCCGGCGCGGATAATTTCGTCGTGGGCAGCTCAAGCGTATTTTCTCCCGATCATTCGATATGCGAAGCGGCTGAAATTCTGAGAAAGTCATGCGCAAAGTAAAAAACTGTCGGTGTTTTTATCTCCTATAAGTATTTTTTTATATTGTGTCTTGAAATTTTCACAGATAATTGTTATAATAATATAAATATTGTTGTCTATACTTTCACCTTTATCAGGAGGTTTCTTATGGTAACAGCCGGTGATTTCAGAAACGGCGTGACTTTTGAACTCGACGGAAATGTCATGCAGATCATTGAATTCCAGCATGTCAAACCCGGCAAAGGCGCTGCCTTCGTACGCACAAAGATCCGCAATGTTATAACCGGGGCGGTGACTGAGCGCACCTTCAACCCGACCGACAAATTCGAGAACGCCACCATCGACCGCAAGGATATGGTTTATTCCTACAGCGACGGCGATATCTACTACTTCATGGATCAGGAATCCTTCGAAATGGAGCCTGTCAACAAGGATATCCTCGGCGACAACTTCAAATTCGTCAAGGAGAACGATGTCTGCAAGGTCATGTCCTATAAAGGCAAGGTCTTCGGAGTCGAGCCGCCCATGTTCGTTACGCTTGAGATCACCGATACCGAGCCCGGTGTCCGCGGCGATACTGCGACGAACGTTACCAAGAACGCCACTCTCGAGACCGGCGCCGTTATCAGAGTCCCGATGTTCATCAACAACGGCGAGCTCGTCAGAATCGATACCAGAACGGGCGAGTATCTGGAAAGAGCTTAAGTTTCAGTCTTATTACCGTCGGAGGATGCAGAAATGACTATAAGTGAACAAATCACAAGAGTCAGAGATCTGGTAAAGAAACTCGAAAAATCCTGTGACTGCTCCGAAAAGACGGCATATGTACTTGGAGCTGTCACCGATACGCTTGAAGCGATCGGGGAAGTATTATCCTCTCTGCAGGATCAGATCCATGAGAACGCCGAATTCATGGATGAAGTCGATTCCGATCTTTCCGATCTCGAGGACTACGTCTACGGTGACGAAGCCGAGCCGGATGACGGTGAAGATGAATTTACATTTGAATGCGAGGTCGAGTGTCCGTCATGCGGAGGCAGGATGGTCGTGACCGAGGAGGATGATGTAGAGGAAGTCGTCTGTCCTAAATGCGGCCGGCATTTTTCGGCTCTCGATCAGATAGATCTGGATGACGACTCCGGTGACGATATCCCGGATGATCTCGGCGATATGAGTCCGGGAGATGACGACGAAGAAACACCGGATGAAAATACGATGTGGCTTTGAACAGTGCGTCATCTGCTTCGGATGATTGTAAAAATACTTCTCTTAACTTTTAAATTAAGTGGTAATCGCTTGAAAAAAACAGGCGGATATTGTATAATATAATCCAGTAAAAAACCATCACACATAATTCGGAGGAATACATAAAATGTCCGTAAGAGTTGCCATTAACGGTTTTGGCCGTATCGGCCGTCTCGCTTTCCGTCAGATGTTCGGAGCTCCCGGCTATGAGATCGTCGCTATCAACGACCTTACCAGCCCGGCTATGCTCGCTCATCTTCTCAAGTATGACACCGCTCAGAAGGGATTCTGCGGCGTTATCGGCGAGAACAAGCACACCGTCGAGTCGAAGGAGCCTGAGTTCGAAGAAGACGGCAAGACCGTAAAGGTTCCCGGCTCGATCACCGTTGACGGCAAGGAAATCACCATATACGCCATGCCGAAGGCTCAGGATCTCCCCTGGAAGGCCCTCGATGTTGACGTAGTGCTTGAGTGCACCGGCTTCTATACCAGCAAGGCCAAGTCTCAGGCTCATATCGACGCCGGCGCCAAGAAAGTCGTCATCTCCGCTCCTGCCGGAAACGATCTGCCGACTATCGTTTACAACGTAAACCACAACACCCTGAAGCCGGATGACACCATCATCTCCGCCGCTTCCTGCACCACCAACTGCCTCGCTCCAATGACCAAGGCCCTCAACGATACTTATCCGATCGTTTCCGGTATCATGACCACCGTTCATGCCTACACCGGCGATCAGATGATCCTCGACGGTCCTCACCGCAAGGGCGATCTGCAGCGTGCCCGTGCCGGCGCCGCCAACATCGTTCCGAACTCCACCGGCGCTGCCAAGGCCATCGGTCTGGTAATCCCGGAGCTCAACGGCAAGCTCATCGGCTCCGCTCAGCGCGTTCCGGTATTCACCGGTTCCACCACCATCCTCGTTGCTGTCGTAAAGGGCAAGGATATCACCAAGGAATCCATCAACGCCGCCATGAAGGCTCAGAGCTCCGAGTCCTTCGGATATACCACCGAGAAGCTCGTCTCCTCTGATATCATCGGCATGACCTACGGCTCGCTCTTCGATTCCAACCAGACCATGGTCACCAAGATCGACGACGACACCTATCAGGTTCAGGTAGTTTCCTGGTATGACAACGAGAACTCCTACACCAGCCAGATGGTCCGCACCATTAAGTACTTCGCCGAGCTTAAGTAATATCTTTTCAATAAAGAATAACAGGTCCGCGTTTGACACGCGGGCCTGTTTGTTTGAATTATACAAAAACAAATGCGAATTCATCTGCAAATTCTTTGAGTGATTTTCCTGTATAACGCTTGACACGGAATAAAAAATATGGTATAATATTATTGTTATGGGGGTGTAGCTCAGTTGGGAGAGCGCTGCGTTCGCATCGCAGAGGTCATGGGTTCGAATCCCACCATCTCCACCATAAAAAAGCCTTTTGTCAGATGACGAAAGGCTTTTTTTGTTCAATTATTCCGCTTGGTTGGATTTAATGTAATATGTATAGGAAATAAAGAAATATATCGATCAGAAAAGAAAAAGGAGTGAGAAAAAAATAATTATTGCTGAGAATCATTGAACGAAGCCTGATAAAAAATGTTATTGATATGAAAAAAGTTATTGACATTTGTGTTATTGTCTGGTAAAATATCTTTAATCGAGAATTAATGCGGTTTTAAAGAGGGGGAGAAATATGAACTGCAAGTTTTCTGTAAATTTCCCCAAGAGATTATCAGCTTTCTTTTTTGCATCGCTGATTGTAGTCGGGGCCGGAGCGTCATGCACCGATTCCGGTACCGACAATTATGAAGAAGTGTCTGACACTGAAATCATGACTGAAAGCAGCACGGAAACTTCCGAGACTGAAGATAATGATTATCTTGTCGACGCGAGTGTTCCTATGCTGTCGGAAATACTGCCCGGGCTTGATTTCGGCGGTACCGAGATCCGCTTCATGCTGGAAGGCGTGGAAGCGCCGTATATCGAGGGATACGATCAGGGGGACATAATCGACACAACGATATATCAGCGAAATCTTAATGTTTCCGAAGCGCTCAATGTGGAAATAAAATGCGCGATGACCGTTGAGTATATGACTATGGTCCCGACGCTTCAAAAGATAATTGCTGCCGGAGAAGATGTCATCGATGTGGCGCTGGTACTTCGCTGGTGCAGCGCGTCTGTCGCTCCGCTAGGATATCTGCGTGACGCCGGAAGCATGAAATACATAAATCTGGATAATCCCTGGTGGGCGAAAAGCTATATCGACGCGATGTCGTACAACGGCGTATATCTGCTTACATCTGATATGTGTACCGGCTACATCGGTGGCGTTTACGCGGTATTCGCCAACGCAGATATGTGGGAGAGTCTCGGTCTGCCGAATATATATGAAATCGTAAGAGACGGAAAATGGACAATAGACCTTATGACCGAATACGCTGAAAAGGCATGGGTCGATATAAACAACAACGGTCTTACCGATGCTGACGACAGGCTCGGTTTCGCCTATGGGTACACTGAAGAGCTTGTAAACGGTCTCGGCGTGGAATACTGCAAACGTGACGAAAACGGAGTCCCGTATCTGTCGCTTAACAACCAGCATACAACAGAAGTGTGGGACAAGCTATATAAGCTGTACATAGAAACGCCGGGATCTTTCAACCCTGATTACAATCAGCTCGCTGAATTCACATCGGGAGATGTGCTTATGATCGATTATGACATATCCGGCGCCTCATCAGCGGTCAGGGCTATGGAGAACGATTATTACATCATACCGACGCCGAAATTCAACGAGGCGCAGGAAAATTATATATCTCTCAATATGGGTCAGCCGGCACAGTACGGAGTCCCGATCACCGCGGTCAATGTCGACGCGATATCGGCGACGCTTGAAGCGATGGCTGCCGAAAGCAGCAGGATCCTCCGTCCGGCGTACTATAACGTACATATCGGAGAAAAGATCGTTCGCGATGCCGACAGCCGAGAGATGATCGATCTTATTATGGACAGCATCAACGTTGATTTCGGCTACTGCTACGCCGGCGCCATAGGCAGCGGACTCGGGCAGGACAACTGGTTTATGTATTTTGATATATTCCGCACCATCGGTCAGCAAAAGAACGCCAATTTCGTATCCACATATGAGAAAAAAGGGAACGGGTACGAAAAACGCCTTGCTGATCTGCTGAAAGCATTTGACAGCATAAATAACGGTTGACAATCGGTCTTGTTTCGTTATCCAATATGATATATTGAACGGATGAAACCATGAAAGAATACCTTTTCGGCAAACGAGCCTATTATTACAACAGGATGCCGTTACCTGAGCGGATAGCTGTCGGCGGCAGAGATATTCTTGCCTCTCCGATAAAACTCTCCGTCAAAACCTCCGGCGGAAAAGAAGCCGTGTGGAATGAGGAGGAGCCTTTTATGTCGGGAGAAGGCGGATATTATGAAACGGAAGCGTTTTCCGGCATATCATATGATGCCGAGATTATATTCAACGCTTCGGTGAGATTTGAAGACGACGGCTTTGTATGGTGTGATCTCACACTCGTGCCGAGATGGTACAAAAAGCCGGATATTTCCTCGATATCGATCGATATACCGCTGAAAAAAAGCGTCTGTCGGCTTATAAACGCCTGCTCACTTGAAAGGACGCTCCCCGACTTCGCCTGCGGAGCGATGCCTGAGAAACGGACGGCTCTTCCGTTCGTTCCGTCGCTTTGGATCGGCGACGAAAACGGAGGTCTCGCCGTTTCGATGGAGTCGGAACGCGGCACCGTTCTCTCAGATCCCGATGTGATGTTCGAGATGATCCCCGAGGACGAAGCGTATATCCAGCGTATCCATCTGCTTGACTCACCTCCCGACGTATGGGAGTCGGACAGTCCGCCGCTTGTTTTCGGATTTGGGATGACAGCAACTCCGGTAAGAGAATACGCCGAAGTCCCGGATCTTGACAGAGCGCTGCATGTCAGCCTTGAGTCTCTTTATAATCCGCTGTTTGACCATATCGCTGAACAGGGCATAAAATATGTCATATTCCACGAGAACTGGTCAATCGTCCAGAATTACGGTCTTCCGCGCTCGGATCGGGAGATCAGGGAGCAGATCGAGCGCTGCCACCGAATGGGCATGAAGACTCTCGCGTATTTCGGATACGAATACGCCAGCAACGCGCCGGGATTCGCTGAAAACTGGTCAAAATACCTCATACGCTCCCCGGAAGGACGTCTCCGCGGAGGTTATGAACGTCATGAACCGTCTCAGCGTGACTTCATCGTCTGCTATAAAAGCGAGTACGCTCAGGCGCTCGAGGAACGTGTAATCAAAGCCATGGATGATTACGGCTTTGACGGCATATATACCGACGGCGCGCTGATGACATTCCCGTGCGCCAATGAAGCTCACGGATGCGGCTGGCGGGATAACAAAGGTGAACTTCATTACACTCATCCCATTCTCGCCTGGCGTAAGCTGCACCGTAGTCTTACGGAGATCGTCCACAGCCGCGGAGGGATAATAGATTCTCATAACGGCGGCTACTGCATGCCGGCGCTGTACTCGTTTACCGATTCGATACTCGACGGGGAAGCGCTGCAGGAAAAATTCTTCACGGACATATTGAAATTTGCCGACACCGGACTTATGAGATCGCAGTTCGGAGGAAGAAACTTCGGAGTTCCCAGCCAGTTCATCATATATCATAAGGAGCTGGTGGCTCCGCTGACAGCCTGCGGCATCCCGTGCCGCTTCTTCGGCTTCGAGGAAGTCGCTCTCGCTTCGGAAATATGGAAAAAGTTTGACAGATTCGGCGCTGAGAACGCCGAATATATACCGCCGTGGGACGACAGAGGGATAATGTCGGTATCGGAAAGCGGAACGATCTGCTCGGCATGGATAAAGAAAGAAAAGGATTCAGAGGAAAAAATACTTATTTCCGTATATAACCTTGAAGAAAACGAAAAAGAGGTGTCAATCGATATCCTCGGCAGATCGGTTTCAGTCGTTATAGGCGGCAGACAGCTTCAGCTTATCGAGGTCTGATATCCGTCGGATATAAATGTAAAAACGATAAAAAAGCTCATCAAACAGATATTCCGAATACTTCAGTAAGGATCGATCTGAAAAACAGAATAAAAGATAATCAAACACCTTGACTTGTCTTTTGAAACATGGTACAATATTAAAGCCGTACCATGTTTCTTTATATGTTTGTAGACATAGAGCAGCGGGGAAAAGTTATGATAACAGTTGATGGCAATATCATTACAGTAACCACGAAATCACAGACCGCCGTATTCAGCAGCGGAGTGCTTGTATCGCTTTCCGACAAAACCGGCAGAAAGTACATCGAGAATGACGGCAGCGGAGAAGCGCTTTATATAGTCTACCGTTCAAATGAGCAGATCCCTCTCAAAAATACGGGACACGGGACCGTCACGGCGAGGAAGATATCGGAGACAGAAGCCGAGTATTTCCTTGAAGCGTGGGACGGTGACGGAGTCATGGATATATCTGAGGATCTGGAGACCGGCGATATCGTTATCGAGCCGGAAGTCACTTCCGCGCGCTCCGGCATCATCGCGGCGAGATTTCCGTTTACCGGCATCGACGATAAGCTGAATCTAATAGCGCCGTTCTATCAGGGGATCAATATGCGTCCCGACGATGAGCTGCTGGCCGGCAGAAAATGGACCTGGCCAAAGGATTGGGAAGCCGGTTTCGCGATCATGTGCGACAATGAAAGCGGGGACGGCTTCTGGGTACATACGAGGGACAGCAGCTACCGCGCCAAATCCATGATGACAGGGCAGGGAACGTCGAAAGCCGACATCGCGTTCGATTCGGAAGCGTTCGGTCCGATAGATGAAAACAGATCAGCCGGCGGTCTGGCTTGGCGTATAAACGTATTCAAGGGCGGATGGCGTGTCCCGGCCGGTATATACAGAGACTGGCTGTGGAAAGCCTATGATCTGGAAAAAGAGGAAAGCCGCCGCCGTGAGTGGACGAAAGACATATCCTTCGCGGTTTCATGGTGCCCGTCGAGTATCGATTATATCGACGAGCTCGCGAAGCATGTGGATCCGAGGAAGACGCTTCTCCATCTGCCGGGATGGAGAAAGTTCGGGTATGATCAGAATTATCCCGACTATACCCCGAGCGACAGCTTTAAGGAATTTATCGCTTACGCAGAAAACAAGGGATTCCGCTGCATGCCGCACGCAAACAGCATTGATATGGACCCATCCATGCCGGAATACCGATTCCTACAGGATTTCAAATACCGTGAGCTCGAATCGGGACGTTTTCTCGGATGGGGATATGAAGAAGGAAAGATCCTCGGCGTTCCCTCATCCAATAAGGCTCTCGACGTGAACCGCGAACGGAACGTGATGGTGAAAATACACCCGGGGCTCGCGATATGGCGCTCGATCCTGACAAAAAGAATAGATGAGGCTCTGGATCAGCTAAACAGGATCACAGACGCCATATTCATCGACGTCACTCTCTGCTCATGGAATCTTATGAACGCTCTCGTCGACAATACGACCTCAATGGAAGGCATGAAAAAACTGATATCTCAGGTCGAGGGCATCGGAGACGGACTTGTCGTCGGAGGAGAAGGGCTGAACGAGATAACGATGCAGAATCTGTCGTTTGCTCAGGCGCATCTTTTCGACAGTCACCACGCTACCAGAAGCGGGCTCGAAAGGTGCGGAGGGATAGATCTCAACAATTATCTGTTCGGACGTCTCTGCCGTACTATCGGGTACAGCAATCTTAACGCTCAGAGTGAGACCGCGGTCCTCAGAGAGAGGATACACGAGGAACACGGCGCGATACCGACGATCACTGAAGTCAGTATCGAGAATCTGAGATCACCGAATAAAGAGCTGAAACGTGTATTTGATCTGGCAAACTCATAAACAATCAATATATATTCAGAAAGGGCAAATGCATGAAACAGAAAACCATTTTAAGACTGACCACGGCGGCGCTCCTTGCCTCAATGGTAGGCGCTTTCGCCGCCTGCGGAGATTCAGCTTCAGATCAGCCTCTTCCGGGCGGAGGCGCGGAAACCGCAGCTCCGAGCGATACTGTCGCCGAAGAGACGACAGCCGACACGCTTCTCCACGACGGGGTGGGTGACCGTGATTTCGGCGGCAAGGAATTCAGGATACGCACCATCGAAAACATAAACGTCCATAACGCCATAGACTGCGAGGAGCAGACGGGCGACACCTACAATGACGCTCTATATCTCCGCAATCGGGCCATCGAGGACAGATTCAACACAAAGATTGTCGAGACCATAGCTCCCGACAACGGTGGTGAATCCAAGATAATCCTCGCCGGAGAGGATGCGTTTGAAACCACCTCGGTACGCTGCCCGGCCGCTCTCACGATGTGGGAGGACGGTCTGCTCATACCGATAAATACGATACCGAACATCGACCTTTCGCAGCCGTACTGGTCCCAGTCGCTGAACGACTCGATCTCTCTGGCTCATAAGCAGTACGTCGCCATCGGATCGTTCGATATGAACGTCTACGATCTTACATATTGTCTTCTGTTCAACAAGAAGATGGCCGGTGATTATAACCTCGGCGATCTCTACGGATTTGTAAATGACGGCAAATTCACGATGGACAAGATGTCCGAACTCATGCAGGTCGTTCTTATGGACGTCAACGGCGATAACGTGATGGATGGGAACGATCAGTGGGGATATCTGGGACATACAAAGCAGGTCCTCCCCGATTTCTGGATCGCGGCCGGTGAAAAATCCATCATGAAGGATGAGAATGATCTTCCGTACAACAATATGGCGAGCGAACGCTTCCATTCTGTATTCGTGAAGACATTCGAGATAATGTATGATACCGGAGTCTACTACTCCAAATGCCCGATGGACGCTGACGTCGGTACCGAAGCTATCCGTCTTTTCAGCTCAAATCAGTCGCTGTTCATGGATGTTTCTCTCTTCCACATCGGCATGCTGCGTGACATGGAGGCTGATTTCGGTATCCTTCCGTACCCGAAATACAACGAGGAGCAGAACGGATATTACTCCCGCGTCTCTTACTACTGGTGCTGCATCGTTCCTATGACCAACACCGATCTCGACTTCACCGGTGCGATGCTCGAGGCACTCAACTGTGAATCCGCCAACAGCGTCGTTCCCGCGTATTATGAGATAGCTCTTAAGGGAAAGTACAGCCGCGACAACGATTCCGAGCAGATGCTTCAGCTTATCGCGGACAACCGCATCGTCGATATCGGCGACACCACCATGTGCGACAAGATACGCGACGGCTTCATGGCTTCGCTGTTCTCCGGAAATAAGCGCGACAAGCTCGAATCGAAGCTGGCGTCTGTCGAAAAGAACCTCCAGAAGTATATCGACAAGATCCCGGAGGCATAAAAAGATACCTTTCGCAGGCACAAAAAATAAAATATTGGAAAAAAATTCTCTCAACCCCTTTACATATTTATATTTTGTGGTATAATAATATTGCACACCTGTGTGATAAAGGAGAACCATACAATGATTAAACTTGGTGTAAACAGCGTATTATTCAAAAAATATGACTTCGCCACCGCCGCAAAAGCGATCAAGACCGCCGGATATGACGGCGTCGAGATCTCCGGCATCGGAGGCATGTGCGAGCATCTCAATCTGGAAACATGGAAAAAGGATAAGCTGAATCTCCGCGCTATCTCCGACGGACTCGAGCTCCCCTTCCTTTCCACAGAGATCGCTTCGCTCGACCGTGAGCGTCTGCTCAAGGCGTTCGAGGCCTGCGCTGAGATCGGCATCCCTGTGGTCAATGTCGGCCCCGGCGGTAAATCCGATGACGAAGAGACCCTCAAGCAGTCACTCGAGACTCTCGCCTCCCGCGCCGAAGACGCCGCCCAGTTCGGAGTCACTCTCTGCTGCAAGGCTCACGTCGGATCGGCGGTTTACAATACGCCCACGACTCTCAGAATGATGGAAGCTGTCCAGAGCCCGTATTTCGGAGTCGATATGGACCCGTCTCATATCTTCCGCGCCGGTGAGAATCCGGCTGTGGCTCTTCCGCAGGTCATTTCCCGCATGAAGCACATCCACATCCGTGACTGTAAGGGCGCCGGACCGAGCCCGAACACTCCTCAGCTTCAGGCTTGCGGCCGCGGTGATATCGATCTCTACGGATATCTGAAGGCCGTTGTCGACAACGACTATGACGGACCTGTTTGCCTTGAGGTCATCGGTCCGGATCAGGAACTTGCCGACGCCGCTACCATCGCCGCCGAGTCCTACGGATACATGAACGCTATCCTGAAGTCCCTCGGACGCACCCAGCATGTGGTAAAAGGAAGATAAGCAGAATAAGTATCAGGGGTGGAAAATGCTCCTTTGTGAGTCGTTTTCCATCCCTGCAAACGCAGTTTCTCCACGATTTCATTTATAAGGAGATGTATCATGGCTGACAAGCTGAGAATAGGTATTATCGGCTGCGGCGGGATAG
>CAMJPL010000066.1 GCA_946407735.1 uncultured Clostridia bacterium
AAAAGGAAAAGAGTCCAGAGGAAAACCATCGGTTTTCCTCTGGTCGCCTTCTCACCCGTCTTCCCCGATGGGAAGACGGGGCGCCCCGCGCGTAGCGGGCCTGCCCGGCGAGGGCGCCCCCGCGGCAGCGGGGGAGAGTCCCATTCCAATGATGGATTCAGTATATAAGTCCGAGAAACGACACTCCCATTATTATAATTTGTTAATATTCCCCCCTTGACTGCATAACCTATATGTGATATAATTTAACAGAATATATAATTAATCCCCCCCTCCGGCTGATATGAGCCGCGAGAAAAGGGGATCGCATCATCGAAAGGAAGCGCTCATCACACCATGGCAAACGAAGAAGCAAAGGATTTCATGACTGAAAACGGCGAGATATCCGTTACCACACAGCACATATTCCCCATCATAAAGAAATGGCTCTATTCCGATAAAGAGATCTTCCTCCGCGAGATCGTCTCCAACGCCTGCGACGCCGTCACGAAGCTGCGCCGCCTCATCTCGCTCGGCGAGGTGAAGGACATCCCCGACGAGGGATGGCGCGTCGACGTCGTCTCCGACGAGAAGAACGGCACCATCACCGTCTCCGACAACGGCATCGGCATGACCGCCGAGGAGGTAAAGAAATACATCTGCCAGATCGCCCTTTCCGGCGCGCTGGAATTCATCGAGAAGTACGAGACCACCGAGGGCGGCGACAACAACAACGCCTCCGGCATCATCGGCCACTTCGGCCTCGGTTTCTACTCCGCCTTCATGGTCGCCGACAAGGTCGACGTCATAACCAAGTCCTTCGACGGCAGCCCGGCAGTCCGCTGGACCTGCGACGAGAGCGGCGCCTACGAGATGAACGACTCGATCCGTCAGTCCGGCCACGGCACCGACGTCATCCTCCACATCACCGAGGACGAGAAGGAATTCCTGAAGGAATCGAAGATAAGAGAGATCCTTGACAAGTACTGCGCCTTCATGCCGGTCGAGATCTACTACAAGACCGCCGATCACGTCTGCAAGGAGCCCGACAAGGACAAGGACGGCAACGTAAAGCCCGACGAGGAGCAGACGCCCTGCTCGTGCAAGACGCCGATAAACGACATCCACCCGCTGTGGATGAAGAACCCCTCCGACTGCACCGATGAGGAATATGACGACTTCTATCATAAGGTCTTCTCCGACTGGAAGCAGCCGCTGTTCCATATCCATCTCAACGCCGACTACCCGCTCAACTTCAAGGGCATAATATACTTCCCGCGCTTCAACACCGAGACCGATCAGCTCGAGGGGCAGATCAAGCTCTACTACAATCAGGTGTTCGTCGCCGACAACATAAAGGAAGTCATCCCCGAGTATCTGCTCATGCTGAAAGGCGTGCTCGACTGCCCCGAGCTGCCGCTCAACGTCAGCCGCAGCTATCTGCAGAACTCCGGCTACGTCGCAAAGATCTCGAACCACATCACGAAGAAGGTCGGCGACAAGATCGTCTCGATGTTCAAGGAGGACAGAGCCAACTTCGAGAAGCTCTGGCCCGACATGAAGATATTCATCGAGTACGGCTGCCTGCGCGACAAAAAGTTCTACGACAGAGTAAAGGACGTCATCCTGCTGCCGATAACCGACGGCAAGAAGGACGTGAAATACATGACGGTCGGCGAGTATCTCGACGCCGCGAAGGAGAAGCACGAGAACACCGTCTACTACACCAGCTCGCCCGCCTCTCACGCCGCCTACATCGCCATGTATCAGGCGCAGAGCATCGACGTCGTCGACCTCGACCGCTTCATCGACACACAGTTCATCAACGTCATCGAGCAGGACAAGGGCGTGAAGTTCCTCCGCGTCGACGCCGACGTCGCCGGAGCGCTGAAGGACGACACCGCCGAGAAGTACGAGAACGAAAAACTCACCGAGCTCTTCAAAAAGGTCTCGGGAAACGACAGGCTCGAGGTGAAGTACGAGGCTCTCCGCGACCCGAAGACGCCGCTCGTGCTCAACATCGACGAGTCCGGCCGCCGCATGGACGAGATGATGAAGATGTACCGCATGCGCAATCAGAATGACGATCTTCCCGACATGGGCGACACCGCCGCCGCGACGCTCGTCGTCAACTCGGCCTCGCCTCTGGTGAAGAAGCTCGGCGAGACGCTCGACGAGACCATCGCCGCCCAGATGTACACCCTCGCCCTTCTCTCCCAGCGCCCGCTGACAAGCGACGAGCTGACCGGATTCCTGGAGAGGAGCTTCGAACTGCTTGGGAGAGAGTGATATCAGTTTGATTTCTGCCGCGCAGTTTGAACTGCTTGGGAGAGAGTGATATTAGTTCAATGTTCCCGGCACAGTTTGGACTGCTTGGGAGAGAGTGATATTAGTTAAATTCTCCCCCGGTGCAGTTTGAACTGCCGGAAAAGCAGCATTTATACCATCATTCCCGCCCGCAGACGCGGAAAATAAAGGAACGGAGGACGGAAAATGACTACGGAAACAATATCATTCGAGATACCGGTCGGGATAAGACAGTATATCTCCGACAACAGCCCCGTTCTCCGGAACGCGCTGCTCATCTATCCGGCGGTAATGGATGAGAGGATCTCCCGCGGAAGGGCCGCCGAGCTTCTCGGCATAAGCAAATACGATCTCATAGACATCTACAACAGCATGAAGCTCCCGCAGCCGGAGATCTCCGAGGAGGATATCGCCGATGACGTCAATACGCTCAGAAGTCTGCTCGGAGAATCCATGGCATGATCGTCGTCGCCGACTCCACCCCGATCATCTCTCTTCTCAAAATCAAACGGCTCGGCATCCTTGAAAAGCTGTTCGGAGAAGTCCTGATACCGCCGGCGGTATTCGACGAGCTTGTGCGGAATCCCGACTTTAGGGACGAGGCCGAGGAGATCCGAAACTGTCGGTTCATAAGGTCCTGTGAACCGGAGGGCGGGCTTTCGGGAGCCGACCTTATCCGCCGCACCGGCGGGATAGATATCGGCGAGAGCGAAGCCATAATGCTGACAAAGGCTCTTTCGGCGGATCTGCTCATAATCGACGAGGTCAAAGGGCGGCGGGCCGCCCTTGATGCCGGAGTCAGGATCACCGGTACGATCGGCGTCCTGCTTGTCGCGTTCGAGAAAAAGCTCCTGACAGCGGGAGAGATCGAAGAATGCGTATCGGGGCTCAGAAGCGCCGGCAGGCATATAGGTGAAAAGCATTTCGAAAAGCTGCTCGGCATGATCCGCAGATGAAAATATGTGACTGTCACTGACTCAGGAGGCACTATGAAACGCACTCTCCCCCTGCTCTTCTCCGCGCTTCTCCTCGCGTCCTCGCTTCTCGCCTGCGGCGAGGCGGCTTCGTCTCCCGCGCCGGCGTCCGGCGAAACGCAGGCCGACGCCGCCGCTTCCCCGGCCGGGACCGAGGCCGAGACCGAAGACGACCGCGTGAAGGACAATCTTCCTGCCGCCGACTACGGCAAGGAGACCTTCAACATGATGACATTCGAGAACCAGAACTTCCACTACCGCACCCTCGTCGAGGAACAGACCGGCGCCTCGCTTGACGACGCGATGTACACGGCGACGATGAACGTTGAGGAGAGGTTCAATATCGATCTGAAAGAGACGCTTTATCCCGACGGGCAGACGCCGAAGGCTGCCGTGCTCGCCGGAGACGACACCTTTGATCTCGTCCGCATACGCTGCACCGACGCGACGACATGGTGGTCGGAAAACCTTCTCGTCCCGTATGACAATATACCGATGATCGACATCACGCAGCCGTACTGGGACAAGACCGTCAACGACTCGCTCACCATCGCCAATCAGCATTACATCGCCCTCTCGGCATTCGATCTCTGCGAGTACGACCTCACCTTCTCGCTCATGTTCAACAAGGGCTTCATAACCGACTACTCCTTCGAGAACCCGTATGACATGGTGAAGACCGGTGTCTGGACGATGGACCGCATGAACGATATGATGAAGGCGGTCTCGAAGGACACGAACGGCGACGGCCAGATGACGGCGGAGGACACATGGGGCTACACCAGCCATCCAAAGATGGTATCGCCCGGCTTCTGGATCGGCGCCGACGCGCTGTCGATACAGAAGGACGAAAACGACATACCGCATCTGAACGTCGGCTCGGATAAGTTCATATCCGTCTGGGAAAAGATAATCGACATCTGCTACAGCGACAATCAGTACATCGGATTCGACGAGAGCGCAGACATCCCGCCGTCCGCGCGTCAGCTGTTCGCCTCGAACCGGTCCCTGTTCATGGACATGTCCTTCTTCTTCTCGGAGGACCTGCGCTCGATGGAATCCGATTTCGGCATAATCCCCTACCCGAAATACGACGAGAATCAGGATCACTACTCCTGCCGTCTCTGCTACTACATGCCGACCGTCGTGCCGTCGACCATGGCCGACAGCCGGCTCGAACGCTGCGGCGTCATGCTCGAAGCCCTCGCCTGCGCCTATTACAACGACGTGATCCCGGCGTACTATGACATCGTCCTGCAGAACAAGGTCGCCCGCGACGTCGAGTCGCAGGAGATGCTCGACATAATCTTCTCCTCCCGCGTCATCGACATCGGCGACAGCACCCTCTGCGGCGATCTGCGCGACGGACCGCTCTGCCAGATGTTCAAGAAAGCGAATACCGACATGGCGTCGAGAGCGCAGAAGCTGGAAAAGTCGATAAACAAGAAGCTGAGCAAGCTTCCGGGAGTGGAGCTGTGATAATCATCATGAAAAAGATATTGTTCGCGCTGTTTTCCGCCGCCGTGATCGTATCCGCTATGGTCTTTGCCATACCGGCCTACGCGGCGTATGAGTCTCAGGAAGCGGGAGTATCGACGACGGTCGGCTTCTGGGGATACATAGACGTCAACGGCGGGCTTTGGTTATGGGGACCCAACACCAACTGCTCTGCCGGACAGGAGAAGTGCAGCTGGGTAGACGAGCCGACGCTGGTAATGGACCATGTCGTATCGTTCGCCCGGGATCAGATGGCAACGATCGTTCTGAAAGACGACGGCTCGGTCTGGACGTTTGGATTCGATTATTCCCCGGATCATTTGTACGGTGGACATTTTTCATCGCATCCCGAGCCGGTGAAGCGTCTTGACGACTGCGTCGCCGTCAGCGTCGGCAACTACGGTAATTTCGCTGCCTTAAGCAGCGACGGTTCACTCTACACATGGGGCGACCCGACGTGGGGTATGCTCGGAGTTCAGGAAGACACTCCCGGAGCAGATAAAAGCATATTTGAAGAAGGTCAGGGTTCTATCGTCAGGCCGTACAAGCTCATGACAGGCGTCAAGAGCATAGCGATGGGACAGTTTTGCGGCATGGCGATCAAGACCGACGGCTCACTCTGGTACTGGGGTTTGGATGAAAAAGGCGGCGTGGACGTCGTTCTGCCGACAAAGCTGTGCGATGGGGTCTCTCAGATATCAAACGATGAAGTAGGCGCGATAGTCATGGAAAACGGAAGCCTGTGGCGCTGGCGCAATGAATCTGATTATAGCCTAACTACATTTGAGCGTCGCAGAAAAATCGCCGACGACGCGGTCATGGTATCGGGATGCTATACGAAATATGGCCCGGAAGACAGTTTTTCAACATTTAATCTGTTTGTCCTGAAGAAGGACGGCAGTCTTTACGGCATGGACGGCGGCGAATTCATCATGAACGACGTCTGCTATGTGTATACCGCGCCAAATCACGGCGATGGATTCAGGTACCGCGTCGCGCTGAAGAACGACGGCACGCTCGTGATGCTGAAACAGACGCAGAAAGGCTTAAATTCTTTAGTTATGTATGACGAGGATCGTGTGATCGCATCAAACGTCATGCTGCCCGGACAAACTCCCGTAAAGAAAGGAAACGGCGACCTGATCGAAAGAGTCGGCAGTTTCACCGACGTCCTCGTCGTCGACTGGTTCGCCGATCCCGTGATATGGGCTCTGGACAAAGGGATAACCTCCGGGACCTCGGAGACGACATTCTCTCCTGACAAGAACTGCACAGCGGCGGAGATCATCACTTTCCTCTGGCGCGCCAACGGCAGCCCGCTGTCGACCGTCGGAAACCCGTTCAGCGACGTATCTTACGGCGAATGGTACGCGGAAGCGGCGATCTGGGCTTATGAAAAAGGGCTTGTCGACGGCGGGGTCTTCAACGGCGGACAAGACTGCACAAGGATAATGGCTGTGACGTACATGTGGAAGCTTGCCGGAAGCCCGAAAGACACGAGCCACGGCTACCTGTTCGTCGACGTGGGCTTCGACATAAACCAGCCGGTCGTCTGGGCTCTTGACAACGGCATAACGCAGGGCGTCAAGAAGGGCTACTTCGCTCCAGGCATGACCTGCACGCGCGGTCAGATCGTCACTTTCCTTTACCGGGCATACGCAGGAATCTGATATCATATTTCGCATCGCTATCTCGCGAAGACGGGGATCCCGGGGAAACTCCACGCGTCTTCATATCAGTCCGTTTCCCGGAACAAACACAGTACTCTATTAAATAAAGGAGATACAACCATGAAAATCGGCGTTATGGCGGAATCCTTCCGCAAACCGTTCAGAGAGTCCATCGAGATCGCGGCCAGACTCGGCGCGCAGGGCATCCAGAAGTATGCCACCGGCGGCGAGATCTACTGGACGAAGGATCAGAAGAAGGAAGCGCTGGACATCATGAATTCCAACGGCCTTGTCTTCTCCGCCCTCTGCGGCGACTTCGGACACGGCTTCGGCAACCCGGACACCGACGCTGACATCATCGAGAAGTCCAAGCGCGTCGTCGATCTGGCTCTCGAGCTCGGCACAAACGTCGTCACCACCCACATCGGCGTGGTCCCGGTGGAGGAGAACGAGAAGAAAGAGCTCATGCGCAAGTCCTGCCGCGAGCTGGCCCTCTATGCCGATTCCGTCGGCGCGGCCTTCGCCGTCGAGACCGGCCCCGAGAAGGCGACGATCCTCTGCGACTTCCTCGATTCCCTCGGCGCCGGCGGCGTCCGCGTGAACTTCGACCCGGCGAACCTCGTCATGCTCGTGGCTGACCGCCCCGAGACCGCCGTCAAGACCCTCGGCAAGTACATCGTCCACACCCACGCCAAGGACGGCGTGAAGAAGGGCGACGGCTATGAGGAGCTCCCGCTCGGTCAGGGCGACGTGAACTTCGACCTCTACCTGCCCGCCCTCAAGGAGACCGGCTTCGACGGCTTCCTTACCGTCGAGCGCGAGGCCGGCGATACCCCCGAGGACGACATCAAGCTCGCCGTCGACTTCCTCAAGGAGAAGATCGCGAAGTATAATCTCTGATATTACGTTATATTGGGGGCGGAAAACCCGCTTTCTGAAGAAAGCCGGTTTTCCGCCCCCACCCCCCCACTTTTCCGGCAAAGACTTTTGCTACAAAGAGGCACAGAAAGACATGGTCTACCGCGAATCGATAAAGCTGCGCTCAAACGACCGCGAGGTCACCTTCCACAACGTCACGGCGGCGGTGAAGGAGATACTTTCCCGCTCCGGCGTGAAGAACGGGCTCCTCTCGGTCTACTCGCACCACACCACCTGCTCGGTCATCACGCAGGAGGCCGCCTTCGACATGTCGGTGACCGGCCTTGAGACCCTGCAGCAGGATTTCCTCGAGGTGATGCAGGGCATCGCCCCCGACCAGACCCGCGAGGGGATATATCTCCATCCCGGTCCGAAGGCGCTGAAATTCGCCGACGAGCACGGCGAGGACGCCCGCGGCTGCCACAATACCGACGCTCATCTGCGCTCGGCGCTGATCGGACGCAGCGAGACCTTCCCCGTCATCGACGGCGGGATAGATCTCGGCGAGTTCGGCTTCATCTATTTCATCGACTTCGACCACACCCGCGCGAGAGACCGCACCGTTCAGGTGACAGTCGTCGGCGAGTGAAAACAGCCCTCCCGGCGACAAAAAAACGGCGGGATCGTCAAAAGCACTTGACAACAACGCCCGTCGGTGTTATAATATAGTAACCGAAAATCCATTTCAAGGAGATCAAATCAATCATGAAAAAGATCATCAGTCTTGCCGCGGCCGGCATCATGCTCGGCTCGCTGCTCGCCGTCTCCGCCTTCGCCTACGATCCCGTCAACTACGAGATCCCGAAGGCCGTGACCGCTCCCACCATCGACGGCGCCTTCGGCGACGGCGAATGGGACAACGCTCTCGAGATCGACATGGCCGCCAGCAAGATCAACTTCGTCGTCGAGGCCAACCCGTCTCTCGGCGAAGGCTCCAAGTACCGCTTCATGTGGGACGACACCGCTCTCTACTACATCTGCGTAGTGGACGACGGCTCCGTTCCGGAGATCGTTCCGGCTTACGGCGACGCCCTCAACTCCGGCGACGGCGTACAGTTCGGTATCTTCGGCCCGACCGGCGGCGCCGCCGGCGACGGCACCGGCCATCTGTTCTTCACCGAGCATCCGAAGACCGACAACGGCCAGCCCGACTGCTATGAGCACTTCAACATAGTCGATCAGATCGCCAACGACACCTACGGCGCCAAGATCGCCTCCACCTTCCAGACCGATTCCGCCTACACCGTCGAGGGCTCGATCCCGTGGTCGGTGTTCGCCACCATCTATGCCAACGGCTTCTCGGATGAGATCAAGGGCGTGACCGGACAGGTCCTCCGCATCTCCTGCGTCATCATGGACGCCAACGGCGGCGAGCAGTCCCTCGCCCACAACGGCGGCTGGTTCAACTTCGACGAGACCGATATCTATACTCTCGTTGATACTCCCGCCGGCTTCGTTCCTCCGGCTGAGACCGCCGCTCCCGAGACCGAAGCTCCGGCTCCGGCTCCGGCTGAGACCGCCGCTCCCGCTCCTGCCGCCGAGCCCGCTCCGGCTCCCGTAGCTGAGACCGCCGCTCCTGTGGCCGCTGCCGCTCCGGCCGCCGCCGCTCCCGCCGCTCAGACCGGCGACGTGGCCGCGATAGCCGTCCTCGCCGCAGTAGCCGCCATCGGCACCGCTGTGGTCGTCGGGAAGAAGAGATAAGACCGCTTAACAAAAATAACGCTCCTTTCAGGGAGCGTTATTTTTTCGCTGTGAGCGTCCGATAAAACGGCGGATCGGAAAAGACGGCAAAGCCGTCATTATGCCGGTATCGGATGAAATCGGCATCACACCGGGGGAAGGAACGATTTTCCTGACAATAATCCCTTTCCCCGGTTCAAACCATCACCGCATTATCGTTGTTGATTCGTATTCAGTATAACAAAGAGTTTGACACATGGATCAGGACATACTTTTCAAAACCGACGGCCTCATATTCTCATACCGCGTCGGAGGGATAGCGATACGCGGCGGGCATGTACTGCTGCAGAGGCCGAAAAACGACGACTTCGCCGTGATCGGCGGCCATGTCCGCGGCATGGAGACAGGCGAGGAAGCCCTGAAACGCGAATTTCTCGAGGAGCTGCACACAGATATCGAAGTGAACCGCCTGATCGCGGCGGGCGAGATTTTCTTCCCGTGGAACGGCATGCCCTGCCATCAGATATGCCTGTATTACGATATCTCCCTGCAGGGATCCGGAGTGCCGGAGGAAGGCTCGTTCAGCGGATATGACGAACTCGGCAGTGAGCGGACAGATCTGGATTTCATATGGGTTTCGCTGGAAGACCTGAGAAAAGGGACGGTCATGTATCCCAAAGAGCTTGTGCCGTACATCCTCGAGCCGCAGAAGGAGATCGTCCACTTCGTTTCGCGGTATCTGTGAGAGGAGCGGGATGCCCGCTTCCCCTTCACCCCTCGTCTCCCCATGTATGCCCGATCTCGGTGTCGACCGTCAGCGGGACGGCGAGCTCGGCGGCGGATTCCATGCACTCCTTCAGGATGCCGGCGACTCTGTCGGCGTCCTTTTTATCGCACTCGACGATCAGCTCGTCGTGGATCTGCAGTATCAGGCGGGCGCCGGTGCCGGAGTCTTTAAGCGCCTTCGCGGTCTTTACCATCGCGATCTTGATTATGTCGGCGGCGGTGCCCTGTATCGGGCTGTTCATCGCTACGCGCTCGCCGAACTTCCTTATCTGGAACGAGCCGGATTTAAGCTCCGGGATGTATCTGCGCCGCCCGGCCATCGTCGTGACGAAGCCCTGCTCCTTCGCCTGCGCGACGATCTCCTTCATGTACCTGTCGACGCCGGAATACTTCGCGAGATAGCTCTTTATGTACTCGGACGCCTCCCTGAACGAGACGTCGATGTCCCCGGCGAGGGAATGGCCGCCGATGCCGTAGACGATGCCGAAGTTGACCGCCTTCGCGCGCTTGCGCAGCAGCGGCGTCACCTCCTCCTGCGGCACGCCGAACACCTGCGACGCCGTGATGGTGTGGATGTCCGCCCCCGACCTGAACGCGTCGATCATCGTCCTGTCGTCCGCGATGCAGGCGAGAAGCCGCAGCTCGATCTGGCTGTAATCGGAGTCGACGAGCACCATGTCCTCTCCCCGCGCCGCGAAGAAGTTGCGCAGATACCGCCCCTGATCGGTCTTTATCGGGATGTTCTGCAGATTCGGCTCGGTCGACGACAGCCGCCCGGTGGCGGTGATCGTCTGATTGAAGGTGGTGTGCACGAAGCCGTTTTCATCGGCGAGCGAGATCAGCCCGTCGCAGTAGGTGGATTTCAGCTTCGTCACCCGCCGGTAGCTGAATATCGCGTCGATGATGGGATGCGTGTCGGCGAGCTTTTCGAGCACGTCCACCGACGTCGACCATCCCGTCTTCGTCTTCGCGCCGGGAGGCGCCGGAAGCTTCATCTCCTCGAACAACACCTCGCCGAGCTGCTTCGGCGAATTGGGGTTGAACTCTCGCCCGGCGAGGAGATATATCTGCTTCTCGTACTCCCCGGCGAGCTGACCGAGCTTTTCGCCGTATTCCTTCAGCCCAGCGACGTCGACGTAGAACCCGGCGCTCTCCATGTCAAAGAGAACGTAGGCGAGCGGGAGCTCGATGTCCCTGAAAACGCTCATGCCGCCCTCGCTCTCGAGCCTCTCCGTCATCTTCCCGGCGAGACCGATCAGCGCCCCGGCCTCCTGCCACTCATCCAGCCCGGCGCTGAGATACGCGCCGCAGAGCTTCGAAAGATCGAGGCCATTTTCCGAAGAGTCGAGCACATAGGCGGCGAGCATGACGTCGAAGGCGGCGTTTATCCTTATCCCGAGCGGCGCGAGCCTGTGGAGCAGCGACTTCACGTCGTGGACGGCGAGATTCCTTCCCTCGTCCTCGAGGAAGGGCTTAAGCGCTTTCAGCCCGCTGTCGTCGGCAAACTGTGCCGTGATCCTGCGCTCCCCCTGCGCCGCGCTTACGCGCCTAAGATCGCGCGAGATCCATATCCCGCACATCGCCTCCCTGTCAAGGGCTTCGAACGCAGCCGCAGGATCGGCGGAGACGTCCTCATACACGTCGCCGCTCTTTTTGTACGCCGCAGCGGTGTTTTCGCTCTCCCTCAGCCCGAAGCGGTCGATGAAGGCGGTGAAATCGAGTTCGCGGCAGAGCTGCAGCATGCCGGGCTTATCGAGCGACGTGACGCGGATGTCGTCCGGCGTGAGTCCGAGCGGGGCGTCGCGGTCGATCCGGGCGAGCTTCTGAGAAAGATAGGCCATATCCTTGTCGCCGAGCAGCTTATTCAGCGTCCCCTTCGTTATGGCGGGGTCGGAGAAGCCGTCCGCCTCGATCGCGGCGTAGAGCCCGTCGAGCGAGCCGTATCTCGCGATAAGGTCGGGCGCCGTCTTCTGCCCGATGCCTCTGACGCCGGGGATCTTATCGGACGAGTCGCCCATGACGGCCTTGAGGTCGACGAACTGCTCCGGCTGTATGCCCCATTCGTCGAAGAACTCGCTCCGCCCGTAACGCGCGACGCCCTTGTTCCCGACGAGCAGGACGGTTGTGTTGTCGTCTATCAGCTGCAGCGAGTCGCGGTCGCCGGTGAGGATGTACACCTTCATGCCGCTCTCGGAGCCGAGCCGCGACAGCGTGCCGATATCGTCGTCGGCCTCCCAGCCCTCGAGGCTGACGACTTTCAGCCCGAAAAGCTCAGACACTCGCTTCGCGTACGGGAGCTGTACGCCGAGCTCGTCCGGCATGGCGTGTCTTCCGGCCTTATACCCGTCATACAGCTTATGGCGGAAGGTGGGTCCCTTGAGGTCCCAGCACGTCGCGCCGAACCTCGGCTCGAGATCGGCGATATGCTTCGCTATGACATTGACGAAGCCGTAAACGGCGTTGGTCGGGATGCCGCCGGACGACGTCAGCGTCCTGACGCCGAAGAATTCGCGGTTGATGAGGCTGTTGCCGTCGACGAGAAGCATATTATCCATATTCGCCATTTACCTCCGGATGGGGATCCGCATATATTTTCACGTTTATTATTTCGGATGATTTTCTCTTTATATTATAACATAACGTCGGTGTTTTTGTCAATCGGCAGGCGGGGAGGAATTGACATTCAGCGGAGAATGTGGTATAATTTATTTGGAAAAGATTCGGGGATGTCGATTGTTGGACGGGTATTTTGGATATTCAACTTATCATTCGTTGGAATGGGACTTGATTCTGGCCGATTCTCAGACTGGTACTCCTTAGTATCCAACTATTCCATTCATGGAATGGGACTCTCCCCCGCTGCCGGCGGGGCCGCCCTCGCCGGGCAGGCCCGCTACGCGCGGGGCGCCCCGTCTTCCCATCGGGGA
>CAMJPL010000067.1 GCA_946407735.1 uncultured Clostridia bacterium
CGACGCGGGCGGATTCTCGGTGTACGCCATCGTCTACACCGTCGATTTCCATTACGACGGCCTTGAATTCAGCATCGAGGGCGGCACAAGCATATCCCTGCGTGAGCTGGCGGTAAAGCTCGGCCTTATCGACGATATCCTTGAAGCCGACGACTTCATCGCCGGGATCGAAAACGTCGAATTCTCCGATCCCGAGCTCGTCAAAGTCACGCACAAGACGAAGGTCCTGTGGGTATTCGGCGAGGATGACTGGGTGCTCGAATCGCTTAAGGCGTTCGATACCGAGGAGAAGCTGACTATCACGCTGAAGAGCGGGGAAGTTATCGAGATAAAGGTTACCGACGCGCAGATCGTCGAGCGGTACATCAGCGCGAGCGGCGAAACTTATGAGATCACGGTGTCATACGGCGCCGGCGCCGGCATACCCGAGACCGCCCGTCTCGATGTCAGCGAGATCGAGGACGATGATCTCGCGTATCAGTATTACTATCACAAAACGGCTGAATATGTCGAAAAAGATGATATAACGGCCAGATTCTTCAATATCACGATCTTTGACGGCGAGGATGAGATCGAGCCTGAGGGCGAGGTCAAGGTCAGCGTTTCGCTCGTCGACAGGAAGGACAGCACCGAAGTCACGGTGGTCCACTTCACGAAAGACGAGATAAAGCCGGTCGATGTGATCGGCGGGGACGAGACTGTCAGATTCAGGACCGACAGCTTCTCGGTTTACGGGATAGTTTATACCGTGGACTTTGAGTACGAAGTGGACGGGAAAGAGTATGAATTCAGCATCCCCGGCGGCGGGTTCATCCTTTTAAAGGATTTGGTAGAGTCGCTGAACATTATAGGCGATACCGGATTTGAAACTGTCGACGCCTTCATGGCTGAGGTGCAAAGCGTCGAATTCAGCAGCCCGGAGCTGGTTTACGCTGTGAAAGCAGAAGAAACCGCCTCCATCGGCGATATCAAGGAAGCCAACGGACTGGTGTGCGAATACTCCGCGGAGATGACGGAAGAGCAGATCGCGGAGATCAACGGCAGCACGGTCGAAGCCGGAGAGTGGGTGCTGATTTCGCTTAAGGCGTTCGATACGGAAGAAAGCCTTATTGTTACCATGAATAACGGTGACAAGATCGAAATCCGTGTGACAGATGACAATGACCGTCTGGGACTCAATGGCAGAACATTTGCGATCGTAACAAATAAAGGAAACGCGGGGACAAGACGCTCACTGCAGGCAAATGTCCATACGACCAAGGACAACCGCGGTTACTATATGGAAGCCAGAACGCTTGTGAACTACATTGAGGTTGACGGCACAGAGTACTGCGACCGGGAGTCCACAGCCTGGACATTTGAATATAACGCTGAAAAGGACGCGTATTATATCAGCAATAACGGAAAGTATCTGTATATCGATCCGGCAATCACATCAAAGAACAATTCGGCTGATCATTCTTTGAATCTTGTAAGCGAAAAGAGTGACGGTACTCTTATAAAGATAACAAGAAATGAGAACGGCACATATACTTTTGGGAATAAAAACGGTACACTTCTGTGGGATTATGGCAATGGCTACTGGCTCAGTAATCCGACTAATGATCATGAAAGCGTAAATGAGCAGCTGAGCGCCGCTATACATCTCTGCCTCCCGGAGAATCCCTACGGCTCTCACAAGGCAGCTCTTACCGCTGCGAAGGATCTGTCAAACGGGCAGACCGTCGTCATCTATCAGAAGATGTGGAACAGCGAAAAGGACGCCTACGATTTCTTCGCGATAGACGGAAACGGCAAGCTGCGGACAGTATGGGAAAGCAGTGATTCGCTTTACTGGAAGGAAGATTTCTCGATCGAATGGACGCTAAGGGAGCTTACCGACGATCAGGGAAATCCCACCGGCTATCTGCAGCTGTACAACGAAAAGACAAAGACATATCTTGCCCCGAAGACACAGGGCGAAGGCTTAACCGCCGTTACGGCAGAGACATCATTGACTGCCGACAAAATGAAGACGATCAGCGTTAGTATGCCGGGGCGCGACAGCGGCGCTTATGCCTCGCGTATCGCCACATGGGATTATGACGCCAACACCACCTACGGTCTGGAGGTTAAAAGAAACGAGCAGGGAAAAGTCAACGCGGGAGACTCCGTATACGTAAATGAGCTGCTGAAATCTCAGGAGTTCTACTTTGCCGTGCGCGATCCGCTGGTGCAGAAGCAGCTTACGACTGTCGATACCGTGGACAGCGTCAGCAAGGGCATAACAATAAAAATGTATGACTTTGACGATGATAATCACGGATGGGAGCAGCGTCTGCCATATATACAGAAGATACTTCGTAATAATTATTATTATTCAGGAGACTGGGCTTCAGGCGTCTATACTCCCGGCCTGATGAATAGAGTTCTTGTAGATGGCTGGCCTGTTTCCGCTGAAACCGGCAAATCGCTGAGCGCTGTTTTTGTCAATCCGGAATCAGACAGGGATTTTGGTTTTACGACTACTACGATGTCTGAAAACGCAAATCATCTCTTCCTGCAGAGCGTCTACGATACGACCGGATATTTCTATTATAGCGGATTTGAAAACTTTGCAAGGCTCGTCGGCAATGACTTCATTGTATATGACCAGCTTGGCACGCCTAAGGATTTGGGAGAGATAGCGGCGACCGGACCGACAGATCATCAGAACAACAACTTCTTCTATTACCGCGGTAATTTCATGCCGTTCAACGAGCTGGATGTTTCCAATCCGGTGCAGAACTATTATGCGGGCGGCGATTACAGGGAACAGCTTTCAAATGATGATCCGAGAAAGAAAGAAGACCTGTACGTTGTAAATGGTAATCCGAATTACTACTTCGGCATGGTCATGGAAGCCAAATTCCAGCAGGGCCCGAATGGTCTGTCCGATCAGGGTGACCCGATGGTATTCGAGTTTACCGGTGATGACGACATGTGGGTCTACGTTGATGATGTACTGATCATGGACATCGGCGGAGTTCATGACGCCTTCCATGGCAAAATCAATTTCCAGACCGGCAAGATCACCGTTGATGTTCAGAATACGGGAAACGACGGCGTTACATATATCCGTGAGCAATACTGGCAGGCAAAAAGGTTCCCGGACGGTACTGCATGGACTGATCGGGATGATCCGAAACAGTTTGAATTCTTTACCAACTACGGCGAGGATAACGGGAAGCTTGTCGGAACCTATAAGGACTACTCGACCCATGATCTGAAGATGTTCTATATGGAAAGAGGTGCCGGCGCGTCCAACCTGCAGATCCGGTTCAACCTGCCGGTCATCACCGGAGATGAGTTCCGCATTACCAAGAATATGCTGGAAACGGCCTCCGGAAAACCGATTCAGAATGACTATGCCGACGCGGCTTTCTATTACAAGGCTTATATCAGATCCGGCAATCAGTGGGTCGAATACAAGCATTCGGATATGACCGACCTTACCGGACGCGAAGCCGTATATGACGACGGCAAAAAAACTCCCGTTGTCTGGAAAAATGATTCTATATTTGAAGTAAAGCCGGGCGGAACCGCGGTTATCCCGGTAGCTGACAGTTCCGTGGAATACAAGGTCGTCGAAGTGGAGCCTGAGGCAGACTCTCATATGCTCGATGTCTACAATGTCACCAACTCCGATCAGGATTCCGCAGATTCTAAGTCGACCACAGGCAAGACCGTCAGCCGCAGGGGACAGGTGTTCTTCGACAATAAGCCGATAGACGATATCGTGAATGAGCTGCGCATAACAAAGAAGCTTCACGGAAGTCTTTACGCCGACTCAAGTACATCCAGCAAATTTGTCGAGGATCAGAACGGCAGTCCTTACTTCGAATACAGGATATTCCTTGAGGGGACAGACGGCAATATGGCGCCGTATTCCCTCGGCGAGTATTATCAGATAGACGGCGGGACCGGCAGGTACGTTTACTACGACAGCCGCAAAGAGAGCAAAGACAAGCGCTGCCTTGCCGAGACCTCAACAGATTCTGACGGCAAAATCACCTATATCTATACTTATGCGGACGGGACAACAGAGCGGCTGAGCGAGCCGAAGATAACCGAGCACACTTCCCAGAACGGTTCTCTCGGCGACGTGCGTCCCGGCGATACCATCATCATAAAGGGCCTGCTCGAAGGTACCGATTTCATAGTTGACGAGCGCATAGACCGCAGTCATATGCGTCAGCGCTCGGAAGACGGGCAGGGCTGGGAGGAAAACTGGAACAATAAATACTATTACAGCGGCACTGACGTCAGCGGCGCGTATATACGCGCGGGAGAAGGCTCTCCTGTTGTCAATGTGCCTGAAAACTGGAAACTGGCGGAAGCGACGATCTACAAAGCGCCGACAGTTCCTGAGCAGGTGAGCGGACTTCTGACAGGCAATGAAGCCAGGGGCACCATCATCGCCGATTCAGACGCGGAGGTCACCGTCCACAACAGGGTGTATAACCAGTTTGAGCTTCCGATCAAAAAGACATGGTCGTCAGATTTCAATATGAATGAGCTGTCCGGCGACGCTCAGGTGACATTCACCCTGAAACGCTATAAACTTGAAACCAGAAAGGCCTCTCTGACGCTGAAAGCCGCCGTGTCCGGCGCGCCCGCCGGCTATGATCAGGTCTATGTTCTGACAAATACAGCTACCGGAGAGGCCTTCACCGTGAGATACAGTGAGATGAGCGAGGTAAGCGGTGAAGACTGGCGCAGCATGGCGCTCAGCCTGCCGATCGGGACATACACCGTCACATGCGAGGGCGGGCCGTCGGGCTACACCGCGATGCATACAAAGTCCGCAGCCACGGTAACCGTCAGCGCGAGCGACGAACAGGACAGCGGCGGCGCGGCTGATCCGGATGAGATAACATTTACCAGCAGCTTCACGCGCCAGAGCGGTTCGCTTAATGTGACGAAAAATCTGGCGGGATTCCATGGGAATCAGAGCTTTGAGAAATTCAAGGCCTTGTATTTCATAACGGATCTCACCGGAAATCAGGCCAAGGATACGTCGGGAAATACGGTAAATCCGGTCACGCTTCAATACAGCGATTTCAGCGGAGAATCTACCATAACCATAACTTTCGACAATCTACCCGCAGGGCAGTATATTGTAAGAGAACAGCTGAACGGGACCGCTTACGACGACAATAAATATACTATTGTGAACACAGCGGACCCGGAGTCTAGAACGGCGACCGTTTCCGGGAATCAGGCGGGACAGGTGACATTCACAAGTACCTATACCGAGGTAAAGGCAAATCCTGTCAAGGTGGAGGTCGTATTGTCAAATATCTGGAACACCGAAATAGAAACCTTGTACAGCAATACCGAGTCTTTCCGTCCGGGAGATCAGATAGTCGTACGGTTTACGCGAAAAGACAATAACTCTCATATACGCTATCGGATTAATAACGGTGTATGGAGCGCTGATACAGTCGCTGTAAGCAACATGGGACGTGATGTTACTGAAGAAATCAATTTGACTGTTCCTGATAATGGAATACGTGTAGAGTTCCAGGATGACTGGACGCAGCTGAAGGCCGAACATATTACGGTCAGAAAGGCGGAGAGCAATACTCAGTCCGTTCAGTCCGCATCAAATTCGGCTTCTCCGCGCATGATGCTCAGAGCCGCCCCGAATCTAAAGGCGGCGGATAATCAGACTGTCGATGTCGGTCCTGTTAGCAATACCGGCAGTATGCCCGCCGCTGAGAATAACCAACGCTATCAGTCAGACTCATGGAGTCTCATCGTCACGATGAAAAAAGGCGGTGATCTGCTCGATAAGGACGGAAAAAAGATCGGCACGTTCGTCACGGATGACCACACCTGGTCCGTGTCTCTCGCCGGATCAGGCTTTGACGGCCTTACGGCGGACGACGGAGAGAACCGATATTACTATTATATCGACTCTGTGAGTGAGAAAAATGTGCCTGTCGGGACGTCGCCTTCGATCGACAATGAGGCAAACGGCGATAGGAAGATGTACAGCAAAGCGGACCGCGTGACCGACAAGACGCTGTCTGCGTCGAACGATCTGATCGTCGCTGATAAATCGGTCACTGTCGTGAAATACATAAAAGGGACCGCGATCCCGCTGTCCGGCGCCGGATTCATCCTGACAGAAGTCGATGAACACGGCCATGACATAACGGGAGGGTATACTTCCGGGGTGACAATGGTTGACTCATCGACCGGAACGATAGTATTCGGCGGGCTTAAGCCCGGCTTATACAGACTTGAAGAATCAGTCGTCCCCGAAGGCTATATAAAGAGAGAAGGGCCGTACTACATCGTCATAAATAAAGACGGGAGCAGTGATATAGATACTGATTTGACGGTATCTCATGATCTGATAAATAAGGGTACGGATAACGGGCAATTCTTAATCGAAAACACCCCCGGCACCGCTCTCCCCTCCACCGGCTCGACCGGCACAGCGATATACTACATCCTCGGCGCCGCCGTAATGCTCCTCGCCTCAGCCCTCGCTGCGGCATCCGAAGCCGGCAGACGCAGGAGATCGTAAAACAAATATCCCTGTTTGATCCGCAATCAACAAAGGACGCCTCATATCTCGGCGTCCTTTGTTTTTTGTTAATTACTAATAACCAGACTGTCATCAGTGCGTCCCGCGGACGATCTGTACCCCATGCTCTGAAAGATAATCAGCCGCCGCGGTGATGGTCGGGCATTCTTCTTTTGTCCTGAAATCCTTCGTGCAGACCCCGAGATGGCAGACCTCTGTGCCTTCATCTATTATCCGATCAAGCTTTTCTTTGAATCCGCCGTCGATCCCGGCTCCGCATCCGTTGCATCTCGCGAACGCCGTGAGCTCTGTCGGCGTATCCCCGTATCGCTCAAAATTCCGGCTTTTGCCGTTGAAGGCCGTCAGGCACGCAGCTCCGGCGCAGACTTCATTCGCTTTCAGGCAGTTTAAGATCGCGATCTTCATTGCATTTCCTCCCTTAATTTCGAGAAAAATGTGACGTTGAGCTTCCCGCTCACCGGATTCCTCGCCACCGAGCACTCGACCTCATATACGTTTCGTATCAGCTCCTCGGTGATGATGTCGTCCGTATAGCCCTCGGCTATGATGCTGCCGTTTTTCAGGACATAAACGTATGTGCAGTACATCAGGGTGAGATTAAGGTCGTGAAGCGCCGCCAGCACTCCCACGCCGAGCGATTTTACGACGTCCATGATCTGGATCTGATATTTGATGTCAAGGTGGTTCGTCGGCTCGTCGAGAATAAGGGTCTCGACCTGCTGGGCAAGGGCTCTCGCGAGGATGATACGCTGCTTTTCGCCGCCTGAGAGCGTAAGAAAGCTCCTGTCCTTGAAATCGAGCATGTCGACGCGGCGCAGCGCCTCGTCGGCGATGCGGTAATCCTCCTCGGTATCGCGGTCGAAGGCCTTCTTGTGAGGCGCGCGGCCCATCAGGACCATATCCTGAACGGTAAAGTCGAAGCTGAGATTGTTGAACTGGCTTACGACGCCGATCCGCCTCGCGGTATCGCGGTAGCTCATGGCGCTGATGTCATTTCCGTCAAGGAGCACGACGCCGCCCGAGGGCTTAAGGACCCGGTATATGCTTTTCAGCAGCGTGGTCTTGCCGCTCCCGTTCGGGCCGAGCAGACCGACGAACTCCTTTTCCTTCACCCTGAGAGACGCCTTCTTCACGATCTCCTTATGGGACAGGGTGACCGATACGTCCTTCGTCTCGATAGTCATCAGTCGTTCCCTCCGAAGCCGTAGGATTTTCTTATCATCATATATACGAATATCGGCGCGCCTATCGCCGAGGTGATGACGCCGAGCGGGATCTCGGTGTTCTGGATGAGCACCCTCGCGATCACGTCGGCCCATATCAGGAATATCCCGCCGGCAAATGAGGCTATGGGAAGGAGGAAGCGGTGGTCCGATCCGGTGAATCCGCGCACGATATGCGGGATCATAAGGCCGACGAAGCCCACGATGCCGCAGGTGCAGACGGCGACGGCTGACAGAAGCGAGGTGATTATCATATACACCATGCGCCATTTTGTCAGGTTGACGCCGAGAGTCATCGCCGCCTCGTCCCCGAGCAGCAGGGTATTCAGGGTCCTCAGCTGCGTCAGGAAGAACAGCAGCCCCAGAACCGCGCAGACGCCGGGAAGCAGCAGCTTCGGCCATCTCGCCGAGACCATCGAGCCGAGCAGCCAGTATGTCACCGTTTTCATGTTCTCGGCATCCTTTCCGACGTATATCAGGACGTTGGTGAAAGCGGAGCAGAGACTGCCGACGACGCACCCGGCGAGCACGAGCTTGGCGCTTGTCATCCTGCCTCCGCCCATATGGGCGAGCAGCATCACCAGAGCCATCGCCCCGAAGGCTCCGATGAACGCCCAGAACGCCGTCCCCATGGCCGCCAGAACCCCCGTGAATACCGCCGAAGCGCCTATCATTATCGAGAATGTCGCGCCGAGAGAGGCGCCGGACGAAATGCCGAGGATATACGGATCGGCGAGAGGATTCTGGACCGCGGCCTGCATCACGACGCCACACATGGCGAGAAGGACGCCGATGACAGCGCCCATGAGCACGCGCGGCATCCTGAGGTTCCAGATAATCTCATACATCGTACCAGAGGAAAGGAAGGCTTCCTCACCTATTTTCAGCTGCCCGAAGGTGACCTGATACAGCACGATCCTGTAAACGTCGGAAAACGAGACCCTTACCGCCCCGATGGTGACGGCGGAGAGGATCGACAGTATAAAGGCCGCGATAAAGACGACGATAGCGAGCGAGAGCGCGGCGTGTCTGGGATTCAGTTGTTTTTTCATTTGGAGATGATAAACGGGAACGGGGCAGCGGGTCAAACCCTGCCGCCCCGTTCGGAAGTGGATAGTGATCAGTTTCCGTACATGAAGTTGAACATAGCCTCGACGGACGGGACCATGCGGATGCCGCCGCCGTAGACGTCGGTCAGATTGACGGCCATCACCTTCCCGTTCTTCACGGCTTTCACCTCGGCGAGAGCCGCCTCGCCGGTGACGGCGCTGACGGCGTTGTTCTTCGACTCCTCGGGCGTGAGGTTCTCGTCGTCCATGTAATCGACTATGATGACGTCGGGATTGATGTTTACCAGATCCTCTATCGACAGATCGCCGCCGGCGGGGAGGGCGTAAGTCGCTCCGGCCGAGACCACGAGATTGCCGGTGAGGGTGTCGGCTCCCCAGCAGTAGAAGGTGCCGCCGTACGGCTCGACGATGACGGCGCTGTACGGCGCCTCAAGCCCTGATACCTTGGTCTCTATCTTCGACATGAGGTCGCGCGCTTCCTTTATATAGGCGTTCGTCTTGTTCTCGATATTGAAGATCTTTCCTATATCAGCGATGTCGGCGAGGACAGCCTCGAGGTCGCGCTTCTCGGCGGTGTTGTTCGAGCAGCGGAGGATCATCGTGCCTACGCCCATGCCGTTCCACTCGGAAACGTCGCCGAGAGCGTCTTCGGCGAAGGCGCTGCGCCAGCCGAAGATGAAGTCGGGCTCGAGCGAAAGAACGATCTCCTTCGACGGATAGCCTTTTACGGTGAGCTCTTTTCCGGCGGCCTTGAGAGCGTCGTACTGAGCCTGAAGATCCTCGCGGATCGTGCCGTCGAGATAAGCCATGCCGGCGATATATTCGTCAAGTCCGAAATAGAGCATGAGCTCCGTCTGGGTCTGGTTGGTGCAGATGACTTTTTCGGGCTTCTTTGTGAAGGTGACCTCAACCGGCTCTTTGTTGTAATTGTAGGTGGATATGGTCACAGGGTAATGCTCGTCATCCGGTTCGGCGGCCGGATTTTCGTTTGCGGTTGAGCCGCCGCAGCCAGCGAAGCATACGGCGGACATAATGAGCGCAAGAACAAACGCGATTTTTCTCTTCATCGGTATTCTCCTTAAAAAGATGATATAAACCCGTCATCCGCCGCATGCGGATATCCCGCATCAACCGGCGGTGTCAGGCGGCGAACGCTATTATTATATAAAAAAATATTAAGTTTATCTACCTCGAAATATGAAAATTATTATTTGACAAGAATTTACCAATTATGGCTTATTATTTTCATCGCGGCGGCATATGACAGCGGACGCAAATCATAAAAATGATCATGGACCAATAACCGGCAAAACTGAAAAAGTTTCATTAACGCTATACAAACAGCGCGGAATATGATATAATATATCGGTGTGTATAAACTATAAGGGAGGCATAGTTCCGGGAAAGGTATATCCGTGCCCCCGGAAGCGGCCGCTTTTTTCCCCAATACCCAGATCATGCCGGGCTGAAATACGTCGGGAGAACGATTCGGTTCCCGTATTCAGAGTATCTTCCGCCGGAGATGATCGCCGGGATCGCAGAATGGCGCGTGAAAACCGGAATACGCGCATGACGGATATATCCCCTTATGAGTTCTCACACAGACGGCAATGCACTGATTGATTTAAGGAAGACACATAATGTTCAACTGTCACGACATAACGCGGGACTCGCTTATGCTGCACGGCCCGCTGGCGCACCACGGCTATGACTGGTGGTGGCACTCATTTACCGCGCAGGACGCCGAAACGGGCGAGGACAAGCCGTTTTTTATCGAGTTCTTTGTCTGCAATCCCGCCCTTGCGGAGGATATGCCTGTCTTCGGGCAGACGCCGGAGAACAAGGCGGCGGCGAAGCAATTCGGGCTGAAGCAGGAGGATCTGAGCGAGGAGGAGTGGGCGGTGCTCACGAAGGTGGTGGAGGTGCTGTCCCGGAAGGGCGGAGGGAAGAGGGGAAAACGGTAGTTCTTGTCAATACAGAGTTGGGAGGTCGAAGGAAAATAGTCTTCCTTGTCTCTATGAAATATGTGTTGACACCACAAGATAATGGTGATATAATACAAAAGTGAAGGCTCAATATGGTAAACCTCTCTGAAAGCAATTACTCTCACAAAACGGAAAATCGTTGCTTTCAGAGGTTTGGAAACTGTGTTGGTCCATATCCAGATTATTATGAGGTCGATTATGAGACAAGTATTAAAAGACAGAATGGGCAGAAAATTCGGAGAAATCCGGAGCGAAGGAACCCGCGAGGTAATTTGCGACCGTATGGGGCGTAAACTCGGATATTATGACGGGAAATACACTTATGACAGGATGGGGAGAAAAGTCGGTCAGGGCAATCTTCTGACTTCATTGCTTACAAATCCTTAAGCAATATGAGCGCCGTCCTGTTTCATAATCAAACTTACATTTTGTAAAAACGAGGAAAAGGTATGAGATATACAAAGCAAGAAATACTTTCGCGGTGTGAAGAAGCATTTCTGAACAAAAGTGCTTTCTACAAAAAAGGTTTTGTCAATTACATGGGCAGGACAACGGATACGAAAGAGTACTACACGGAAGTTGTCGCCGCGTTTCTGTGCGAACATATTGCTGAATATACCGACGGAATCAAACCGATCACCCGGAAAAGCTCCTATAAAACAGAAGGGCATGCAGGAGAGCATCCCGGCAATACGAACCGTAAGGAAGAAATCATAGCGATGCAGATTTTCACGCAAAGCCGGAACATGGGTCCGCTCGACCATATCGGACAAGTTGAGGATTACCAGACGCCGCTGAAATCGACGGCGCGCGATGTCGCGGGGAAGATCGATCTGCTTGCTTTCGACGGGGATGTAATGCGTCTCCTCGAACTGAAAAGGCCGGACAGCAAAGAAACGATGCTGCGCTGTGTTCTGGAGGGCTATACCTATCTGAAAACCGTCGATTGTCGGAAGCTCGTGTCGGATTTCGATTATGACCCGGACGTGGTCACCGTCAAGGTGTGTCCGTTCGTGTTCCGCGGAGGGGCGCAGCATAGAGAAATGGGGCAGGATCGCCCGTATCTGAACAAACTGATGACGCTTCTGGACAGCAAGCCGTATTATGTGGAAGTCGAAAATGGAATCTATACTGTAACGGAGGACTGAAAAATGAAGAAAATAGACAAACAGACCGCTTTGGCGGGAATCCTCGGGATCATCGCGCTCGTTTCCATCATCGTACAGCTCATATCGGGAGGAATTTCGACCTCCTCTGTCGCGGGAGCCGTCAAGGATCTGACAGGGATCGCCATTGACGTTCTGGTCT
>CAMJPL010000068.1 GCA_946407735.1 uncultured Clostridia bacterium
GAACGGCGAAGCGGCTGGGAGAGATTTACAACACACCTGGTTCTGTCACAGGCTGTCAGCCTGTGCTGAACAGCGGCATAGAATATGATCCGGTTCAGGTTGAGGCGATCCGCACGGCGCTGAACAGCAAAATCACCGTTCTCACAGGAGGACCCGGAACAGGCAAAACCACAACCACACTCGGTATCATTACCGCATTCAGATCAGCAGGAGCGAATATACTGTTGGCTGCTCCCACGGGCCGGGCGGCAAAACGTCTTTCGGAGGCGACGGGACTCGAAGCAAAGACCATCCACAGGCTTCTCGAATACAAACCGCCGGAAGGATACCAGCGGAATGATGAGAACAAACTGTCCGGCGATGTGCTGATTCTTGACGAATGTTCAATGATCGACATATTGCTGATGTATAATCTGCTCAAAGCAGTACCGAGGTTTGCGTAAACAGATTTCAAAACTGAATATGATGTTCGCATTGGCGAACCTGATCATGGCTGCCAGACATTCGATGGTGACAGCCTGACTCAGTATGCAATTTTGGCACATTTTTAACGGTGAATCCCGCAAAAATGTTGATGTCAGCGATTTTTATCTATTGAGTTGTATTGCATCTTATTTATGCGGTGTTGCCTTAAATGAATAAAATGGACAGCTTTTAACACCGAAACGGTTTAATATCGACTCGACGGGTTGTATAATAATAAACAGAGGCAACCGCGCGCAATTGGAGTAAATTTGTAAATCGAAATGCAGTTCAACAACATACAATTCTGTGAAAATCCGTTCCGCTTCAACGCGGCAGACAGTATACTTCATGAAAAAGATCTCGGTATCGCAGGAGACATGATGACGGTCCTGACGCCCGAAAACGCCGCCTGTATGATACGCGGGCTGCAGAGATGCCCATGGTCGGCTTCTAATTTTTCGCTTGAATTCAGGATCGACGGTGAACGGATCGTCGGCAGAGACTGGGTATGGCTTCCGAATATCATAAAACGGCATGGCTGCACAGGAGGCTGGGAAGCTAAAACTTTGACGATGCTGCCGCCGGAGACCGATATATGTCTTATGCGGCTCGAGCTGACGAATCATACCGGGAAATCCGTTGCTGCGCCGCTGCAGGTGATAATTCGTGGCAGCGCGAGATATGAAGACAGATGGGAATTCGGCGTCCCGGCTGTTGGAGATCTTTATTTCTCCGCGGCAAAAGCCGAAAATTTCGCCGACAAATCAAAACTCACGCTGACCGGCTCGTCAGCCCTTCATAACAGCGGAAAAATATCGGATAATGACGCTCAGATAACCGTTGTCTGTTCGCTGCCGGATATGGGTTGGTTCTCTTTCGGCGATATATGGGAATGTACCAGAACCGTAGAGCCGGGAGAGAGTGTATGCGTTGATCTTGCGGTTAACCTTGGCGGCAGCGGAAGCGAAGTCGGCGAAACGGATTTTGAGCTGCTTGAGCGGAAGTCGTTTGAATGGCTTGTGTCTGAAACCGGGAGGATACTCTCGCTGCTGCCGGTATTTGAGACTGATGATCCGGCGCTGAACGCTATGTATTATCGTTCTGTCGTCACATACTGTCTTAACCGCTGGATCAATCCTGATTATACGGTGTCGCCGTTTTACAGCACCGGCAGTATTACCGGCGGCTGCATGTGCTCGTATCTGTGGGATTATTCCGGAGGTATGATGCTGCATCCTCTTGTCGATCCGGAAACAAACAAGAAGATGATCAGGGCGTATCTGCATATCGACCTGACTTCCTCGTATGCGGTTACGCCGCTCGACGGCTCGCCGACAGGACCGTGGTATCATATAAATCAGGAAAAGATTATCGGTATGATCTTCTTTCATGTTATGAACACGGGTGACACACATTTCCTTGACGAAATGACAGACGGGCGTTCGATCCTCGAATGGGCGATATTCCATGCCTGCGTTGGGGACGATCTTACAAAGCCTGTCGCACTGATCGATTATGGAGACGCCGGCAAATCGCATTTGGAGCTTAGGAGAGAGTATATATATAAGGGCGTGATGCCTGATTTAAACGCGAGGAGATATATTAATTATCAAAGAGCGTACATTCTTTCCAGGCTTGCCGGCAGACCGGCCGAATATCTGACGGAACGGGCGGAAGGACTTAAAGCGCTGATGAAGACACTGTGGGACGAAAAGGTCGGATGGTATGACTTTATCTGGGAAGGCAAGCGGGAAAAGCGTTATACCGTGCAGATGTTCAAGTTTTTCGCGTCTAATGTCATTGATGATCACATCAGAGACCGGCTTGCGGCGCATCTGAACGAGCGCGAATTTCTATCGAAATTCGGACTTCACAGCATGTCCAAGCTTGATCCGGCTTATGATCAGATAGATATCGACAACGGCGGAGGAGGTATATGTCTGCAGTTCACTATGCAGATCGCCTGGCAGCTGTATGAGGCCGGATATGATAAAGAAGCGTCGGATCTTCTGAACAGGGTGAAATGGGTCGGACTGAGGCTGCCATACATTGGAGATTCGGTCGCGGCGAATATGCTGTTCGACAGAGAAGATACTCCTCTGCAGGCTGATATCAGCTCAACCTCAATAGCGCAGACACTGCTGTTCGGCGTATGCGGTATCAGGGTCGGGTACGACCTGAATATCCGTATCTGTCCCCCGAAAGATCGTCCGTCTATACATATAAGTGTGAAAAATATACATCTGTGCGGCAGGCTGTTTTCTGTCATTATCACCGGCGATGATTTTCGTGTATTGAATGGCGATGAAGTTTTCAGCGGCAAGGTCGGAGAAGATACCGTGACGTTAAAGGCGGTTTGCTGTTCGAAGATCAGATGAATTCAAACAGAGGATACAAATGTGACCGACACATATAAAGCATATCCGCTTTGGAGTTCTGTCCCGGAGGCGGAATGCATCCCATAAAAACGCAGCGTCATGTATCCTGTATGCCGCCTGCTATCACTTAAAAAGTATTAAACTTACCTATAAGAGGCAAATTGATGACCAGCAGAATCATTTATGAAAACGGATGCCCGTTTATAGAAATAGACGGCAGAAAATATCCTCCGGCAGCTTTTCGCTCATTCAGGCCGAAACCGGATAACATTTCTCTTATGAAACGATGCGGGATTAAGCTGAATCAGCTCCTTGTTTCAGGTCTGCCCTGCACGATAGGAAATCCCTATTCGCTGTTCGGCGAAGTGTGGAAAGGAGACGGAGTGTATGATTTTTCGGCGTTTGACAAGCAGTTTCAGATGTTTGAAAGATTTTCTGCCCCTGACGCGTATTTCAATGTTATGATACATCTCGATACGCCCGAATGGTGGAAAAAAGCTCACCCCGATTCCGAACCTGACAGCTATCATCATATCACTGAGTCCGCGGTTGACGATGAGTGGAAAAAAAGCGCGGCTGATTACATGAAAGCGCTGATCAGCTACGCGGAAGAAAAACACGGCGGCAGGATATTCGGATACAGTATCGCAGCCGGACTTTCCAACGAGTGGTTCGATCATTCCCTATATATGCCGGAATATGACCGTTCAAACAACCGTCTGACGAAAATATGGCGTGATATCATCGGCAAGCCCGATGCAGCAGTTCCTACGATCGACTCAATGGAAAGCGGGAACACGGTTCTGCGCTGCCCGGCGTCGGATGAATATAAATATCTTGAGCTCGCTTCCGATGTAACGGGTAAACTTATATGTTATTTCGCGAAAGAAGCTCAGACAATACTGAATCATAAAAAACTGTTCGGTCTGTTCTTCGGCTATGTCAACATGGACTTTCAGGTATACTGGAATACAAACGGCTATGAGCAGGTTAGAAGATGTTCCGACATAGATATGCTTTATTCTCCGGCTTCATACGGCTATAACAGGAGGATAGACGGAGTCAGTTCATATCAGTATTCGGTGGATTCTATAGGTTTGAACAACAAGCTGTATCTTCACGAAGACGATCACCGGACCGAACTCGCGCAGTTTCCACTTGAAAACGGCGCGATGCTTACGGATTACTATAATTCATTCTTTGAATGGCGTGAGGTCTTCCGCCGCGAGATGGGAAATACCATGGAAAAACACGCCGCCTTCTGGTGGTTCGATTTCTTCGGCGGGTATTACAGCTCCCCGGAATACGAGAGAGAGTTGATTCTTGAACATAAAGTCTTCACGGAAATGTCATACGGAGAAAGGAAGAATGTATCAGAAACGGCGGTGTTTGTCGATCCCGGATCATTCATGTGCATGAAAGAAAGAAGCGGTATCTGCACAGATCTTGTCCGCGCGAATATAGATTCTCTTCACCGCTGCGGGGCGCCTTTTGATTATTACGATCTTTCCGATATCAAAAAACTGGATCCCGGCAAATATAAGCTTTATATATTCCTCAACGCGCTGAATATGCCTGCGGAAACGAGCGAGTATATTAAAAATGAACTGTCGGACAAAATGAAAGTCTGGCTGTACGCCCCTGACATATGCGATCCGGAGGACGGAATGATCAAATACGAGCGGATTGGCAGGACGGTCGGGTTGGATGTCAGTACCTACGATTGTAATGACGACATCCCGCGGGTTGACTATAAAGGAGTTAAATTCGGATTTTTGAAGCATACTGCGCCGCTTTTCAAAGTGAACGACGGCGAATCGCTGGCTTACTATATCGACGGCACTCCGGCCGCGGCAAGAAAAGATGATAATATTTACATTTCTGTCGGACGGGTGCCGTGGCAGATGTGGCGGGATATAGCGAAAGATGCCGGAGTACACATCTGGGATGAGGACGGAGGAGGTTTATCTGTTACATCTCAGTTCATTTCTCACTATACGACGCTGACGACTGACCGTGTTCTGCATGTCAAAGAAGACGGCGTCTATATCGATATATGGAGCGGCAGGAAATATGAAGCAAAAAATTTGATTCTTTCCTACAGCGCTGAAAAGGGAAAAACCGCGCTGTTCATAAAATACAGGAATTAAGTTGATATTTATACTGTTTTGACACTCTTGTCAGAGCATTTAACGGAGCTATATAAATGATACACACAAGACTTCCCCGCATCGGGATCGTCGGCATGGGGCATTACAAATACTGGCCTCAGTTCGACGGCCTTCTGGACGAGCTGAAACAGAAGCAGCTGCGGTTCAGACAGTATTTCAGCGATAACAGCGAGCTATTCGACCTCGGATACGCCGACAGCATCGACACTTCGCTCGCCGCGCTGAAAAAGGCGCTGCCGCTTGATCTCGACGCGCTTTTCATAATAATGTCGACATACGTGACGTCATGCGTCGCCTTCCCGTTTGCCAGGTATCTTAAGATCCCGCAGATACTTGTCGCCCTGCAGCCGTCGGAGAGACTCGACTATAAAAACACGACAACATATACCCAGCTCGCCAACGACGATATCTGCTCGCTCCCCGAGTTTGCCGGCGTTTACGGCCGGCTCAGCGCGGCCGAACCGTTTATAATCGTAGAAACCGAGAAAAACACGGATGAGATCAGGCGCAGGATCGGCCAGTTCGAACGCGCTATATCCGCCTGCGCGGCATTTAAATACGCCAAATTCGGATATCTCGGCCATACTTACGACGGCATGTACGATATGAACACCGACCCGACCGCCTTCGCTGGGGCGTTCGGCGCTCACGTCACCATGCTCGAGATGTGCGAGCTCGCCGAACACTTCGAAAGCGTCACGGACGGCGAGATCAGGAACAAAAAGGAAGAGATCCTGTCGATCTTCGATATCATGGACCCCTCCGTCGATCCGCTCACCGACGCTGTACGGGACGAGGACGTCATTTTCAGCGCCAGATGCGCCGCCGCCCTCGACAGACTCGTCGAAGCGAACGGTTTGACCGCACTCGCTTATTACTACAACGGGACGCCAGGCGGCAAATACGAGCGCATCGCGTCGAACCTGATAATCGGCAACACCCTCCTCACCAGCAAAGGCATCCCCCTCGCCGGCGAAGCCGACCTCAAAACGGCCGCCGCGATGCTGGCCATGAACCGCTTCGGCGGAGGCGGATCGTTCGCCGAGCTCCATCCCTTCGACAGCCATGACGACATCATACTTATCGGCCACGACGGTCCGCACAATATCACGGTCAGCGAAGGCCGACCGGTCATAAGGAAGCTGAGAAAATACCACGGCAAACCGGGAACTGGTCTTTCGGTCGAGTTCCGGCTCAGGAACGGGGATATCACTCTCCTGTCGTGCTCGTCCGATTCAAAGGGCGGTTTCAGGATGATATCGACGAAATGCCGGTCCATCCCCGGTGACATACCTCAGACCGGGAACACGAACACCCGCTGCCGCTTCGACATGAAGGCCGAAAGATTCGTCGAGAAATGGAGCGCGGCCGGACCGACGCACCATATGGCGATCGGTGTAGGCGATCATACGGCCGAAGCCGGGCTGTTCTGCGCGATGATGGGGATAACCAATATCCAGATAGGAAAGGACTGAAGTGCGATGTTCAATTACGAATACAGCGATTCAGCGAACGCCGGCCGCGTGTGCCTTGAGATCAGCCTAAAGCCATTCGGGCTCGATTTGTCCGACGAAGGCGTAAGAAAGACCGCCGAGCGGCTTTTCACGCAGTGGGCTCCGCTGCTCAAGCGGGCAACTGGATGTTCGGTGCTGTTCTGGACCAGCGACGGCTCCGAGATACTCGAATACACCGGCGATCTCGACAGGGAATTCGAGTGGTGCCGCTATATCGGCATCGGCAACTGGGACCGTTCAGCCGATCCCGAAAAGGATAGGGACGCCGGCAGCCTTCATCATTTTCCGATAAACTATATTGAAGATCCGCCGCCGATGACCTACCGCGACCTGAAAAGGATCATAGCTGCCGTGAAGGAAACGGGGAAAAGGCTGACCGGATTCGACGTCGAGGCCGGGGAGACATTCGATCCCGGCCCCGAGTTCGCCTGGTCAGATTTCAAATACATAAGACATCCGGAGATAGCTCAGGGGAGCATCATGGGGCAGCGGAAATGGGTGCACTGCGCCGCGTCTCTCTGCGCCGACGAAAAAAACTACGCCGGTTTTCCGGACGGCATCGCCGAAGGCACGACTCTCGGCACCTTCCTCGGCAGACAGTTCAGAGCGCTCGCCGCAGACGTCGGTTTCGACTATATCTGGCTGTCCAACGGATTTGGCTTCTCGCTGCAGTCGTGGAACTGGACCGGCGAGATGTTCGACGGCCGTTCCTTCAACACCGAAGGCATGAAGGAGATCCACGACAAGATCGCCAAATTCTGGGACGATTTCACCGTCGAGACCGGCGATATGCGGATCGAGACCAGGGGAAGCAACCTCTTTGCCTGCTGCGACATCGCCTCCCACGGTTCGCCCCTCGAGGAGATTTATAAGCAGAAGACTCTCATCGCGCCGCCGAATTCGCCTTGGGCGCCGCTCAACTACAGATTCGGGCTGGAACTCGCCGGATATATGTCGCATATCGCCGGGCTGCCTCCGCTCGGATTCAATTTCAGATACTACATTCACGACCCGTGGTGGCTGAACTCGCCGTGGTTCGACAGATATGACCGCAGCCCGCACGACATCTATCTCCCCCTGTCCATCGCCAGGCTGGACGAAAAACTGAGCGTCACCCGGCCTTACGGCATCAGCTTCCTTTCAGCCGACGACTCATTCGGCCGTCTGCCTGACAGATGCCCGAACGAGGTGATACCTCACCTGCTGACGGCATACAACGATTATCCCGACGCCCCCGGCGCAGTGACGTGGGTATATCCGATAAACACATACTGCGATACCGTGTTCGGAAACGGCCGCCCTGAAAGCATATTCATGGACGACTGGTTCATAGAAAGCGGCATAGACAGCGGATTCCCGGTCAACACGGTGATGTCCGACTCAAACTTCATCGAGACTGATAAGTCAAAGCTGAGATCCACGGTCATCCTGACGTCGGTCCCGCCGGCGGCAAGCCGGTTCGAGCGGGCGGTCATGGAAGCCGCCGACGCCGGCGTTAAGGTGATCCTGTACGGCAGCGCCGCTGGGATGTCCCCCTCCATGCGCAGACGCCTCGGACTCAGAACCGACGGCGAAGGCGCCGAGGGCGAAATGAAGATCGCGCTGTCTCCATCGCTCGTTACGGACACGGTCGAAAACGGTGTGTTCAACGATGTCCTGCGGCACGCCGCGCTCGTCTCCGGCGGCAGGATCTCCGAGAAAGCGGAAGACGCTTCGATACTTGCCGAGGTCACAGCAGAAGACGGCGAAAAATACGCCTATATGACCGAAAAGGACGGGATCGTCTGGATCAGGGGTTCCTTCCCTCACGACGAAAGAAGCGGCGGTTCCCTTCCTCCGGTACTGCCGCGCAGCAGGTATTTCCGCTCGGCCTCGCTGCTCCGCTGCGCGCTGGCGAGATTCGGCCTGTCGATAAGCTTCGAGTGCTTCGACGCCGATGACAGCCTGCCGATAATCAATCTTTCGGCTTGCCGCGGCGCGCTGTTCTTGAACGAGTTCGCAAAGGACGCCTCAGTGATCATGCGCATGTCGGCGCCGGACGGCGCACCGGCCTTGGACAACTCGGAGTTCATCGTCTCCGGAGGCTCAGGCCGCTATACGCTCTCGAGGTGGATCCACACCGAATGCCGGATATTCGTGAGACAGGCGGAGAGATCGAAGATAACCGTCAAAAAGGATCACCCGGTGACGCATATCGATACCGACGAGCGTACCGTCGTGACCGGACTCAGGGACGCCGTGCTGACCGTATATCCCCCGAAGGGCGGAACGGCGTTCATCCGCGCCGGCGGCGACCTCTGGAACGGCGGCAATGTCGCCCTCAGATACGACGAAGCCGGGGACCGCTATATCTCCGAACCGGTAAGCGGCACGGTCAGCGTATGCGTCCAGGCGCCGGAGAACAAAGGAGATTACAAAAAGCTGGAATTCATTAGAAAACCGTAAAACCGAAAACGATCAGAAAAACTTAAAAAACGCAAGAAAACCATCAAACCGAAAACGGAGGAAGAAAAAATGAAGAGAAAAGTTCTGTCCGCACTTCTGGCTTTTTGTATTTTTATGCCGCTTGTAGCTGGATGCGGGGAAGCGACCCTCTCCCGCAGCAGACCGAACCTGTGACGGCCGATACTCCCGTCTCCGACGCGGCGGAAACCGATCCAGGGATCGAATCACAGCTGACGTCGGTAGACTTCGACGGCAGGGGAATCCGCATTCTCGGTTATCGCACGACCGCCGACCGTTCCTACAACGACACCGAGTTGTACGAGTCGGAGCAGACCGGCGAGCCGATCGACGACGCGGTCTACATGCGGAACCTAAAGACCGAGCTGCTTCTAAACGTCAAGCTCAATTACAGCCTGCCTGACGACGAAAAAAATACTGACATCCACTTCAAAAACAGCGTCATGGCCGGGGACGATCGGTGCGACGTGCTAGCGTTCAAGGCGATCTACTGGGGTACCCTGCTGACGGCAGGCGTTCTGATGCCGTGGGATGACATCCCGGGAATGCAGCTCGACAAGCCGTGGTACGTCACAGACGCGAACGAAACGATCACGGTCGGCGGCCATCGGTACGGTATTCTGAGCGACGCCCTCTGCACGAACATTACGATGGTTTGGACCATGGTCTTCAACAAGCGCATTGCGGACGAATACAGAATCGACGGCCTTTATGACACCGTGCGGTCCGGTCTCTGGACGATGGACGAGATGACGGGTATTGTTAAAGGCGTTTACAGTGACGTAAATGGCGACAGCAATTGTGACCCGGACGACCTCTACGGTTTTTATACCGACAGTTACGCCACGCTGGACGCGTTCATGGACGCGCATGCGATCAGCGGCGTAAGCAAGGACGAAAACGATATGCCGAAAGTCGATTTCATGAGCGAACGGCTTATCAGATCGTTTGAGAAAATATACGAACTGTACTGGAACAATGCCGCTACCTATGTGGACACGAAGGAACCGTACACCTACCGGCTTTCCTTCGCGCAGGGAAAAGCCCTATTGGCACCCATGCTGATCAACTACATGATCTCTCCCGACCTGCGTGCCATGGACGACGACTACGGCATCCTTCCCTTCCCGAAGCTCGACGAGGCGCAGGAGAAATACGGTACGCACCTGCTCCCGCGGACCGGCACGTATATGCTCCCGAAAACGCTGAATGACGACAGCGCGGACTGTATCGGCTATGTTATCGATGTCCTGAGCGCGTACAGCTACGACCTCCTGCGGCCGGCAATCTACGATACCACGCTGACCGAGAAGGGCGTCCGAGACGAAGACTCGCTAGAAATGCTGAATATCGCTGTGGCCGGGCGACAATACGATTTTTCCAACTTCCTCGAATGGGATACGAGCTATCCCTTTACCTGCCTGTACACATATAGAGGGCTTCTATCGGCGAAAAAGACCGACATTGCCTCTTACTATGAAAAAAATCTCAGCAAGGCTGAAGCGATCCTGCAAAAGATCGCCGACGCGGTGAACGATTTTTAATTAGGCATACGGCCGGTATCTTTGATACGGAGGAACATAACATGTACAACATACGTCTTACAAAATACATGGAAGAGCCGAAGCCGGCGACGTCCCGAATGATAATAGCCGCGCATTACTACGCGGCTTGGAAGAAGGGCGCGGCCGGGCTGCACAACGGCTTTGACGATCTGCACGGCTATCCGGAAAGGACGCCGCTCGCCGGATACTACGACGAGGAGGATCCCCGCTACTGTGACTGGGAGATAAAATGGGCCGTCGAGCACGGCATCGGCTGCTTCATCCACTGCTGGTACCGCAAGCCCGAAAATATGGGCAAGCCGGTGACGGCCGGCGATCTCCGCTGCGGACATGGCCTACACGAGGCGCTTTTCAACGCAAGATACCAGGATTACATAAAATTCGCTATAATGTTCGAGGCGAGCCCGAGATGGGGCGGCACCGATCCCAAGGACATGCTGGAGAACCTGATGCCGTTCTGGATGGAGAACTATTTCAGGCGCGGCAATTATCTCATCATTGACAACAAGCCGGTCCTGTTCGTCTATCAGCAGCAGCGCCTGGCGAGAGATTGCTTTAAAGACGCCGTCGAGCAGAAGGCCGTGTTCGACGCCTGCCGCGAATACTGCGTGAAGAACGGCTTCGACGGAATGTATTTCGGGGTCTGCAACACGGCTGTCTCGGCCGAAAAACACTCCGAGGCGATGGAACGCGGATACGACTTCCGCTTCGGCTACAACGCCGGATATTCCCCGAAGTTCCCGTATCCGCCGGAGGACGAGGTGATCGAGGCGCAGTGCGGCATCCTTGAAAAGCGCCTGGCGACAGACCCGATGAGAAACATAGCCACAGCATCCTGCTTCTCCGATCCGACGCCGCGCACGACCGAGCACTGGAAGTCGATGGGATACGGCTTCAGCACCGATACGATCTGGTATCTGCATCCCGACAATTATCGCAGACTGCTGGAAGAGATGAAAAAAATCATAGACCGGCTCCCGGACGGTTCGTGGGGAAAGAGAATACTCATGATTGACAACTGGAACGAATGGGACGAGGGTCACTACGTTTCGCCGAGTCACGAGTTCGGCTTCCGTTATCTCGAAGCCATCCGAGAGGTGCTTACTGAGCGTGACAATCTTCCGGATTATCGTATGCCGCAGGATCTGGGACTGTCACATTTCAACAGCAGTTGGGGCGAACCGAATATGTCAGAGATATGCAGAGAAAGGTTCGGTCTGACATAAAAAACAGGACGGCTGGATTAACGTTTGAAATGCTCCCCTTTCGCTAGTTTTCAATTTGGTATATATCTATTATACCACATTGTCTAACAAAATGGGAGCATTTCACCCACCGTCGGCCGGTTATTTTAGCATTTCTTTCAGAACCTGTCAAGGGCAAGCCGCCTTCGGCGGTGGCTGCTTTTTCGCCTCCGGTTCAAAATCTAAGAACAGCTCTTGGTTTTGAATAACAGTTTTAAATTGAATTATTTCTGTTTCTAGAATCTTTATTCGATCAACTGGTATACTTTTTCGTTAGCGTTAGTGGTATACTTTTTCATCAGCGCTTGGTATACTTTTTACTTGACAAACACA
>CAMJPL010000069.1 GCA_946407735.1 uncultured Clostridia bacterium
TCGCTGCTGTTCAATTTTCAATGATCATCCGCTGACTCCTCTCGAAGACAGCTTGGATATTATATCACTTTTCCACCGCTTTGTCAAGTACTTTTGCGAATGTTTTTGTGTAAACAAAATGTGAATCAGCTTTTGTCCGCCGGTTTTACCTTAAGAACGTAGCAGGCGAAATACAAGGCAGCTATGAAAACAACTATGTTTATCACGCACGACAGCACTATGACCAGAGCGTTGTTGTGATATCCCACCCCGTCGAAAAGGAAGTAGAAGACTCTGAACAGAGCACCCTGCGGCGCGAAAAAGTTCGCGACCCACCACGGCTCCGTCATCGTCGCGAGATCGACCTTCATGCCGGGGACGAAAAGCTGTGGATTGTAGATATCGTCGAGACCCACGGTGATATAATAGATATATACGAACACCGAATAGACGCAGTACGCGGTCGCGTGCTTTATGAAGAAGCCCTTTCTCACCGGTGTCCAGGTGTCAAGGTCCTGATCCCACTGGAACCTCGATCTGCGCACCTTCACGATGTATATGATCGCGAGCATCATCAGCGGGAAGGTGATGCCGTAGGCTATGTTCAGACGCATCTGCGAATTGGTGTACGTCGAGCCGCTGAGCATATCGTAGACGCCGCGAGTGGCGAGCGTTATGGCCGACGCCACGAGCTTCGTGCCTATATTCAGAAGCATGATCAGCAGGAAGGCCTCGAACCAGTTGAGGATCTTCTTCTGTCTGTCATTGAGCGGGAAATCGAAGAAAACGCTGAGATCCATATCATATGACCCCTCGAAAAAAATCTCTATATATTATACTCTGATCGCATCAAAATGTCAAGAGAAAGATAAAAGACGGATCGCCTCCGTCTTTTATGTTTACAACTGAAACATCAATCGTTAAAATCGAATATCACGTCGTACAGCATGCCGTCGTTCTCTTCGGCGATGACGGCCATCCTGAAGCCAGCCGGAGTAGTCCGCCGAAGCGCTGCGACGGCGTTCTGCCACGCCTCAAAGCTGCTCGAGACGTACATGTCGTAACCTTCCTTCTCGACCTTCTCGAATCCGGCGAGGCATCCGGCGTTTTCGTCCAGCTTATACAGCGCGACGAAAACATGAAGGGCCTTGTATTTGTATTCGGGAGCGTATTCGCTGAGCAGCCTGTCCCTGTCTTCCTTATCCTGGAATATCAGAGGCTTCAGCGCCGTCTCGGCCTGCGCCGTGGGAGCGGATCTTGCCATCCTCGCCGATTTCAACATCGGCAGGCTCATATCCGGAGCGGCGTCTTCCTCGGCTTCGGCGCCGTATGCGGCTTCTGCGCCGGACGCGTCTTCGGCGGCGGAGGCGGCCCCGGCCGCCGGCACGGGAGCCGGCATCTGTTCTTCCGGCACGATCTCCCCGGCGAGCTCGTTCGCGGCTTCGGAGGCCTCGTCTGTCGCCCCGGCGTCATCCGGCAGCGCCGCAGACGCGGCGGACGGAGCCATGAACAGCGACGCCAGCATCGGAGCTTCGGAGACGTCTCCGGCGGCTTCGCCTTCAGCGGCCGCGTTCTCATCTGCCGCGCTTTCATCGGCGGCAGCTTCTTGCGCCGCCTCAGGCGTCATCTCATCGGCATCCGCGGAATAAAGAATCATATCTTCATAGACCTCTGCCGGCGCGTTCTCCGCGGCAGGCGCGGTATCAGCCGCAGGCGCGGTCTCCGCCGTCGGAGCGGCCTCGGCGAACGTCTCCTGCACGACGGCGGCCTGCGAGGATTTGTCGAGGATCGCCGCCGCGGGAGCTTTCCCGAATATCGGCGTGAACCTGATCGCCGCGGCGCCGACGACAAGGGCGGCCGCCGCGAGGCTTCCGTACCTTATGATGCCGCGTCTGACAGCGGTCCTTCTGTTGTATCGCTTTATCTTTTCGGCGACGTTCTCTTTCATCGCCGGCGGAGGCTCGTATCCGGAGTCTTTCAGAAGCTCCGCCATCCTCCTGTATCTCTCAAGCTCGAGACGGCATTCGCCGCAGACGGCGAGATGCTCCTCGACGAGCTTTTTGTCAACGGGCTCGAGCAGATCGTCCCCGTAATCGGCGAGCAGCTCCGTCACACGACCGCATTCCTGTTTATTCTGCATATATCCAAGATCATCCTTATTTTTCGTTCTGTATATCAAGACGACGAGCGGAAGAAAAAGTTCCGCATTCCATCATAAAATATTCATCCTGACAAGCTCCTGCTTGAGCGCCACCCTCGCCCGGTTGATGCGGCTCTTGACCGTCCCGAGCTCGAGTCCGAGCATGTCGGATATATCCTCGTAGGAATATCCCTCGATATCTCTCAGAATAAGGATCTCCCGGTGGTTCTCCGAAAGCCTCGCCAGCGCGGCGCGCACGATCCTGCGTGTCTCGTTCTTTTCAGCTGAGGCCTGCGGATCGGCCGAGACCGACTCATCCGCCACCTGCATCGGCTCGCTCTCGCCGTCGTCGTCCTCGCTGTCCTTGTCAAGGGAAACGTGAGGATGTCTCGCCTCCGAGCGGAGATGATCCTTGGCGGTGTTGACGGCGATCCTGTAGACCCAGCTCGAGAACCGGCTGTCCCTTCTGAAGCTGCCGAGCGAGCGGTAGGCCTTGAAAAAGGCCTCCTGCGTGATGTCCTGAGCGTCCTCGGTGTTCCTCACAATTCCCATAACGGCGTTGAAGATCATCGACTCATGCCTTCGCATCAGCTCGCCGAAGGCGTCGCCGTCTCCGCGCCCCGCTCTCTCGATCAGCTCCAGCTCATCCCTGTTATCGTTCATCGCAGTCAGTTATATGTAAAATCGGTTGTTTCACTGTATTCCTCGTCTTCGTCCGGCATCGCCGAGATAAGCCCGGCGATATTCTCCGCCGTCTCGACGGCGACGGCCTTCGCCCTGAGGGCGGCGGCGCCTCTGAATCCCTTCATGTACCAGGCGAGCTGAGCCCTCGCCGGGGCGATGCCGCGCTCTCCCTTGTATTTGATGATAAGCTCCATATGTTTTCTGAGCGCCGCCTTGCGGTCGGCGGCATCGAAGACAACCGTTCTGCCGTCCATCGCGGCGGCGATCTCGGCGAAGATCCACGGTCTCCCCTCGCATCCGCGGGCTATCATGACCCCGTCGCAGCCCGTCTCCCCCATCATATCCGTCGCGTCGCGCGCCGAGAAGATATCGCCGTTTCCCATGACGGGGACTGACACCGCGCGCTTGACGGCGGCTATTACACCTCTATCGGCTCTGCCTCCGTAGAGCTGTGTCTTCGTGCGGCCGTGGACGCATATCATGTCGGCTCCCGCCGCCTCGAGGCGCCGGGCGATGTCGGGCGCGTTTATACTGTTTTCGTCCCATCCGGAGCGGATCTTCACCGTCACCGGGACCTTCACCCGCTTTTTCACCGCCGACACGATGGAAGCCGCGAGCGCCGGATCCTTCATCAGGGCCGAGCCCTCGCCGTTCGAGACTATCTTCTTCATCGGACAGCCCATATTTATGTCTATCGCGTCGGGAGAATACCTGCCGCACAGCCTCTCGGCCGCCTCGGCCATGAAATCCTGCTCCGAGCCGAAGATCTGGATCGCCGCCGGTCTTTCGGCGTCTCCCAGCACGGCGAGCTCCTCGGTCTTCGCGCTGCCGTAGCAGACGGCCTTCGCCGAAATCATCTCGGTGACGGTGTATTCGGCGCCGAAGCCGACCGCCAGCTCGCGCATGGCGCGGTCGGTTATCCCGGCCATCGGGGCGAGCGCGATCCCGCGCTCGAGGGTAATCCCGCCTATCTTCATCTGCGGGCGCGGCGGGACATCATACCGCCCGTGTATCTGTTCGTCATGGTCATTCCGCGGTTCAAAAAGAGTAAAAATATAAAAACATGGCACAGCATTAATATTGTACCATGTTTTTGTTTATCAGTCAAACGGTTTTTGATTAAATTTCAGCGCAGACGGCTTTTTTTCATCCGTCAGCCGTCGGAGGACGAGGAAGCCGAACCGGATGCCGCGGCCGCCCTGTCCCTCATCATATGCTGCAGGGTAATAAGGATCGTCACGACGACGGCCTCATGCTGCGGCATATAGATATCGACGCAGTATTTGTCGTGCAGCGAGAACATCTTCTGGCTTATAACGGCGATGATGTTCCCGGCTTCGTCATACAGCCGGAAGTTGAGCCCGGCGATATTGCCCTCGAGCCGCCATCCGAGGCCCTCGATGTTCGTTATATCCTTTATCAGATGGAACAGCTCGTTCGAAAGCTGGAAAAATTTCCCGTCCGCCATCGTGATGAAGTGGCGCTCGTGCAGGGTGAAGAACTTCCTCTCGATATGCGAGACATGATTTCCCGACGCGTCGGTTATATCGGTCTTGTCGTGGATCGACGGGAATTTGGTCACCGACTGATAAACGACGCGCTCATTCTCGTCGGTTATGTCGATGCGGTGATGAAGGGTGAACACCTTCGACGTCGTGAACAGCGATCTTTTCGGCTCGCCGAACTCCTGCACGTTGTTGACGTTGGCCTGTTCTCCGGCCTCGCGGAACCTGTGATATTTGGACAGTACTCCCATCCTTGCCTCCTGTATGATCCGGCTTGTTGCAAAACGATACTTTTTCCCTCTATATTATACCATCCCCGGCGACGGTTGTCAATGAGGATGGGACGAAATGACACGTAGCGGGGACGAAATGAGCAGAACGGTCCACACACGGATTATATGCCGGCATATCGTTTTTTCGTTATTTATTTCAAAAGCCGAGTCGGAAATAACGCCGGATCTGCCCGACGCCGATTACGGCGGCGCCGAATTCCCCATGTGCATGCGCACAGACGACACCTATTCTCTTGATTTCGACGTCAAAGAGCTCACGGGAGACACGATCGACGACGCCGTTTTCAACCGCAACTCAAAGGTCGCCGAACAGTTCAACATATAGCCGGACGATCATCAGATCCCGGCTTTTTTCCGTCAAAAAAACGGTCTCCGGCACGCCGGACGGCGTGCTTACGGAGACCCGATATCTTATTGATTTTTCTCCCCCGCCTGCAGCTTCGCGGCGGCTACGGTGTTTTTCAGCAGCATGGTGATGGTCATCGGACCGACTCCGCCCGGCACCGGGGTGATATACCCCGCCTTTTCCGACACGGCGTCGAAATCGACGTCGCCGCACAGCCTGCCGTTCTCGTCCCTGTCCATGCCGACGTCGATGACGGCGGCGCCTTCCTTCACCATATCGGCGGTGATGAATTTCGCTCTGCCTATGGCGACGACAAGGATGTCGGCGGCGGACGTCACGGCTTTCAGGTCGGCCGTCTTCGAATGGCAGACCGTGACCGTCCCGTCGGCCTTCAAGAGCAGCATGGCCATCGGCTTGCCGACGATGTTCGAGCGCCCGACGACGACGCAGCTCTTCCCCTTCACCTCGACGCCGGAGCGCTTCAGCAGCTCCATGACGCCGGCCGGAGTGCACGGCAGGAAGACCGGATCGCCGAGCATGATATGCCCGACGTTCACCGCCGAGAAGGCGTCGACGTCCTTTTTCGGGTCGATCCTCGCTATGACCTCGTCCTCGGACAGGCCCTTCGGCAGAGGAAGCTGGCAGAGTATGCCGCTGACGCTTTCATCGGCGTTCAGGCGGTCGATGACGGCGTCAAGCTCCTCCTGCGTCGCCGACGCGGGCAGCTCGATCACCTCGGACCGTATGCCGACCTCGCCGCAGGCCTTGTGCTTGTTCCTGACATAGACCTTCGACGCCGGATCGTCGCCGACGATTATGACCGACAGTCCCGGCTTTACCGGCATCGAAGCGACCTCGGCGGCGATCTCCGCCCTTATCTGAGCCGAGATCGCCTTGCCGTCAATTATCTTCGCCATCCTTCTTCTCCTTTTCGGCGTCGGAAACGTCATCTTCCGGCTTTCCGGCGGCATCGTCAGTCTCCGCGGCGGGAGCGTCGGCGTCCTTCTCGTCCGCGGCATCGCTTTCCGCCGCGGCGTCGGCCTTCTTTGCCGGCTCGTCCTTCTTTGCCGGCTCGTCCTTCTTATAGTACGCCTCGGCGGCGACGGCGTCGGGATCGCCTTTGAATCTGGCCCTGAGGATGATTATCAGCGCCACCGCGACGGCGCAGGAGATCATCGCGAGAAGCTGCGAGACCCTGAACGAGCCGAGATAAAGGCTGTCCTCTCTCAGTCCCTCGATGAACATCCGGCCGAAGCCGTACCACGCGACGTACCAGAGGAAGACCTCGCCGTCGAACTTTTTCTTTTTGTAGAAGATGTTTATCAGGATGAAGCCGATAAGGTTCCACAGCGACTCGTAAAGGAAGGTCGGGTGGACGTATATCGTGTTCGGATGCAGATAGTTCTGTATCCCCATCCGCCACGGCAGAGCCGTCTCGCTGCCGTAGGCCTCGGCGTTGACGAAATTGCCCCAGCGGCCGATAAGCTGTCCGACCATGAAGGCCGGTCCGACGACGTCGAAGATCTTCGTGAAGCGGAGCTTCTTTATCTTCGCCACGACAAAGCCGCTGACGAACGCGGCGATGATGCCGCCGTAGATGGCGAGACCGCCGTTCCAGACGGCGATTATGTCGTAAAGATTGTGATAGCTGTCGCGCTTCATTATGACATAGTACAGCCTAGCTCCGATGACGCCGAAGATAACGCCGTAGATGGCGAAATCGAGCAGATCGTCGGCGATTATCTTTTCGGTCCTGCTGCGGCGGAGCGCGTAGAGGAAGCCGCAGATTATGCCGAGCGTGACGATGATCCCGTACCAGGTGATCGACCGTCCGAATATGGTAAAGGCTATCGTGTTAACGGTGAACTCGCCGATACCGAACCCGGGGAATGAAATAGTGCTTTGCATCGTTTCCTCCGTCAGGCGTCGAGGGGCAGCACCGAACTCATGGCGTAATATTCCTCGCGGAACAGCTTTTTCAGCAGCTCGAACGATTCATCCGCCGTCACGGTGCCGAGGATGTCGGCGTAATCGAGTATATCGCCGCCGTCGAATATGAATTCCTGCATGTTGTTCGCTATCTCGGAGGTGGAGTCGAAGCTCTTGACGAAATCCGATACGGCGACCCTCTTGTAGCGGGCGAACTCGGCGGCGTCTATGCCTTCCTTCTTCACCTTCTCGACGTACTCTGCGAAGCGGTCGTAGATTACCTCCGGATCGTCGGTCTCGCCGTCGAGGGTGATGAAGCTGTAATCGCGGTTGTACTCGTTCCAGATGCCGAAGCCGGACGAGAGCAGGCCCTCTTTGTAGAGCTGGTTGTAGAAGTCGGAGCTCCCGCCGAACAGCATGTTCGTGAGTATGCCGATCTCGGCGGATATCCTCATCCTCTCGCGCGGATCGGGCGAGATGTCTATGTTCTTCACGCCGATGTCGAAGATCGGGCGGGAGACCTTCATCTTCTTCACCGAACGCTTTTTCGCCACCTCCGGCTTCTCGGTTTCGCGCAGCGTCTCGATCTCGAGCTCCGGGCCGATCTTAAGCACTCTGTCGCAGACGGACAGCACATCCTCGCAATCGACGTCGCCGCACACGCATAGCGACATGTTGTTGAGGTTGTAGAAGACGTTGTAGCAGCGGTAAAGCAGCTCGGCGGTGATGTGCGATATCGACTCGACGGTGCCGGCGATCTCCTTGCGGACGCTGTGCTGGGCGTACATGTCCTTGAGAAGCCCGAAAGCCAGCGCGTTGCCGGGGTTGTCCTCTCCCATGCGGATCTCCTGACCGATGATGCCCTGCTCCTTCGCCACTGTCTGCTCGGTGTAGTAGGGATGCGTGACGAAGTCGAGCAGGATCTCGAGGTTCTCCTTGAAATTGTCGGTGCAGGAGAAGAGATACGCCGTCTTCTGGAACGAGGTGTAGGCGTTCGCCGACGCGCCGTATTTCGCGTAGCGCTGGAAGGTGTCGACGCCGTCCTCGTTCTCGAACATCTTGTGCTCGAGGTAATGCGCGATGCCGTCCGGGACCTCGGTGAATTCCTTGTCGCCCTTCAGGCGGAAGATATTGTCGATGCTGCCGTATCTCGTCCCGAAAAGCGCGTACGTGACGCTCATCTTTTTCGGGAAGACATATACGTCGAGTCCGCTCTTATGATGGACGTAATAATATTTTTCCTTGAGATAATCGTTTTTCTTCTCGCGGACTTCGGTGTTTTTAAGATACATTTATTCGTCCCCTCCGTTATCGTCGTCTGCCTTCTCGGTGCCGTGCATGAAGTACACGGTGTCAAGCGTGACCGCCGCGGCCTTTTTCGCGACCTGCTCCTTCGTCACCGACATGATCCTCTCGACGTTCTCGAGCGGGGAGTCGTCGCGACCGGCGAGCATGCGCCCCATATACCATGACTCGAGCGAGCCGGGGCCGTCGTATATCTCCTTGTAGCCGTTGACGAGAGACTTCTTCGCGGCGTCGAACTCGTCGTCGGTGATGTCGAGCTCGGTGATGTTCTTAAGCTGATTCAGTATCTCGCTCTCGGCTATCTGTTTGTTGTCGTTCTCTATGCCGGACGAGACGAACATGACGCCCTTCTGCGCGTCTGGCATCGCCCAGCAGTAATAGCAGAGCGACAGCTTCTCGCGGACGTTCATGAACAGCTTGCTCGACGGACTGCCGCCGTAGACCTCGCTGAACAGCGTGAAGGCGTGATAGTCGTCGTCGGAGAGCACGGCGTCGGTGCGGAAGCCGAGTATCAGCTTGCCCTGCTTTACGGCGACGTCCTCCGTCACCTGTCTCGGCTCATGCCGAGCCTTTCTTATCACCTCGGTCGAAAGCGGAGCCGGATCGACGTCTCCGAGCGGCGACATCAGGGCCTTTACGTCAGAGGTGATCTTTTCCTCATCCGCCGATCCGACGTAGAATATCTCGATGCGGCAGGATCTTATGACCTTCGTGTAGTGCTCGTAGAGCGAGGCGGCCGTGATCTTCGCGACGTCCTCGGCGGTGCCGAGCTCAGATACCGCGAACCGCTCGCCTTCGCACATGATCTCGCGGCAGCGGCTGACGGCCCAGCTGTTCTTGTTGTTTATCTTCGCGCCTATCTCGTCGATGAGGTTCTTCTTCTCGCTCTCGACGTATTCCTCCTTGAAGACGCTGTTATCGAGCGCCGGCCTGAACATGACCTCGCCCGTTATCTTCAGCGCCTCGCCGAGGATATCGGTGCCGTCGACGGCGTAATCGCCGCCGAGGGTGAGGCAGGAAAAGCCGAACACCTGAGTCTCGCCGCGGCGGTAGACCTTGTCGTACAGCTCGGCGCTGTAATCGTCGTCGAGCGCGCGGGATATCGCCTGCATATCGGGATAGGATTCGGTGCCGCGCTTGAGCACCTTCACGGTGAGCGCGTTGAGGGACGCCGTCGACGCGTCGAGAGGCGTCAGGAAGTTTATCGAGAGATATTCTTTTTTGAATTTTTCGGTCGGGATTATATTCAGCGTTATCCCGCCGGCGATCTTTTTCTTTATCACCGACATCACTCTGCTCCTTTTATCTTTGATGTTATCATCCGTATTATTTTACACCTCGCCGCCGGCATATTCAATACATTTCATGTGAACAATGCCGTGCCCGTCTCATTTCGCCGATATCCGCGCCGTCACCGGCCTGCCGTCGGACGCGGATATGACATCCCGCCCCGACACGGCGAGATCGCCCGCCCAGCCGAAGCCGTCCCAGACGATAAGCGATCCGACGCCGGAATCGTCCCCGATCAGCGGCGGATACGCCGCCTTCGGGCCGTGAGCGCCGAGGATCAGCGCTCCGCAGCCGTCAAGCCATCCCTCGAGAATCGAATACTGTGCCGAATCGAACGCCGACGCCCCGGCGTAGACGATATGCCCGCCGTCGCCGCCGTATCTCAGCGCGATTGTCGGATGCTCCGACCGCCCGATGTGACCCAGCGCCGCCGTGTCGATCCTGAGACTCCCGATCTCGACCGTTGAATCGGAGTCAGACGGATAGTATCTCACCTCGACGCCCGCCTTTGAGGCGAGACTTTCCACCCTTTCCGCCGCGTCGGACGACGTGTCGTCGTACGGCGACGGGAGAAGGAGAGTCCCGACCGAGCACCTTTCGAGCAGCGATGAGACGGCGGACGGCGTCTTCGAGTGCCAGTGCGTCAGCATATAGACGTCGATGTCGTATCTTCTGAAATATTCGCCGACGATGCCCTCGAAGACCGGTCTCGTCGATCTTGATCCGTCGCTTATGTCGGTAACGACCGTCCCGCCGTCCGCCATGACGCAGATGACGTCGTTCTTCTTCACCGGCTGATAGACGACGCTTATGACGCCGCTCATCGAATGCTCGTACACTCCGGCGCAGACGGCGAAAACGGCGGCGGCCGATATCATGACCGCTCCGGCAGACAGAAGCGTGTCCCGCCTCGATATGACGAGTACGGCGAGCGCAGCTGCCGCCGCGGCGAAGACGATCCAGGCGAACGGATAGCCGAGCGATATCATGATCCCGCGGATCCGTCCCACAGCCGAGACGCCGTCGCTCACGGCGAGACTCAGGCCGCCGAGAGGCAGGGCGACGGCCGCGGCGAGCGGCGGCAAGGGCGAGACGATGACCAGCACCGCCGAAAGCGCCGTTATCACCGTCACCGGCCATGAAAAGACGAGGCTCGTAAGCGGGGAGGCGAGCGACATCCGCCCGAACGCAAGCCATATGACGGGAAGTGTGAAAAGCATGGCGGATGCCGAAGCCGCGAGGGACGAGAAGATGACGCCCGCCCTTCTGCCGGTCCTCGCCTCAATCGAAACGCCGATCGCCCTGCCGAGCGTCACGATCCCGAGCGTCGCCGAAAATGACAGCAGAAGCCCGATGTCAAGGACCGATCTCGGCGAGACCGTCATTATCAGGGCGGCGGAGAGAAACAGCGATGTCGGCGGATCGGAGCGCCGCATAAGCCCCTCGCCTATATTCGTTATTATCAGCATCAGCGCCGCCCTTACGAGCGACAGCGGCGCTCCGGCGAGAGCGGTGTAGAAGATCACCGCCGCGCAGAGCAGTATCCTCCGAAGGACCGCCGGGCAGCGGACGGCGGCGAGCAGGCCTGACAGCAGCGACGCGAGCACGGCGAGATGCATGCCGGAGAGCGCAAGAAGATGCGGGAGGCCCGATCTCGTGAAATCCCGCTTCAGCGACTGAGGAAGGCCGCTCCTGTCGCCGAGGAAGAGCGCCGACGCCATCCCGCGCGGGACATCGCCGAGATAACGGTAAAACACCCTTCCGACTGCTTTTCTTATCGAGCGTATCACCCCGGCCGGGCCGGTCAGCCCGAAGCCGGTGATGCTTAACTTTGACGGATCGGTGACGGTGAAAACGATCTCGATGCCGCGTGACGAATTATATCCGGCGTAATCGAAATAACGGCTGTAATTCTCGGGCTCGGACGCCCCGGCGCTGAACGCCACGTGATCCCCGACGGCGAGCTCGGTGCCGAATTCGAGCGACAGGAGCGCCGAAAACCGCTTTTTTCTCCCGTCTATCCCGGACACAGACAAGACGTAGCTCCCGCCGTACGACGTCGACGACTCGACGCCGGTGACGACCGCCTCGGCTTCATGCTCCGAGCCGATATACGAGCGCACGCTCCCCCGCCACAGCCCGAAATAGGCGAGCGAGACGCATCCCGCCGCCGAAACGGCGAAAAGCGCCGCTGCGAAAACGGCGCTTATTTTTATCACGCGGCGCGATATGAGGACCGCCGTCAGCGCCCCCGCCGCGGCGAATACGGCGGCGATCCCGATCCTCAGCGGATCGGCGAGGCGCGAACAGACGAGTGACGCCGCGATATATACGGCGCATATCAGCGCCAGCGGGCGGACACGGAAAAAATCTCTTGTCATCTCCGCGGCGACGGTCTTAAAGTTGTAAGACGCTAATAATCGGGGAAAGGGAATAAACTTCTCCTTTCCCTTGAATAAGTCCGCAAAGCGGACTTATTCAGACCCCTATCCTATCTTCAAAAGCTT
>CAMJPL010000070.1 GCA_946407735.1 uncultured Clostridia bacterium
CAATAATAGTATGAACAAACAGTTGGACACGTCATTCATACGAGGATAGAGTCATGGATGATATTTCGGGACAACGGCAGGGGCTTCCCTGCCACGCCTCCATGGGATCGAGCTTCACTCTAATCAACGGCGCCGACAGCACTCAGGATCAGCCCGCGCACGAGCAGAGCTGTTATGAGATACTATATATCGTGTCCGGAAGCGGATACTGCTCGGTGAACGCTCACAGGCGGTATGTTTCTTCCGGTGATTTCCTCATTCTGAGACCGGATGACCGTCATTCGGTCTTCACGAACAACACGATGAGATATTATTCCATAGAATTCTGCCTGGAGAGAGATTTCAGCAGTCACCCGCTGTACAGCGTCGTGCGGAAAGCCATAATCGGAAAGTCCGGCGGGGCAGTGCTGCTTCAGAAGAACAGTTCTTTGAAGTATGCCTTTGAAAACGTCTTCTCCGAATGGCACAGGCATGATTCGCTGTATCTCTATTACATAACGCTGCTGTTTCAGCAGATACTGATCCAGTGCTGCAGGACTCTTGATTCAGCCTCGTTAGCCGATGACGGCGTAAATATAAGCGACGACGGCGTCATCGACACGTTCCTGGTCTTCATCAGCGCTTATATGGAAGAGCCGGATATATTCGGGCTGTTTGAAAAGAATTACGGGTACAGCAGGACTTATCTCTCCCGCATAGTGAAAAAGAAGTACAACAAAACCGTTTTTCAGTTATATACGGAAAAAAGATTCGAGTACGCGGCTTTTCTGCTGACCGAAGGCAAAACAACGATCTCGGATATCGCGCGCAGATGCGCCTTCGCCGGCGTCGCGTCCTTCAGCAAGGCTTTCGCGAACTTTTATCACATGAGCCCGACGAAATATCAGTCGGTATCCGGAAATAAGACCGATCCGGCTTCGGCCGGCAGCGTCTACGCCGACTTCTCCACATGCAGCGCGGTGCCTGACATAAGCGCGAACAGAGAACCGGCCGCCAATCCAGCGGTATACGCCAACCCCAAATTCAGCATATTATGATCCGCGCCTAAGTATAAAGCCGGTCGAGGAACTCCCCCAGAGGACCGTCATATACAGACCGTCTGATATACACGACCGGCCCTTTGCCGACGGGGTAGCCCTTCTGATCTCCGATGCTGTAATTCGCGTACGTTTTTCCGTCCTGTTCCCAGATGTTGATGTCGGAACGGTTTATGGCGCGGTATACTTCCTTATCCTCCGGGTATCTGTTCCTCATTATTATTTCATTTTCAGCCGTGGACAGTATCGGGTTATGCGGGCTGTCCTCCCATACCAGCAGATCGCGGGAACGGGCGGCGAAAACCTTGTACTTTCCTTCCGAATATCTGTTGTGGAACAGATGATACCATCCGTTGTCATATATAAGATGAGGGCATGAAGTATACAGATGAGGCCTGTATATCGCTCCGGGGATATAATGCCACTCCGTCAGGTCATGGGAACGCGCGAAGCATATTGTGAAATAATACGGTCCTCCGAGCAGATCCACTCCCATGACGAATTCCGAGCCGTTATACACGATAGTATTGTTCTGATAATGCAGCTCCGTGTCGTTTTCGGAATTGAAGACCATCTGCGGCACGCTCCATTCGAACATATCGAAGGATTTTATCATCCAGATGCCGTAGTAATCTGTCCCGAAGACATACAGCCAGTCTTTCCATACAAAAGCGTGCTGGAGCCAGAAGCCGTGCATGCAGGTGGATATTATTCTGTTGTCAGAAAGATCGCGGATCTGGGCGTGAGGTTTGTCGGGGAACAGGCTTTCCCCCTGATTGATGCGGACGGTCTCGAGCCGGATCCACTTCCCCCTGAAAAAGAGCGTGGTCGTCTCTGTCAGATAATCGCAGGTTATATCGGTATCGATCAGTATATCGTTCGGCATATCTTTTCCTCTTTTTTTCTAACAGCTTATCGGCGGTATAGCAGGTGAGATCATTCGTCTCCTTTATAGATTGAAACCAGCTTGTCTATGTCATTTTCAAATTTCGATTTGATTTTCTCCATATCTGAAACGAACGTGTTTTTCTTTTTGTTGATTATTCCGTAAATCGTGCTCTGATAATTGCCGAGCTCCATGCACAGCCCGATATCGTACGATTTGTTTGCGATCGCGAATCTCAGCATCTCTTCGCTGACCTCGTCTCTCGTGCTGCGGACCATGACGATATTCTGTATGATATACTCAGTGATCGTATCCACGGAATAATACCCCATGACGTTCAGGATCGCCCCCGCCTGTTTCGGATCCGCCGAAGTCATAGGCAGAGCGTATGTCGACGACCAGAACGAGCCCATAGCTATATATTTGTCCTGTTCCTCATTATATTTCGGGAACGGCAGGATCCCGAAGTCCTCATTATTCTGACGCATGTTATGAAGGCCGCCGATGGCTTGGGTAAGGTACAGAAGCTGATCGTTCGCGAACATGGTATACACGCCGGCATAATCGCTGCCCATCTCCCTTTCCGTAAAGGCGACGTCCGGATTGACTATCATGCCGTTGAAAACCGCGTCAAATACATTGATCATGCTTTCCGGATTGTTTGAGTATGCGAAATGCGGATAACCGTCACTGTCGAGAAAGGTAGACGGAGCTCCGATACAGACCATGATCTCCTGTATCACCCCTATACCGCCGCAATATCCCCAGCGGTCATTTTTATCGAATTTCCCGTCTCCGTTCAGGTCAGCCTTGACGCCTGCCATATTCGCCGTCATCGTGTCAAGCGTCCACTTGCCGTTTCTTACCGTCTCGTAAGGATCTGACAAACCGTAATCGTCATACATTTTTTTGTTGAAAAACATCACCTCTCCCGTACAGTCGTCGTCGATGCATATATCTCCGGTGGCAAAGAACTGTTTTTCATTAAAGAATCTGAAATTATCGTTTATTCCCTGATCCCACCATGGATTGTCGAGACAAAACTCGTCTATCTCACTGATATTTATAAGGACTCCCTTGATCACGATCTGATAATTATACCTGAGGTAATTCAGTATCGCGTCGTATGTGCTGTCGCCTGACTGAACCAGATTGACGATCTTATTGTTGAACTGAGCCGGATCCAAATATGTTCCGTTGATCGTGATGCCCAGCTTTTCTTCCGTCAGGAGGTTTCTCTGATAGACAGCCTCGCTCACGACCGTCGACTGCGATTCCTCGAATGTGTAATCCACCTCATTTCCCATGCCGTAGGAACCGCCGGTCATGTAAATGATATTGAATTCCTTGCCGTCGAACCTTTCGTCGGTGATGTTGACGGGGGCTTCCGTTTCCGCGGCTTCGGTTTCCGTTTCGGAAACCGTCGTTTCATTTTCCGGACTGTTTACAGATTCGGTTCCCGTATTCCCGCACGCGGAAACACAGTTCACAAATATGCATGTGAACAGAAGGATAATTGACAGTTTTTTCAGAGCTGTTCTTTTCATGATAATCAAACCTCCCGTACCTGATCGGTACTAATTCAATACCGTGATTTTGCTTTAATCAAAACTGTGATAAGTATAAAATCATTATATCATAGGCAATCATAAGAATCAACAAATACATGTCATAAAATCAAAATCGGACAATGATATTTCAAAAATGACAACAAGCATCATTATTCTGGTTTTTCGCATCAGGGGCAAGATTCTCACAATGGTATATTCTTCCTGCCGCGCCGGATATCCCACATCACCATATGCTGCTCATCAGTTGCCAACGCCGCAATCTGCTTAAACTCCGATTTGTCTCTGTCAATCCAGATACTTGATGTAAAAACACTTGTTCAGCTTAGGATTTGATTTGTTTTCTCTTACAAACTCAAGCTTAAATCCGCATCTTTCGTAGAAACCTATTGCGAATTGTCAAGGACTTTTTTATCAGTTTCAAAAAGTGTTTACATTCTGCTCCACATCATTTTCAACACCCTAAATAATCACGTAGGCTGAGAAAATTGTTTGACAGAGCATTCTATTGTTTATACGAACAAGAGCTTCTGACAAATTCTGTCAGAAGCTCTTAACACTTTTCCCATCGATGCGCATCTTTCCATCGAAAGTTGGGATCATTGTTAAAGTTCGGATTCTTTTTTCACTTCTCGGTAAACAGCGACTCATTTCACGATCAATCATCTGCATATCGAGAGTTTGTGATACTTGTACCGTTTTGACTATTTTTTATCTATTCAAATACATCCATCAGCAAATTCTTGATCTGAGGCTTTCCGAAGCCATTCATCAAAACCAGTTTCAACATTATTCTTCTTTTTCCTGAACAGTCCCATGCTGTATCTCCGATTCCGCTTTTAACTCTACCTGCCTCTGACCTTGTGGGAATGCCTGGTCAATTAACCGGATGAGAATTTCCTTTATATTAGTCAGAAGATCTAACATAGATAGTTGAATTTATCCCTGTATCTCAATTTATATAATCTGAATTCATCCGGAGAATGTTTTCCAACAATTTTATTGGCAAGGAACTGAAAAGTTTCATCTGCTGAACCGACATCGGAATAGGAATATGTACCTTCCATACCGATGTCTTCTTTTTTTTCTTTACAGTTGTCTGAATCATCGTCTATATACAACTCATCTTTGTTATTTTTACCGTAATCTTCTGAAATATAGCTGTCATTGTCTGAATACGTCGGCAACATTGAACACCTCGGCCTCCGGGAGATCTTGGAATATGCGATTTTGTCCAACAAATTGTCCGCACCTCCGCGGGGCAGTCGGGGCGATTTTTGCAAAAGGAGCCTGCGCCAGCGCGATGTTCTACTCCGTCATCGCCACCGCCTGTGCCAACGGTCTCGCGCCGGAGGAGTATCTCACAAGACTGTTTTCCTCATCGCCCGGAATGGTTGTCCTCCCGTGGTGATTCTGCAAAATGCATTTGCCCCGCCGGGTTCGCTTTGGGCCGGCGGGGCTGTCATTTTGGGAGGACGCGGGTTTGTTGGGCGGTTACGAACGATCCGGCACACAGGCAGGAGTACGGGGAGAGGTTTGAGGACCGGTCAGCGTTCCCTGCCCGTTCCTTTTTCAGGAACGCCCTTGTAATGACAGGTTTCACAAGATCCCGTTCATGCTGTCAGGCCCTGCAGTCTCCGCCGGGTCTGATCGGGAAACGCCTTTTTCTGAATTTTACGCAGATTCAGACCAGATCCGTTTCTTCCTTTATAATGTCCAGAGCTCTTGTTACATATTTCAACGAGTCGTTGAAGCTGTCCCTGAATGAATCGGGATTGTTTATATCCGGCTTCCCGTTTACGGCCCTGAATTTGTCGCCGAGCAGCTGAATGCCTATCTGAAGTCTGTCCCCTCCGAAATAGATGTGAGGAGAGTATTTGTATTCATTATACAGTCTGTGGATACATGCGGCATAGGTATCAATGAACGTACGATCATAATCGGGATCGTCGGATCGAACGATGCAGCGCTTTGACAGTTCGTTCAGAGCGATCGGGTTTGCGGCTCCGCCCCCGTACTTGGGAAACGTGATCAGAAACGGTGATTTTGCGCTGACTTTCGTCTCAACGGAAATCAGGATACCGGAGAACATATCGGTTCTTCCGGAGGACGGCGCGTTTTCATCTGCGGCATCCAAAGGGCGCATCTTCCCCGTCAGCGTCAGATTCGCAGCCATGAAGTGAATTCCGTTCCAGTATCCTTCATAGCGATCGGCTGCTTTGAACTCATCCCACTCCTTCTGGCTGATATTATTATTCAAAAGATATTCTTTAGTGATTTCCCATCCGGGAGACTCCATATTGCTGCCAAAAGATTCATACTCTGTTTTTTCTTTGTAGTCCGCTATGAATTTCTTTATTGCCGTTTCTCTGTCTCCGGACATATAAATGGCGCTTATGCCCCAGAACAGGAGCCCCGCTAAGATCATGATAAATCCCGTGAGTGTGTCAAAATAAAGCTGATAGAGAACAAAAAGCATTATGATCCCGCCGAGGATCAGGGTCAGACTGATTATTCTTGCAATCCGTTTTCTTTTACGGATCCGCTTGAGCTCCCGTGTAAATTCTTCATCCTTGAGGCTGTTTTGCATGAATCATTCCTCCTGCAAAGTCCAAATTACTGAAGCATCCGAACATCACTTATCTATCTGTTTTTCGCCCCATATACGACTGCCTTTCACGAAATCATGCGTCTTTGTTTTTGGGGGTGTTCCCGCAGTCCCACGAGAAGGCGCTTCCCTTCCCGGGGATCGTTCGGGATCTGGCTCCGGCCGCGAACATCCGTCTGAGGAACGGATTTATCTTCTCTTCGCCGCCCACGCGGAGCCGAGCACGGAAGTCAGCACGATCACGCCGCCGCCGATGAAGGAGCCGCATCCGGACTTCGCGCTGTCGTTAGGTGGCATATGAAATACAATTTATAGCCAGCCCATTTTTCGTGCAACGGGCTTGCCTCCAGATGGAAGAGTCTGATCACATATACTCAGATAATTGTTATAAATATTAAACTGCATTTCCATATATCACATCCAACAGATACAGTATACCATTATGTTGTCTGTATGTCAAGAGATATTATGAATTAATATATGATCATGACAAAATACTCTTAAATACAATATAGTTAGGCAGACACTCCATCATAATGGACTGTAAACACCACAGGAGATGTGCTATTATATTTATAGCGGGACATACAAGAAAAATAATCCCCGATTCTTGAATGAGGTGCTGACATGATAATCCGGACAATACCACCGTAGGTTATACACTGTGGTAATACACTCTCGTGTATACATTCATATATCAAAGATATAATCCACATAAAAAAACTCACTGTGAGGTTACGTTAAATGCCGATTAAAAGAATGAGAAAAGAGCGTCACAGCATCACTGTCATACTTATTGTAGCTTCGATAATGGCAGTGTTCTCGACTGCGTTCACAGCGAACGCTCAGGATTTCAATCCTGTTTATCCGCTTGACAACGAGTTCACCGTGACCTGTATCAACTACTACAAGGATGGCACAGTTCACTCCAGCTACGGTTACGGAGACTCTTCAAACACTATCGACATCGGAGCTCCAATTACGACCAAAGTGTATGCCATAGAGGGCGGCACGGTTACTTACGCCGGATGGGACTCTACTGGTTATGGAAATAAAGTAGTGATCCAGCATTTCAATGGAGAAAAGTCACTTTATGCCCATTTCAGTGAGATCTATGTAAAGTACGGACAACAGGTGTCAAGAGGTCAGAATATAGCCCTTTCCGGAAATACAGGACGTTCAAACGGACCGCACCTTCATTTCGCATATTCAGGTGGCAACTTATTCAAAGACGTATATCTGCCTATTTATTATGACAGGTTCGAGTTTGAGAAGAATGTACGCAGAAACAATGACATCTATAACTCGGACAAGTGGATAGTGAATCTCATAGACTCCTGTTATTACCTTTCCGGGGATTACTACTACCCGTGCTTTTAGTAGTAAAGACTTCAACAAACAGATCTGCAGTCTTTTCAGCTTTAACTTTGTATGCTTTGTCAATTACTATTCCTTTTTTATCCGTTCTTCTTCTCGGTGTTCGTTAACAAGATATCACCCGGATAAAATTATTTCTAAACCGAAGCATTCAAAGGAAAAAATGCCTTCATAGCAGCTGATTTCTGTTCTGAAGGCATTTTGCTCATTATTTTTTATTCAAGATCACCGTGCGGCTCATACAGAACCTCTGACAGCAATATGGCCATGAAATGATACAGTAAAAATGATTCATCAAAATTGCCGGCTTTATTTAAGATCGTTAAACGCTTCAACGGCAGTTTCGAGATCGGAAATGGCTTTATCCGAAATCGCTTCGATTTTTGAGGCGATCTCCTTTTTGCCTTCCTTCAGTTGGTTCATCATTTCTTTTACGACGCCGCCCCATCCGTAAACGGAACCGAGCTCGAAGAATCCGCCGGAGAACATTATGTCGAGCATTTCCTGCCCTTCGACGTCCTGAGCGTATTTGTAATCAAGTGTTTCGTTAAAGAATACGTTTCTAACAGTCTCGCGCGAGTAAGCCGCCATGTGCTCGAGTATAACTCCGGTGCGCTCCGGATCGGGATTCGTTACCGGAATCGCTATGGCATTGGCAGCCGCGAAGATATATGTGCGGTAATCCTTCTGCGATTCATCGTATTTCGGGAGCGGCGCGATTCCGAGAGCGAAATCGACGTCCCGCAGATCCTTTACGGCTCCGAGTGGCTCGAACATAAACAGGGTTTCTCCAATATGCATCATGGCACGGTGTTTGGCGAGATCAGATTTCGTTACGTTCCCGGAACAGTTGTTCGCGTTGTTGGTCTTTTCGCTGAACATCGTGTCGGCCAGTTTCTCATAAGTCTCGACATATCTTTCCGGCAGTCCCTTCCATACCGGAAGGTTGTTTTCGTCCCTCGGGAACAGTTCTACGTTTGATGTGGAAAGAAGGCATATAGAAGCGTTGTCCTGATACATTGAAAACGGATAGCGGTCGTTCTCCGTCCATTTTCCGTCTCCGTCAAGATCCTGCTTCACCGACATCATCATGTCTATCATCATGTCAAGAGTCCACTTTCCGTCACGGACAAGCTGGTACGGGTCGTCAAGCCCAAGATTCTCGACCATATTCTTGTTGAATACCGCCGGATAGAAGGTATCAAAGTAGCCGACGTGAAGATCTCCGAGCAGCGCGTAATAATAGCCGCATACCGTCACCGACTCTATGGCGTTTTTGTCCCACCACGGATTATTTATATCAAGGGATTTGATATCGGCGGTATTGAAAATATACCCGTTTAAGGCATGCTGCCTCATCCAGCTCAGATCGAGGGTGTACATATCGTAAACATCGTCGCCGGACATGACAAGCTTGGATATCGTGTCATAGGTATCCTGGTATTCTCTGTTTTCGATATTGAATTTGATATTCAGCTTCTCCGCGACTCTCAGATTTCTGTTGTACATCGCGTCATCCAGAGTTTCGCCGGTGAGCCCTTTTTCACCGATATTGACATACGCCACATTTGACAGGTTGTTAAGTACGCGGAATTCATATCCGTTATAATTATTATCCTGAAGGACGTCATATATGCCGGTTGATTCCGCTGCTTCGGTCGCGTTACCTGCAGCCGTAGCTTCAGTCGGATTGCCGGAGACCGATTCGCCGCAGGATATGAGACAGCATAGCATGACTGACGCGGCAAGAGCTCCGGATATATATTTTTTCATGATCTATGGCCTTTCCGATATATTTATCACATATCTGTTTTCGTTAAGTTAAAACATGATTCTCACTCTATATCGCAGATTTCGGTTTCCTGCATGACCATACCGTAAGCGCTGTCCGGCGGCATGGCTTCCATCGGTTCTCCAGTCCAGCCCTTTGCGAAATTGCCGGAATAGCAGACCCACATCTTCTTTCCGTCGTCAGAAATGAATCTGGAAGGAAAGTTGACAAAATACGCTTCCTGGCCGAAATATTTCATATATACGACCAGCTTCCATTCACCGGTGAGTGAGTCACTTTCGAGAATATAGGTGTTAAACTTGGAAACCGTTCTGTGCCCGTCGGTTATCGTCATAAAATAACGCTTAAGAGGAGCGTTGTAGGTGCAGGTAACACACCCCATGTTGTTCTGCCATTCAAGTAAAGGCTGGATATCCTCAAATTTACCTGACCATACCGGATTGCCGTCGCTGTCCTTTCCGGCGTAGAACTCATAAGCGGTCGGGTCGTTCATGGTTTCGATTGACGGAGTAACGCGGATAAGATAGATCTGATCTCCGGTGATCCAGCTGTTGTGAGTAAAATCTTCAATTTTGACAGGATAGAATTTCAGATCAGAGCCGTGGGCCATAAGATAAGCCTTGCCGTCCGGTGAATGCTCCATGTTTTTTCCGAAGTCGACGAAATGCGGAGCGCCGATCTTGACCGGATAACCGCACATTCCGCATTCGCCGAAGATCGGCTTTTCCGGGGTATGCGGACATGGAATCCATGTCTTTCCGTAATCCTCGGAGATCCTGAATCCTACGAACGGGCCGAGCTGCGGCCAGTTGAAGCTCTCCCTGCCGTACCATGTCGTGCCGTACGGTCCGAGACAGTATGTGCCGTAATACCATACGCCGTTATAAACAAGCGACCCGCAGGGATAACGCCCCGCGTATGGATAAGCGTCGGCGTACTGAAGATCGAGAGCGGTGATCTTGAAATCAAGAGGGTCGTCGCCCTCTATGATCGCCTGACAGGTCGTCGTCGTGAAATCCACGAGAAGATGACCGTTTTCATCGCGGTGATTCTCCGCGTATGATTTCGCGAATTTTCCGTCGGTTATTCCGTCGGTAAAGGGTGAATAAAGCTTTCCGTCGGACGCCCAGCACGGATACCATGTGTCAGCGATCGGATAATGACGGCTTTTTCCGGTAAAGCGGAGATTTCTCCATAGTTCCGAAGGACGGAAAGGAATATCTGCAGGTGGTTCGCTGTACCATACAAAGGGGTCGAATGACATGTTAAATATCTCCTTTCACAGATGGTTATTCATCAATTATTATTTGTGCACGGGCACATAATTTGCGAAAATCTCAAAGCAGCAGAAAACAGAAAAACAATCGCTTTTATATCATTTCTTTTGTTATGATCGTATTGTCTGTATAATATATAGTCTGAGACGGCTTTATGCCTTTAAGAAGATAATCGAACAGCAGCATAACAGGTTTGTAGCCCTGTTCGAACGGATTCTGATATATCGTGAAATCAAATATATCATCTTTCAGTGCTTTTTCGATCGCCGGAGAAAGATCGTTCGCAACCGCCGCGTATTTCTTCCCGCTCTCAAGGATGGCTTCAAGCGCGCCGTTTATATGACCTGAGGCGAGATATATCCCTTTTATATCGCTGTGTCCGGACAGTGAATCACTCAGGGCATGATATGTCTTTTCATATTCATCATTCGTCTCAAGCACATCAGCGATACGGATGTTAGCGGCGTATTCGCCGAGCGCGTCTATGAATCCGTCGATCCTAGCCTTATGTGCCTGAAACCTTTGGCTCCCGGCAACTATGATCACTTTCGCCTTTTCTCCGCGCAGCAGATTCTGCATAAGCGACGCGGCGATCCTTCCGCTTTTGTACAGATTCTGACCGACAAAGCAAAGCCGCCCGCATTTGCTGATATCCGAATTGAAAGTTATGACCGGGATTTTGCGGGAAGTGACTTTTTTTACGGTTTTCTGAATAATCGGTGTATCCTCGGCAGCGATCATAACAGCCTGAGTCGAAGCATTATCTATCTCCGCAATTACACTCTCACTGGTTTTGCCGTAAGTAAATATATAATCGACATAAAAATTGAAATCGCCGAGCTCGTTTTTCGCCGCTTCGATCCCTGCCAATACATCACTGAAAAAAGGAACTTCCGGTCCCGGACAAACTGCAGTAACGGTAAACTGCTTTTTACACAGAGCGAGCGCTCTTCCGTTTGAATTCGGGCTGTATCCGAGCTTTTCAACAGCGGCGAGAACACGTTCCCTGGTTTCCGGCTTGACATTCGGTTTATTATTTATTACACGGTCTACCGTACCGCGGGACACCCCCGCAAGATCAGCGACCGCCTGTTGTGAGATTTTCATATAATATGAAGCAGACCCATATTTGTGCACGCGCACAGCAGGTCATTTAAAAAAATACAGGCTCATTAAATATCTGCACAGAAACAAATATATAAGGCTTTTAATCTAT
>CAMJPL010000071.1 GCA_946407735.1 uncultured Clostridia bacterium
TCATTTTCCGACAAGATTAATAAAATAACATTGATTATGAGGTCAAACGGACGTATAATTATTTATGACAGTTTATTTGACCTCTTTTTTGAATGAAATCTGAAATGCCTGATAATAACACCCAATATACAAAAAACATCCCCCCTTCACGCCCTGAATATAAAGGTGCGTCGGTGACAGATAAAATACCTTCGTCCGCAGATATGGCGAGCAGCGGCGTTTCATCTGTCCGCACGGAAGCCTCACGCCCGAGAGTGATCAAGCATAAAACCGCGAAAGGCAGCTCAAGGCCGTCCGCGCCGTCTGGTTCCGTCGCCGGGATAAAGCCGCGCACATGGCTTCTTCTTGCCGTTTTGGCGATCCTCGCCGGGGCGGCTTTGATATCAGCGTTTATTGTCGGGGTACCGATGCTTATGAAAAAAAATGAGCCGGAAGAGGCTCCTGTCTACTCCGGCAATATGCCGGGAGATTCCGAAGAGATGCGCGGGATATGGATCGCTACGGTCGAAAATATCAATTTTCCCCAAAAGCCGACGACCGATGTGAACAGTCTGAAAAAACAGCTTGATGATATCGTCTCTGTCTGCCGGAGCGTCGGAGCGAATACTATCATGTTTCAGGTCAGACCTTCCGGAGATGCGTTATATAAATCCGAGATCTTCCCTGTCAGCGCTTTTCTCACCGGAACTCAGGGATCTGAGCTTCCAAAGGGCTTTGATCCGTATGATTATCTTCTCACCTCGGCTCATAAAGCAGGACTTCGCGTATACGCGTGGGTAAATCCTTACCGCATAACCACAGGTACGTCGGATAAGCCTCAGACGAGCGTCGGCTCCCTTTCGGAAAACAATCCGGCTAGACAGCATCCCGACTGGACTGTCGCCTACGCCGACGGCAGACTTTACTATGATCCGGGAGTGCCGGAGGCGAGAGAGCTGATCATAAGCGGTATAACTGAGCTTGTCGAGAACTACGATACCGACGGGATCATTTTCGACGACTATTTTTATCCGTATCCTACAAAAAACGCCGAATTCGACGACGGGAGATCGTACCGCAAATACGCGAACAATATCGATCTCGAAGACTGGCGCCGGGAAAATATCAACGATCTCGTAAAAGGCTGCTATGATGCGATCAAAAGCAAAAATCCTTACTGCAAGTTCGGTATAGCTCCCTTCGGGATCTGGCGGAACAATGACGGACGAAACGGAGGCTCAGACACGTCCGGGCTCGATTCATATACATATATCTATTCTGACGCGCTTGCCTGGATAGAGGGCGAGTATATAGATTTTATAGCTCCGCAGATATACTGGCAGTTCACCACATCTGCCGCGCGCTTTGACATACTATGCCGCTGGTGGAACGCTCAGATGTCGGGACATGAAAAAGTCCGCCTTTATATCACTCATGCTGCGTATCGCGTCGGAGAATGGGGCAATTCGGATGAGATCAGCCAGCAGATCGCTTTCGCGCGTTCGGAGAGAGCATACAGCGGCAGCATAATGTACGGCTACGAGCAGATAAAAACGGACACCGAGGGGATCAGGTCAAATCTGAAAACGCTGTGGGCGGACGATATAGACTATGAGACTGTCGGCATAGCGAACGGAGTCCCGCTTGAATTCGGATCTCCGGATGACGGTGCTGATATCGGTCTGAACGCTTCATACATAATCGGAAGATGTGATCCATCCGTTCCGCTTTACATGAACGGCAGACCGGTGAGCCTGACTAAAAACGGATACTTCTCTGTCTATGTGAGTCTCGGAAACGGCAAAAACGAATTTGAATTCGTTCACGGAGAGGAAAACAAGACTTTTACCCTGTACAACGGCAAGCCTCCGGCTCAGTCGACGTCATCATCGGCATCCAAATATGATAAATTAGACAGTTTCTCGATCTCTTCCGTGTCCCCGACATGCGAATATATCGTGCTGGGCGGCACCGAACTTGAGATAAAGGTTACGGCTCCGGCTGGCTCTGCGGTCAAAGCGTCTGTTATCGGATCGGAGGTCGAGCTTTCCCCGACTGTAAATCCCCCGGATAAAGGAAGTATCCTTTATTCCGACACATACACAGGCACTCTCGTACTGCCGGAATATACGGCGGAATCCGGACTTCAGGATCTCGGAAGAATCACCGTTACGGCCGAGAAAGGCGAATACAGATCCGAGAAGACAGGCTCACGAGTTCGTCTTTCCCCTGATGATGGTTTCTCGATACCGGTTGAGATAAAAAAGGACGATACCTATCTTAAGGTTTCTCATGACAGCTGGTATTATGACGACTACACCTCGGCTATGTCAGGTATGCGGGACAATGCCGTTGAGCTTGCCGACGGATGGTATCGTCTGCGCATGAAAGGATATGTCGCGGAAGAAGACGTGACAGAGCTGCGCGGAAATGAAATTCCGAACGCCATGATCTCAGCCGCGTATATGTCTGAAACCGAAGAATGCACCACTGTGACATTTGAGATTTCCGAAAACGTACCATTCAACTGCTTCATTGATGATAAAAACAACGTTTCAATGACGCTGTATAATGTTATCACGTCAAATACGCCTTCGATCTCGATGACGCAGAATCCGCTGTTCAATTCGACGGATAAGGGCATCGGAGCGCGTCAGAACGTCTTTAAATATTATCTCGGGCTTAAAGACAGGGATAATTACTACGGTTTCTCTTACAGATATGAAGACGGCAAGCTCATTGTAGATTTCAGAAATCCGAAGATAATAGATGCCTCGTCCGACAAGCCTCTCGATGGGCTTAAGATAGTTGTCGACGCCGGACACGGCGGCCGTGAGACCGGGGCGAGATCGCCAATACCGGGGTACTATGAAAAGGATATGAACCTCGAGATATCTTCCGTGACACAGAAGCGGCTTGAGGAACTCGGCGCTGAGGTCATAATGACCAGGACCGACGATGAGACATATCCGCTCCTCGGAAGATGTGAAGAATATGCCGCGATGTCTCCCGATCTGCTTATATCGATCCATCAGAACTCGATGTCCTTTGATACTGACATAACCGTTATAAGAGGTGAGGTGGGACTGTACTTCACGGACGCCGGACGGCCGCTTGCCGATATAGTTTCGGACAAGCTGGCATCAGCTCTGATCCGTCTTAAGCGCCAGACACAGCAGCAGCGCCTCGCCATCGTAAGGAATCCGAAATTCCCGTCGGCGCTCTTTGAGGTCGGTTTTATAACAAGTGTCGAGGAATTCGACATGATGATGGACGATAACAAGAAGAATATCGATTCAGCCGGTATGGCGATTGCTGACGGTATATTGGAGTATTATGCAAGTCAGGCAAAATGGGCCGAATGATATTTATTTAAGAGAATACTACTGCATACTAAAATAATATTATGGCAGACAATAACGATATAAACAGGCTTTGGGAAGAGCTTGAGCAAATAACATCCGGATGTCATAAATGCCCTCTCGGCAGCACTAGGACAAACTGTGTTCTCGGCTGCGGAGACAGAAAAGCCGATATTATGTTTGTCGGCGAGGCTCCGGGAGAAAACGAGGATCTGAGCGGCATACCGTTCGTCGGACGAGCCGGAAAACTGCTTGACAAATATTTTGAGGCGGTAGGTATAGAGAGAGATTCTGTCTATATCTGCAATATACTGAAATGCCGTCCGCCTCAGAACCGCGACCCACTTCCGGCGGAAGAAGAAGCGTGCATCGGATATCTGCGTCAGCAGGTAAGGCTTGTACGGCCGAAGATAATAGCATGTCTCGGGCGTGTTTCGGGAATGAAGCTGATAGACCCGAATCTGCGTATCACCAAAGACCACGGCAAATGGGTAAAAAAAGGTGATTTCTGGGTGACGGTCGTATATCATCCGTCATATCTTCTCAGACCTAATGCCGGAGCGCGGGAGCAGATGCTTACAGATATGAAATCCATAAAAAGCAAGCTCGATGAATTGCGATCGGAGAACTGATTGATATATTACTAATTATATATTTGATCCTCGGATTTGCCGAAATCTGAGGATCTTTTTTCGTAAAAAATAATTCTTTAAGCTTTGATTAAGCATAATGAGTTATAATATAACCACGATGAAACAACAGAGATACAGATTTAAGGAGTTGATACCGGATGATCTCCACTCAGATGACGTTCAAGCGGTATGAAATAAAATATCTGCTTACATCGGAGCAGAAATCCGCGTTCATGAACGGGATGAGAGAATATATGATGCCTGACTCATTCGGAAGATCGGTGATCAGAAATATCTATTACGACACTCCCGACTGCCGTCTGGCAAGACGATCCATTGAAAAACCGATGTACAAAGAAAAGCTGAGAGTGCGATCTTACACCCGACCCGGATATGACGACAACGTTTTCATAGAGCTTAAGAAAAAATATGATTCGGTAGTCTACAAAAGAAGAATGGGGCTTCCTCTCAGATACACAACGGCGTGGTTGTCCGATAAGATCACATGCCCGGACAGCTCACAGGTGGCAAGAGAGATCGATTATTTCAAAAGCGTCTACAGAGATCTTGAGCCGAAGGCGTATATATCATACGAGCGTGAAGCATTTTACGCGAAGGATGACCATGAATCCCGCGTTACCTTTGATGAAAATATACTGGGACGGATCCATGATCTGACCCTGATGTCTGATCCATCGGGCAGATCACTGCTTGAAAACGGCATGACATTGATGGAGATAAAGGTCGGAGCCGCGATGCCCATATGGTGCGCTTCCCTTTTGTCTGGGCTTAAAATATATCCTTATTCATTCTCAAAATACGGTACGGTTTATAAAAAAATGCTCGCTTCGAGCATGAGAATAGCGGAGGAAATACCATGTTTGATAACATCTTCGGAAGCGTTTTTAATTACGCCGAAACAGTCATATCCCTGCAGAATTTCATGATATGTGTGCTCTGCGCGCTGGCCGCCGGTCTTATAACGGCATTCGCTTACTCGTTTAGATCAAGATCAACGAAATCGTTCATTGTGACTCTCGCGATGCTGCCGGCAGTCGTCAGCGTAGTAATAATGCTGGTAAACGGGAACATCGGAGCCGGAGTGGCAACTGCCGGAGCGTTCAGCCTTGTCAGATTCCGTTCGGCTCAGGGATCGGCAAAGGAAATAACGATGTTATTCCTGGCGATGGGTTCCGGCCTTGTGTTTGGAATGGGATTTCTCCTTTACGGCTTTATCTATACGATCCTGCTCTGCGCGGTGTTCATGATCCTCAACATAACCGGTATCGGAGAAGGCAGGCTCAAAGCGCTACAGAAGACGCTGACTATAACGGTTCCCGAAAACCTTGATTTTGACGGCGTGTTTGAGCCGGTACTAGATAAATTCACCGAAACTCATACCATGACTCAGGTAAAAACCACAAATATGGGAAGCATGTTCAGACTTAAGTATGACGTAACCTTAAAGGATTTGTCAAAGTCGAAAGAGCTTCTGGATGAGATCAGGATACGAAACGGCAATCTTGAAGTAATGCTTGGAGATTATACACCCGCCGTCGGTGAGCTTTGAGATAATATGTAAATTAATATAAGCAGACGGAGAGGAACATCATAAGATGTTCCTCTCCGCTTAAATTATAAATTTTATCAGTGAATGATGTGAGGATCGCCGTGCATCGGAGGCAGAGCGTGCGGACGAACGATCTCTCCGCCGGACTCATAGGAGTCAATGGCAGCGAAGATGTACTCGAGGCAGGCAAGAGCATCACGTCCGGAGGAGCGCAGATAATCCTTCGGGACCTGATTTGTCACGTCCTCAAGATAAGCGTGGATTCTGTTCGGGAATGTGGAGCTGAAGTCCTTAATGCCGGTGTCCATGACCTCAGGCTCTTTGCCGGCCTGGAAGTACGTCAGCTTCTCAACGCAGTTCTCGATGACGAATGTGCCGCGGGTTCCGGCGAGCTCGAAGCTCCACCAGCCGCCGAGGCCGAAAGCGGCGTCTCCGCGCTGAGACAGAAGGTATCCGACGCAGCCGTTCTCAAACTTCATGTGGATCGACTGGATGGACAGCATCAGATCGCCGGCCTTGTCGCGGGCGTTCGGACGATCCATGAAGGCCTGGATGTGGGTCACGTTGCCGCAGAAGTAACGCATTACCGAGAACGGATGGATAAGGAAGGCTTTGGCATGGGAGTAAGGTCTCTGCCATCTGGAAAGCTTGTCCGGAGCGCCGTAGCCCATCTCGGAACCGTCAAATCCTACCTTGTTTATGCAGTATACCTGCTGACCGATCTGACCGTCGTCCATATACTTCATGGCGCGCTCGGCAGGCTGAGTGAAGTAGTGGTTGAGGTTGCAGCCGAGATATACGTCCTTCTCAGCGGCGAAAGCCACCATCTCGCGGGCTTCGGTAACTTCGTTGGAGATCGGCTTCTCGACGAGAACGTTCTTTCCGGCGTCCATGGCTTCCATAGCCGGGACATAATGCCAGGATCCGTTCTCGTAACCGGAGGTCGTAACGTCGACTATATCCAGTTCAGGATGAGCGGAGAGCATCTCCTTGACGGAATAGAAGGCCTCGACACCGAATTCCTCGGCAGCCTGATCGGCCTTTTCCTTGATAAGATCGCAGACGCAGATAAGCTCGGCGAGAGCGTCGTTTTTGTAGCATCTGCAGTGTGTGTGTCCGATGCCGCCCATTCCGACGACGCCGACTTTAAGCGGAGAGTTCATTTGTTTTCCTCCAGTATTTATTGTTATTGCTTTTGATTTTAATCAAGTTCGCTGTATATTTCAAGGAATTTATCCAGCTTTTTCTGACAAGCGGTCATCTTCTTGGTTATTGATGACGCGACTTTGTCGGAATTCAGTCTGACGAGATCCCTGAACTGCTGATAAACGTTGTCAAGGCTTCCGGTATTTACCCAGCCGAAATTGAAACGAATGGAAGAACGGATAAAATCGAGCATTTTCTGGGTTTCTTCATCACGGCTGTATTTTTCCTTCAGCGCGATCTCATAATAGGCTTCGGTCACGTTGTTGTATGACTCGGAGCACATCGCTTCGGAAAACGCCGCCGCCTCGTCGGCTCTGGACGACGTTATTGGGATAAACCATGCCGAGAAGCCGTTATGAAGCGCCGTAACATATTCCGGCTGTTCCTCATTCAGCTTGACAACGGGAATAACGCCGAAATCATCCTCCATATCACGAAGACCTGCGGCTCCCATTATTGTATTCGGAACGATATAGATCCTGCCGTTTTTGAATGTGTTCAATACCTCAGCGTCTTCGACCTGATCGTCGACCTTCGGATCACCGTATACCAGTGAACGGTTATTGTCATAGAAAAGCGAATGTACCTTTTCCACGAACTCGTAGGTTTTGGGATTCTGTTCGACCGAGAAATACGGTTCGCCGTTCTCGTCCATATCGGTGATATGGATATTCGCGCCGCTCAGAAGAGCGTCCACGAATCTGATCGGCGTAGTGCAGTATCCGTACTGATCTCCGTAATCCGCTGTACCGTCGCCGTTCAGGTCACTGTAGACGACCTCTGCCATCGACGAGAGTTTATCCAGCGTCCAGCTGCCGCCATATACTATATCGTAAATATTTTCGCTGAACAGAGCTTCATGAAGAGTCTTATTATAGAACATCAGATATTCGCTCTGTATCATGGTCAGACCGATGTCACCTGCCATGGCGTAGCACTTGCCGTATACTGTGATGTTCTCCATGAAATCGGCGACCCACCATGGCTTATCGAAATCAAGATACGGAAGCCCCATGAGATTGCGGTACATCCCCTCAAGTGCGAGCGGCATACCCTGACTCATATGGTTGGCGGCAAGGTCGTACTCATCAGAACCCGAAGCGACGGTCTTCCTGATCACTTCATTTACAGGCGCGCCTTCATGGATCGTGGACGCCACCTTGTAATCCCTGATCTTTATGTTCAGACGTTCCTCAAGCTTCTGATTGCGCCGGTAAACGGCGGTATCGACTATATCTCCCGTTTCGTCCTCGGCGTATATCTCAAGATTCAGATCCCCTCCGTCGTCACGGTGAAGGATCCTGATCTCTAAACCCCCGAAATCAAGATCGTCGGGAAGCAAGTCCTTTATGACCGGCTTTCCGTAAGGGTTGGTTTCGACCTCTTCCCCTATATCGGCTGTTACCTGCGCTTCTTCCGTATAATCGGCGGGCGGCTGCTGCTTATCAGACTCGCCGCAGGACATAAGGATCCCCGCCGATATCGACGCGCAGAGGACCAACGCTCCCATTCTTTTAATATATGACATTTCGCGCTTCACCGTTTTATCAGTCGAACACTTCGCTTACCTTGACAACTTCCCCGCCGTTGTCAAGAGACTTGATCGCCGCGTGGATCACGCGCTGAGCCTGATAGCCCTCGAGTCCGCTGCCGTCGATATCCTCCGGTTTGCATCCGGAATCGACCTGTTTGACGAATGTATGGATGCGGCATTTGAAGGTATCCTCGAAATCGGCATAGCCGTCGAAGACCGGGTTGGTGTAAACCTCTTTGACCATCGTCTCCGCGGGATAGAGAGTGGCTTCGCGCCACATATCCTCGAAGACAAAGCGTCCCTTAGTGCCGGCGACTTCGCATCTTTCCATCGGATGTCCGCGTTTGATATCATAGGAAGATGTCAGATGCCCGACAGCTCCGCATTCAAACTTCATGTTGACCGAGGCAGTCGACCAGATGTCGCGTCCCGGCGCCTTCATGGCAAAGCATGAAACCTCATCGACAAGTCCCATGAAATGCTGCATGATGTTTACGCTGTGCGGGTTGAGGGCTTTGAGGTGATAGTAGACAGAATCGAGCGGCATGAATTTCCCTATCCAGAGAGCCATGTTGCAGAACAGGAGATCTCCGATCCGGCCGTCCGCCATCCACTTCTCCGCCTGTCTTGCCGGAGGGGTGAAACGGTGGTTGAAATCTATGCCGTAGCATACGTTCATCTTTTTCGCTGTCTCGACCATCTCTGCGGCATGGCGGAGATTGTTCGAGATCGGCTTCTCGCCGAGCACATGGCACCCGGCTTCGAGAGCCTGCATGGTCGGGATATAATGGTCGCTGGAATATTCATAGCCGCCTGTGGTGACAGATACAAGATCCGGCTTCAGCTGATCCAGCATTTCCTGAGCGTCGAGAAAACAGGGGACGCCGAAAGTTTTGGCAGCGTCTTCCGCGCGGTCGCGGCGGATATCGCAGACACCCACAAGCTCCGCTTCAGGAGAGCTTACATATGAACGGGCATGGATGAATCCGATATGTCCCATGCCGATTACACAAACTCGCAGCATTGTATTATTGCGCTGACAATTCCGTCAGTGCGTCTCCTTTCAGATTTGCAGTATATCGTTATCCGCTGTCAGTGTTTTATAACCGTTTCGGACGGAGATATCGGCTGACAGCGGGTACGGGTTATTCAATTATTTGCCTTCCATTTCCTTCTTTTTCTTATCGGCGATCTCCTGGATCTTCTTCGCTTCGTCGGGAGAGCCGATATGAAGGGTATGATAAGCCTCGTCGGAGGACTCGAACGGCTTGCCGTGTCCGGCCCAGTTGAGGTTGGTGTACATCGGGTCGGTCCTGCCGGTCTCGGCCTCGCGCTTCGCGATATGAGCTTCCATCTTGGCCTTCAGCTTCTTGACGACGTCGGGAAGCTCGTCGGCGAGGTTGTGATACTCTGTCGGATCGCTCTTGAGGTTATAGAGCTCCACCGGCGGCTTGTAATGGAAGTCGGGCTCGAGAGCCACCATGAGCTTCCATTCGGGAGTACGCCAGCCGTGCTTGCGCATCCATGTCGCTTCGGTGATATAGAACTCGTTCTCCTCGGGAGCCTTGCCGGCGATGACATCGAACATGCTGCGTCCGTCGAACTTGACGTCGGACTCTATGCCGAGAACCGAAAGGAGCGTCGGGACGATATCCTTTTCCTGAGTGATCTGGTCGAAGCGCTGAGTGGCTTCCGGCAGGCAGGACGCCTTGATGGCGAAAGGAACGGCCAATACGTTGTCGTAAATCGAATGATGATCGAAGTAGCAGTCGTGATCGTAAAGGGTCTCGCCGTGGTCGGAGGTAAGGACAACGACGGTGTCATCGGCGATCCCGAGCTCGTCGAGCTTGTTGAACAGCTGCTGGATGCAGGCGTCCATATAGGCGATCGCACCGTCATACTGAGCGCAGATGTACTCCTGAGAGGTGCAGGCCGGCGGGAACCATGAATAGAAGTAGTCACGGAACGGCTCGAAAGCGTAAACGGGATCGAGCGAATGGTTGTCCGGGTCATACTCGTTGCCGGAGTAGAACATTCTCTCAAACGGAGCCGGCGGCAGATACGGGGAATGCGGGTCCATATGACGGAGGAAGAGGAAGAATGGCTTGTCTTCTTTGGCCAGTCTCTCAAGCTCCGGAAGAGCGGTCTTGTTCAGAGACTCAGCCTTCGGTGAACGTCCGTCGGCGTAGCTGCCCCATGTGACCTCATAATTCAGATAATTGTCGAACCCGGGAAAACCGCCGTAGTTGACGCATGTGGTGTTGTAGCCGTTGTCACGGAGGATCATAGGCAGCGTGACGAGGTCACCGTATCCGCCCTCATGTCTGAGAGCGACGACTCCGGTCGTGAAGCAGTCCATTCCGGAAAGCATCGAGGCATAGCCGGGCGTAGTCGGAATAGAGGGGCTGAACATGTTGTTGAATACGACGGAATTCTTGGAGAAGAATTTGTCCATGTACGGCGTAGTCAGCTTGCTGTAGCCGTAGAGAGACGTACGGTCGCGGCGAAGGCTGTCGATGCCGAGGAACAGGATATTGGGCTTTTTGGCCATTTTGGGTCCTCCTGAATGATTGTATGGTCGAAAAATATTATCGTGGATTACAGGTCTTTGATAGCCGTGCATTCGACCTCATGTCCGCACTCGCAGGAACGGATGATGCCGTCGATTATGGCCTGATTATAGATGATCTGAGATGTCGGGATAGGAGCCTTTCCGCCGGTAAGCACAGCGTCGACGAAGGCGCGTACCTTATTCTGGAAGAGGTTGCTCTTTTCCTGACGCTCGATCGGTATCGGCGTGGAAGTCGGCTTGCCGTAGATATCGTGATACAGGGTGATGTCTCCGACGGTTCCGTCCCAAGCGCCGCCCCACAGCTCGTAATGAGGCTGACGTACCTTGAGTCCGGCGTCCTTGCCGAGGAATATGAAGTCGCCGGTGGTGTCCATGTGCATAGCCCAACTCATCCTGAAATCGAGGGTTATGCCTCCCTCAAGACGGACGAAGGCCGCGGAGAAATCGTCGACCGAGAAGCGCTCAGACTGGTTGTAATACTTCGGATTTTTGCCGAAATAATCATATCTCATGGCGGATACGGTCAGAGGCTTCGGATAACCGATGGAATTCAGGGCAAAATCGAGAGCGTAGCAGCCGATATCGGCGAGAGCGCCGACTCCTGCCTTCTCTTTATCTATGAATGTCCCTCCGGGGATGCCGCGTCTGCGGCCGCCGCCGGTCTGAACGTAATATACGTCGCCGAGAGCCTTCTGATCGATGATCAGATTGCGGACCATCTGGAAGTTGGCGCCGTATCTCGGCTGGAAGCCGATGGAAACGATCTTTCCAGATTCCTTCTCGGCAGCCATGATCTCAAGGCCCTGCTCGATGGTGATAGCCATCGGCTTCTCGAGCAGCACATGCTTGCCGCTTTTCAGCGCGGCTACTGCGCAGTG
>CAMJPL010000072.1 GCA_946407735.1 uncultured Clostridia bacterium
TGTCAAGCGGCTTCGCCGCTTGACAGATGAGGGCTCCGTTCCGCGCAGCGGAACATTAATTGAGGCTTGCGGAGCAAGCCTACAAATCAAGTCCTTCCCCCTCCGGGGGAAGGTGTCAGACGCTTCGCGTCTGACAGATGAGGGCTCCCCGAACGCCGCGTTTGTTCCTCCCCCACCCCCATTTCCAATGGCAGCCTTCCCCCTCTCCCCTCTCACGATAAAAATTAATAATTATCCACACACCTTTTTACTCCTTCATGGAGAAAAATCTATTTTTATATGATAGAATTACGTTAGTATTATGCGCTTTTCAAATATACAGGAGGGTTTCACCTTGAAAATCACCAATCTGCTGCGTTCCGGCGCTGCCGGGATTCTCGCGGCGATAATGGCCGCCGCCGCTCTTGCCGGCTGCGGCGAGTCTTCCGGCGCTCCGGCCGAAGGCAATTCGGCCGGCGACGGCCAGCTCGACACGGCTGCCGCCGTCGAGACCACCGAAAAGCTCTACGCCGACAATCTTCCCGAGACCGAGGATCTCGGCGGCTACACCGTCCGCTTCCTCTCGTCCGACAAGAACAGCTTCGAGGTCTTCGAGGACGCCGCCGACATCGTCGACGTCGAGGTCTACAAGCGCTCGATGATGGTCGAGGACCGCTTCAACGTCAAGATCGAGTACACCCTTGACGACGGATGGGGCACTGTCGGCGAAACGCTGAAGAATTCCGTCCTCGCCGGATCCGACGACACCGACATCTTCGGCGCCTACGGCTACTGGTGCATCGGCTACGCCACCGCCGGCTACATGTCCAACCTCGCGAACCTGCCGAACCTTGAGCTGGATCAGCCGTGGTGGGGCAAGCTGTTCATCGACGCCATGTCTTACAAGGGCCTGAAATACTGGGTAACCGGCGACATCGCCCTGCCTTACACGAGCGGCATGTACTGCACCATCGTGAACATGAACAAGTTCGCCTCCCGCTTCCAGGACGACAACATCTATCAGATCGTCCGCGACGGACAGTGGACGATGGACAAGATGTGGACCTACGTCGACGGCGCCTACGAGGATCTGAACGGCGACGGTCAGTCGAACCGCGGCGACTTCTTCGGCTTCTCCTACTCGACCGAGGACCCGATCGACGGTCTCGCCATGGCTGCCGGCGTGAACTTCACCGCCTTTGACGCCGACGGAGTCCCGCAGATCGTCATCACCAAGGAGCAGACCGCCATCACCTTCGGCGAGAAGCTCACCCGTCTCTGCACCAGCCCGTCGAGCTACCTGGCCGCTTCCGACGGCGCTTATGAGTTCGTCCGCGCCTTCGGCGAGGGCAACGTGCTGATGGCCGTCAGCCGTTTGTACAACATCGAGCTCCTCCTCCGCGACATGGCCGACGACTTCTCGATCATCACCCCGCCGAAGCTCGACGAGACCCAGCCGACCTACCGCACCACCCTCCACGACGGAACCACCCTCATGGGCATCCCGAAGACCGTCTCCGAGCAGGGCATGACCGCCGCTACCTACGTCCTCGAGGCCATGGCCGCCGACGGCAGCCGCAACCTGACTCCGGTCTATCTCGATGTGGCCATGAAGAGCAAGTACTCCCGCGACGCCGAGTCCGCCGAGATGATCGACCTCATCCGCGAGCACGTCGTCGCCGACTTCGGCTTCCTGTATTCCGACACCGGCATGAACAACTTCTTCCGCGCCTATACGAAGAAGGGCGACGGCATCGCCTCCGTCATCGCCAAGAAGGAATCCTCCTGGCAGAAGTCTCTTGACAAGATCCTCACCGCTCTCGAAGAGAACGCCGGCTGAGGGGAACAGAGTACGAATAAATAATCGGGTAAGGGAAACTTCTGAAGAAGTTTCCCTTTTCCATTGAATAAGCAGGCTTATTCAATAAGCAGGCTGCGCCGGTTTATTCTCATCCATCCTGTCTTTTCAGGAGTTTTTAACACAGACAAAACGGCTTTTGCGCTGCGCGGTGCGCTTTTTTAATTGTTGACGAGATGTTAAATTTCGCCGTTTCCTTGCATATCGGCGCGGGATATGATATAATATCTGTAATTATCCGTTTCGGAGAAATACATTCCGCACCGGCGGCGAGCCGGGCGGCCGGGGAGGATCTTCCTCCCGACGCGTACGCAAAGAGAGGCGGCGGCAGAGGCTGAAACCGCGCCCGCGCGGGCCGTCCCTTCGCATTTCGGCCGTCATTTCATGGCGCGGCGCTTCCGCGGCGATAGCGCGGCAAACGAGAGCGGGAGGGATTTTATATTTCCTTCCGAACTCCGGGTGGTACCGCGGAGATCATTCATCCGTCCCGGGCAGGCATGATTTTGTCTGTCCGGGCTTTTGATTTCCCGGCGCGGGAGCGGCACAGGGCAAAAACACATTCATCGAGGTATGATAAAACCATGGCAATGAAAGAAAAACTTGAAGAGATACGTCAGGCGGCGCAGAAGCAGCTTGAAGCCGCCTCGGACGAATCGTCGCTCGAGCAGCTGAGGGTCAGCCTGCTGGGCAAGAAGAGCGAGCTTTCCCAGGTGCTCCGCGGCATGGGTCAGCTCTCCGCCGACGAGCGCCCGAAGATCGGCGCTCTGGCGAACGACATCCGCTCGTCGATCGAATCGGCGATAGCGTCGCGCCGCGCCGAGATCGAGAAGCAGCTGAGCGCGGCGAAGCTCGCCGCCGAGCGCATCGACGTGACCATGCCGGGGACGGCTCACCGCCGCGGCAGCCGTCATCCTCTCGGCCAGATCGAGCACGAGATGGCGGAGATATTCCGCTCGATGGGCTTCGACATCGTCGACGGCCCGGAGGTGGAGTACGACTACTACAACTTCCAGGCGCTGAACATCCCGGAGAACCATCCGGCGCGCGACACGCAGGACACCTTCTACATCACCGACAACATCCTGCTCCGCTCCCAGACGTCGGGCGTGCAGGTGCACACGATGGAGACGACGAAGCCGCCGATCCGCGTCGTGGCTCCCGGGCGCGTCTACCGCTCCGACGCCGTCGACGCGACGCACAGCCCCTGCTTCCATCAGATGGAAGGCCTCGTCATCGACAAGGACATCACGATGGGCGACCTGCGCGGCATCCTGCTGCTGTTCGCGCAGAAGATGTTCGGCGAGTCGACGCGCGTGCGCTTCCGCCCGCATCATTTCCCGTTCACCGAGCCTTCCGCCGAGCTCGACATCTCCTGCTTCGTCTGCGGCGGCGAGGGCTGCCGCGTCTGCAAGGGCGAGGGCTGGATCGAGATCCTCGGCTGCGGCATGGTGCACCCGAACGTGCTGACGATGTCCGGCATCGACCCGAAGGAATATACCGGCTTCGCCTTCGGCATCGGCATCGAGCGCGTCGCGATGATCAAATACGGCATCGACGATATGCGCCTCTGCTACGAAAACGACGTAAGATTCCTGAGAGAGTTCGCGTAAGGGAAGCGCAAGGGGCTCCGCCCCTGGACCCCGCTGAGGGCTTTGCCCTCAGACTCCCACCGGGGGCGCTTTTGAAAAAGCGCCCCTGGACCCCGCAAAACTTTTGATACTTTTAAAAATTGAAATCTGAGCTTCGCTCAGATTTCTACCTGCATTGCTAATTGCTAATTTCTAATTGCTAATTGCATTAGCTCCATTATAAAGAGGACACCCAATGTATACTATCGGCATCGCCGGAGGCACATGCTCCGGCAAGACAACGCTTTCCGCGAAGCTCGACGGCATGTTCACCGCCGCCGGATACAAGACCTGCGTCATCCACATGGATTCATTCTTCAAGAAGGTGACGCCGACCGTCGTCGCGCCGTTCACCGGCGTCGAATATCCCGAGCACAACCACCCCGACTCCTTCCGCATGGACGAGTTCTACGCCGCCGTCGACGAGGCGCAGGCGTCTGACGCCGACGTGCTGATCATCGAGGGGCTTCTGATACTCTATCTCGAGCATATCCGCGAAAAGCTGGATCTAAAGATCTTCGTCGATCTGCTGAGCGACGAGCGGATGTACCGCCGGATCCACAAGTTCATGGCGATGCGCGGCGACACGCTGGAGCAGGTCTGCGACCGCTACCTCGACACCGTCCGCTGGCGTCACGCCGAATTCGTAGAGCCGAGCCGCTGGTACGCCGACCTCGTGATAAACGGCGCGGATAAGGACGGCCTTGCCGCCGAAGCCGTGCTCGCACTGGCGGAGAAGAAGATGGGGAAGTGACGGGAGAGAAAGAGTCATTTGCAGTGAAAGGGTGAGGTATTGAGCCTCGCTTGGGAAGGCCCTCATCAGTCAGACGCTTCGCGTCTGACAGCTTCCCCCTCGGGGGGAAGCCTCTAAGAGGAAGAAATGCTGCGCATTTCTTCGATTAGTGTTCCGCTTCGCGGAACTAGTGCGCCTTCGGCGCAAGGGGACTCTGCCGATCTTTCTCACCATACTGACTTATATACGATACCCATCTTCCAAACGTAAATTGAAATTTTGCGCCATAGCGAAGCTATGCAAAGCAACAAATTTCCTATTAGAGCCTTCCCCTCGAATAAGTCCGTAGGACTTATTCAGGGAAGACTGTCAGTCAGCTTCGCTGACTGACAGATGAGGGCTTTGAGAAGCCCTTCGTTAGACCCTCCACTGTCACGCGCTTAGCGCGTGACATCTCCCCCCAAAGGGGGAATGAACTTTGGATAAGCCTTCGGCTTATCCGATGAAGTTTGCTCCGCAAACTTTCAAATAATGTTCCGCTTCGCGGAACAAAGCGCCTTCGGCGCGGATGGTACTTTACCAATCATTTTCACCATTTCTGACATATAAACGGCACCCATCTTTCAAACGTAAATTGAAAGTTGCGGCATAGCGAAGCTATGAGAAGCAACACTTTCCAATTAAGTCCTTCCCCCTCCGGGGGAAGGTGTCAGTCAGCTTCGCTGACTGACAGATGAGGGCCCCCATCCCCGCACACCCACCCACACACCAACAACACAGAGAGAATACACCTATGCTTTTATCAAGAGAATGGCTGAGCGAGTTCGTCGGCACGGCGGACGTCTCGACCAAGGACTACTGCGACCGCATGACCGACACCGGGTCGAAGGTCGAGGGCTTTGAGACTCTTTCCGACGACATAAAGAACGTCGTCGTCTGCAGGATACTTTCCATCGAGCAGCATCCCGACGCCGACAAGCTGGTCGTCTGCCAGATCGACGACGGCGAGGACGAGCCGCGTCAGATCGTCACCGGCGCGAAGAACATGAAGGTCGGCGACTATGTCCCCGTCGCCAAGGCTCCCGCCGAGCTGCCGGGCGGCGTCAAGATCAAGAACGGCAAGCTCCGCGGCGTCGAAAGCCGCGGCATGTTCTGCTCGATCGCCGAGCTGGGGCTGACCCTCCACGAGATGCCCTACGCCATCGAGGACGGACTTCTTATCCTCAACGACGATCCCGACCTCAAAGACAGGCTCGTCCCCGGACAGGACATCACCGAGACGCTGCTCATGAAGACCGACGTCGTCGACTTCGAGATCACGCCGAACCGCCCCGACTGCCTGTCGGTCATCGGCCTCGCCCGCGAGACCGCCGCTTCCTACGGCTCCGTCCTCTCCGTACCCGAGCCGAAGGTCGAAAAGGGCACCGGCGACATCCGCGACTACCTCAAGGTCACGATCTCGACGCCGAAATGCCCGCGCTATACCGCCCGCGTCGTCAAAAACGTGAAGATCGCGCCGTCGCCGCTCTGGCTGCGCATGCGCCTCCGCGCCATGGGCGTCCGCGCCATCAACAACATCGTCGACATCACGAACTACGTCATGCTCGAGTACGGCCAGCCGATGCACAGCTTTGACTACAAGTGCCTGTCCGGCGCCGCCATCGACGTGCACGAATCGGTCGAGGGCGAAAAGTTCATTTCACTCGACAGTCAGGAACACACCCTCAAAGCCGGGACCGTCGTGATCGCCGACAGCGAGAAGCCCGTCGCTCTCGCCGGCATCATGGGCGGCGAGAACTCCGAGATCACCGATTCGACTGAAACCGTCGTCTTCGAGTCGGCGAACTTCGACGGAGCCGCCATCCGCATCGCCTCCCACGCGCTCGGCATGCGCACCGAGGCCTCCGGCCGCTTCGAGAAGAACCTCGACCCGGAGAACACCCTTCCGGCCGTTCAGCGCGCCTGCCAGCTCGTTCAGCTTCTCGGCGCCGGCGAGGTCGTCGGCGGCGATGACGAGACGGGCATCGAAGACGTCTATCCGAAGTCGTGGGTACAGACGGTTCTCCCGCTCGAGCCCGACGTGATCAACCGCTTCCTCGGCACCGACATCGAGCCGGAGTACATGGAAAAGGCGCTCACCCTGCTCGGCATGGAGATAAAGGACGGCATGGTCTACGTCCCGTCGTGGCGCGAGGACGTCAAGACGATGAACGACCTCGCCGAGGACATCATTCGCATCAAGGGCTACAACACCATAGAGGCGACCGACTTCAAGGCGCGCGTCCGCCCCGGCAGCTACACGCCGCATCAGGCCTACCGCCTGCGTCTGTGCGACATCCTGACGTCGCTCGGATATTCCGAGATCTACACTTTCAGCTTCATCTCGCCGCGCTTCTACGACCGCATCGGAATGGCCGCCGACGACTGCCGCCGCGAATCGGTGAAGATCCGCAATCCTCTCGGCGAGGACACGTCGGTCATGCGCACGACGCTGCTGCCGTCGATGATGGAGGTTCTCGAGCGCAACAACTCGATGCACAGCCACGGCGCATGGCTCTTCGAGATCGCGAACGTCTACATCCCGACGCCCGATGCCGACAAGCTGCCTGACGAGCATCTTTCGCTCTCCCTCGGCGCCTTCGGCGACGGAGCCGACTTCTATTCAATGAAAGGCGCCGTTGAGACCATCCTCGCCGACGCGGGGATAAAGGACGCCGTCTATAAAGCCGTGAAGGACGATCCGACCTTCCACGGCGGCAGATGCGCCGACGTGCTCACCGCGAAGGGCGAATATCTCGGCCGCTTCGGCGAGATCGCTCCCGACGTAGCGAAGGGCTACGGCTTCGACGATCAGACGAGGGTCTATGCCGGTACGGTGGAGATCATGAAGATCCTCGGCATGGCGAAATTCGCCCGCGAGTTCAGCCCGCTGCCGAAGTACCCGTCGATCGACCGCGACTTCGCCCTTATCTGCGACGCCGACATCGAGTCTGGGACGATAATCGCCGACATCAAGGCTGCCGGCGGCAAACTGGTCGAGGACGTGAAGCTGTTCGACGTCTACAAGGGCCTGCAGCTCCCGACCGGAAAGATCAGCCTCGCCTACACCGTCACCCTCCGCGCCCCCGACCGCACCCTCACCGCCGAGGAGGCGGAGGAGATCTCGGCGAAGATCGTCGGAGCGCTGGAGAAGAAGGGGATCTTCATCCGGAAGTGAGGTGGTAATGTTTCACGTGAAACATTACCGGGAAGGGTCGCTGCTTTTTCAAAAATAGATTTTGATTCAGCGGCCTTTCCGATTCTCAGACTGGTATCTGAATATCCAACAACATCCATTGTTGGAATGGGACTTCCCCCGCCTGCCGGCAGGGGCGCCCTCGCCGGGCAGGCCCGCTACGCGCGGGGCGCCCCGTCTTCCCATCGGGGAAGACGGGTGAGAAGGCGACCAGCAGGGGCTGCCGCCCCCGCTGGACACCCCTGCTTGATGATGAGCGCGATGTCGCATAGAGGACGCTTTTCAGCCGAGGCGTTATATGAAGATTTTCGTTTATCCGACTTTTCCGGCGCGCATCGTGTTACTCGCGCGCAGACAGACGGAGCCTTCGACTGTCGCTTGCGGCCGTACAGGCCGCAGGCGGGGGCTTCAGACTTTTGTCGAAGCCCTCACCAGTTATAAGCGGGAAATGGTGCATCTCTACGATATCGTTTGTTCCATGGACTCAGCCGTAAATAAGCCTATAATTCATTTTTCCACAGTATCATTCATCCCATAGACTCAGCCGTAAATAAGTCTTTAATTCATTCTTCCACGGTATCATTCATCCCTCAGACTCAGCCGGATATCCGGCTGAGTCGCGCGAGCAACGCGATGCGCGCAAAAACGAACGACGCAGTAGGGATGCACCTTGAAAAACACATGTCCGCTGAGAGCAGACGCCCAAAGTCTGACTATCCCGCTTGCGTCCTGTACGGACGCAAGCGTCGGTCGGAAATACCCGTGGTCTTCGCTCGAAATCATTAGGTACAAATAACAATTGGACAAAAGATCGATCTTCGTTCGACGCCTCGGCTGAATCGCCGTTTCTATATCTCCCGCGCCCATCATCAAAGGGAAAGGAGTCCAGAGGAAAACCGCAGGTTTTCCTTTGGTCGCCTTCTTCACCGTCTTCCCCGATGGGAAGACGGTGTGCCCCGCGCATAGCGGGCCTGCCCGGCGAGGGCGCCCCGCCGACAGGCGGGGAGAGTCCCATTCCAATATAGGATAGTTGTATATTCAAATCCTATCTATCTATCACTATTTATTTCAAATATAAAATTATACACTGATGTTTACTTATTCCGCCGGACGCGCGGAGGTTGCGGTTATCGGCGCGGGGCACGCCGGGATCGAAGCGGCTCTGGCCGCGGCCAGGATGGGGCTTGACACCGTCGTCTTCACCATCAACCTCGACGCCGTCGGGAACATGCCGTGCAATCCGTGCATCGGCGGCACCGCGAAGGGGCAGCTCGTCTACGAGATCGACGCTCTCGGCGGGGAGATGTCCGTCGCCGCCGACAGAACCACCATCCAGAGCCGTCTGCTCAACCGCGGCAAGGGTCCCGCCGTGCAGTCGAAGCGCGTCCAGTCCGACCGCGCGGCCTACCGTCTGTACATGAAGCGGGCGCTCGAGCGGCAGGAAAACCTCCGCGTCGTTCAGGCGGAGATCTCCATGATCGAAGTCACGGAAGGGAATACTCCCCGCGTCTCGGCGGTCATCTCGACACTCGGCGCGAGATGGGAGTGCCGCGCGGCGATAGTCGCGACGGGGACATATCTCAAAGGCGTCACCGTCGTCGGCGACGTTTTCACGCCGTCGGGGCCCGACGGGATGCTGCCCGCCGACTCGCTGAGCGGATGCCTCTCGCGTCTCGGCGTCTCGCTGATGCGCTTCAAGACCGGCACCCCGCCGAGGATCCACCGCTCGTCGATAGACTTCTCGCGGCTCGAGCTGCAGCCGGGGGACGGGCATATCCGCCCCTTCTCGACGCTCACCGACGAGGGCGAGCTGAACCGCATCGAGCAGACGCTCTGCCACATCGCCTACACCAACCGGACGACGCACGAGATCATCCGGGAGAACATCTCCCGCTCGCCGCTTTACAACGGCTCGATCCACGGCACCGGGCCGAGGTACTGCCCGTCCATCGAAGACAAGGTCATGCGCTTCGCCGACAAGGAGCGCCATCAGCTCTTCGTCGAGCCGTGCGGGCGGGACACCGACGAGATGTATCTCTCCGGCTTCTCGTCTTCGATGCCGGCCGACGTCCAGCTCAGGATGCTGCGGTCGATAGAGGGTTTCGAAAACGCCCATGTCATGCGGACGGCCTACGCCATCGAATACGACTGCGCCGATCCGACTCAGCTCACATCGACGCTTGAATTCCGCGATATTTCCGGGCTCTACGGCGCCGGGCAGTTCAACGGCACCTCCGGCTACGAGGAGGCGGCGGCGCAGGGGCTCATCGCCGGTATGAACGCGGCTCTGACGATCAGAGAACGCGAGCCGGTGACCCTCACCCGCGACAGCTCGTACATCGGAACGCTGATCGACGATCTCGTCGTCAAGGGGACGAACGAGCCCTACCGCATGATGACGTCGCGCTCGGAATTCAGGCTCCTTCTGCGTCAGGACAACGCCGACGAGCGCCTGTGCGAGATCGGCCGTGCGGCGGGGCTCCTCGACGACGCGAGATACAAGGCGTACATCGAAAAAAAGGAAGCGGTCGAGCGCGAGATATACCGCTGCCGCCACACATTCATAAAGCCGTCGCCAGAGCTCGATGCGATACTCGAGGCCGCCGGGACGACTCCCGCCGAAAAGGGAGCGATGCTGAGCGATCTTCTGAAGCGTCCCCAGCTCGGCTACAACGAGCTCGCGCCGGTCGATCCGACGAGGCCGGAGATATCTTCCGCCGCTGCCGAGTCGGCCGTCGTCGAGATCAAATACGAGGGCTATGTCAGGCGGGAGCGCGACGACGCCGGGCGGATGCGCCACCTTGAGGAAAAAAAGCTGCCGGATGACATCGACTACAACTCGCTCGCCGGACTGCGGCTCGAGGCGAGGCAGAAGCTGTCGGCGATGCGTCCGGCGACGCTCGGTCAGGCGTCGAGGATATCCGGCGTGTCGCCGGCCGACGTGACGGCTCTGACCATCTATCTCGGGATGAGGTGACGAATTGGATTTCAGCGGTTATTTTGCGCAGGCCTGCGAGGCGAACGGCATCATCGGCGCCGTTGAGCGCTCGGGCGACTTCGGGCGGCTGCACGCCATGCTCGTCGAGTTCAACAGGGGCGTGAACCTGACGGCGGTGACGGGCGAGAGGGAAGCGATAATAAAGCATTACGCCGACTCGCTGACGGCGCTGAAATATCTTCCGCAGAGGCCGGACACGCTGATCGACGTCGGCTGCGGCGGCGGTTTTCCGACGCTCCCGCTGGCGATAGTGAGGCGGGACATCGCCTTCACGGCGCTCGACAGCACCGAAAAGAAGCTGAGGTTCGTCGACATGGCGGCAAAGGAGCTGTCGCTCGGCGTGAAGACGCTCTGCGCCCGCGCCGAGGACGCCGGGCGTGATCCGGCTCACCGGGAGGCATACGGGATCGTGACGGCCCGCGCCGTCGCGAGGCTGAACGTGCTGTGCGAGCTGTGTCTGCCGCTCGCCCGCGTCGGCGGCGTCTTCATCGCCATGAAGGGCCCGTCCGGCCTCGAGGAGGCGCGCGAGGCGAGGATCGCCGCCGCCGCCCTCGGCGGGGAGATATCGGAGACGGCGCAGTTCACGCTTGCCGACCCCTTCGGCGGGGAAGAGATGGAGCGGGTGATAATCGTGATCGAAAAGGTACGTCCGACGCCGGAAGGGTATCCGCGGCAGTACGGGAGGATCGCGAAGAAGCCGCTGTGAGGGGGGAGAGCGGGGTATAGGCGGAAAGATATAAAAGAGATAAAAAAAGGCTTCTTTGAATAAGGCGAGAGATGCTGGCTTGTTCAGGGAAGCTTTTTTGGGTGTCGGTGGGGGTGGTGGGGATATTTTGCGTTTGGGGAGCCCTCCACTGTCAGTCAGCTTCGCTGACTGACATCTCCCCCCGGAGGGGGAAGAACTTAATAGGAAAGTGTTGCTTCTCATAGCTTCGCTATGCCGCAACTTTCGATTGGTGTTCCGCTTCGCGGAACAAAGTATTCTGAAAAAATATCCCGTCCGGGATGGAGT
>CAMJPL010000073.1 GCA_946407735.1 uncultured Clostridia bacterium
GAGGCCGAGGTCCTGTCGGATATGATGGACGCCCGTGTCAAGGGCGAGAACAGACGTCCGAGCGTAGAGACGCTGCTGCACAACCTCTTCCCGCAGAAATACGTCCTTCACGTTCATCCCTCGATGGTGAACGGACTTACGTGCGGAAAAGACTATGAAGCCGCCGCAAAGAAGCTCTTCCCCTCCGCCATTATCGTCGGATGCTGCAAACCCGGATATACGCTCGCCATGGCCTGCAAGGAAGCCATCGACGCGAAAATGTCCGGCTCAAAGAACGCAAAGGCTCCGAATCTTCTGTTCATGCAGAATCACGGTGTCTTCTTTGCCGCCGATACCGTTGAAGAGCTCGATAAGCTTGTCTCTTCGACGATGAAGAAGCTCCAGAAGTCGGTTGCCCGTGTTCCCGACTTCGGGATTCCGGAATACGATTCAGAGAAAGCCGTTTCCCTCGCTCCCGCCATCCGCATGATGTACGGTGAAGGCAGTGAAGCGACGGCAAAATTCTTCGTCAACAACGAGCTTCTGAAATATGATCCCGAAACGAAGAGCTTCACCCCCGATCATATAGTTTATTACAAAGCGGAAATACTCATTGTCCCCGAGGACGCCGACGCCTGCGCTATAAAAGAGCTGTTTGACAAATTCACCGCCGATAAAGGCTACAAGCCTCGCATCATCTATATCCGCGGTCTCGGAGCTTTCGCTCTCGGCGACACGTATAAAGCCGCCAACACCGCGATGGCTCTGTTCCTTGACGCGGTGAAGATCTCGACATACGCCGAATCCTTCGGCGGCGCTTCCCCGATGCCTGACTGGCTGATCGACTTCATAGTCAACTGGGAGGTCGAAAGCTACCGCAGCAAGGTAGCTTCCGCAGGAATGACGAAGAAGAGACTCGAGAACAAGGTCGTGATCGTGACCGGAGCCGCCCAGGGATTCGGCAGAGGCATAGCCGAGTCTCTCGCCGGTGAAGGCGCTTATGTCGTGATCGCCGACATGAATTACGAAGGCGCTAAAGCCGCTTCGTCCGAGATCCCGAATTCTCTCGCTGTCGCCGTCAACGTCACCGACGAGGATTCCGTCAGACAGATGGTCGACGCCGCTGTACTCAATTACGGCGGACTTGACGTGCTCGTCAACAACGCCGGTGTGGCAAAGGCGGGCAAGCTTGAGGAAATGACAGCCAAGACCTTCGAGTTTGTTACCAATGTAAACTACAAGGGCTATTTCTTCTGCGTGAAGTACGCCACAAGACCGATGAAGATCCAGCATCAGTTCTGCCCCGAATATATGATGGACGTTATAGAGATCAACTCCAAATCAGGTCTTGACGGCTCCAAAAACAACTTCGCTTACGCCGGATCAAAGTTCGGCGGCATAGGACTGACTCAGAGCTTCGCTCTTGAGCTTGTGGAAGACAATATCAAAGTCAACGCCGTCTGCCCCGGCAACTTCCTCAACGGTCCTCTCTGGAGCGATCCGGAAAAGGGACTGTTTGTCCAGTATCTCAACGCCGGAAAGGTCCCGGGCGCGAAAACGGTCGAGGATGTCCGCAGATACTATGAGAGCAAGGTCCCGATGAACCGCGGCTGCGAGATAATAGATGTCGTCCGTGCGATATTCTACATCATCGAACAGAAATACGAGACCGGACAGGCTGTTCCGGTAACCGGCGGTCAGGCTATGCTGAAATAAGCGAGGTGCGTGATGTCCGAAAACAGAATCAGATATGTAAACAACCATATCCATACTACGTATTCTTTTTCGCCGTACACTCCCACCATGGCTGTCGAGATGGCGAAAAAGAACGGTCTTGAGACCGCCGGCTGCATGGACCATGACAGCGCCGGAGGATCATGGGAATTTATCGAGGCCGGAAGAAAATACGGGATGCCCGTGACGGTCGGCGTCGAATGCCGCGTCGATATGTCAAAAACATCTCTTAACGGCAAAAAGATAAACAACCCCGATCAGGCTTCTGTCGCGTATGTCGCGATGCACGGCATCCCGCATCAGAATATCGGCGCCGTCAACGAATGGTTCGCGCCTTATCGCGCTTACCGCAACGAGCGCAACGCCGCGATGTGCGAAAATATCAACGAGATAATGCGTCCTTACGACATTTCTCTTGATTTCGAGAAGGATGTGCTGCCGATATCGAATTATTCAGTCGGCGGATCTGTCACCGAAAGACACATCACGTTCGCGCTGGCAAAGAAAATAACCGCACGCTACCCTGACCCCGGGCAGGTAGTCGATTTCCTTAAGAACGAAATGGCGCTCCCGATGAGCCAGAAGAAAATCGATACTCTTCTGGGTGATATCGAGACGCCTCAGTTCTATGAGTATGACATACTCGGAATACTGAAAAGCAATCTCGTTGAGCGGTTCTATATCCCCGCCACGAAGGAATGTCCCGATGTGCGTGACTGGATCGCCATGGTCAGGGAGTACGGCGGCATATCTGCCTACGCATATCTCGGCGATGTCGGCGACAGCGTGACCGGAGACAAGAAGGCTCAGAAATTCGAGGATGACTACATCGATGAGCTTTTCGATGTAATCAAGGACTGCGGTTTCGACGCCGTGACATATATGCCTACCCGCAATTCCGCAGAGCAGCTTGACCGGATCATGAACCTCTGCGAGAAGAACAAGTTCTTCCAGATAAGCGGCGAAGATATAAACTCACCAAGACAGAGCTTCATCTGCAAGGCCTATGAAAATCCTAAATTCTTCCACCTTGCCGACGCGGCTTTCACTCTTATAGATTATGAAAACGCCGCAACTCAGAATATAGCTGCCGCAAGAGAGAAATTCGGATTCATATTCGAAAAATAAACCCGGTATAAACAATTCGCGCTTCCATGACAGATCATGGAAGCGCTTTTTGTTATTTGCTGTCTTTTACTTTTTTGCTGTCCTTAAGATCAGAGAGCTCTTTCATAAACGAGTCGACATCCCTGAATCTGCGGTAAACCGAAGCGAAGCGAACATACGAAACATCGTCTATCTCTTTAAGCTTCTCCATCACCATCTCGCCTATATCGCTTGACTTTATCTCGTGTTTCATCGAGTTGCCTATTGCCGACTCGATGTCGTTAACGATGTTTTCAAGCTGTTCGTTTGTGACGGGACGCTTATAGCATGCCTTGATAAGCCCCGTAAGTATTTTGTTGCGGTCAAAAATTTCCTTTGTCCCGTTTTTCTTGATTACGAAGTTCGGACCTACCTCAATGAATTCATATGTAGTAAAACGGTATTTGCATTTGAGACATTCCCTGCGGCGTCTGATGCTAGAATCGCCGGTCGGTCGGGAGTCCACGACTTTGCTGTCCGTATAACCACAATTGGGACACTTCATTGATATTCCTCCGAGATATGAAACTGTTTTTTGAGAAAGGCAGAATATTTATTACGGATTTTTGGTGCGGTATTGTTTTTTTAGCTTTTTTGCAAGGTATATTTTATCATGTTTTTGAATAAATTGCAATACCCATTACCAAAAAAATGTAAACCTTTTTATGCCAATTCGACGCAGTCAGTCAGGTTATAAATGTCGAAAGTCAGCCATTTATGTCCAGTATCAATTTGTCCCCCCGTATATTTTTCCGGCATCTCACTTTTCGATCGTGACGCCGTCGCATCCGATCAGTCTCAGCGGCAGCGCGCAATCTGTTTTTCCTATGATTCTGTTACTTTTGCAAACTATATTACGAACATTTCTCAGATCCATTATTTCCCTTTCAGGATCTTCAATCAGATTGTCTGTGAAAGTGATATTCTCGTGATAATACGGAGCCTTTTCGGTCGGTCTGAATCCGCAGGCAGTCTGAACAGGTATCCCGCATTTAATGAATTCGCAGCCTTGTATCGTTACATCCTTAACCGGCCCGTTTTCATACCAGTAATCCATATCGCCGGAAAACAGTATCGAGAAGCTGGAGTTTTCAAAGCTGCAGTCTCTTATGGAGACCTTCTTCCCGCTTGATATCCTGAATCCTCCCATGCATTTGACCATGCAGCCGCTGATATCAATGTCGGGCATCCTTCTGTTTTCAAGTATATCGCCTTCATCTATATCACTTTTTATCGGTTCCCTGAATGTGATCAGCATATTCTGATCATCGTCGATGTATTCCGATGATTCAGTTATCCCATTCCATTTGATTTCCTGCGTGTTCTGCCGGTAGATCGTGATATCATCTCCGGAAAGCATGAATTCCATATTTTTGATACCGGCACATCGGTTCTGTACCATTAAGGTACGATCATCGACCTTCTTCCGGCAGACGAGATAATTTCCGTGAATATTGATCGCGTCATCCAGCATATTCTCAAAACGGCAGTTTTCCACCTTCATCAGACCTGTGCAATGGAAACAATGAAAACTGTCGGCATTTATCGAAATTATCCTGTCAGGGCATTTCTCATCGATATACATGCTGAAATCGTCAAGGCTGATATTGTGACACAGATTTGCCGTTATCCCCATAGCGCCTATGTGGATCAGACGGACATGCTCAAAAACCGTGTCCGTACACCTTTCTATCAGAAAAGCAGTCTTGCGTCTGTCTTCATGCGTCATGGCAAGTATCTCGCCTTTGACCGGCACAAAACCGTCCGGGAGATTCCTCAGCCGGACCATTCTGTCACCAAGATCATCGGCGTAAAGATGGTGGATAGTAAGCGGCGGATTCGGCCGCGGGTATATCCTGTCTCCGATAAGCGCAAGGATCACACCGCTGTTCGCCGACGGTCTCCCGGTCTTCGGATCCATACATCTGAGCAGCATATCTCCGGTTATCAGCCTGTGCTCCCAGTAATCGGATAACGCTATGAAATCGTGATTTTCTATCCTGTACGCGAAAAGTTCAGGTATCTTTATCGTCACGCTGTTATCGCTGTATTCCATGACCGTCCCCTGTGTATAGAACGGTCTGTCATAATCTATGCTGAAATTCCTGAAGGTGATATTTTCACAGTCAAACAGAGCAAACGGCATTATCCTTCCATGCATGACAATCTCCGCTCCGTTAAGATCTATGGTCACGTTTTTGAGATTTCTGAGGACAAACGCCGCTCTCAGCGGGATATTCCCGCTGTTCAGGATAGTCCACCAGACGTTTATCTCTTCATAATCATCGGAAGGATAGATGTCATATCTTTTTCTGTCAGCCGTGTATTCGGTATCGCTTTCAAAAACGATTCCATTACTGAATATCTTCTTCTTCATTATCGTAAACGCTCCATAGAGTAATCGGAAATACAGTTAGACATTTTTAAGGCCGATCGGCCCCAAAGATGGGAGGGCGTGTCCGTGTTTATCTGTGATATTGCAGTAAAAGGCATGTCCGAATCCGTACCATAAAGACATCCGGCGCAGCTGCTCGGCAGTCAGTTCCGTTCTGATCTGAACTGTATCACCTATCAGAGATGTATGCTGCATCCATGTCATAGCGGGCGCTTTATCTGGTTCGGAGAGCATGAAGCCGCTCGGGACTCCGGCTGAGATGAGACCGCCGCCGACATTGTTGTACTTTATATTCAGAACATACCAGCTCGGCACAATGATGTCAGGCAATAATGTCACCGAATCGAATGCCGGTTCGGTTTCATATCCGTTTATCAGACCGAGCATGGCCTCTGCCGCTCTTCTGCCCAGTATCTCGTGCGACGATGCCGAAAGATGAATTAGATCATCGAGCTCCAGATCATTTGAAGCGATCGTCCTGAGATCCGGAAGCGAACGCGCCATATCAGTCTGATGCGCGCGGAAGCGGCTCCAGGAATACGCCGATTCCATTGATTCCGAGGCCCAGGGGAGAAGACATCTGAATGTCTGCACCTGAACAGCCGACAGGTTTTCCCTGCGGCAGACTGAGGCTATGCCGCGCCTCATCGATTCGAACATCCTGTCATATTCATCAAGATCGCCGGAATAGCCTTCACCCTGATACCAGAATATCCCACTGATATTCGATCCGCAGCATCGAACGCGGCTGAGAGCGGCGGTATAGTAGTTGTCGGTGTCATCGGCAGGCGGGATCCACATCTCTATCGGCGCGCCTCCCACGGCGGCGGGTATCACCCCCTGCGGGACCGACGTCATGACATACATGGACCTCGCGAAAAACGAACCTGGACCGACGCCTCTTTTTTGTTCGGCGGGATAAAAATCACACGCCTTTATATCGCTTTTATCATGATTCTCCTTGTCGGCTCTGAAAGCTCTCATATGAGCCGGGTCAGGAGACAGCCACAGCTGATGAAGCTGTGTCCTGACAGGCCTCCATTTATAATCCATATAAAGAGCGCGGATTTCCGGGATCGGAGATGAGTCAGACTCATAATCCTTCTGTCTCATGCGTCCGGCGCCTTCCATGTTGGACTGACCGGCGAGAAGCCAGACATCACCGACATATATATCCTTGTATACTAGCTGTTCCTCATCATCGGATATCCCGAATTCATACGGACCGCCGACCGGTATCCCTGTCAGAAGGTATCTGTCGTCATCTATCTTATCCAGTCTGCCCAGTGATGATTCCGGCGCGCCGTTAAAATTCCCTTCTATAACGATATTACATGTATCGTCATCTCCGCGCTGGATCACAGCGCCGTCCGATATTCCGTATATAAGCATTTCTTTCCTCCGCGTCATGAGATAAAGCTTCCGAATGTAATTACAAGCGGATAATCCGTAACAGGAATATGCGAAAAGCGCATGATACCGTCAGATTCCTCAAAAGTCACATTATCAAACTCATATATCTTACCGTCGTAAAGGTCGACAAGAGCGGGGCGTCCGCTGAATCCCTTCAGCTCAAATGAAACGGTAGATGAATAAGACGCAGTCATAACATATGTCGGGCGGTAATAGCACAAAGCTCCCGCCCCGCCTTTTTTGAATGCCTGTATGATCAGACCTTTCCCGTCGTCATCATCGCAGAACAGATGCTCAGAGTAAGATGGAGTAAATGTAACGTCAGACTCAGACAGACTTATATCCCCGTCAAAAACAGAAATAAAACCGGATAGAGCGAAGTAAGACTGCTTTTCGCGGTATTTGTATGTTACTTTTCCATCCGCGTCGTATATATTTTCCATTATTCCGAAATACGCTTCGCCTATTACGTCGATTAGAGCTTCCCTTACATCCACCGATGTGAATACGGACGCGAATCTGACACCGCAGATCAGGTCTATAAGCGACCGTCTCAGAAGTATTTTTGTCTGAATATCCGTACCGAAGCGCCCTTTGGCGAGAGCACCCGCGCCGTGCGGCGCCGACTGACATCCGGATTCACCGTTGATAAGATCTTTTATCCCATACTTTTCAAGTGTTTTTCTGAACACCGGGATCTCATCAAGCAGTGTCTCGACTTTTGTGGAATACCTGTGATAGCTTACAGCGTCGGCGTACCTGTAAAGCCCGCCGGAAAGCATTTTGTCCACCCATTCGGAGTCAAGATTCGTGAGGGCTCCGGCAATGATATAAGTCTTCGGATATCGTTCCTTTATGGCTTTCGCGGTCATCATAGCGAAGCTCCCGTATTGCTCGGGACTGCTTCCGTATTTCCATAACCATTCAGGCTCATTCCATATCTCGAATTTGTCGACCTTTCCCAAATATCTGCCGACGACGTGCAGACAGTATGATATCCATGCGCTGCGTTCTTCTTCTGTTTTCACCGGAGGATAATTCACGCATCCGAATTCATCTAATGCCTCGGGAGTGTAGACTGGATTTCCGTAGCACAGACATATCCACGGCTCCATCCCTCGTCTAACGAGATTATCAACTATATCGTCAAGCCAGCCGAAATCATATATCCCGCGCTGTTTCTCCGTCCTCGCCCACCCAGACTGGATCCTGACCATCCTGACTCCGGTCCTGAACAGTCTGTCGTATACGTCGGATGGATCGTACAGATTTCGATCCAGCTTTTCAAGCCCTATGCCGAAACGCGATCCGGACGTATGAAAAGAATCCTTGGGTATGACGGCACCCGCTTCCTTCAGATAATACATATTCTTTATCCCTGACCGAATAACTTGTCGATATTTTTCCGGATCGTTTTGGAGTTTTTCTCGAAGGTCGACATGAATTCCTTTTTGCCCTTCAGCTCATTGTTGGCAATTTTAGACAGGAAGTCATATGTCAGTCCGGCGCAGACGCCGAGGTCGATGGTTTCGGTTTCGAGCATGAGATTCATCATCTCGATAGAGTCTTCATCTCTCATGCCCTTATAGCAGAGCGCTTCCTGCAGCACGGGAATGACGTCATTGTAGCTGAGATAACAGATGTAGTCGATTATTCTGCCGGTACGCTCCGGGTCGGAAGCGGTTACGGGTATATTAAGTGCGAAAGTATACTGGCTTATATTTGTCGCGTACTGTTTCTGCTCCGGATCGAGCTTTGGCATGGGCAACAGACCGTACTCGAACTCAGCGCTGCGGAATTTATCCGAGTGAGCCGCTCCGAGAGACGTGTGATAGAACATCGCTCTTCCCTGAAGAAATACAGTAAAACCAGACAGCTCCGCCGTGTTGTACATCACCGCGTTGCCTTCGGGAGACAGTAGATCGGTCAGCTTTTCAGAGGCGTTCACGATCCTCGTCAGATCTTCACGCAGTACCGGGAAGTTGTTCTCGTCTTTTACGATAAGGTAATCTCCGCATCCCTGAAGCATGGCCGTCGGCGCTTCTTCATGCTGGAAGGCGAAACCATATGTACAGGTGCCGTTTATATCGATACTGAAGCTTTCATCCGTCCCTATATTCACTGCATTTTTCATATATGACAGCATTTCATCGTATGTCCAGCCGCCGCTTCTTACCAGATCATACGGAGCAGCCAGTCCGAGATTATCCATCATGGTTTTATTGAACGTCAGTACATTGGCGTAACAATAACCCATAAGATTGCAGTAATCTATGGTAGTGTACAGTATACCGTCACCCAATGTCGCGGCGTCTATGAATGTGTGATTCCACCAGCTTTCCTCAAAAAGGAACGTTGATATTCCATTCAGATTCAGAACGGTATCGCTTCCAAAAGCTGTTTTCCCGGCAAAATTCAGCGGAAAATACGCGGCGTCATATACATCATCACCGGCCGCGAGTGTTTTTGAGAGTATGCCGTACATATCGTTCAGGTCCTGTTTATCTACTTTTATTGATATGTTCAGGTCCTTCTCGGCGGTTCTGTTGCGTTCATATATCGCGTCGTTTACCGAATCGCCTGTGATCTCATCATAGTCGATTACATGATGAGCACCAGTCCAGAAATTGTCCTCCTGATTCAGGAATGTAACTGTATAGCCTCCAAGATCTTCAATCTTCCCTGGATACGCAGTCCTTTGATCTACCGTCTCCGCTTCAACTGTTGCAGCCGATTCATTTGAAGCGATAATCTCTGCCTGTGCCGATTGTGACGAATTCTCACCGCATGCACATAATATGACGGCGCAAAAAAGCAGAGAGCTTATGAGTTTTTTCTTCATATGATATACCCCCCAATATATGAAGTCAGATTGTAAACAATAACTTGCAGTAGGCTTTATTTATATGAATGCATTATAACTCTTTATTACATGATATCGTTTTCATTCACCGATCAGATTATTCAGCTTTTATTATATCACCGACAGCATAACAGTGTCAATAGAAACAGAAACAGCAGGTAACAAAGATGAAGGAGGAATATTGGCTATTTTGCACAGTGATATATACTGGCAGAAAGGTATAGCATAAGAATATGGGTATTGATCGTGATACTCCCGCCTGATTAAGTATCAGAAGTTTCTTATACAGGCATATGTGTTATCTGTGACTTATATCCTTGCAAAAAAGGCAGGCGGGTTTTGATATCCGACTGCCAGAATGGTTTAGATGTTATAAAGCTATGTCTAATCCTGATACATGAAACCTCAGACCGTGAAGCCGTATGTTTCAGGATGAGGTTGTTTCCTCTTCTGCCTCAGGTGTGTAAGTATCGTTGATGCTTGTCATGATAACATAGTCACTTTTGAAGATAATTATCTCCATCTCAAGACTTTCGTATTTTTCCATGAATATTACCTCCAAATTAATTTCAATTATAAGCTATTGCCGCTTCGCAGTACTTATAGAACGCTGCCATCGCATCTTTATCGTCGTCGCCGAAGCTGTCGCTGTTCAGCACATTGCGGACATATGCCAGCGCTGAAACATTGATTGTAAAGTTCCCTCTGGCATTCCCGCTGATTGATATATTATCTCCGAACTGAAGCGCAGAGATGCCGCTGATCCTCACTCGATATCTGCCGTCAGACTGCTTTTCTGCCGTATAAGTTGTCCCGTTGAATGAGGCGGATGCTGTGAGCTCTGTTCCTTCCTTTACCGTCATAAATACATCAAGCATCGTCTCAGATTCGAGTACCAGACGGTAAGTCACTCTCGTAATATCGGAATTGCTTACATCCTTTGTCAAAGAGTAATTTTTGCCTGCTTCCCTGATCGTAGACATATCATAGAATCCGGTGTAGAATTCCGTCATCACGGCATAATCCTTACCCAGCGTCCAGTTATTGACATCAGAGAGGAACGGCTGCGCGTAATGTCCGTAGTCTGCTATGGCTCGGATCAGATTCAGCGTTTTTTCATCATATTCGGTCATATGATCGTCAAAGTACGATGCACCGCGCGGATAACTCTATGGCAAATATCGCGGATATCGCCAGAATACCGTATGTTCTTGATAATTTCACTGACGCAAAAGTCATAACTATCAATGAAAGCGACTTAGACTCCGGGACATACAGCTATACAAACAGAGATGGAACCCCGGCGGTAATGGTGCAATACTCCATGCCGATCGACGGCACATTCTATGTTGTAGAAGCAGTGCCGGACAGCGGAAGAAAGTCTCTTGCTGTTGTTTCAGCTTATATCCAAAACAAAAAAGAAGGCTCTCACCCTGCCGCCTCATCCGCCACAAGTGACGACTATCAGCTTACGTCCGAAACGCACGCAGGGTATATTAAGCCTTCTGCTAATACTACTATACCACAATCCACGCCGGAAGTCAATGGCGGAAATGTTAAAAATTCGGTAAGCGGAGAGGACGCGAAGGAAGCCAGGGAATATATCGACTCTCTGCCGGAGAAGGCGAAGTTCTCCGTCACGGCGGAGGAGGACGCCGAGTACGATAAGGCTGTCGAGGATGGCGACGAAAGATATCAGGCAGCGCTTGTCCGCATATACTGTGCGACAGAGTATTTGTTTTCTACAGTCTGACCGTCTCCGTAATGGAATGTCGCGGTTATGGTATCAGCCATCTGGATCGAATTTA
>CAMJPL010000074.1 GCA_946407735.1 uncultured Clostridia bacterium
AACCGCTCCAGCGAGCAACGCGATGCGCCGATTGTATTCTCAAAGAGAATACTCACATGCCGATTGTTTTTACAATGAAATCACTCACATGCCGCTCATATGAGCGATACCCGTCGACCGCGGCGGCAAAATCGGACGAAATGATACATGTGTGACGGAAGGGAATGGTAAGTATCTCACCAATTTACGGTTTTAAGCGACTAAAGGGATGATCGGTCTCTTTTGTTCAGTACAATAAATACCGAAGCGGTACAGTGACTCCCCTTCAGGGAAAAGAGTCCAGAGGAAAACCGTAAGGTTTTCCTTTGGTCGCCTTCTCCACCGTCTTCCTCGATAGGAAGACGGTGTGCCCCGCGCATAGCGGGCCTGCCCGGCGAGGGCGCCCCGCCGGCAGGCGGGGAGAGTCCCATTCCAATGATGGAATAATTTTATATTGAGAATATTAGTCTGAGAATCGAAAAGTGACCAAGTCCCATTCCATGAATGGAATAGTTGAATATTAAAGCTGTCAGTCTGAGAAATGAAATAAGTCCCATTCCAACAATGGATAAACCTATGGAAACGATTTTCCGAAATAAACCCCGGAAGCCGATTCCCCGCAGATCAAAGGGAGATAATAATCCTCACCCTTTGATTTCCTCCATCAGGTCGATGATCTCCTTCTCAAAAGTAGAATCATCCTTGATCCTGCTCTCCACCGACTTGATGTTCGACATCACCGTCGTGTGGTCGCGGCCGAATTCGGAGGCTATCTGGGGGAAGCTCATGTCGGTGAGACGCCTCGCGACGTACATGCTGATGTTACGCGCGCCGGCTATCTCGCGGCTGCGGCGGCCGCTCCGGATGTCGTCCTCCGAGATGCCGTACTTCACGCTCACCGCCTTGATTATCCTGTCGACCGAGATGTCCTCGCCCTTCGGGCCGCGGATCATGTCGGCGACGCAGTCCTGAGCCAGCTCGAGGGTTATCGGCTCGCGGGTGAGGTAGCTCTGCGCGGCGATCTTCTTTATCGCGCCCTCCAGCTGACGCACGTTGTCGACGAGGTTCGACGACAGATACTCGTACACCGACTTCGGGATCGTCAGGTTCATCGCCTGCGCCTTGTTCTGCATGATCGCGATGCGCAGCTCGTAGTCGGGAGCCTTGATGTCGGCGATCAGTCCCCACTCGAACCGCGTCCTCAGACGCTCCTCAAGGGTCTTGATGTCCCTCGGCGGACGGTCCGACGTGATGATGATCTGCTTGTGGTCCTCGTACAGGGTGTTGAAGGTGTGGAAAAACTCCTCCTGCGTGGCGTCGCGCCCGGCGATGAACTGGATGTCGTCGATCAGCAGCAGATCGGCGCGGCGGTATTTGTCGCGGAAGGCCTGAGTCGTGCCCTTTCCGATCGCCTGGATCATCTCGTTCGTGAATTCCTCGCTCTTGATGTAGATCTGACGGTAGGTCGGGTGCTCCTTCGACACCTTGTTCGTGATGGCGTAGAGCAGATGCGTCTTCCCGAGGCCCGAGTCGCCGTAGATGAAAAGCGGGTTGTAGCGCTTGCCCGGGTCGCTGGCGACACCGAGTGCCGCCGCGTGTGCGAATTTGTTCGAGTTGCCGACGATGAAGTTCTCGAAGGTGTACTCTGAGCGGTGGATCGGGTTCGACGAGGCTCCGGCCGCCGAGAGCGACGGGATGCCGCCCTGATCCGGCTTTTTCTCGGACGGCCCGGCGTGTCCGCCGCGCGGATCGGGGAAGCCCGCCTCCATCGCCTCGCGGATTATCTCGGACGGCGCCTTCTTTTCATCGTCCCCGCCGACGCCGACGGTGTCGGGCGTCCTGTCGCCGAGCGAGCGGAGCTCGGCCTCGGCGCGGGTCTGCGGCGTCTCGTCGGGACGGTCTATCACTATCTCCGGTCGCAGGCCGGTTATCTTCTCGAAATGGTCGGTGATGAGCGGGATGAAATGCTGCTCGGCCATCAGCGCGTAAAAGCGGGAGGGATGCCAGAAGCCGGCGCGCTTCTCGTCGAACGATACCGGCTTCAGGCCGCTGAGAGTCAGCCTCAGCAGCACGTTGTCACGGTTTTCCTCGAGTATCGACGCGAAGACTTCCTCCCAGAGGGCGGAAAGCGGCGATCCCCCTTCCGCCGGGGCGCCGGTATTATCCTTATCCGGCCGGGGATTTGTCATATCTTTGTCAGGCATATCGTTGTATCTGTATCTCAGTCCGTTCTTTCAAAAATCGCGACATTATGTCGAGTATATATTATATCATAAACGGCCCGGTTTTGCAAGGCGGAATATGTTAAAACTGCGCATTGTGAAAGGCTTTGAGGCGCTTTGGGCGCATCAAAACGATAAGAAATTTTTACATTAACCGCCTTGCGCTGAATGTATTTTTATGATATAATTACGCCGTATAGCTGTCAGCGGGATCCGCCCGCCGAAATCAAAGCCCCGAAAGGAAAAATTCCCATGAACTACAACAAGAAAACGGTTGAGGATATCGACGTTTCCGGCAAGAGATGCCTTGTCCGCTGCGACTTCAACGTCCCGCTGAAGGACGGCGTCATCACCGACGACAAGCGCATCGTCGGCGCTCTCCCGACGATAAAGTATCTCATCGAGCACAAAGCGAAGGTCATCCTCTGCTCGCATCTCGGCCGTCCGAAGGGCGAGTTCAACATGAAGTACTCTCTCGCCCCGGTCGCGAAGCGCCTCTCCGAGCTCCTCGGCAAGGAAGTCCCGCTCGCTGCCGACGTCATCGGCCCCGACGCCAAGGCGAAGGCCGCCGCTCTCAAGGACGGCGACGTCATGATGATCGAGAACGTCCGCTTCCACAAGGAAGAGGAAGCCAATGATCCCGCCTTCTCGAAGGAGCTGGCAAGCATGGCCGACATCTTCGTGAACGACGCCTTCGGCACCGCTCACCGCGCTCACGCCTCCACCGCCGGAGTCGCCCAGCACGCCGGACTCCCGTCCGTCTGCGGATATCTGATCCAGAAGGAGATCGGCATCATGGGCGCCGCTCTCGCCGATCCGAAGCGCCCGTTCGTGGCCATCCTCGGCGGTGCGAAGGTCTCCGACAAGATCGGCGTCATCAACAACCTGCTCGACAAGGTCGACATCCTGATCATCGGCGGCGCCATGGCCTACACCTTCTTCCGCGCCCTCGGCAACACCACCGGCACCTCCCTCTGCGAGGAGGACAAGATCGACCTCGCCAGAGGCATCCTTGACAAGGCCGCAGAGAAGGGCGTGGCTCTCCTGATCCCGGTCGACAACATCATCGGCCGCGAGTACAAGGAAGACACCATCTACATGCGCATATACAGCGATTCCATCCCGGCCGGATGGATGGGTCTGGATATCGGCGACAAGACTCAGGAGCTCTATTCCAAGACCATCCAGGGCGCCGGCACCATCGTATGGAACGGCCCGATGGGCGTCTCCGAGTGGCCGAACTTCGCCTCCGGAACCGAGTCCGTCGCTCAGGCGGTGGCCGAGGCCACCTCTGCCGGAGCCGTCTCGATCATCGGCGGCGGCGATTCCGCCGCGGCAGTCGAAAAGCTCGGCTTCGCCGACAAGATGACCCACATCTCCACCGGCGGCGGCGCCTCGCTCGAGTTCCTCGAAGGACTTGAGCTGCCCGGAATCGCCTGCCTGGAGGATAAGGAGTAAGAATAGGTCGGAGGGAAGGCTGAGACGCCTTTATCCGACATGCCGGGGAACCCTCCTCTGTCAGTCAGCGAAGCTGACTGACATCTCCCCCCGGAGGGGGAAGAACTTGATATGAAGATTTGCTCCGCAAATCTCAATTTATGTTGCCGCAAAGCGGCAACAAGTCGCGCTGCGCGCGAAGTTTATCCCCGGATGAGTCACTTGTTCGAGGCGCAGCCTCGAACATTAATTGAAAGTTGCGGAGCAACTTTCATATTAAGTCCTTCCACCTGTGGGGGAAGGTGTCGTCCGCCGCAGGCGGGCGACAGATGAGGGGAAAACGAAGGGTCTTCGTACCCTCATCCGTCACGCATCTTCGATGCGTGCCACAGCTTCCCTGAATAAGCCTTCGGCTTATTCGAGGGGGAAGGCTCTAAGAGGAAGATTTACTTCGTAAATCTTCTATCAGTGTTGCCGCTTTGCGGCAACTAGACGCGCTTCGCGCGAAGTTTATCCCCGGCTGAGTCACTTTGTTCGAGGCGGAGCCTCGAACATTGATTGAAGATTCGCGCCATAGCGAAGCTATGCAAAGCGACTATCTTCTTATCAGAGCCTTCCCCCTTCGAATAAGTCGGCTTCGCCGACTTATTCAGGGAAGGTGTCGTCCGCCGCAGGCGGGCGACAGATGAGGGCTTCCCCAAGCTTCCCCTCTCCCCCATACTCATCCCCCACCCCACACCACCCCCCACACAACACAATCACACTGCCATGAACAAATCCCTCCGTACCCCGCTTATCGCCGGAAACTGGAAGATGAACAAGACTCCCGCCGAGGCGGCGGCTCTTATCTCTGAGCTGAAGCCTATGGTCGCCGAGTGCTCGTCGTCCACGATCCTTCTCTGCGTGCCGTTCGTCGACATCGACGCCGCTCAGAAGGCCGCCTGCGGGTCGAACATAAATATCGGCGCCGAGAATGTCCACTTCGCCGACCACGGCGCGTACACCGGCGAGATCTCCGCCTCTATGCTGACCGAGATGGGCGTAAAGTACGTCATCGTCGGCCATTCCGAGCGCCGCCAGTACTTCGGCGAGACCGACGAGACCGTCAATCTCCGCGCCCGCGCCGCCCTCGACGCCGGCATGAAGCCGATCATCTGCGTCGGCGAGACGCTGACCCAGCGCGATCAGGGCATCACCGCCGAGACCGTCTCGCTGCAGACCAAGATCGCCCTCTCCGGCGTTCCGGCCGAGCAGATGAAGAACGTCGTCATCGCCTATGAGCCGGTATGGGCCATCGGCACCGGACGCACCGCCACCACCGCTCAGGCGCAGGAGGTCTGCGCCCTCATCCGCGACGTCATCCGCGGGCTTTACAGCGGCGATATCGCCGACGCGGCCGTCATCCTCTATGGCGGCTCGATGAACGCGGCCAACGCTGCCGATCTTCTCGCCGAGCCCGACGTCGACGGCGGTCTCATCGGCGGAGCCAGCCTCAAGCCGATTGATTTCACGGTCATCGCCAAGGCCGCCGAGGCGTGAGAGCAGCCTTTATAAGATCTTGTTTTTCGGCGAAGTCCGTTTTTACAGAATATAGTTAAGTAGTAAAAGTCTTTGAAAGATAGGGGGTCCGGGGGAAAGGAAAATTTCTTCAGAAATTTTCCTTTCCCCCGGCAAAAACCTCAAAACCACACCACCAAGGGATACAGGCGAAAGCGATGATAGGGAACATACGGGTAAAGCGGAGTATAATTTTTGCGGCGCTCACGCTTATCCTTACGGCGGCGCTCTGCGTCGCGGTCAGCGCCGTCACTGCCATATCCGAAAACGCCATAGTGTCGGCGGCTCTGCAGCCGAATCTCACGGCGTATGAGGTAAAATGCGAATTCACCGACGATTTCGTCTCGCAGCACAAGGGCGAGACCGTTTCGCTGTACCTCGTGCCGCCTTACGGCTCGGCGTCGAAGCTCGCCGAGTACACGCCTGTCGCCGGGCAGAAATGCGACTCGAAGATCACCTTCAAGGTAAGCGCCGATCTCGCCGCCGATCCGACTCTCGTCTTCGGCAAGCTGCTCGTCGCCACCGAAGGCGCGAACGGCATCGAGATAGCCGCTCCGGCGAGATATTTCGACAATCCCGAGCTCCTTGCCGCTAACAAATACTCCTTCCCGCAGCCGCAGTCTCAGGGAAGCCCGCTCAAAAAAGGCCTCCGCGTGTCGCTCTGGGGCGACGCCATGGAGCTCGGCGTCTCTCACGCCCTCATCGACGTGCCGATAAACGCCCTCATGGCCGCCGAGGCCGGGGACACCTACTCGTATGAGTGGGCCGGATCCACATGGTACGTCTCCCGCGCCGAGCTCGACCGCCTCGACTTCAAGACCCGCCTCATGACCGACGCCGGGATAAACGTCTACTTCCGCTTCGTTCTCGAGCGCGAGGACGGGCAGAGCTCAGCTCTCGACTGCCTGTACTATGAGAGCGCGTCCGACAAGGCTACGCAGTTCGCCTTAAACGTCGGCAACGAGAAGGCCGTCCTCTGGGCCGAGGGCCTCTGCCGCTATCTCTGCGAGCGCTATACCGATCCCGCCCGTCCGCACGGCTTCTGCGGGAGCTACATCTGGGGATACGACGTCAACTCCAACCGCACCTATTACTCGATGGGCGCTCAGAGCATGGACTCCTTCCTCAACTACTACATCGCCGCATACCGCATACTCGACACAGCCGTCCGCTCGGTTTATTCCGACGCACGCACCTATATCAGCCTCGACAACAACTACAACGTCCTCGTCTCCGACCTCACGCATGAGGCCGACTCGACGCTCGATTACGACGCCCTCACCTTCCTCGGCAAGTTCGCCGACAAGGTCAGATACTCCGGCGATCTGCCGTGGCGGCTCGCCATCACCGCCTCGCCGTCGTCCCGCTCCAACTCCCGCGTCTGGGAGGACGACAGGGCCACCGGCGACAGCACGACTCCCTTCATCACGATGAAGAACATCGACGTGCTCACCCTGCTCATGTCGGGGGATCAGTATCTCTACAACGGGCAGCCGAGAAGCATCCTCATCGACGAGTTCGAGATCACCGGCTACTCGGCCGGCAACGGCGAGATAAACGCCGGGACCATCACCGAGACCTCCACCGGCGCCGACACCACCTCAGAGCAGGCGGCGTCCTACGCCTACGCCTATTATCAGGCGGCGTTCAGCGACCGCGTCGAGGCGCTGATCTACTCAAAGCACTTCGACACCTCCGACCAGAGGCGCGGCATCTGGACCTCGTCTGCCGACGGCGACGCCGGGGAGCTGATCCCGGTCTCCCGCAAGCCGATATACAACGTCTTCAAGTATATCGACACCAGCCGCTCCGAGGAGATGACGGCCTCCAGCCTGTCGGTCATCGGCATAACGAGCTGGGCCGACATCGTGAAGAAGTACAATATCAACAACCTCGCCGTCCGCGACATCACCGAGACGATACCGCAGCTCACCGCCGATCTGACGAAGCAGCTCGACTCGAAGGTGCTGTTCGACTTCACGAAGGGCAACTACAACGACTTCTTCTGGAGCTATTTCGCCTCCGGGCCCGAGACGACAATCACGCTTGACGACGACGCCGACGAGCGCGGCTCGACGCTGCTCCACGCCACCATGACCAGCCGCACGCCGAGCGAGTACATGGGCATCGGCGTGACGAAGGCCGCCGACGAGAAGCTCTACACGAAGGAGGAGCTCGAGGCGCACAGCATTCCGCTCACCGGTGTGAGATACATCAGCTTCGATATCATGGTCGGCGCGCCCGAGGACGCCGGAAAGATCGCCGTCATGCTCTGGACCGGCTCGTCCGGCAGCGCCGGCGAGAACGCCGCCGTATATGAGGGCGTCGCGCAGATAGATCCGGGCGTGTGGACGAACGTCACCTTCAAGATGGATTCGCTGACCGACAGCCATTCCGGCGCCGACAGCATGAGGATAATGATCCGCCCGTATGACGAGCAGCAGCATGACGGCGCGTATTCGATGTACTTAAAGCAGGTGCTCATCTGGGTGAAGCCACAGAGCCGCGTTCTGACGGTGCTCAAGGTGATAGGCATAATCCTGCTGGTGCTGCTCATCATCGTCGTCCTGCTCCTTGTGGCGCTGATCATCCGCAGACAGATCATCATAAACAAGCAGAAGGCTGAGCGCGCCAAGCGCCGCACCGCGCAGAAGCAGGCCGCCGCCATGAGAGGCGGAGCTTCCCAGGCGCCGCCCGGACAGGCCCGCCGCCCGGCTCAGCAGTACCCGCCGCAGCAGTATCAGCCGTACAACAGCTCGGTGAACATCCCGCAGGTCCGGCAGAACGTGCCGAATCAGTACAGCGAGTTCAACTCGTACAGCGAGTTTAACGACGCCGGCTACAACACCACCGGCAGCACTCCCGCCGTCAGCCCCGCATCGGCCGAATCCAACGGCAGCACGCGGACGTTCGACAAGGTGAAGAAGTGAGAGAAGAAAAGAGAATAGAAGAAAAAGGGCCTCCCGGGAAGGGAGGCCTTTTTTTTGGGGGGAGAGAGGGAAAATCACTATGTTATATCAGGATATTGATTATTTTTGCGGAGGCAACTGTCTGGGACTATTATATGCAGATTGATTATTTAACGTATGAGTATTTACAGGCTGCGCTAATGCGCCGGGATGTCCGGCTGAATTTGGAAGCTGCGCATTTTGATATTGAGCTATACGTGGCTGTGGAGTCCCTTGCGTAATTGACTGATTGTTCGCTATGATAGCTTTGAAAAGCGCATAAGCTTCCTGAACTGTGTTAAAATCCGTGGCGGCCGTAAACGAGAGCAGAGGGTTCAGGATGTCATTCGTGTATATATTCAGGATAACATGGTCAATGTTCGTATCGACAGATGTTTTGGCTGTGGCGGCACCGATTACGGCTCCCGCACCTCCGGCAAGTATGCCGCCCACCACGGCGCGACCAACTCCGTTCTGCTTTGATGCCGTTGTAGAAGTAACGGTTTCCATTGTGCAGTCTATTATATTGTTGAAGCCGAGGTATTTTATGTTGCTGAGCCCTTCACTGAGCGAGTTATCAGTATAAAGCAGTATAGTACTGTTCTGGGTGTTTACACCGATCAGCAGCCTAGTCTGAAATCCTATCAGCGCAATAATCCTCTCTGAGGGAAATGCGTCCGCTTCGTTTAACAACGCTTCATTTTTTGCGCGCAATTCAGCTAATTTTGTTTTAGCTTCTTCTGCTTTTTTTTCAGCAAGGTCATTATCATTGTTATCTGTACTCGACAAAAAAAGTAATCCCAAAGCGATAACAATTATGCAAATAAATATAGTAATAGTAACAGCATCCATAATTATTTCCTTGTTTTCTATTATATGAATAATTATTTATAAGATTTATGTTCGAATTTTATTGTATCATAAAACGCTTTTGACTGCAATAGATATTTTGTGAATTATGTGAGGGCAAAACGAAGGGAGCCTTAAACCCTCCACTGTCAGTCAGCTTCGCTGACTGACAAGCTCCCCCCGGAGGGGGAAGAACTTAATCGGATAGTTGCTCCGCAACTTTTCGATTAGTGTTGCCGCAAAGCGGCAACAAGACGCGCTTCGCGCGAAGTTTATTCCCGGTTGAGTCACTTTGTTCGAGGCGAAGCCTCGAACATAAATTGAAAGTCGCGGAGCGACTTACGTATTAAGTTCTTCCCCCTTCGAATAAGTCGGCGAAGCCGACTTATTCAGGGAAGAATGTCGTGAGGCTTTGCCTCACGACAGATGAGGGCAAAATGAAGGTCGGAGTACCCTCATCTGTCACGCATCGAAGATGCGTGACACAGCTTCCCTGAATAAGCCTTCGGCTTATTCGAGGGGGAAGGCTCTGATATGAAGATTTACTGCGTAAATATTCGATCTGTGTTGCCGCAAAGCGGCAACGAATCGCGCTTCGCGCGAAGTTTATCCCCGGCTGAATCACTTTGTTCGAGGCGAAGCCTCGAACACTATTGAAGATTCGCGCAGCGAATCTTCCTGTTAGAGCCTTCTCCCCTTTGAATAAGTCGGCTTTGCCGACTTATTCAGGGAAGAATGTCGACCGCTGAAGGCGGGCGACAGATGAGGGCAAAACGAAGGGAGTCGGGAAACCCTCCACTGTCATGCGTCTGCGACGCATGACATCTCCCCCCAAAGGGGGAAGAACTTAATCTGAAGATTTGCTCCGCAAATCTCAATTAGTGTTGCCGCAAAGCGGCAACAAGTTCGCGCTGCGCGCGAAGTTTATTCCCGGTTGAGTAACTTGTTCGAGGCGAAGCCTCGAACATTGATTGAAAGTCGCGGAGCGACTTACAAATTAAGTTCTTCCCCCTTTGGGGAAAGATATCGTGAGGCTTTGCCTCACGACAGATGAGGGCAAAACGAACGCTGCCATAACCTCCCCTCCCTCCTTCCTTCCTATAATATATAAAATTCATATCTCCCCCCTTTATTTTTCTCTCCGGATGGTGTATAATATACCATGTATAATTGTTCCTTTCGAGCGAGGTGAGACCGTATGCCGCGGACAGCTGATGAGAGAAATATAAAGACACGGGACAAAGCGAAAACCTTCGACGCGCTTATGGACACGCTGATCCGCGCCGTCCGCGAGGTCATGCGGGACGTCAGGGTCATCCGTCAGCGGGACCCGGCGGCGCAGTCGACGGCGGAGGTTCTGATGTACTCCGGTCTGCACGCGATGCTTTTCTACCGTGTGGCGCATATACTGTATCTTTCAGGGCACAAGACGCTGGCGAGGATGGTGTCGCAGACGGCGAGGTTCCTTACCGGCATAGAGATCCATCCCGGCGCGAAGATAGGCAAGGGTCTGTTCATCGACCACGGCGCCGGCGTCGTCATCGGCGAGACGGCCGAGATCGGCGACAACTGCACCATCTATCAGGGCGTCACCCTCGGCGGCACCGGCAAGGACGTCGGCAAGCGCCATCCGACGCTCGGAAACAACGTCATGGTGGGCTCCGGCGCGAAGGTGCTCGGACCGATGGAGATCGGCGACAACGTCAAGATCGCCGCGAACGCCGTCGTCCTCGAGGCGATCCCGTCCGACTGCACCGCCGTCGGCATCCCGGCCCGCGTCGTCAGACGCCGCGGCGCGAGGGTGGACAACTTCGATCAGGTCCACACCCCCGACCCCGTCACGCAGGAGATGTGCCGCATGAACGTCCGCATCGAGGCCCTTCGCCGGACGGTCGACGAGCTGGAGGATCAGCTGGAGGCGCTGAAGGACGAAGCGGGCCACCCGGCGCCGATGCTCGTCAGAGGCGGGGAATACTGGGATTATGAGATATGAGGGGGAGAAAATGACTGACAGAGAGACCACTATGGGGAAAATCTCACAGCTTACCGATGAGGAGCTTGATTTTTATTACAAGCTTTATCTGATCTTCAGCAACAAGGACGATGATCTCGAAAGGCCGCGCAGAGGCGGAGATCTGAAAAACAGACTCCATATATCCGAAGATTTTGACGCTCCCATTACATGCCTGTTCTGATTATAATATATAATTTGGAAAAGGGAACACAGTCATGAAATGTACACGATGCGGAAAGGATGTTTATAAAAGCACCACGGCTGAGGT
>CAMJPL010000075.1 GCA_946407735.1 uncultured Clostridia bacterium
TACAAGCTGTCGTCTATATCGGTGATTCCGTATTTGTTCGCCATGTAAGGATCACTGCTCCTCGAAACGTCTGAAGCCGACGGAATTGATCTCGTCTATGAGCTCTGGCCCGCCCTCGCCGACAAGACGTCCCTTGACTATGATATGGGTCCTGTCGACACTGAGCGACTCAAGGATCCTTGTCGAATGGGTGATTATGAGCAGAGCGCCGTTCTTGTTTTTCTGGTATTCGGCGATCCCGGCGCTCACCGTCCTTACGGCGTCGACGTCGAGGCCGCTGTCGGTCTCGTCGAGAATGGCGAGACGCGGATCGAGCATCAGAAGCTGCAGGATCTCCGACTTCTTCTTCTCGCCGCCTGAGAAGCCGACGTTCACGTCTCTGTCGGCGTAGCTCTCGTCCATCGAGAGAGCGGCCATGGCCTCGGCGAGACGCTTTTTGTATTTGAATATCTGTACCGCCTTGCCGGTGCGCTGGCGCAGCGAGGCCTTTATGAACTCGCTGAGCGATATGCCGGGGATCTCGACCGGGGTCTGGAAGGACATGAACATACCCATCCTGGCCCTCTTGTCGGCCGATTCATTCGTGATGTCCTGTCCGTCGAAGACGATGCTGCCGTCGGTAACGAGATATTCCGGGCTGCCGATGAGGGTGTAGCCGAGAGTCGATTTTCCGGCTCCGTTCGGGCCAAGAAGGACGTGCGTCTCCCCCTCCCCGATATCGAGCGACAGACCGTGCAGTATCTCGACGCCTGCGGTCTCCCTCGCCTCCCTGGCGGTCTTCGATCCTATATTGTTCGCGGCTCCGTAGCCGAGAGACGCGTTTACCGTAATATTATCTATGTGAAGAAGCTGTGACATATGCCTCTCTCCAATACGTCTGATCAGTCGGTAATTAATCTTGATTTACAACAAATTATTATATCACACTTGTCTGTCTCTCGGGAGACCAAAGTGTTAATTTTTAGCCAGATATATAATTTCTGCCTTTTTTACATATTTTCCGGCTGATTTACATACTTTTTTGGTGGGAAATTAACGGACTCATGATTTCCTTCTGACAAAACGGATGTCGGCGGTATCTCTGTCGACGGTGAAGCCTATCTCCCAGCCGGAGTATTCCATGTAATAAACCCTGTCGGGCGAGCTCTGATAACCGGGTCTCGGGTCGAGGGATATAAGCTCGCGCGCGGCTTCCCGTACGTCTTCCGGCAGGGCGAGATCGGCGCCCGACGACGATATAACAAAAAGACGCCTTTCCCCTGTCACGGCATAGCCGCCGGACGCCTCGGGGACGCTGTCGGCGTAAGGGATATACGGCTTTATGTCGATTATTCGCGTGCCGTCCGTCATGTCGGCTCCCGTCACCCTCAGCACCGGACCGAGAAGCGGGTCGATCTCAGCCGAAAGGAGCCTTACCGCCGTCATTCCGATGTGATTCGGGCGGTTGGGTGAGCGGGAGGCGAATACGCCGACGCGCCTGTTCCCGCCGAGCTTCGGCGGCCGCACCGTCGGCGACCAGTCTTCGGTGCCGTTTTTGTTAGCGTCGAACAGCCATAGAATCCAGAGGTGAGAGAATTCCTCTATCCCGCGGAACGCCTCCGGGACGCGGTATTTTTCCTCCATCACTATCGTAGACACGGTGGAGGTATCGAGCCCGCTCTGTCTCGGGACGCCGAATTTAGTTGAAAAGCCGTTGTGTATCACGGCGATAGTCTCTGTCTGTGTCACGCTCACAGCGTCTTCTCCCCAATGAAATAGTAACAGCAGATATTATATCCGGCGTAGCCGTACATGCGGTCGAGACCGGAATAGGTATAGCCGAGGAATCCGCGTCTGAGCCCGATATCCCGCAGATATCTGTTTCCGGCTATCGTCATGTTGACGCCGATATGACGTCCCTGATGCGAATGTCTTACCGTCGTGCAGCCGACACTGCCGGTGCCGGCTTCCTCCGATCCCTCTGAAACGATCAGCGTGCCGACGACGGTATCGCCGTCAAGAGCGATCAGGACACGCTCTTCAGAATCCGCGGCATAGCGCTTCGGATCACGGTAATATACCGTGAAATCCTCCCACGCGTCGTCTGTGCATTCGACTATGCCGCCGATATCGTCAGGCCCGGCCCACCTGTACAGGATGCCGCCGACGGTATCTCCGACAGAATACGGCAGATCGGCGGCGTCGAGATCGGAGCGCATGTCGAAGCAGTTGCATTTGTTCCATCCGTGGACATAGCCGCGTTTTTCAAAAAAGCGGACGGCGCCGTCATTCAGCTCCGGATAAAGCTTTTCGCCGCTCAGGATCTCGTCATACGGTCTGACGGATGTCGGAACTCCGGGCATAAGATAGCTTTCGCCGACTCCGAGCACCGCCCTGACGTGTCCCGACTCTCGTATATGACGTTCGGCGCGGGCGAGCAGACGGCTCCCGATCCCCTGGCCTCTGTATCCCTCATCGACGCAGAGCAGGTATATCGTTTCGCCCGATACGGCGGCGAGACCCGTCAGGCGTCCGTCGTCCAGCCGCTCCTCTACGGCGAAGATCCCGCCGCCGAGGATCCTTTCTATCTCTTTCTCGCTCCTCACGGCAAACGGCAGGCATTTTCTGAAAAAAGCCGCATACTCTTTCGCGCGCGGGCTGTTCATTTCCATATTGCTCATGTTTATATTCCACTCCGTATCTGATTGTTTACATATCGGTCATCATACGTCAATAAATAAGCGGCGGACGAAAGGTATAATATATGTGTCGTTAAGCGGTTTTGCGTCCGGATGAAGAGAGGACGCGAAGCCGTGAAAAATCCGGACGTTTCCGGCTGCAGAAGACGAATCGAGGTAAGAGCATGTCAAGAAGAGAAACAGCGCTCAGATATTTCAGCGAACAGAGTCAGGCTTCGCGCGTCCGCGCGGAGAGCGGGATCGAGCTTTACCGCAAAGGGGACGCGAAGATCACGGTCAGGCGCGCCGACGGAGAGCCTTTTTCCGGCGTTCTCAGAATAAACCAGAGATCGCACGAATTCCGCTTCGGGGCGAACATCTTCATGCTCGACGAGTTCGAGAGCCGTGAGAAAAACGAGATCTACCGGAAGAAGTTCCCGGAGATCTTCAATCTGGCGACAGTTCCCTTCTATTGGAGCGATCTCGAGCCTGAGGAGGGTAAGCCCCGATTTGCCGCCGACTCGCCGAGGATATACCGCCGCCCGGCGACCGACCTCTGCGTCGATTACTGCCTTGAAAACGGCATCGAGCCGAAGTGCCACTGCCTGAATTACGACAACTTCACCCCGTCATGGGTAAAGGACGAGCCTGTCTCCGTCCACAAGCGCAAGCTCGAAAAGCGCTTTCGCGAGATAGCGGAAAGATACGCCGACAGGATCCCGATGTTCGAGGTGACGAACGAGACGCTGCAGGGCTACGGAACACGCACGAAATTCTATTACGAGCCGGATTTCCTCGAGTGGAGCTTCCGCATGGCGGACAGGTATTTCCCGCTGAACAAACTCGTCATAAACGAATACGATCTCTGGAACCCGACCGGGTACACCGACCGCTGCGCCTACTATATGCAGATCGAGCGGCTTTTAAGAAACGGGATCACGCATCTCGATTCGATAGGCATGCAGTTCCACAGCTTCTTCCCGCTCGAAGCCGAGGAGGGGGCGGCAAGGCAGAGATATTCGCCGGACAATCTGTATCTTATGATGGACAACTACGCGCGGCTCGGGCTCGCGGAGCAGATAACCGAGATGACTATCCCGGCATATTCCGCCGATCCCGAGGACGAGGATATACAGGCCGAGCTTCTCTGCGGAGTCTACCGCACCTTCTTCTCGCATCCGTCGATGGAGGCGATAATCTACTGGAATCTCGTCGACGGCTACGCCTACAACGCCGAGCCGGGCGACGTCACCGCCGGTGAGAACAGATATTTCGGCGGTCTGCTGCGCTTCGACATGTCGGAGAAGCCGGCTTACAGAAAGCTGAAAAAGATGATACGAGAGGAATGGCATACATCGTGCGAGATCCCGGTGATCGACGGCAGGGCCTCGTTCCGCGGCTTCTACGGCGATTACGATGTGACGGCCGTCTCGGACGGAACGGAGAAAAGCTCCGTGATATCGCTTTCAAAGGAAAAGAAGAACGAATTCACGATGACCGTCTGAAAAGCACCGAAAACGCCTTCGGAGGGGAATTGAAATGAAAAAACACTTATCAGCGCTTCTTGTCCTGCTGATGTCCGGGTCGATCCTTCTGTCATGCGGAGAGACGGCTCCCGCCACGTCCGGCGGGCAGGCGGCGGACACAGCGGGAGAGACGGCCGCCGAGGCCGAGGAGACGGCTGAGCCGTCGTATCTCGACGGATTCTCCGGTCTCGATTTCGGGGGAGCCGAGCTTAAGATCATCGCGCTGTCGGTACCGGGGCAGAATCCGTCGATATCTCTTGAAGACAACACCGGCGAGCGGGTATTCGATCAGCAGTATATGCGCGACCGCGAGACCGAGGATCTGCTGAACATCACGCTGTCCTACACCGACGTCGAATCGGAGGTCGGCAAGCGCACCGATCAGGCCGACAAGCTGCAGAAAGCCGTCATGGCCGGCGACTGCCCGTGGAACTTCATGATAAACAGCATCGGCTACGGGATCGGGCTGATTTCATCGTCGGGCGTGCTGGCTGACATGACCTCCCTGCCGTATTTCAGCCCGACGCAGCCGTGGTGGAGCGCGAACATCAACAGCAACATGAGCTACAAAGGGAAAATCTTCTTTGACGGCGGACCGATATCCCTCGCGTACTACTACTCTCCCTGCATACTCGCCTACAACCAGCGTCTGGCCGAGAGCTTCGGGCTCGGGGACGTGTATCAGATCGTCGAGGACGGCTTGTGGACGATAGACAGATTCGACGTGATGGCCGAGGGCGTCGCCTCCGACATCGACGGCAACGGAAAGATGAACGAGGACGATCAGTTCGGGCTCGCGACGGACGAACTGTCTGCCCAGTCGTTCTTCATCGGCATAGGCGGCCGCTTCGACATGGGCGTCGACAATGTGCCGACGATAGTCGTCGGCAGCGAGAGCAATATGGAGAAGCTGCAGAAGGCCGCCGACGTGATCGGCAAGAAAGAGCGTACCCTCAACACCGAAAAGCTGACCGGCGCGTCATACACCGAGAAGAAGACCCGCACCTTCAAGGCCGGACGTTCGCTCTTCCTCGGCTACAACATGAGCGGTCTGATAGATCAGCTCCGCGACATGGAGGACGATTACGGCATCATCCCGCTGCCGAAGGCGGACGAATCGCAGGAGAAATATCTCACCTACGGCAGCTGCTTCGGTCCGGTCGGCGTCTGCGTCCCGATGACCAACGCTCCCGAAACGAACGAGATCGTCGGGGCGGCGCTCGAGGCGATGGCGTATCTTTCCTACACCGAGGTGCAGCCGCTGATGTATGAGATAACGCTCAAGGAGAAGGTCTCGCGCGATGAAAGGTCGAAGGACATGCTCGACATCATTTACGCCGACATCATATACGACTGGACGTCGAGCATAGATCCGGGCGGGCTGAACACGATGGCGCGCGCCGTCATACTCGGGAGCAAGAAGGATCCTGTATCGAGCTACGCCAAGATCGAAGCCAAGGCCGCCGCGGCCATGCAGGCCGTCATCGACGCCTACGAAAGCAATATGTGATATCGGCGCATGCCGTGCAGTCTGACGGAAGTCTTGCGACTTCCGTCTTTTTTTACAGCTCTATCGCCTGCTCACCGTCCTTCGCGATATACCACTCGCCGGCGCCGATCTCCTTCATCCAGCCCTGGACGATTATCGTCTTCCAATCGTGGGTGTTGTAGCCCTTCCCGGCGTCGTTGTCCCACAGCCACTGAGGCGTCGGCCACAGGCATATCTTCGGGGCTATCGCCTCGTAAACCGGTTTGTCGACTCCGTTCTGACCGTGGTGCGCCATCTGGACGATATCGCTTTTCAGCTTTTCCCCGTTGCAGGCGAGCAGCTTTTCCCCTCCGGCGACGCCGAGATCGCCGAGCCACATCACGCTCTTCGAGCCGAGCGTCATGCGGAAGACGGTGGTGGAATTGTTGATGTCCTTATGCGACAGAGCCGGATCATGGCTGTACCGCACGTCGAAATGAGCCGCCCCGATATCGAAGGAGTCGCCCTGATTCACGATCTGGGCTATCCCGGCGAATTTCGGCAGGAGCGAATAGAACTCGCGGACGGTATGGCCGTCGTGCGGCTCGCATCTCATGCAGTAGTCGGTCGACGGGAAGCAGTAATACACCTTGTCGATGATGACGTCGCCCATGCGGCGCTCTATAAGGCCCATGAAGGCGCAGATATGATCGTCGTGGGCATGGCTGAGAAGCCAGCCGTTTATATGCGGCGTTTTTTCGCCGGTGATATCCTTGAGGCGGCTTATAAGATTGTCGGTGTCGCTTCTCCATCCGCCGTCGATGACGATGACCTTCCCGTCTTCCGTCGTTACGATGAAGCTGTTCCCTATGCTCTTATTCGTCATCGGGAGCATATATATCATGTTTTTCATTTTTCAGTCTCCTTCCTCGAACAGACCGTACTGCCTGAGTATATATTCTCCGGTCACATGAAGCATCTCCTCGGCTTTGACAAGCACCTCGTCCGGCGGGTTCAGAAGCCTGCCCCCGCCCTTATACTCGGAGCGGCGGTGCAGCCAGTTCCCGGCGTTTATGACGGTGCTGTCGACTTCGAAGGTGAAGACGCCTCCGCGCTCAACATAGCCTGAGTCGATGAGCCCCTCCATCACCTCGTCCATATTGATGGTGCCGCTCCAGATCGGCATATGCTCGTCGAGTTTGCCCCTGTTGTCGTGGATATGCACGCCCTTCAGCGCGTCGCCGAGGGCGATGAGATCGGAATACTGGTGTCCCTCGCAGTTGGCGTGCCCGGTGTCCCATACCGCGCCGAGCAGCGGATGTCCGGCGTAGTCGATGAAGTCGCGCATCTCGCCGCCGGTGAGGAAATACCAGTTCCCGCCCATATTCGCCTTAGTGGAGTTCTCAATCAGCACCATGACGCCGGTCTTTTCCATCACCGGGAAGAGCAGGCGGTAGAATTCGAGATTGCGCTCGAAGTATTCGTCCCTCCCTATCCCGGACGCCCATCCGGCGTGCACTACCGTCTGCGGTATGCCGAGCTCGGCGCAGACCTCGACCGAGCGTATCGTCGTCTCGAGAAGTTTGTCGAACTTGTCGTCGCGGGAGAGGGGATTTCCTCCAGGCGAATGCGCCTGAACGAAATCCATGCCGAGGCTCTCGGCGAAATACCTGATCTTTTTCGCCTCCTCGCGCCAGTTTTCGCCCTCGAATCTGGCGGTGTCGCCCGGGATGTTGTAATCCGAGAGATCTATATGCCTGAACCCGGCGCCGTAAAGGCCCCTGATCCTCTCCTCGGCTGTGCTCCTTGTCTTGTTGAAATCGCATGTGGTGGTAGCGAGCTTCATACGTCTGCCCTCCGGCCGCTGATTTTGATCCGTCATGAAATTATATCACACATCTTCCGCCGTGTCAATAAGACGGTGAAAAATATGATATACCGGCGCGCATATAAATCGGACGTACAAATAAAGAGAGACGATGAGCGTCTCTCTTTAGATTTTATTTACGCGTCAGCTTCGATATTCGCGACGAGCTTGTCGATGGTCTTCTGGACCTTCGGAGCCATCTTATCGAGCTGGGAGGCGAAGTTGTTGTTGAACTTGCAGAAGGTGCCGATTACGAGCGGGTTGGCGACGGTCTCCTGCCATGCGTTGAGGCCGAATTCGAAGCTGATCGAATTTATTACTATGTCGATCATAGCCTCGGACTCGTTGTCGCGGGCGTATTTGGTCTTGAGCAGGACTTCCTTGTAATCGGGGATTATGTCGCGGTTGGTGGCGAAGGCGAGGGCTTCCATGAGAAGTCCCATGTTCTCGTATCTTTCCTCGGGTACGTTCTTGAGTATGACCGAGATCTCGGCGCCGAAGGAGGGAGCATAATACTCGGCCTGGCTCTCGTCATACTTCGGGCAGGGGACGAAGCCGATATCTATATCGTAATCGCGCATATTGCCGAGCCCGAGCAGATTGCCGACGACGAACAGCGTCCCGCCGTTCTTGAAGTCTCCGATGGAGTTCGTCTCGGCGACGTTCGCCTTGGGGCAGTTGAATACCTCCTTCTGCGTGAATAGGTCGTAGATATGCATCATCTTCGTGATGGCTCCCTCGTCATTCGGGAGCGAGAAGACGGGATAACCGCTTTCATCCTTCGAGATATACTGTATGCCGGAGCCGAGCATCATGCGGTTCATGACTTCCTTCCACGATCCGGCGATGCCGTAGCGGTCGTTCTCATCCATCTGCCCGTCGCCGTTGAGATCGGAGGAGGCGGCTTTCGAGTAGTCGTACAGGCGCTGCAGCGTCCAGTTGCCGTCGGAGGCGACCTGATAGATATCCTCGCCGAGATTGAGGTCGTTCAGAATGCTCTTGTTGAAGGAGTATCCGGCGGCTCTCGAGAGGACGCTCAGGCTGTAGTTGCCGGCGGCGGCGTAGAGCTTCCCGCCGAGACGGAAGACGTCGCTCGCATGCGGGTTCCACCATTCGGCATCAAGCTGTATATGCGGGATATCGTCCCATGCGGCGAGACTCTGGATAGCGCCGACGATGCGGAGATCGTAGGCGAACCAAAGATCGTAGGCGCCGTCGCCGGAGAGAGCGGCGGTCTGGAGCGTGCTTTCGTCGATATTCGGCTGGTCGGTGATATCGAGCTTGCAGTTGAAGCGCTCCTCGATGCCGCGGTTTCGGCGGAAGATAGCGTCGTTAAGCAGATCGCCGTTTTCCTCCTCGGCCTCGAGCTGGGTGAGCGCCCACGTCAGCCATGAGTCGTCGAAGTGATGGATCTTGAAGGTCCAGCCCTGAAGATCGGTGTTCGGCAGGCCGTCGGACAGCTCAGTCGTCACCTCGGCCTCGGCGATTTCGCCTTCCTGCGCGGCGGTCGTCTGCGCGGCTGACGGGGTCTGAGCCTGCTCACCGCAGGCGGCGAGAGCGGATATCAGCATAAGAGCGGCAGATATCGACGCGATTGTTCTTTTCATGATATTGTCCTCGCTGTTCCGGTATTCCTATATTCTCATTCCGTATCGTTTAAATCATGTCTGCGGCATAATCATCCGCCGAGCTTATTTATCATCTCTCTGTCGGCGGGACACAGCTCGAACGACGGGACATCCTCAGGCCTGACCCAGAGTATGCGGTCATGCTCGAGCGGCTTCGGCTCGCCGGAGACGATCCGGCAGCGGTAGAGCGTCATATGGATCGTTATGTCGGGATAATCGAAGCGGACGCCGCAGAGGCTTTCGCCGACGGAGACGGTGCAGTCGAGCTCTTCTTTTATCTCTCGGACGAGCGCCTCCTGTCCGGTCTCGCCCGGCTCGAGCTTGCCGCCCGGGAACTCCCATTTGAGCGGTCTCGACGATCCGGCACTCCTTCTGCAGAGCAGGACGAAGCCGTCCCTTTCGATCATCGCGGCCGAGACCTCAGCCTTTCTCTTTGTTTCCATAACCGGTTATCCTGTATCCGCAGATATAGTTTTTCGCGTAGTCGAACGGAGATTCGGCATACACCGTTCCGTGTCCGTGAAGATTGTACGACGTCCATCTCCCGGCCTTATTCTCCGCCGTGACGGTGTGTATGCCGTGCCACGGAGCGCCTCTGTTCCAGAAGCAGAATATGTAAAGGCCGTCCTCCTCGGCTTCTTTGAGCCTGACGCGCTTGAACCTGATACTCTCGCGGCGCAGAACCGTGCCGATCATATAGACGTTGCTTCCGAAGAAGCCCAGCCCGATCATCGACACGCCTGTCTGGAACCTGCGTATCACGTCGGCAAGCCGGGACGGGACGCCGAGTATGATCTTGACGTTGTGGACGGCTATCGCCTCACAGGCGTTGTGCCTCGCCTTATACAGTCCGTAGCGGTATTGCATGCCGGTCTCGCCGTTCTGATCGCTCACCGTCCTCGACGATGTCGGCAGAAGACGCTCGGCGCGGCTGTTCACGCGGTAATTCGACACGCTCACGGCCGCGTACCCGGCGATATACAAAACCGCAGCCGCGATGATAACGATCCAGACCATCATGATACAATACGGCTGTCCGGTTATATACTTAAAAGATTTCTGGGGAAGGGAAGGAAACTTTCTGAAGAAAGTTTCCTTCCCTTCCCCAGACCTCATCCTATCTTTCAAAGACTTTTACTACAAAGATCAATGAAGGTAATATTGAAGTTGTACAGACAAACAGCCCCGGAAAAAATCAGAAAGCTATCTTTTCGGAGATATACGAAGCGAGATCGGATATGGCTATCCTCTCCTGCTCCATCGTGTCGCGGTCGCGGACGGTGACCATGCCGTCCTCCTTCGACTGGAAGTCGTATGTGACGCAGTAGGGAGTGCCGATTTCATCCTCGCGGCGGTAGCGCTTGCCGATGGAACCGGTCTCGTCGAAATCGACCATCATGGTCTTCGAGAGCTCGGCGTAAACGCCGCGGGCTTCCTCAGAGAGCTTCTTCGACAGCGGCAGCACGGCGCATTTGTACGGCGCGAGCGCGGGATGCAGATGCATGACGACGCGGCTGTCACCGCCCTCGAGCTCCTGCTCCTCATAAGCGGCGCAGAGGAAGGCGAGCATGACCCTGTCGGCGCCGAGAGACGGCTCGATGACGTAGGGGATATAGCTCTCGTTCGTGTCGGGATCGAAATACTTCATCTCCTGACCGCTGTGCTCTGAATGCGATCTCAGGTCGAAATCGGTGCGGTCGGCGATGCCCCACAGCTCGCCCCATCCGAACGGGAAGGCGAACTCGAAGTCGGTCGTGGCTTTGGAGTAGTGGCTGAGCTCGGCCTGCTCGTGGTCGCGGAGGCGGAGATTGGTATCGTTCATGCCGAGACCGAGCAGGAATTTATGGCAGTAATCCTTCCAGTAGGCGAACCATTCGAGGTCCTCGCCCGGCTTGCAGAAGAACTCGAGCTCCATCTGCTCGAACTCGCGGGTGCGGAAGGTGAAGTTGCCGGGGGTGATCTCGTTGCGGAAGGACTTGCCCACCTGGCACACGCCGAAGGGCAGCTTCTTCCGGGTGGTCCGCTGGACGTTCTGGAAGTTGACGAAGATGCCCTGGGCGGTCTCAGGCCGC
>CAMJPL010000076.1 GCA_946407735.1 uncultured Clostridia bacterium
GGTGAAATATATCAAGTCGAAAGGCAAAAAGGCCGGTATCGTGATAAAGCCGAATACAAAGCCCGACGTGCTCGCCAGATTCGCCGATATCGCCGACCAGATCCTCATAATGACCGTCGAGCCGGGCTTCGGCGGGCAGTCGTTCATTCCCTCCACTCTGGACAATATACGCCGCGCGAAGGAGATAGCCGACGCGAGCGGACGTGAGATCGACATCGAAGTCGACGGCGGCATCACGCCTGACAATGTTCATCTTGTCACCGAAGCCGGTGCGAACGTGATAGTCGCCGGATCGGCCGTCTTCAAGGCGGCAAGCGTGAAGGACGCGATAAAATCGTTCAGGGAAAAAGCCTGATGACATAAAGTAGCCTCCCGGTACCCTGCGGTATCCGGGAGGACATTTATTCTATTTCAAAGGCTGTGCTATTATATATTCCCTTCCCCGTCTGAAAACACGGAGATAGACGATCTCGCCCGATCCGTATTCCTCAAGCACGGCCGCGAGCTCAGCGGCGCCGTCGGTAAGGATCGCGCCGCTGCCGTCCTGATCCGAGCAGACAGCGGTTATTATATCGTGGACATAAAGCTCGGAGGCAGCAGTCGCGTCGGTCACGACCACGCCTGACGGCAGACTGTAAATGCGCTCGAGATCATCGGCGGTATCGCGGCAGATGCAACCTATCGACGTCAGATGCATCTCCTGCGGCATCACATCGGCTGCAACAGTTGTCTCGGCAGACGTGAACACCGCTTTTGCCGATGTCGAAGCCGAGACGAAGCTTATGTCGGTCTTGCCCGCCGATATCGTCGGCAGCCACGACAGGACGCCGGAAACCGTACCTAATACGATAAATCCGAAGCCGATCCCGCACAGCGCGGTCATCGCCGTGCCGAAAACCCGCTTTCTCTTTTCTGAGCCGCCTCCGGACACTGATCTCACATAGTCGTCATACTGCCATTTATGGCTGAACCCGCCGAAGCTTCCTTCGAGCGTTCCCTGCGACGTATTCTGTTTTTTAAATCCGCCGTTATCGACTTGCAACTTGAATCCCCTCTGAACCCTTTATATGGTCAAATATTTACCGGTAAATCAGTTTAGTAAATGATACCAAATATTTTTGAAAACGGTTATACGAATTTGTGTATTGAGTTTTATATTTTTTCGAATATCATATAATTTACATTCAAGAAAAAAACCGGAAAAAGTAAGAAAGTGTTTATTACATTTCCGGCGAATAAATATACGATTTCCGGTATCGCTGAAATGTATAAAACAAAGCCGCGGCACGACGCCGCGGTTTTCAGCTTACTTTTTCTTTACGATGTCGATAAGCTCGGTGAGAAGCTCTTCGGTGGTGGGCTTCTTCTCGGCCTCTTCCTTGGCTTTCGCCTCGGCTTCGGCCTTTTCCTTCGCCGCCTTCTCCTCGGCGATCTTCTTCGCGTTGATCTTGTTGCTGGCGTTGTTTATGCCCTTGATTACAAGGAACATGCAGAGCGCGATCACGAAGAACTCGATTATGACCTGGATAAAGTTGCCCCAGTTGATGGTGACGGCGGGGATCTCCTCGCCGACAGCTTCCTTGAGCACGATCTTGAGGTCGGCGAAATTGACGCCGCCGATAAGAAGACCGAGCGGAGGCATGACGATATCGTTCACGACAGAGGTAGCGATCTTCCCGAACGCTCCGCCGATCACGACACCGATTGCCATGTCGAGGACGTTGCCTTTGAACGCGAATTCCTTGAATTCAGTCCAGAGTGATTTTTTATCAGCCATGATTTATCTCTCCTTTCTTTAAAAATTCATTGACAGATAATATTATAGTTTAAAAATCCGTTTTTGTCAATGGAAAAAACATCATTTATGAATTGTTAACAATTCACGCTCCTTTTGCGGTTGACAATAATATATATGCGGTTGATTGTTTACTTGACATATAGATAATTGTATGATATAATATATCAAAAATCACACATCGACAGATACACAAATGACAGAACTGCAGAAACAGATACTCAGCGATCTCGAAGCCTCAGGCGGCGGGTTTATAACCGGAGAAACTCTCTCGGAGAAATACGGCGTCACGAGATCGGCCGTATGGAAGGCGGTCAAAGTCCTTCGGGCTTCCGGCATACATATAGAGGCTCACACCAACCGAGGGTACAGGATACCGCCGATGGGCACGCTTTCCGCCGAAGGGATAATCAAATACCTTAAATCCGCCGATTTTTACGATGTGAGATACGCAAAGTCGGTGACATCGACGAACACTATACTGAAGGAATCGGCCTTCCGCGGCGCTTCGGAAGGCACCGTTCTCGCCGCCTCCGAGCAGACCGCCGGGCGCGGAAGATTCGGGCGCAGCTTCATATCACGGCGCGGATGCGGGGTATATATCAGCTTTATCCTCAGGCCGAAAGGCGGCATAGACGACACGGTGCGCATAACCGCAATGGCCGCCGTCGCCGTTTCTAAGGCGATAGAGACGGTAAGCGGACGCGAGACGGCGATAAAGTGGGTGAACGACATCTGTATAGACGGCAGAAAGACTGTCGGCATACTGACAGAAGGCGCACTCGATCTCGAATCCGGCAGCATCGAAAGCGCCGTAGTCGGCATCGGGATAAACATACTCCCGCAGGACAATCTCCCTCCTGAGCTTGAAGGAAAGGTCGGCTCGGTTTTTTCAGACCGGGAGGAATCGGACGCGCTCGACGCGCCGAACCGCATATCTGCCGCTCTGCTCGACAATTTCCGGGAGATGTACGAGTCGGACAGCGGCGAATATATGGACTATTACCGAAAGAAAAGCCTTGTGATCGGACGGGAGATAACCGTTTTTCCGTCATCGGCTTACGGCGGGCAGCCGGGGTATACGGCGAAAGCGATCGACATCGACGACCGCGCGAGACTGCTGATAGTCAAAGAAAACGGGGAGCGCGAGTGGCTGTCGAGCGGAGAAGTAAGCGTAAGACTTTGAGAGAAGAAAGGACATCGAAGATATGACAACACCTTCGGAAACACGCAGTTTTTCGACACGAAGCATGGTGCTGTGCGCCCTCATGGCCGCCGTCACCGCCGTCTGCGCTCAGATCGCGATACCCATGCCGTCAGGGGTATCGGTAACGCTGCAGACGTTTGCCGTCGCTCTGTGCGGCTATCTGCTCGGATGGAAATACGGTCTTGCAAGTGTAGCGGTATATATCATGCTCGGCATGGTCGGAGCGCCGGTATTCACCGGGTTCAAGGGCGGTATCGGCGTCATCGCCGGCGTCACCGGAGGCTTCATTGTCGGATTTCTGCCGATGGTATTCCTCTGCGGGATATCCCCGAAGCTGAAAGACGAAAAACTGACGGCAGCCGCCGAAATCCTGCTCGGAGCGGCGGGCGTGCTTACATGTCATATCACGGGAGTCATCTGGTTCGCGGTATCGACGCACACGCCGTTCGCGGCGTCGTTTTTAAGGGTCTCGCTTCCCTATATGGCAAAGGACATGCTGAGCGTCGTTTTGGCGTGGATCCTTTGCAGAACGCTTAAAAAGACATTGAGCAGATGGAAGACATAAAACACTGGACAGAAGAAGCCGCGAAGCTGCGCATACCCAGCCTCGGGCACGACGATTCGTATTTTCTCGGCAGCGGAGTTGTCGGCATATCCGGTCTTCCGGACGGAAGATGGGACTTCGCGATAGGTCCCGACTACACCTGCCCGAACTTCATCGACTCGGAAACACTGACAGTCTCCGGGATCGGCGCGCTGTCGTTTGAAATGTTCCGGCTGAGAGGATGCGGGACGTTCTTCGGCATGGCTAGCGCGAAGGGTCTGTACTTTACCGTCACCGACGCGTGTCCGAAAGGATCGAGTCAGGTTTTAAGGCTGCTTACGGTCGAGAACGGCAATTTTGAGCCGTATCACGCCGTAATTGATATCGTGATAAATGCTGACGCCGACGATGTTATCCCGGAAAAGGATTCCGCCGAGATAAAAAAGCCGCCCGAGAGATGGTGCTTCGGCAACCATGAGACGAAAAACTGGGCCGAGAGAAGGCTTCGCGTCACGGCTCCGGGAGCGGAATGCATAAAAACCGACAGCGGCTTCATACTCAGGCATACGGCCGATATAGCGCCCGGTGAGATGGTATCCTTCCCTGTCTGGCACAGCTTCGCTTACGGCAGAAGCTACGCTGATATACCGTCGTCGCCTTATCTTTTCGCCGCGTATGCGTCCGCAAGCTGGAAAAGGTGGCTCGATGCCGGAGAATATCCGAACGCGATAAATGACCGGCGGCTGCGCGACATCGTCGAATCGCTGCTCCTTACCGTAAAGATGCAGCAGAACCATGACGGCGGCATGATAGCCGGGATAAGGAAATACGCCAATTCATACGTAAGGGACTGTCACGGCGGTGCGAGACTGCTATCCGTCTGCGGCCATGCGGACGACGTCGGGAAGATCCTTCTGAACATCCACGGCAGATGGAAGATATCCGGCTTCATCCCGAACTGGTGGTCGATGGGATCCGACACCTTCATCGGCGACTCGTTCCACAACGGGGCATCCGAGATAACGGCCTATTATATATTCATGCTGAGGGATTATCTCGTACACGGCACAGACAAAGAGATCGCCGATATAATAATGCCGTCCGTCACATGGGCGGCCGACAGGCAGGCGGAATATCTTCAAAGTCACGATCTTCTGATGGATTTCAACGGCGACGAAACCGAGCAGTACTGCTCGGCGCGAGACGGCGAGGAATACGGTCTTTTCGGCAGCTGCTTCTCAAAGGACAGACTGCACTTCGATCATGAAAAACCGTCGTTTGCCTCCACCGCCGCGGCGGCCGGATCTCTCAGGTGGTTCGGCGAGTATTCCGGAAAAAAAGAATATACCGAGCTCGCCGAAAAAGTATCAGCCGGACTCAGCCGGTTCCTAAAAGGCGGCAGTCACGGATGGATCATCGACGGCGGCGCCGCAAGGGATTCCGTCGTGACGAATTATCTGCTTCTCCCGCTCTGGCTCAGCATATGTCTGCCAGATGGTCTTGAAAAAGACGACGCTTTATCCGCCGTAAGCTTCAGGCGAGATGACACCGGATTCATCCCGAACAGCCCGGTGATAATCGAGGGCTTCTGCGGCCACACTCTCGGCATGGCGCTGTACGATATGCTGCAGCTCGGCGATGGATCGTCACATGAGCTTGCCGATACTATAATAAACTCCGGGATAATCGGCAGATACGGTACGATCAGCGAGTTTTACGGTCCGTCGGGCGTTCCGAACGGACACGGCAGCCGTCCGTTTGAGGGCGGTATCGTCGGCGAGGCTCTTGTAATGTACGCGAAGAAAAACAGCCATATCTGAGAGATCATAAATAAGCGGGTCTTTAGTTCCAAAGAGCTAAAGACCCGCGCTTTTTGTTTTTATCTGAGCTTCATGAACGCTTCACTCGCGAAATTCGTGAAATCGCCGAAGTCAAGCTTTATATCCGCACACGGCGTATTTCTGAGATAGTTTTCAAGATCCGCGAAGAACTGCATGTATATGCTGTGATTTCGCAGATGCGACGGGGCGAGGAACACCTCCTTCGTCCTCTCGAACTCATCCATGAGCGCCAGCCGCGCGAGACGACGGCCCTTCGCGATATCCGCCATCCGCTTTATCCCGCAGGCATCAGGCGCGGAATCGTATATGTCATACAGCTCGAGGAGAGCGAGATAATCCCCTGTAAGCACCTTCACATGAGCCGCTTCCCATGCGTAACGTCTGGCGAGACGGGCGTTTACGTCGCCGTCAAGGGCGATCTCCCGCCACAGCGATTCAGCCTCAGACGCCATCGAATTGAGGGCGAGCAGCGCCTTTTCGTACCCCTCGCGGTTTTGGAGCAGCGCCGAAACGGCTTCGCCTGGGAATGACCGGGGATAAGGCTTGCCGCTCTGAACATAACTGTAGAAGTAGTAGCAGAGCTGATGCATGAGAAGGGTGTAATTCGAAGGAACGCCGTCGCTGCCGCCGGATGTGCTGAGCATGGCGTCCTGCAGCCTGAGCGCTTTCAGCGCCTTGTCGTATTCAGCGCCGAACCGCGCGGCGGCATAGGAAGCCGTCACGGCATCAGGTCGGCCTATCCTGTCAAAGCACCATGCGTATCCGGCCTGAGCGTAATGAACACGGTCGTAGCTCTCGTCCCACGCCGAATAGCTCTGCATACCCTCGGCGTCCTCATCATGCGCCATCTTTCCGAGCAGATAGTCGTTTTTAAGCGGGTAAGAGACGATATTCCAGTGATAATAGCCGTTCCACGGCTTGACGGTGCGCCGCAGTCCCTGCTCCGGGCGGGTGGTCCTGAACATCAGGCCGTCCTCATAGTCGCTGTATGTCCACCAGTCGATAACGGCGACATCCTTGAGACCGTTGTCCTCTATCGCCTTTTTCATCTTCTCCGTCGAGTCGAGAGCCGTGCCCATGCCGTGACCGAGCAGCATGTCGTGATACATATATATGTTCTTCATGCCGCGGTCTTTCAGGTGCTTCATCAGCTTTATGACATGCTCGATGTAAAGATCGTCCTTCGGAGTATCACGGCAGAGCGGACATTTGCAGAAGTTGTTGCGTTTTCTGTATATGTCGCTGGCGTTCTGCGCTATCCCCTCCCATACCTCGTCGCAGCCGATATGGAAGCTCTCAATGCCGTTCGGCAGAAGATACCTGTCTATTATCTCGTCGTAGATATCGAACAGGATCTCATATGTTTTCGGATTGCGTGTGCAGAAGCCGGTCAGGGTCGATTCTCCGTCCTCGAATTTTGAGGCGATATCGGGGAACATGCGAGGTATGAGGGTGTTATGCCCGTATGAGTTGAACAGCGGCAGCACCTCGACGCACCGGCTCTTTCCGTAGGCGATGAGATCTCCGAAGAAATCGTCCTTCACCATCGGGACGTCGGTCTCCTCGTCCACCCATCCGCCGCGAGACGGCGAATAGTAGCGCTTTACGACCGGGACTTTCAGCTGCGGGTATTTCTTTATCGGAAGATAGAGATATTCCGAAACCCTTCCGTCATACTGCACGCACCAGCAGCCGTAAACGGATATCACGAGCTGGTTCTGCTTCATCGACGCCATGTGGTCGACTACGCCTTTCCAGTCGTCCAGCGTCATGAGATTCGAGCCGAAGCGGCTCTCCATGAAATGCCCGCGCGTCTTAAGATCCGGCCAGTCAGTTACGCGGCATGCTTCCAGCCGGAGCTCCCCGATTTCGAGCTTCATGCACTGGGTGAGCGTCACGACGCCGTAGTACAGCCCCGCCTCTCCGAAGCCGGTCACGGTGACGGCATTTCCGAGTATCTCGAGCGTATATCCCTGCTCGGCGTTGACGGCTTCCTTCGGGGCTTCTCCGATGCGCAGCGTGATAACCGTGCCGCCGTCGGCGGTATCGGCGTTCACGTCAAGAAGACGGCTGAGAGTCTCCTTAAGCTTTATGTCGGCGCTGAGAAGCGGACCGGTCAGACAGTCTCCGGTCTCGTTCACGATACGGAAATCGGCTTTCCCGGGGCGGCCGAGCGTGACGGGATCGCCGCATAGCGGCTCATAAAAACGCGGAGCCGGGATTATGCGTGATTTCATATCCATTTTGTTTTCCCCTTCTTCATTTTATATCTTCGGCGAGCCTGAGAAGCTCATCCGTCATCATATATCCCGCCTCCGGGTCGAGACGGTTCGACATGCCGACGCTCGCCTCATATATGCCGGGCTGGAAGAGCTCACGTATCGGCACATAGCCGTATGCGCCGTTCGAGAGGTTGGCGGTTATGCTGTATTTTATCGGAGAACCCTTCTTTATCATGCCGGCGAACTCGACGTATATCTCACCCGGCATGCCGAATACCGCGAAATCGCCGATCCTGATCACCTGCACCGGCACCGGGAGGACGATCCTTCCCTGCTTTTCGCTTTTTCTTATCTCCTTCGCGTAGAAGATCTCCCGCTCGCTGGCATTCAGATCGTTCTCGGTTTTCTCTGCGAGATCGAGGTGATACTTTTCCGGCACCCTTGAGCCGATCTCCATCACGGTCATCGCTCCGGCGATGGATTCATCCTCAAACCAGTGGACGGCCATCTCGAAGGCCCGGGAGGCGTCCGCGGCGAGCATGCGGCCCATCCTTTTATAGTGCTGCGGGACCTCGGAGTTGAAGCCGTACTGGTCAACATGGTTTATATTTCCGCAGAAGCCGTTGATGAACACCGGCATGAAGCGGTCGCCGTACATCCGCCTTAACGCCGCGCGCATCTCGCCCGGATAGTCGGCGGAGAACTGCTTTCCTCCGACGCAGTCGCAGTGGCAGGAATAATTCACGATCATCCCGTATAATCCGCCGTCGGCGTTGTCGATGCGAAGGATGCATACCTCTGGATCTATCTCGCCGAACGGACGCCCTTTGCCCCATGTATGCGCCGTGCCGTCCTCACCGATGAAGTTGCGGTAGTAGGCGAGCTTGTCCTCCATTGTTTTTGCGAAGCCGATCCTGACGTCACGGGCGTCGGCGGCGGCCATGACCGCGCCGTCGATCAGACGGCTCTCGAGAAATTCGATATATTTCGGGTCGATATGGACGAAATCGCCCCAAGTCTCGACAGGACCGGCGGTATGGCTGTGAGTGGCGCAGAAAAGAACATTTTCCGGCTTCACGCCGAGACGGGCGGAGACGGCGGCTCTGGCTCTGTCGCAGCTTTCCATCGGCAGCTGGATAACGTCGTTTGATATGATGACCGCCTTTTCATCGCCGTTTTCGAAATACACCGCCTCTGAGAAAAGCTCATCCTTCACGCCGTCGGCCTTTCTCAGCTCGAAATACCCCGGCATCTCGCTCCCGAGAGCCGGCGTGATATTGCTTTCATGGATCCCGCATCTGAGCATGGTTTTTCCCCCTTTATGTATATGATTATAACGACTTTATCGATATACGTGCTTTTTTCCGTTTTTGCTTTACTATATTATATCAGCAGGAAATGCGTCTGTCAATATCAATCTGATAATTATGAGGTTGAACTGAGCGTCGATCAAAAATAATACAATTCTTCCCTCATGAAAACCACCGAAAAAGCTTGCGTGAAAGGCTGTGATATGGTATAATCATATCTCGGGAATACATTTTCCTCCAAATAAACGATCACTTAGAACTTTACGGCAGATACATAAGATACATATGGACATAAAATCTCTTCAGTATGAGGCTCTCGCGGCGGCTTCGCGGGATCTCAGGATGAATTTCAGACAGTACTGGTCTTCGGCGTTCACGCCGGGAAGAGACGGCACCGCCGCGCTTATCGCCCCGGCTTCCTACCGCCTCGACATCGGCGGCACAAGACTTCTGATCGATCCGGTATTCCGCTTCGGATGGGAGAAGGAAGCTGTCGCCGACAGATGGATAAGCGATCTTTTATCTGCCGACGGGATCATTTATACCCATTCACACGCCGATCACTACGATCCCGGGACGGCGTATGAGGCCATGAAATGCGGGGCGAAGATATGGCTGCCGGAGTTTCTCCCGCAGTCCGACGACGGCGGATTCAAAAAGATCAGGAAAGGCGAGTCTTTTGAAATCGGCTCGCTGAGGATCACGCCGTATGACAGCGCTCACTTCTCCCCCGACGGCAGTACCGGCGTTCCGAGCTTCGGATATATAATAGAATCGTCCGCCGGCGTCCTCCTTTTCCCATGCGATGTGAGAAATTACGACACCTCGCTTCTGCCGGACATCCACGCGGACATCGTATTCGCCCATGTCTGGCTCGGACGCGGCAACGCGCTTAATGTCCCGTGCGAGCCGTATCTGTCCGATTTCGCCCGTTTCGCCGTCATGACCGGACCATCAAAGATATTTCTCGCGCATCTGTACGAGACAGGGCGTGTGCCGGAGGAGATGTGGACATATCTTCACGCCGGTCTCTGCATGGACAGGATAAACGGGATCTGTCCGTCAGCCGACATATCAATTATGCGTCCAGGCAGGGTCTATAAGCTGTGATGCTTTTCCTCCCAGGCGGAATATCGCCGATAAGCGTCGATAATCCTTGACATCGGGACGCGGATGATGTATAATATACCCGTACATGTGTTTTCGCATACATGCCTAAACAATATTTATAGCATACAGATTAGAAAGGTCAACAGACATGTCAATCAAACGAATACTGTCGCTCATGCTCGCCGCCGCTGCCGTCATGAGCACCGCGGCGGGATGCGGGGAATCATCTTCCGACGCTCCGGCCACTCCGATCGCGGATCAGACCGAAGCGGGTGAAACTCAGGCGGCGCAGACCGAGACCGAAGCTACCGAGATCTCTCATTTTCTCCCGAAGGATCTTGATTTCGGCGGATATACCTTCAGATGGCTGACCAGCGCGACCACCGCGACATACACGATCACCGCCTATAACGAACAGACGGGCGACGTTTTGAATGACTCGATGTACTACCGCACAAAAAAGGTGGAGGAGGAGCTCAACGTCAAATTCGCCGACGATGTCATAGCAAAGGACGCCGCCACGGCTCTTGCTGATATCCGCAAAACGGTGCAGGCGGGCGAAGACGCCTTTGACGCCTCTATGCAGCTCGGAAGAAGCGCGTTCGGTATCACCGGCGAAGGTCTCTTCCTCGATATGAAGACGCTTCCCTATCTTACGCGTGACGCCGAATGGTGGTTCTCCGACATCAACGATCAGGTGAATCTCTCCGACCACGATTACATAATGTTCGGCTCGCTCAACCTCGGCATATACGACATGACCAACGCCCTCATGTTCAACAAGAACATGCTCGCCGATCTCAGCATGGACGATCCCTACAAGCTTGTCGACGACGGCAAATGGGTGTTCGACAAGATGGCCGAGATGACGATAGCCGCGGCGGCCGATACCGACGGCGACGGCAAGATGGGGATGGGCGACCGATGGGGCTACGCCGGGCGCGCCAACAGCATGATAAACGATATCATAGCCGGTACGCGCCAGCGCACCGTGGAATTCAACGATGAAGGGATCCCGGAGCTGACAGCCGG
>CAMJPL010000077.1 GCA_946407735.1 uncultured Clostridia bacterium
TGTCAAACATAACTGCCAGTTCACGGCTTGTATATCCGTAATGGCTGAGCATAATATATTCTCTCGCGGGAGTGCCGAGACTGTCGATAAGCTGTATAAGCCGATTATACGCTTCATTGATGGCAGCATTGTCCTCTACATTGTCATCTCCCGCTATATTTTCGATGAAGGAAAAAACATCTTGATCTTCATCAGAATCTGAATCATTCCGATCAAGTGAACTCATAGGTATGTCATGACGCATATGTGCGCTGCTGAAATGATCGCTCAACACGCAGCGGCAAATCATCATAAGCTGTCTTGAAATGGCATATTTTGAAATCCCGATGAATTTCCGGCGATTGTTTATCATTTTGATAAATACATCGGACGTCAGATCATCAGCGTCATAATCGTTTTTGACAAATTTCCAAATATATGATCTCACGTATCCTCTGTTGTTAAGGTAAATCTCCTCAACAAGTTTTCTCTCGTCATCATCGTCGATGGCGTTGACGTACAGCAAAATATTCAGCATGACGTTATTCCCCGAATGTTTTCTCAATCTACTCAGACATCAATCCATATACAAATAACGTTAGTCGGAATGATTTCTTTCATAGAATACAGAAAAAATTCTTTTATTTCATTATACCATATATCGTCTGCTGCTTCAAACTCATTTTATTAATATTGCACTGATGACGTTATCATAATTGTTATCTGTGTTCATTTATCCATAATTGCACCCTGTTTTGAATATTATTGGCTGTTTCGGATGATGTCCTTTTTCCATAGAAATAATCTTCAAGCTCTTCATATACAATATCGGTGATCTGATGCGGTGAAGTTTCGGTTTTATCAATGTTTTCCAGAAAACTTATAAAGTTTTCTATTAAGCTTCTATTTATAGAAATATATATCTTGCTGCGGTCATTTCCGATTTCCGTGATGTTTTGAGTGGAGATCCAGCTCGTCGATCTGATAGGATCATAAATATACGTACAGTCGATGGAACTATTGACATTTCTTTCCGTTACCTTTTTTACAGGCGATATATATCCGCTTATGCTTAAATCTTGATTTTCAAGATAATACCTAAGGAAATCTGCCGCGTAATCCTGATTTTCAGAAGCATTGTTTATTCCGAACAACCAGCTCTCATCGATATAGTGTTTTCCTCCGTCAACGGATGGAAGTCCTATAAGCTCTCCCGAATATTCACCCCACCGATTCAGAGAAGCGATATAAGATGAAATGTCAGTGATCCTTTCGATCCCCATCCTTATGTCTCCGGATATAAACGATTCTTCGTTATAAACATTGACAGATCCGTTCTCCGGCAGCTGTTTCAGCCATTCAATCAGATCTGTAAATTCTCTGCTCTCATAATTGCAGTTTCCAGACTCGAGATCCATAAACTCTTCGCATATATAGTTATCAAGAATATCTTCAACGCTGCTGCGGCTGTATTCCTGGATTAAATGTTTTCCCTCTTCATCGGCAGCGTCATAACGCCGTATAAATTCCTCGACTGTCCAGTCGGATTTATTGACAGTACTTTTTTCAGCTGACATCGTTACTATCCTGAACGAAGACGGAAGCAAATAAAGCCTGTTGTCCAGTTCATACCTGCTTCTTGCGCAGTTCAGCAATTCATCCGGTTTTATCGGCGATGAACCTACACTGTAAAGATCGGCAAACACATTTTTGTTTATATAACTCTCCACATCAAATGAAGCCGGCAGCATCAGAATATCGGCAGCTGTACCCGCGGCTAAGTTCTTATTTACTTCCACAGCGTAATCGTCTGCTGTATTCATTATCTCCGGGATCACTCTGATCTCAGGATGCAGTTTATTGAATTCCACCGCCGCAGTCTGCATATAATCGACATTACCGAAACTGATGTAACAGACCCTTATGACCTGAGAACTCTGATAGGTAATGTCATCGGTGCGTTTCATCGTGTATACGTTTTCCTTGCCGGAACCAACGGAATAAATATATCCTTCGTCCTTTGAACTAAGATAAACCACGCTTACATCTTTTGCGGCGAAATCAGAATTTGACCAGTCCGCCAGCATTTCCTCATTTCCGCTGAAACTCCCTCCCCAAAGGCCGTCGCTGCCGCAGCGGAGATAATCATAATCTTTTGCTCCGAAAAAAGAATCCTGACTATGGGAGATTATCAGGTTGTCCCATTTGGAATCAGAAGACAAACCGTTAGAGCTGACAGTCATCTGCCAGCCGATACCGAAAATATGTACCCCGTCCCTTGCTTTGTATCCTCCGCTGACGATAGACTGGTTTATCATGTCCTGACGAATAAGATCGCCTGATGAATCAAACTGATGTACGTATCCGTTGTAAAGAATATTCCATCTGCCGTCATTCCAGTATATTCCGGATGAACTTAATAAAAACATATTGTTTTCAAGCTCCGCAGGGGTTTCCCAGACAATCCCGCTTCCGTCATACAGACGCAGAACCATGTGGCTTTTTCCGCCGGAAAAGCCGCTTATAAGCATCAAAAATTCACCTGCGTCGTTGTATCCGGCTCCCAGTATACTCTCCCCGTTTTCAATGCTGTATACCTCGTTTATCCCGTATTGTCCGTCAATATCAACATTAAATGTGAAGTACAGGGAAGTGTCATCTTTGAACATGCTACCGACGCCGTACAGTTTGCCGTCGATAACATCAAGGCCGAATATCCTGTCAAATCCGAGATCGATTTCATTGATTTCCCATCGATTTGTCAGAGTTATATTTTCAGAAGAAGTTATCTCAGAAATCGAATCGGACATTTTTGAGCAGGAATTAAAACACAGTATCAATAATATAATCAGTATATGTGATATTATTTTTCTTGTTGGCAATTTCAAGATTTACACCACCCTATAATATTTCAAAAATCAACATTAAGAGCTGGTTATTATGGAAATAAACAGCTCCTAATGATTTATGACAATATAAATGCTTTTTTATCTAATATGTCCACAACCAGAACATGTTCCAGCAATATATGAATGTGATTCAGTAGTATCATACCCAATAGATTCTGCATGTTGAATATTGGCTGATGATCCTTCTTATCCCCTCCTCCCCAATGCCCTTGTGGATTCCGGACAGTGGGTATCCCAGCTTATTTCAACTTCTCATACTCTGCCCGATCCTGTGTGCCGAAAGCAGCTTTGTAAATCGTAAGTCCCTGCTCGTCTTCAAGATAGGTATACTCCACAGAACCGTGATAGCCGTTTTCAAGGTTCTGAGCCTCATATTTGCGGAATAAGCCGTCCGCCGCAGGGAAATACCCAGTGTCCGTACCGCTCGATTCCGTAAGGAGCCAGACCGCGTTCCTCCACGGCTCGCCGCATTCGGTGACGGTGCGCAGGAACTTAACGAGGCCGACGCCCTCGGCGTACCAGAATTCGGTGTGGCCCGACCAGTAGCTGACCCCGCCCCGCATGTCGGCGGCGAGGTGACGGCAGGCGGGGAACGTGCCGACCGGGGTTTCCACGGTCTCGTCCTCTCCGACGGCGATTATCCCCGAAACGTCCATGTCGTACTGCTTGAATTTCCGCTCCTCGGAATAGCCAGGAATCCATTTGTCCGACCACAGACCGCCGAGGGCAAAGTCCGCGATCTGATAGAGGAAATTGCACCCCACGGCGAACATGTCAAAGCAGCTCTTGCCGTCTTTCCGGTGCCAGTCCTTCCATTCAAAGGAGAACGTACCGTCCCTTTCGGCGAGAAGCATCTTTTGATCCTTCCGCAGGACAGTCAGCGGCTCAAAGAAATTCCAGCATCCTTTTTCCGTGTAGTCCGGATTGAAGTCCGCGTCGGTTGCAAAAATCCGGCGCATGACCTTGTTGGCGACGGTGGTGTGAACCTTTTCGCGACCGGTTTTTGCCGTCCGTTCCGCGCCGACGAGGTATTGTTCGACATCGACGAGAACCTCGCTGTCGGGGTCTTCCGTATGGTATCCGTGCCTTGCCGCAAGCGTGCTGCCGCGCCATGTCTCCTCGTCGTAAGCGATTCGAACAAAGGACCCGACGCTCATCGTGACTTTATTCTCCGCCGTGCCGATCACCTCCATGTAATGCTCGTCGTCAGCCCGGTAGCCTTCCACTTGTGCGTGGTAGTTCCAGCGGTTCCCGACGGCGAAGGGAATCATCCCGTCCCCGCCGTTCACCTTATAAGACACGAGAACGATGTGCTGTACGTCAGAGAAATTGGTCTGCTCCACGATACCGACACCGGGCGCCATGACGGTCACGACTCTGCCATTGTCTTCAGAATCGACGGTGAAGACAAGACAGTTTTCAAAGGTCCCGGCGGGCGTCATGACCGGTTTCTCAGCCGCGCGGCAGGCGAGGGTGGTCTTCCCGTCCGACGAGATTCTCTGATCCCCCGGCTTCATCGTCGGATCGGCCAGCAGACCGTCGCACAGGGAAAGATAGTACATCGGGGCGATCAACAGCTGCTGGATGTATTTCGGCCCCCTTTCGTACCCCGGTTCATTCCATAAGAACCATTTCCCGCCGATCTTCCGGTAGGTCTCGCCCATCGCGCAGATTTCGAAGTTCGTCTCTCCGGCAGCTTCTGCTTCCGCGAGCTTCTTTTCCGCCCAGATCGCGGAGAGCGCAGTTGCGTAATACACATCGATCGGGTCCAGCAGACCGAGCACCCGGTTCAGCGCGTCAAATCCCTCGTCCGAGCGTTTTGCTTCCAGATATTCGCGCCCGAGCCAGAACCAGACGTAAGCGAGTGCTCCCCGGAACCCGTCTTTCTCCAGCTCTGGGATCTGCGTATCCCGCATGAAGCGGATCTTTTCCTCCCCGTTCAGTTTATCGTGTTCGTGACAGACGACCGACTGCATCACGTCGTCGTTATGTCCCGCAACAGCCGCCGCTTTGATTGAGGCGAACACCTCATCGTTCGCCTTTCCGGGAATCCACCACGCGGCGCGGAGCCAGACGTCGGCCAGCATGTGCTGTTTTTCCTTCGATTCATCCAGCGCCTCCACAGCAGCGAGGACGTTTTTGTAGTCTTCCTCGAAGCCCGTCTTGTCCCTTTTGAACTGCCAGAGCTTCAGCTCCTCGACCTGCCGCATCACGCGGGAGACGAGAGCCTCGTTTTCATTGTATTCCTTTTCCACGATCCCGTATCCTTTCCGCAGTTGTTTCCGCCCCTGTGCGAGCCGCCATTTCACCGTTCCCGCCGGTACGGAAAGGCGTTCGGCGATCTCGTTTACGGAATACCCCTCGAAATAATGGAGCCGGATCGTCTCACGGAGCTTTTCGCTCAGCGCGTCCACCATAGCGTGAAGCTCCCTGTCGGTTTCCGATGAGATCAGCGCGGACAGCTCCGGATCGGGATTGTCCGACATCTCTTCGTTTTCGACAAGGTGGAGCGAGATATCCGGAACGGCGCTGCGGTACCGGGTAACCAGAACCATGGCGCAGTTTCTCGCAATGGCGCAGACCCATGGCTTGAACTTCGACCGATCACGCAGGGAATCGAGACGCATCCAAGCTGAGACAAAGGCGTCCTGAGAGGCGTCCTCGGCGGTGAATCGGTTGCCTGTGATACGCTTCGCCGTGTTCATCACCGCGTTTTCATGGCGCAGGACAAGCTCTTCAAATGCGTCGCTCTCGCCGAGCAAGCAGATTTCGACCAGCGTTTCGTCGTTCATGACCGCGTATTTCGTCATTGGTTTCTCCTTTTCTGGGGTATTTTGGGGGTTCATAGAGATAGATGAGAAAAAGCGGGAAAAGGTTGGGTGATGGCGGAAATTTTTTCACGAAGGTGTCTGCTGATACCCCCTATTATACGTGACTCTTTTTATTCGGTCAAATCCGAGATCGATATCATTCATTTTCCATCGATTTGTCAGAGTTATATTTTCAGAAGAAGCTATTTCAAAATCCGAATCGGAGTTATTTGAGCAGGAATGAAAACATAGTATCAATAATATAATCAGTATATGTGATATTATTTTTCTTGTTGGCAATTTCAAAATACTCACCGCCTTATTCTCATTGCAATAGCAGTTTTTGAAACATTTGAAAAAATGATTGGAATGTTTATGCGATTTTCCTATATACGCCGAGATATAATCAATTATTTGTCGAGGTCGATTATCATATCTGCCTTTTTATATATCCGTTCATCATGTGTGACAACTATCAATGTCTGTTTCAGTCTTTGATGAAGCACCAGCAGTATTTCCATAAGCTTTTCAGAATTCTCATGGTCAAGATGGGCTGTAGGCTCATCGGTTATCAGTACTTCCGGATCAACGGAAAGAGCTCTCGCGACAGCCACTCTCTGCCTTTCACCGCCGGACATATCCTTCGGAAGCCTGTCGGCAAGATGCGTTATTCCGAGTTTTTCACATAGTTCATTTATATGCGATTTATCAATCTTTTGCTTTTTTATCAGAAGTGGAGTATATATGTTTTCGATAGCGGTCAGCGTCGGAAAAAGACGCGGCTCCTGAAAAACGAAACCGATTTTTTCCAGTCTGATCTCGTTTCTCTTCGCCTCATTCAGCCGGAACACATCCGTCCCGTCATACAGTACCTGACCGTCATACGGTTCGTCTATGCCCCCGACGATACGGACAAACGTGGTTTTCCCGCAGCCAGACGGGCCTTTGACCGCCGCGAACACAGATTCGGGAAATTCCGCCGACACTTTATGCAGGGCCCAGATCTTATTGTTCCCCTGAGTGTAAACCTTTGATATCTCTTTTACTGTTATATCCACGATCTCAGTTCTCCTTTTTTATCATTCACTGCCAGCGCGGCAAGAGCCCCTGTTATCATCGACAGAACGCATAAAGGCAGAGCAGTCATTATATTGATCACATTTATATTATATGAATATACGCTTTGCCTGACAGACGGAAATAATCCGAATGCCAGATACATCAGCACGATGGCCGCCGAAGTGATAAAAACGAACGCCGACGCGGTAATAAACGACAGCAGTATCTTTGATTTTCCAAATCCAAGATATTCCAGTTCGGTTATGCTTTGCGAACGGTCGGATAAATACATATAGGCGAACAGATATAGATATAAAGCTGTGATTACAGATGTGAGTACGGATATTATGTTAAGCAGTCTGCTTGTATTGTTCGTATTATTGTTTTCGATCAGAGTTGTTGCATGATTGTTTCTGATCATTATGTGCCAGTCATAAATTCTTTTTTCAAGATCGGATATGATTCTCGAGACAGTATCATCCGTGGAACTGGTCTTTACATAAAAATATATATATCGAGGGGCGACGAAATCGATATCTTCACTATTGACAACATATATATGATTTGCCGTTTCGTTTGCGGCTGAGAATATGATCGCCCTGACTTTCAACTCGCGGATCGCTCCGTTAATGTTTACAGATATCGTTTCACCGATATCCGCCGATTGTCCCAAAAAATCAGCCAGATCGGAAGATATGGCGGCATATTCGGAGCTGTTATCTATCGCGGCAAGATCACCTTCGGCAACATACGGGTATAACTTTTGAAAGACAAAATCATTCATGTTTGTAACGGTACAATGTTCCGAGCCGTTTATTTCACAATGATCTATTTCTTCGACAGCGAAGGCTTCGCATTCAGTGTCTTTCTCATAATATTTCAAAAGCTCGGACATGTTATCGGTATAATAATCATCACCTCTGTATTTTAGAGATACATCAGAATCTCCAAATATGAGGCCATTGTATACAAGACCGCTGTCTACTGGAGAAAAGCTATACCTGCAGATAGCGGTAAGATAATAACTTACAATCAAAACCAACAGCAGAAATTGCCCGATCCCGCGTCTTAAACCGATACAAGCGAGTGAAAAGGTGATATCACTGGACTTAAGATACATCCGGGAGGATCTGACCGTCCTTTCTTCGCCGGATATCCTGTTTCTAAACACGGCAGCTAAAATAAAGACGATAATAACCGCTGTATTGAAAGCGGTAATAATACCGACGCTGAACAGATACAACTGAAAGCTCTCTGAATAACCGATACTGTTCAGCGACACATATTCAGATAACAAGTCGATCGGCCGCATTACAACCGGATATATGATCCTCACGATCACCAACGAGGCAACGGTCGATAATATGTATATTACGGAATAGTCGATTGCTTTAATAAGAAATAATGTCTGCCTGTCCGCGCCCGCTTCCTTCATCCATAAGAAATATTGCTCTTCTTTTTTATGCTTTCTGGAAATGCAGACATATTCGAGCAGCGCCGAAAAGATACTGCCGCTCAGAATCAGAGTAAGCAACACAGGGGGAATCTCATATTTTTCTTCTCCGGTAGAATCGTAAAAATATCTGACGCTTGGGAAATCGTTATCATTGAAGAACTGTTTGAATTTCTTCGAGTTATTTATGTTTGCGGTAATCGATCTGTCCTGATAGTTATAGTACTCAGAGAGTCTTTCCACGACAGATTTATCAGATGTTATGATGTATATTCCAAATTCCGCGGAAAAGAATGTATCTTTGACGGTAAGAATCTCGGCTGATTTCCCTGCCGGGATATATATCGTGTCTTTGTCGATGAACAGCGACTCGCCGGCGTAAAGATAATTGCTTATGTATACCTCACCTTTTCCAAGTGAAGAAAGATCGCAGCCGAGACCGCGATAAAAATCTGATAGACTCGAATCCGAAGGTATATATGTCAGGTACGCGTATGGCGTGGGGAATATATATCCCCGCCGGGAAAATTCATCTTCGAGCATAAAAGAAACGTCAAATTCAGAGATCTCTGATACGGGTGAAGAATATCTGTTGTTTTTCAGTTCTTTATACAATAAGGGATAATCGTTCCCTGAGCATCTGAATACCGCGTTTTCATAATACTGATAGCCGCGACGAATCCCGTTGGCGCTGAAAATATAAAATGACCAAAACGCGATAAGCAAAGCCGCGAGGATAAAGTTTATTACCGTCAGGATCGTATCCTTCAGCTCTCTTTTATATCGTGATAAAAGATACTTTACAGCAAATTTCATTTTTCATTTAAGGAGACCTACCGCTTCTTAAGAGAAACGGCATGTTTCATAACTTAATGTATATGATTATTCTCATTCGGTGCCGTTAAAACAGAATACAGATCACTTTTTTATCCCTCTCACTTCCCCATCTTCCATATGATAAACACTGTCAGCAAACTCTGCTATTCTCTCATCATGAGTAACGATAACCGCGGTCATTTTATACTCACCATGCAATCTCAAAAGAAGATCAATGAGTTCTTCCGACGCTTCTCTGTCAAGATTACCGGTCGGCTCATCAGCTAATAACACATCCGGTTTATTTATAAGAGCACGAGCAACCGCGCATCTCTGCCTCTGTCCGCCGGAGATCTCATGCGGAAGATGATCTAGTCGATCAGAAAGTCCAAGCGTTTCAACAAGAGACTCAAAATAGTATTTCGATGGTTTGTTTTTTGAAATAACTGCCGGAGTCAATATGTTTTCCCTGACAGTCAATATAGGCAAAAGACGAAAATCCTGAAAAACATAGCCAATGGTCTTATTTTGGAATCCGCATTGTTCGGCGGCGCTGAATTTGAAGATATCCCTGTCGTTATACATTACCGTACCGGTTGTAGGAAGATCAAACGCTGCCAGCAGATTCAGCAGGGTGGTTTTACCTGAACCCGACGCCCCCGTTATAACAGTAAATGACGACTCTGTGATCTTTATGTTGCAGTCCCTGACAGCATGAATCGGCAAATCTCCCTGCATATATGTCTTATTCAAAGAATTACAGGTTATAGTCATCTGAAATCTCCTTCAGCGATAGGCTTTAACATGATCTTACTCAAAGACTTGCTGTATTGAGCCGATATATTTAAAATGTACATAACAATAAGTATTACTGCTGAAGATATCAGCACGGTAAAATCAATTTTGGCAAGTCCGTATGCTGACATAGCATATTTGAAGATGACAAATCCGGCCGCATAACCTGTACAAAGTGAAATCAATATGCTTAAATAATCCCAGCTCAGTGTTTTTTTCATATCATAAGCAGTAATCCCGAGCGATCTGAGAATCATAAACTCATCAATTCGGCTCTCAAGATAATTCCTGTACAGCAGTCTTACTGTAAATATGTCGAATATCAGAGCTAATGCAGCCTGAGACATGAATAAGATAAGATAAAAATTATTCGTATTCTCCTGATTTATTCTGCCGTGATAGTTATCTGTTGACTGCAGCTTCAGTTCATCAGCCGATCGGATTATTAGTGGTATTATCTCGTCCTCGCAGCCGTCTTCCACATAAATACAGATTCTTGTATGAACAGCTTTATCATTCACATGTTCATGACCATCATGAGTCTCCGCGGAATCCGATACCTCTATCTTTTCAATATGACCTAAACCGGCGATTTCATCGATATATCCGTCGGTTATATATGTGTTGGTTATTCCGGTTCCTGAAGACGATATCATAATGTCGCCTCTGGCATCAATATCATAATATGAAACGGTATTGCGCATAAAAGAACTGAAATACAGCAGCAAGGTCGGCGTAATGATTATCATTATGCCGCTCAGCGACTGTCTTATGACAGTATGTCTTGACCTGATCTGATAGAGTACACCGTACAGAGAGATGTCATCGCATACGGTATATTTTTTTGATGATGCTTTGACAAACGGAAGCGTAATTGTTTTGATTTTATTTATCTCATCGATCACAGGTTCTTTATATTTTCGTCTGTTTCTAAGAACATGGAAAACCGTTGTAAGTATGAAAAATCCACAGGAAATTAGCAATGTCTCCGATACAGGATATGTATAGCTTATCCGGAATCCGTCCACTGAAATATACTTTTCAGAAAGAAGGCAAAAAAGAGGCATTATCAATAAAGATACAACTGACGAGGCAATAAGTGATATTATATATATTATACAGGTCTTGACCTGATCTGAGAGAGCCATCTGCGCCGACGTCATGCCGCATGAACGAAGAATACCGTATTCGTCAGCATATTTGTACGTTACAT
>CAMJPL010000078.1 GCA_946407735.1 uncultured Clostridia bacterium
AAGCTTATTCCATACTTCTGGGTTGATCTTCCCGAGAAGCTGCATCCGTGAAGCTTCCTTACCGCTGACGAGGTCAAGTGAGCAGTCGCGGAAGCCAAGAACTTTTCCCCTGACATCCACCCTTCTGAATGAGCAGATCGATATATCGGCGCCGGATTCTTCAGAGCATGAAACAAGCGTCTCTATCATATCCGGTTCGATCGTGTCGTCACCGTCGACAAAAAGAATATAATCGCCGCGGCAGATATCGATACCTTTGTTTCTCGCCGCAGAAAGGCCGCGGTTCTCCTGGTGGACGACAATGACGGGATAGTCCCTTTCCCCCGCCCTGAATTCGTCGCATATCCTTCCGCAGCCGTCAGTCGAGCCGTCGTCGATCAGGATCAGCTCGATATCCCGGTATGACTGGGAATCTATTGAAGCAAGGCATCCCGGAAGATATCTTTCGACGCCGAAGACCGGCACGATGACGGAAACGATCGGTTTTGTCATTTCTGGCTCAGTTTTGCTTCTGTACGCTCTTGTACTCGTCGTAATATCTGTAGTAAGGACAGAAATCGGTCTCTGCCGTTATGAAGCGGAAATAATCGTCCTCATCGAGATCGACGTCGCAGATATCCTCGTCGAGCTCCTCATCATAGACGAAATGGACACAGTCGTCGCATTTCGAGCGTATTTTCTTGCCGGCCATCTTTCCGCCCCTCACATCTTATTCAAAACACCTATATTATACACCTTTTCGCATGAAAATGACACATACTTTATTAATTTTACCGTGCGTTCATTATTTTACAACAGTGACAGGCTATAATATAGTAAACAATAGTGGAACACAATTTAATGATCAGACGGAGCGTATCAAAATGCTTAAAAACACATACAGGGGATTGATTCTGCTGCTTATCGTCATCGCCTGCACCGCCGCAAGCTCTTGCGGCATCTCGTCGTCGAGACAGAACGCCGTTACGTTCAGCGGCACATCGGTCTCATCGTCCGCCGACGGAGTGACCGTCGACGGCTCGACCGCCACGATAACGAAATCCGGGAGCTACGAGCTGACCGGCAGCGCGTCCGACGCGAGGCTCGTCATAAACACTCAGGAGCTCGGGGACATATTCCTTTATATCGAAAATCTCGATCTCACCTGCACATCCGACGCCCCTATCGAGATCAAAAACGCCGAGAACGTATATCTTATCACATCCGACGGCGACAAGTCGTCGGTGACAGACAGCCGTCCGCTCGGCGAGTATGATGCCGATTCGGCAATCTACGGTAAATGCGATATCTCCTTCCAGGGCGAGGGAGAACTCACCGTCACATCGAACAACACCGGCATCCATTCCACCGACGACGTGAAGATCAAAGCCGGAACGCTTATCGTGAAGGCCGGTGAGCACGGGATAAAGGGCAAGGACAAGGTTAAGATCGACGGCGGCAGCGTCACCGTCGACGCGGTCAAGGACGGCATCAAGAGCACCAAGACCGACAAGTCCGGCGAAGGCGTCGTCACCATCGACGGCGGAAAGGTAAGCGTCGTATGCGGCGACGACGGCATCAGCGGCGCGAACGAGGTGCGTCTGCGCGGCGGTGAGATCACGATCGACACCAAGAACAACGGCGTGAAGGCCACATACAGCATCGAATGCTCAAACAGCGTCACAGTTGACATCACGACGGCCGACAAGGGCCTCAACTCGCCGAAGATCACCGGCGACGGCACGGCCAAGGTAACCGTCAACGGCGACAGCGTAGACGTAAGATAAACGACTCCTGAGGATAAACAGAAATGAAACTTCGCTTTATCGGCACCGGCGCGGCCGACTGGGACATCGCGCATCCGTCGTCCGACATCAATTTCCGGCGCTGCTCGTCTTGTCTCATAAACGACGAGCTCCTTATCGATCCGGGCCCCTGCGTATATGAATTCTGCGACACCTTCGGCCTTCCCGATCTTACGGGAAAGGTAAAGTATATCGTCACCACGCACTTCCACGGCGACCACATATCCGCCGATACGGCGAAAAGGCTGATGTCGGAGGGGGCGCGCTGGATAGTCACCGAATGCCCGGTGCCGGTTAAATTCGGCAGATATACCGTCACATCCGTCCCGGCAAACCACAACGCCCGATTTTCCACCCATCTGATAGTGAGTGACGGCGAAAGCGAGCTGCTTTACGCCCTCGACGGCGGATGGATGACATGGCGCGAGTGGGAGGAGATAAAGAAGCATCATTTCGGCGCCATGGTCTTCGATGGGACGATGGGAAACGTCCGCGGCAACTGGCGCATGTTCACTCACAACGATTTTTACATGGTTGCCGAGATGAAGAAGTATCTCGGCGAGTTCACCGACCGCACGATTGTGTCGCATGTGGCGAAATGCGCCGGAGAGGATCATGAGACCCAGGCAAGAAGCCTTGAGCCGTACGGCATCGAGCTCGCGTATGACGGCTGGGTGACAGAGATCTGACCGGATCCGGCAAAAACGCTCCAGTGAGACAGGAATTTATTAACATAAGACAGATGATTATACAGCAGATCACACCGAAAACAGCCTACCTCGCCGATTTCGTATCGGCCGTCGCCTTCGAATACCCCACCGACTATATGAAATCAAAGTCTGAGGCAGAGGCGGCTGAAATCAGCTCCGATCCCGCCGAAAACAATGACGGCGGCGAGATATCCGCCGCGAGATGGGGCGCCTTCACCGACGACATGTCGGAATGCATGGCCACAGTCTGGTCGACGCCGTACCGTGTGAGGTTCGACCATAACGTGGCGCTGCTCGGCGGCATCGGCGGCGTATCATGCCTGCCGCATCACAGGGACAAGGGCGCGGTAAAGGCGATAATGTACGCGGCGCTGAAGGACGATTACCGCCGCGGGATCACGCTCGATTATCTCTACCCCTTCTCCCGCGCGTATTACCGTCAGTTCGGCTTCGAGAACGCCGTCGAGCGCAGGGTCTACGATATAAGCTTCAGCGCGATTTCGGCCCTGACAAAGCGCCCCGCCGAGGGAAGCTTTGAGATGGTGCGCCCCGATTCGGATTATTACGAGATCGACGTCATCGCCGCGAGGGCGTGGGAGGAGACAAACCTCTCGACATGCTGGCTCGAGCCGTCAAAGGCTCTGAAAAGATCAGGCGGAGCCGACAAAAAAACATACATATACATCTACCGCTCAGAAGACGGTGTGGCGCGCGGGTATATCGCGTTCACCGGTCATGACGGGAAAATGAACTGCATAAACGACTTCGGTCATCCGGCGGGCTTCGTTTTCGACACAGCCGATACGCTTCTCCAGATGCTGAGATTCTGCGCGAGGATGTTCACGTCGAGATACGACTCGCTTAAGATCTCGCTTCCCGGATATATAAGACCTGAGGCCCTGATACCCGAAATGAACAGCGTCAGCGTCTCGGTCGACACCCAGGGGATGGCGAGGATCATAAATGTCAGGCAGATCTTCGAAAAGATCCTTTACAGGGGAAGCGGCGAGATCAGAATATCCGTCAGCGATCCTCTGATAGAAGAAAACGACGGATCATGGCACATCGTCTGGAAGGACTGCAAGCCGGTATCCGTCGAAAGGTCTGACGAAGGCCCGGCCGACGTCGAGTGCGGGATCGGCGCTCTCTCGGTAATGAGCATCGGCGCCGTCGACACGGCGGCGATAAGATGGCTCCCCGGAGTAAAGATAAACGGCAGCCCCGATCTCGGCGGAATATTCTATCCGAGGGAATCGTTCATCACCTCCCTGTTCTGATATTATGAAATATTTCGATCATAAGACCGCCGTCTACCTTCTGCTCGCGGCGGCGGTGACGCTCCCGTCGGCATCCTGCTCGTCTGAGCCGGATACTCCGGACAGCGGCGCGATCACAGAGGAATATACCGAAACCGCGGACGCTCCGGCTGTATATACGCCGGAGCATTACGCCTCTCTCCTCCCCGATGAATACTTCTATGTCAACACGGACCTGCCTCAGGTCGTGATCGAGACGGACGGCAGGATCTCGGGCAGGCGCTATACGTCCGCTTCCGCCGCCGTCATATCCTTCGTCGACGGCGAAGTGAGGGTGATCGATGCGGATGACGCTGAGGTGAAGATTCGCGGCAACACATCGAGCGACACGCCGAAGCAGCAGCTCGCCGTGAGGTTTCAGAGCAAGCTCCCGCTTTTAGGCATGGACTCCGGCAGGCGCTGGGTGCTCAACGGTTCGGTTTTCGACAAATCACTCATGCGCTCAAAGCTGGTCTGCGATATCTCAGCTCAGCTCCGGCTTCCGTACGCCTCGCGAGGTGAATACTGCGAGCTGTGGCTCAACGGCGAATACCGCGGCAGCTATCTTCTGATGGAGCCTGTGACCGACGGCAAAGGACGTGTCGACATCGACATCGAAAACGGGGATTTCCTGCTCGAATGCTGCGTGAACCGCACCGAGCCGGGCGTCACTTATTTCACATCCCCGATATTCGGCATACGCTTCGAGCTCGACAAGCCCGAGAGCACCGACGGTGATGGCATGGGCTGGCTTGACAGCTTCTTCACCAGCTTCGAGACGGCGCTGAATTCTCTCGACCATGAGAAATACTCGGAATACATCGACATAGACTCGTTCGTGGATTTCTATATACTGAACGAGCTGTTCAAGGACATAGACTTCGGCGAGTTCTCGACAAGATATTTCATAAAGGACGGCGTTCTTTACGCCGGGCCGCCGTGGGATTTCGATCTTTCGATGGGGAACGTCAGCTACGCCGAGTTCAAATATCTCGAATATCACAACGACGTCACCGAGGACGGCAGAGAGCTTCACGATATGGAGGGCGACTCCGCCGAGGGCTTCTGGTGCCGCACCGGATGGTATAAAAAGCTGTTCGAGGACGAATACTTCCGCGATCTTGTCACCGCGCGGTATGACGAGCTGCAGCCGCTGATAAAGTCGATATACGAGGGCGACGGTAATCTGATAGACCTTTACAAGGAAAGATACGGCGCGTCGTTCGCCCGCAATTTCGAGATATGGAAGGTCTCGGAGCCCTACGGCGTATATGAGAACCAGACTCCGAAGGCGACACTCGACTCAAATATCGGCGTCCTCCGCCGCTGGCTGACGAGGCGCAACGAATGGCTGTCGGCGCATATGGCCGATCCAGACGTGACGCCGGCGCTGCATCTTTTAAGGCCCGAGTATCAGCCGCACTGAAAAAAGCACGGTGTTCTTCTGCGGAACACCGTGCTGCTGGCGGAGGGGATGGGGTTCGAACCCATGTGGACTTGCGCCCTAACGGTTTTCAAGACCGCCCCGTTATGACCTCTTCGGTACCCCTCCGTGGGTACTTTATTATACCATAATCCGCCGATAATTGCAAGGGTATGCAAAAATAATTTACATTGCCGACGAAAAGGAAGGTGAAACAGAGATGGACCTCAGGCAGACATTCAACGAGGATGAGATCAACTACGACAGATACCGCCCGGATTATCCGGATGAGCTTATCAGTAGCGTCGCGGAATATTCCGGCATACATGACGGCAGCCGGCTGCTCGAGATAGGCTTCGGCACCGGACAGGCGATATCTCCCTTCCTCCGTCTCGGATGTGACGTCACCGGGGTCGAGCTCGGCGACAGGCTGTGCGCCTTCACCGCGGAGAAATTCCGTGATCATCCCGGATTTCATTCGGTGAACGCCGATTTCATGACGCTTGATATAAGCGAAAACAGCTTCGATATGGTATATTCGGCCACCGCTTTTCACTGGCTCCCGGCTCCAGACAGCTATATCAAGGTTTACAGGACGCTCAAGCCCGGCGGCACGGCGGCGCTGTTCTGGAATCATCCGTTCGTCAGCAGGGACGGCGATCCGTCAAACGAAGCCGTCCGCAGGGTGTACGCATCCCGGCGTCCGGGAAACGGGCCGAAGGAATTCTCGGAGTCCGACTGCGGGAAGGTCAGATCGGCGCTTGAGGAAAACGGCTTTGCCGATGTGACGGTCAGGCTGTTCCGTCGTCTGCGCAGACTTTCAGCCGATGAGTACGTCGGACTGATGGGCACCTATTCCGATCACCGCTCACTGCCGCCCGACACAAGAGCCGCCTTTGAACGTGATATCCGTCAGGCGATAGAAGAGGCCGGAGGAACGATAAACATCTACGACACCATGGATCTTTATCTTGCCCGGAAGCCGGAGATTTGACAACAGGTAAATTCTGTTCGCGCTTAATGTAAATATCATTTCGCGGCGCTTGACATTGCGGCGGGTCTATGCTAAAATATGAAATGCATATAATCAGCAAAAGAAAACATGAAGCACGCAACGACACCGGAATATATCACACGCGAGGGATGACGAGATGACAGATAAGGAGCTGCGGAAGCTCGGCAGAAGCGACCTTTTGGAGATCCTTCTCGCCCAGAGCAAGGAGATAAGCGAGCTCAAGGAAAATATAAGGACTCTGACCGAACAGCTCGAGGACAGGACGATAAAATACGAATCGGCGGGATCGCTCGCGGAGGCCGTGGTAAACGTCAGCGGCATAATCGACGCCGCTCAGCGCGCCGCCGATCTGTACCTCGACAATATCAGGAATTCGACCTCGGATATCTCCGAAGCGCAGAAAAAATGCGCCGAGATCGAAGCGAAAAGCAAGAGCGCGGCGAAATCGCTTCTCGACAAGACGGCCGCCGAGTGCAAAGCTATGCGCGAGGAAACCGAGAAGATCTGCGCCGAGATGCTGAAAAAAGCCGAAGGAAAGAACTGACGGGGGAAAAAGACAATCATGAGCAGCGGACTCAAGTTTACCAGACGGTTCATCGAGTCTTCGATCGACTGTCTGCGCGACCCGTTCATAGTCGTCTTTGAAGGCGTTTATTACGCCTACGGGACCGGATGGGTATATTACAAAAACACCACCGGAGATCTCGCCTCAGGATGGGAAGGCCCCGTCATGTGCGTCGAGGTGCCGGAGGACGCCGAAACGAACTTCTGGGCTCCCGAGGTACACAGGTATAACGGCAGATTCTATATGTTCTCGACATACCTGTCGAAAAAGACCGGGCACAGAGGCTGCTTCATCGCCGAAGCCGACACGCCGGAGGGACCGTTCAGGATGATCAGCGGCGGACATCTTACGCCGAAGGAATGGGACTGCATCGACGGCACCTTATATATTGACAAAGAAGGAAAGCCGTGGATGGTCTTCGTCCATGAATGGACGTCGATGCCGGATCACGTCGGGACGATGGCGGCGGCAAGGCTGTCGGATGATCTCACTCACTTCATCTCGGAGCCGAAAGAGCTGTTCCGCGCCGACGCTCCGAAATGGGCGAAGGCCGGCGTCACCGACGGATGCTTCCTTTACAGGACTTCCGACGGCAGACTGCTCATGACATGGTCGAATTTCGACGCCTACGGCTACTGTGTTGCGATCGCCGAGAGCGACAGCGGCGAGATAGACGGAAAATGGCTGCAGCACGACGAGCTGCTTTACAGCAAGGGCGAAGACCGACCTTATGACGGCGGTCACGGCATGCTGTTCAGGGCCCTCGACGGGAAGATGTATTTCTCGATGCATTCCCCGAACGGCGCCGTCGGCGACAGGCATGAAAAGCCTGTATTTTATGAGACAGAAGAAGAGTAAGGTTTTACAACCGAGGTCAGAAAATGGATAAGAAGCCCAGAGGTCGGCAGAAGAACGTAACCGGTCAGGCGAATAACGTCTATAAAAGAGGCGAGGGCCTGAACACCGGTCCGGTAGGCTCACAGAACGGCTACGCCGGAAAGCAGAACGCTCCCGGTCAGAGCGCATCCGGCGGACAGCGCCAGACCACCCGCAGCGGCTCAAGAGCGCCGATAATCATAGCCGTCCTCGCCCTTCTTCTCGGAGGCGGCGGCATAGGCGGACTCTCCTCCATTCTCGGAGGCGGAGGCGGGACCGAAACCTATTACACCCCGTCGTCTCAGTCGCAGTCATACAGCACCGCTTCAAACGGCGGTCTCGCCAGCCTGTCCGGCGGCGGAGCCACCGTATCGAGCGGCTGGACTGATACATCGGCCCAGCAGAGTCAGGGCACGGTGAACACCTCCGTCGTATCCGGCGCGAGGAACAAACGCACGGTCATAAAGGGCAACAATCAGGACACCGTCACCGTCATGGTCTATATGTGCGGCACCGATCTGGAATCGCAGAACGGCATGGGCACAAGCGACCTGTCGGAGATGGCGTCGGCGACGCTCGGCAGCAATGTGCATGTGATCGTCTATACCGGCGGATGCAGGCAGTGGCGCAACAACATCGTCTCAAACTCGTACAATCAGATCTATGAGGTGAGGGACGGCGGACTGAAGAAGCTGGTCGACAACGCCGGCACCGGCGCGATGACGAGCCCGACCACTCTCTCCGGCTTCATAAAATGGTGCAAAGAGAACTATCCCGCCAACCGCAACGAGCTGATACTATGGGATCACGGCTCGGGATCGGTTTCCGGCTACGGCTATGACGAGAAAAACGCCCGCAGCGGCTCGATGACGCTCGCCGGGCTGAATCAGGCCCTTTCCGCCGGAGGCGTGACCTTCGATTTCATCGGCTTCGATGCCTGCCTGATGGCGACGGCCGAAACGGCGCTGATGCTCGATCCGTACGCCGACTATCTTATCGCCTCCGAGGAGACCGAGCCCGGCGTCGGATGGTATTACACCAACTGGCTGACAAAGCTGTCCTCCAACACCTCGATGGCGACGGTGGACATCGGCAAGAATATCGTCGATGATTTCGTCAACGTCTGCGCGCAGAGATGCCGCGGACAGAAGACCACGCTGTCGGTGATCGATCTCGCCGAGCTTTCAGCTACCCTGCCCTCCAAGCTCAGCGGCTTCTCGAAGTCGGTATCCTCGCTCATCTCGAACAAGGAATACAAGCAGGTCTCCGATGCCCGCAACGCGACGCGTGAATTCGCCCGCTCGAACAGGATCGACATGGTCGACCTCGCCGATCTCGGCACCAAGGTCGGCACGAAGGAGGGCGCCGAAATGGCCGGCGCGATCAAGAGCGCCGTAAAATACAACCGAACCTCAAGCGATATCTCGAACGCCTACGGGCTCTCGATATACTTCCCCTACCGCAGCACGAAGCAGGTCGACATGGCCGTATCGACGTACAACGCCATCGGCATGGACAGCGACTACGCTAAATGCATCAAGCAGTTCGCTTCTCTCGAGACCAGCGGACAGATCGCCGCCGGCGGCTCCTCAAGCCCGTATTCATCGATCTCCGGCAACTTCTCGACCGGCTCGTCTTCGATGGGCTCGCTCGATTCCGAGCTGATCGGTCAGCTTCTCAGCGGCTTCCTCGGCGGAGGGTACGGCAGGATATCCGGCCTTACCGACTCCAATATAGAATATTACAGCGAGCGCGCGATGAGCGAGAGCGATACGATCCAGTACATCGCCGACAATCAGCTCGACGCCGGTGCGCTTGTCTGGACAGAGAGCGGCGGAGAGTACACTATGACTCTTCCCGAGGCGCAGTGGGATCTCGTCCATTCGGTAGATCTCAACATGTTCTATGACGACGGGAGCGGCTATATCGACCTCGGGCTCGACAACATCTACAGCTTCAGAGGAAACACCCTCGTCGCCGACACATCGAAGACATGGCTCGCGATAAACGGTCAGGTCGTGGCCTATTACCATACCGACACCGAGGACGACGGGACGAATTACACCATAACCGGGCGCGTCCCATGCATGATAAACGGCGTCCGCGCCGAGCTCATTCTGGTCTTCGACAACCAAACCCCGATGGGATACATCGCCGGAGCGAGATACATTTACACAAACGGCGAGACCGAGACTGTCGCGAAGGGCATCGAAGCCCTTGATCCCGCGGACGTCATTGATTTCGTCTGCGACTATTACAGCTATTCGGGCGAATACCAGAACAGCTACTATCTCGGCGATCA
>CAMJPL010000079.1 GCA_946407735.1 uncultured Clostridia bacterium
GGGAAAATTCATACTTTTCCACTCTTCCTGTCAGAAAGATCGAGGCGGCGCTAAAAGACGAAGGAATCGAATCCGCCGTTTCTTACAGCGCCGGGACCTTCGTGTGCAACGACGTCATGTACTCCGTGCTCCACCATTTCCGCGATACTGACGTGAAATGCGGTTTTATCCATATACCGTACATCCCGGAACAGGGACATCGCGACCAGCCGTCGATGCCGCTCGAAACGATCGTCAGAGCCCTTGTAACGGCGATAAGCGTTATAACAGCATAATTTACGTTATTAAAATTAAATTCACATAAAAGAGGCCATGATAATGAAAATCAAGGATATGCCGTATGTCCATCCCGATATGGACAAAATCAGAAGTGAGATGACCGAAATCATCGACAGCGTGAAAAATGCTTCCACCGTCGATGAAATACTCGCCGCGAGAGAAAAGTACATCGCCCTCAATACCGAGGTGTACACCGCCGCTACTCTCGTCAATATCAGATACACCTGCAACACAGCCGACGAGTTTTATGTCAAGGAGAACGATTACTTCGACGAGATCAGCCCCGAGCTCGGCAATCTCAGCGTTCAGTACGGCAACGCGCTGCTCGACTCACCCCTCCGCGCCGAGCTTGAGAAGGCGCTGACTCCCATCTATTTCCAGTATCTCGAAGCCGACCGCAAGGTCATGTCTCCGGCTATCATAGATGATCTCAAGGAAGAGAACAAGATCGTCTCCGAATACTCGAAGATGATGGCGGGGATGGAATTCGAGTTCCGCGGCGAAAAGATGAGCCGCGCGATGCTGTCCGGCTATTTCAAGGATGACGACCGCGAGACGAGGCGCGAAGCCTATACCGTGATGGGAAATGTCCTGAACGGCTATAAAGACCGCCTCGACGACATATACGACCGTCTCGTTAAGGTCCGCACCCGCATGGCTCACAAGATGGGCTACAAGAACTATGTCGAGTTCGGATATTACAAGATGCACCGCATCTGCTACGGTCAGGATGACGTAAAAAGATTCCGCAGAAACGTGCTTGAAAACATCACTCCCGTCGTTTCCCGCATGCGCTCCGAGAACGCCAAAAAGCTCGGGATCGACAAGTACATGCTCTACGATGACGGCGTGATCATCAAGGGCGGCGATCCTCGTCCGATAGGAACAAAGGAAGACATTTTCAATGCCGCGCGCGAGATGTATCACGAGATGGGCGGTGAAGCCGCCGATTTCATCGACATGATGTTTGACGCCGACGCCTTTGATGTTGACGCCAGAAAGAACAAATGGGGCGGCGGTTACTGCACGTATATAGCGAAGTACAAGCAGCCGTTCATCCTCGCGAACTTCAACGGCTCGGCCGGCGACGTGGACGTCATGACCCATGAAGCCGGACACGCGCTGAACGCTTATCTCATCCGCAACAACAGATTCGTCAACGAGATCGACTGCGGAGGGATGGAGACCGCCGAGACGCACTCCATGAGCATGGAATTCTTCGCCTGGAAGTACATAGACAAGTTCTTCGGCGAAAACGCGGAAAAATACAAGTTTATGCACGCTCTCGACGCGCTGTCCTTCATCCCCTACGGAACTATCGTCGATTACTTCCAGCATATCGTGTATGAGAATCCGGATATGACGCCCGCCGAACGCTGCGAAGCTTGGAAGAAGCTCGATTCAGAATTCAGACCTCACATCAGCACCGAAGGAATGCCGTTCCTTGAGGAAGGACGCCGCTGGCAGTATCAGATGCATATCTACGAGAGTCCGTTCTATTATATAGACTACTGTCTCGCCCAGACGGCAGCGTTCGGATTCCTGCTGGCGTCTCTCGAAAACTATGACGACGCCTTCGCGAAGTATCTCCGTCTCTCGAAGCAGGGCGGTGAGAAATACTGGACAGACCTTCTCGAGGAGGCCGGTATCGTTTCTCCGTTCAAGGAAGGCGCTCTGACGGAGCTCGCCGTCAAGGTGGAGAAGGTGCTGAATGATATAGCCGCCGGTATCGCCGACTGAAACATTGAATAAAAATACGACCGCCCGGTTTCATGCCGGGCGGTCGGTTCGGTTTATCAGATGTCAGCTATTCTGTCCGGTTATGGATGTATGCCTCGATTTGAGATATTTGTCTATCCCCTTGAAAACGAGCGGAGCGGCGATCATTGTGAAGATCATCTCAGGGATCATGTATGATCCGTTGTAGAGCAGAGAATAGAGCACCGGCTGTCCGGCGGAGAAGCTGATGTTGAAGAACTCAAAGGCATCGAGATTGGTCCACAGCACACATCCCGAGATAAAATGAGATACGAATCTCAGGAATATCGCAAGGGCGGTGCCGAGCATGATCCCGACGAAGCCGAATTTTCTGAATATGCCGGCCAGCCCAAGCACGGAAAACGCGATAAGGTAATCGAATATGATCATCGCGATGAATATCCCGGCGGAAAGCCCCCATCCGAGGACGCCGTCGAAAATGATGCCGAGGACGAACTGTATGACCGAGTAGACAAAAGCCGAGCCGACACCCCATTTCAGGCCGTGACGGATAGAGATAAGGCAGACGGGCAGCATCGAGAGCAGCGTGATCGATCCGCCGTGCGGAAGGTGGTAGACCTTGACCATGCTGAGCACCACCGAGAGAGCAACGAGTATCGCGCATTCGATCAGAACGGCAGTTTTGTTCCGATTTTCCTTTGCAGTCATAAAAAACCTCCGAAAAAAATAAAATAAGCCGCACCTGATGACTGTCTGTCAAATGGTATCGGCGAATTCTATATAAGATTTCTCCCTGCGCCGGTATTATCCATATCAGGTTCAAAGGGTTTTCGCGGCAGTCACAGACATACGCTCATCTCAGCCGATGTATCGTCGGGCACCCCTGAATATTTAATTGTCATTTATGCGGTGATAATATTATATAACAGATTTCATTTTTTGTCAAGTGGGGAACCGGTGTCATTATACACAAAAAATATGCGCGTAATTAATCATAAACCGTTGACAATCAACACTCTGATGATTTATAATTGTACACAGTGCAATAATCCATGAATCCGGAGATTAAAATGGATCGTCTCGGAACATATTTGAAAAAAAATCTGACGCTCGCGCTGAAAGCCGTACTGTATAATTTCAGACAGTACGCGGTGTTCTTCATAGCCATATTTCTGGTCCAGACCCTGCTCGGCATCATAACCGCCGCTTCCGACAACGACAACATACTCGAACACGGTTATGTCAGCGATGAATATGATTATCACGTCCTTTTGTCGGACCTGAACGAACAGCAGCGTCTGACGCTCGTAAACGACACTCAGACGGTTTTCGGAGACGAGTATATATTCGACATAGTCCGCGAGACTGCGAGAAGCGAGGAAGGGGCATATGACAGACGGTATGATCTGTACATAAGCCTCCATGAGGATCTCGACACCAATTACAGGATTTTTGAGGCACGATATTTCCATGAGATGGCTGCACTCAGCGAGGAGGGGCTTAGGGTATCGACATCGCCGCTGATGCATTTTGACCGCAACCTCAGGGCGAACCGGATATATTATCTTATATTCCTTTCCGTTCTCACCGTGGTGTCGGTATTCTTCTTGATGAGTCTCTATTCGGTAAGACTGAACCATTATAATTTCACATATGGTATATACATGACGTACGGCGCCGATTTCAAAAAGATGTTCGGCACGGCATTCTGGGAGATGTTCGTCATAGCGGCGATCACCTTCATCCCGTCATGTATAGTTTCAGCCGTCACGGACCTTATAATCTATGTCTGCTCCGGGGAACGCTTTACATGGCGCATCACGGGCTCTTTGAAGGTCCTGCTGTTCTCGATGGTGATAATATCGCTGTCGGTGATCCTGCCGATGTGGCGTCTTTCAAGGCGGGAGCCGATGAACGCGCTCATCGCCGAGGACAACTCGAATCTTGTAATATCTCCGAGGCAGTCGTTCGATCTCAGCAAGACGCGATTCCCGTCGGGATACTGCGTGAGCAGCCTTTGGAGGTTCAGAAAATACCAGATCCGTCAGATCCTTACATCCGTCATCTTCATCGCGATGTTCATGAGCGTCCTTTTCTACGCGGACGTCTGCCGAAAGCAGCTTGACTATGATTTGCCTCAGTTCACCGCTAATTTTGCCGGAACCGGCTATACATATACGGTCGAAGATTACGAATATCTTTCGGATATAAGCGGCATTACGGCACTTTCAAAGGATGTTTCGACCAGAGCCGCCGATATCCACTCGCACGCCGCGCTCGACAGCTCCGATGTCAAGTTGTCGGCCAGAGCCGCTTACCTGAGCGACGGCAGCGGTGACAGGGCAGTCAACTCGGTGAGTTATCATCCCTGCGACAGCGAGATCCTCGAATTCCTCGGCAGATACTCCTGCGACGGTGATCCCGGAAAGGTGCTTTCGGAGGATGTGAATTACATCATCGTCACGGACGGCTATGACAATATCTCAAGATTCAGATTCAAACCCGGAGACGTGATAAGGATAGGAAAAGCCGTCCGGCAGAGAGGGTTTATAGGAGACAATCTCTCGGGTTTAGAGCTTCTTGACAAGGAGCTTGACAGCTATTATTTCGAATACACGGAATTCACAGTATGCGCCGTTTTGAAGGACATCCCGTGTTTCGGCGGCGCTCCCCTTTACATGCGCACCGATCTGTATGAAACCATCACAGACAGTCAGGCTGTTTACGACACCGTCGACATCTATATAGACAAGGATTCCGATATCTCGGAAGTGAACAGGATAAAGGAAGACATAAGAAAATGGACGGAGCTGTATGAGGGTGTCTCTCTGGCCGACAGAAATACCGCGTCGGAATACAGGATCGAAAAAGCCAAATGCAAGCCGGTGATCTATACGGTGTGCGCATTCATCGCGCTGGTGTTCGCGCCTCTCATCCAGATATTCACGCAGACCCTTTATTATGAGAAAAGGGAGGGTGAATTCGATATCCTCCGCGCATTCGGAGCCGTTTCGGGCGAGATACGCAGCATACATATGGGGGACGGCATCTTCGGGATGGTATCCGGCGTCATACTGAGTCAGGCGATAAACCTCGGAGCGGTCTATGCCGTGTTCTACTTCTGCAACGTGATAATCCCGAAATTCGGCGGAGTGGATATAAGATATCCGTTTGCCATGCCGATATTCGCGATACTGCTCGGGATCGCTGTCGCGGCGGCGTCCGCGATGATATCTTCTCATCTGCCGTACAGATCGTATCTGAAAAAGAAACGGGAAGACGATACCGCCGAAAACCTTACCTCCGAACCGGAACATTGAGGGTGTCAAATAAAAATGGCTATATTGGAAGCTCAATCGATAATCAAACAATACAGACAGTATGACACTGTCGTTACGGCCGTAAACCGGGCAAGCCTTAAGGTCGAGGACGGAGAATTCATCGCGATAATCGGATCGTCGGGATCCGGGAAAAGCACCTTCCTCCATGTGATGGCCGGGCTTATAAGACCGAATTACGGTCATGTGCTGATACGGAACAACGATATCACAAAGATGTCTCCCGACGAGCTGAACCGGTTCAGAGGCCAGTTCATGGGCATGGTGTTCCAGAAGCACAATCTCATCCCGCAGTTCACGGCTCTTGAGAATATTATGATCCCGACCGTTATGCTGAACAAGGACGAGTATCATTTTGAGGAGCATCTGAAAAAGCTGATAACGACGCTTAAGCTTTCGGACAGATTGAATCATCTCCCGTCTGAGCTTTCGGGAGGTCAGCAGCAGCGCGTCGCTATCGCTAGAGCTATGATAAACCGTCCTCAGGTGCTTTTCGCGGATGAGCCGACAGGAAATCTTGACAGAGCCAACGCCGACGAGGTGCTCGATCTGCTATTGCAGACGAGAGAACTGATCGGGCAGACGATCATAATGGTAACTCACGATCTGTCGATAGCCGAGAAGGCGGACAGGATCTTCAGGATGGATAACGGAGAGCTTAGGCTGTACCGCGACAGAGACGGACGCTATATGGACATCAAATAAACAGACAAGGGGAAGGCAAAATGATTTCCGACAGACTGTATGAAAGCAGATGGGGAGTGTTCAACCATTATCTCTACGGAACGATGATGGATGACACGGTGCCGTCATGGAACGACTGCGTGAATATGTTTGACTGCTCGCTTGCCGCGAAGCAGCTTCACGATGTCGGAGCCTCGTATCTTTTCATAACCGTTATGCAGGGCGATGAACATATGATAGCTCCGAATTCGGCATTCGACAGGATAGCCGGGACGACTCCGGGGGCAGCCTGTGCCGAGAGAGATCTTGTGGATGATCTGTATAAAGAGCTCGAGAAATACGGGATAGATCTTTATCTCTACTACACCGGAGACGGCCCGTATAAAAATACAGAGATCGGAAAACGTTTCGGGTTCATCGAGCCCAGAAAAAACGTATCTATGGATTTTGTCGTCAAGTGGGCTGAGGTGCTGCGCGAGTATTCTGTCAGATACGGCGAAAAGGTCAAGGGCTGGTGGGTCGACGGCTGTTACCGGGATGCGTTCGGCTACAACGACGAGCTTCTTGAGCCTTATTACAAGGCGATAAAGGAAGGAAATCCCAATGCTGTATGCGCCTTCAACAACGGCGTCAAAAAGGATCTCGAAAAGAATTACAAAGATGAAGACTTCGTCTGCGGAGAGTTCAACGATTTCACATATATACCGAAATCAAGATTCATCAGCGGCGCTCAGGCTCACATCCTCGCGCCTCTCGGTGTATCGGCCACCGGAAATCCCTACGAAGGATGGTGCCGTCCGGGTACGAAACATGACGGCGCGTATATGCGCGAATATGTGAAAGCCGTTAATGCCGCCGGAGGAGTGGTCACCATAGATATACCGGTGAAACGGGACGGAAGCTATTATGCCGAACAGCTTGAGGTATTGTCTGAAATAAATGCATAAATATGCATATTATACATTCAAAAGCGGCGGATACGGGTATTAATTTTCCCGCAACTCGCACATCGTACAATTATATGCCTGAATAATTATACATTATTGTGGATTATTCTTCTTGCTTTTTTGGAAGAAAAGGTGTATAATATTATCATCGAATACTGTTTTTCAACAAAGAAAATAGTTTACCTGAGGAGAAAAAATGTCTGAGATCAAAAAAATAGCCCTTGCATATTCGGGCGGACTTGACACTTCCATCATTATCCCCTGGCTCAAGGAAACATATCCCGGATGCGAAGTCATCGCGATCTCCGGAAACGTCGGACAGGCGAGCGAGCTTGACGGTCTCGAAGAGAAGGCTCTCAAGACCGGAGCCTCGAAGCTCTATATCGAGGATCTGCGCAAAGAGTTCATAGAGGACTTCATCTATCCGACTGTCAAAGCCGACGCGAAATACGAGAATCAGTATCTGCTCGGCACCTCCTTCGCGAGACCGATAATCGCCAAGCGCATCGTGGAGATCGCCAAAGCCGAAGGCTGCGACGCCATCTGCCACGGCTGCACCGGAAAGGGCAACGATCAGGTTCGCTTCGAGCTCACGATAAAGGCTTTCGCTCCCGAGATGAAGATAATCGCCCCGTGGCGCATATGGAACATCAAGTCGAGAGCCGAGGAGATCGATTACGCCGAGGCTCATAACGTTCCTCTCAAGATCAACCGCGAAACCAACTACTCGAAGGATAAAAACCTCTGGCATCTCTCTCATGAGGGACTCGATCTCGAAGATCCTGCGAACGAGCCGATGTATGACAAGATCCTCGAGATGAGCGTTACCCCCGAAAAGGCTCCTGATAAGGATACATATGTCACGATCCATTTCGAGAAGGGAATCCCGACCGCCATCGACGGAGAGACCCTCGGAGCTGTCGAGCTCATGGACAAGCTCAACAAGCTCGGCGGAGAAAACGGTATCGGTATCCTCGACATGGTCGAGAACCGTCTGGTCGGCATGAAGAGCCGCGGCGTTTACGAGACTCCCGGCGGAACGATCCTGTACAAGGCTCACGAAGCCCTCGAGACACTGACTCTCGACCGTGAAACGATGCACGCAAAGCAGGAGCTGTCGCATAAGTTCGCCGATCTTGTTTACTTCGGTCAGTGGTTCACCCCTCTGCGCGAGGCGCTGTCCGCTTTCGTCGACAAGACGCAGGAAACCTGCACCGGCGATGTGAAGCTCAAGCTCTACAAAGGCAATATGATCCTTTCCTCCGTGACGTCTCCGTACACTCTTTACGATGAGGAGGTCGCCACCTTTGACAGGGACGACGTTTACAATCAGGCTGACTCGGCCGGATTCATCAATCTTTACGGTCTGCCGATATGGGTAAGGGCCGAGCTCGATATCAAACGCGGCAAAAACAAATAAGCTGAGATAACAAAAGTCTATTCCGAACCCGGAACGCAAGTTTCGGGTCCGGATATTAATTACAGAGAGGCGCTTTTATGGCAATGTGGGCGGGAAGGTTTGAAAAAGACCTTAACAGCCGTGTGAACGCATTCAACGAATCGCTGTCGTTCGACAGGCGGATGTATAAATGGGATATCATCGGAAGCATAGCTCACGCGAAGATGCTCGGGGAAACCGGGATCATAAAGAGAAATGAAGCCGATAACATCATATCTGGACTCAGGGGCATACTCCGCGATATAGAGTCCGGTGATCTCGGATTCGACGATTCCGAGGATATACATATGTTCGTTGAGAGCGTGCTTACGTCGCGGATAGGAGAGGACGGCAAGAGACTTCATACGGCCCGAAGCCGCAATGATCAGGTCGCTCTCGACATCCGCATGTATCTGCGCGAGGAGATATATGAGATATCGTCCCTTCTGCTGTCGCTCATCGGCGCCGTAAAGGAGAAAGCCGAAGACAATCTTGACACGGTGATGGCCGGATACACTCATCTGCAGAGAGCCCAGCCGGTGACATACGCCCATTGGATACTCGCCTACGCCCATATGTTCACGCGTGACATACAGCGTCTCAGGGAAACATACGGCAGGACGAATATCATGCCTCTCGGAAGCGGGGCCATGGCTTCGACGACCTATCCGATAGACCGCAAGATGACCGCACGCCTGCTCGGCTTCGACGATATAACGTATAACAGCGTGGACGGCGTCTCCGACAGGGATTTCGCTATCGAGCTGGCGTTCGATATCTCGCTTATCATGACTCATATCAGCCGTTTCGCCGAAGAGATCATCCTGTTCACAAGCTCGGAATTCGGTTTTATAGATCTTGACGACGCCTATTCGACGGGCTCGTCGATAATGCCGCAGAAGAAGAATCCCGACGTCGCGGAGCTGGCGAGAGGAAAGGCCGGAAGGACATACGGCGATCTCATGTCGCTGCTGTCGATGATGAAGGGACTTCCCCTCGCGTATGACAAGGATATGCAGGAAGACAAGGAAGCCGTCTTCGACGCCGTTGACAACGTCAGGATTACCCTCGAAGTGTTCAGGGATATGTACGCGACCTGCACCGTCAACAAGGATCGTCTTAGACGTTCCGCGGCGCTCGGGTATATAAACGCGACCGACTGCGCCGATTATCTTGTCAGAAAAGGGCTCGCGTTCAGGGACGCTTACAAGATCGTCGGAGCGATGGTTGGCAGAGCGGTCAAGGAACACCGCGCGCTTGAGGAATTCACGCTCGACGAGCTGAAAGAATTCAGCGACAGATTTGACGGCGACGTTTACGATTCCCTGAATCTTGACAACTGCGTATCGAGACGCAGCGTCATAGGCGGTCCCGGCAGGGAATCGGTCAGATATCAGCTCGATATTATCGACGCGGTTATTA
>CAMJPL010000080.1 GCA_946407735.1 uncultured Clostridia bacterium
CCGCCGAGATCGCTGTCCGGGAGATTCGACGGCAGCGTCTCGGGAGCCGTTTCCTTTGGCTCGGTCCCAGCCGGAGCGTTCTGCACCCCGTCCTGCGCCGGAGCGCCGGATGAGACGGTCCCCGTGTCGCCGCAGGCGGCGAGCGGGCAGATCATGAGTGCGGAAAGGATCAGACAAAATACGTTTTTTTCATACGGATTCACCTCTTCAGATACGGCTTTTCGGGCAACCGCGGCTTCGCTCCGCCGAGCCTCAGCCCTCGCTCGTGAACTGTTCGATTATCTTCTGATAGTACTTGTCTACCGATTTCATCTTCTTTTCCACCGCGGACGCGATGGCGTCCGGCTTCTTTATGATACCGTTCAGGCTCATGACCCATCCGGAGCCCGAATCATACAGATACCCGAAGTCGATCACGCGGGAGTCGAGGATATTCCTGAGCATCGTGATGGATTCCTCGTCACGGGTGCCCTTCTGCTCAAGCCCGATATCCATGAACGCCGGAATGTTGTAATTGTAGCTGTAGCAGCTCATCACCTCGACCGCCGCGCCGAGCATCTCGGGGTTCGACAGCGTCGCGGGGATCGTCAGTATGTCCGCTCCTCCGTCGACGAGAGTGTAGTATTCCCCCTGGCTCTCGTCGTATTTCGGGAGCGGCAGGACCCCGTACGGATCGTCGAAGGCGCGGAGGAGCTCATCCGTAAGTATGCCGACCTGACACATGCAGAAGACGAATCTGCCCGACGTGAATTTCTGAAGACGCCCCGCCCTTCCGATCTCCAGCTTGTTGTATACGTTCGGCATCGTGTACAGCAGCGACGACAGCTTCTCGAGACAGCGGATGTTCTTTTCGCCGCCTATGACGTGCTCGACAGTCAGAGTATCCCTGTCGAGCTCTACCATCCGGCCGCCGAGCGCGTAGAACAGCGCCGCCGTCATGCAGGCGTCGGAGACCGACGTCGCGTAGCCGTAGATGTCGTCCTCATCGGCCTTCGAGTCGCCGTTTATGTCCTGATAGAGCGACGTGCCGAGCTGATAGAGATAATCAGCGGTCCATTTCCCGTCCGTGACGGTATCGTAAAGCCCGTCGATACCGCTGCTTTCGGTCAGCTTCCCGTTGAACAGGATGAACCATGTCTGCTCGGCGTAGCTTGAGGACAGATCGCTTTCGAGCAGATAGAGATTATGACCGATTGAGGCGTCCTGAACTGACTTCGCGTACCACGGCTGCGGCAGCGTGACGTAAGGGATCTGATTCCAGTCGTACATATAGCCGCCGACGGCGTCGGAGCCGGAGCGGAAAATCTGGTTGAGGACGAGATCGTATTCGTCAGAGCCCGACTGCACCGACTGCTTCAGCCTCGACGAGACCTCGTCCCAATTGACGAGCGTCGTCTCGCAGACCTCGATATTCAGCCGCTCCTCCGCGTTTCTCGCCCGACGGTAAGCGGCGTCGTTTATCGGATCGCCGTTCTCTTCGCCTGCCCAGAAGCCGTACACCCTCGGTCCCTGCTGGATCGTGCGGAGCTTCGCCCCGCCGAAATCAAGCGGCGGAACGGTGTCGCCGAGCTCGTCGTCAGTCGTTTCCGCCTCGGTCACAGCCGGAGCGTTCTGCACCCCGTCCTGCGCCGGAGCGCCGGATGAGACGGTCCCCGTGTCGCCGCAGGCGGCGGCAAGGCATATGAACATGACCGCGAGCGTGAGCGAAAGAGCTCCGAGTCCTCTCTTTTTCATAATTTTTCCCTCTTCGTTATACGCGTGTTTGTGTAATTTTCCCGTATGATAAAAGTATATCACACCTTCGCGCCGATGTCAACAGGAAATAGCGCCGCAGCACGGCAAAATTCTCTGTTAACAAATAACGGCTTGAATACGGGATGCGCGAGGGGTATAATTTAGATGACGGCAGACGGAAATGAACAAAACCGGGCGACATATCCCCCGCCGCCGAAGACGGACCGAAAAAAGGAGGGAATACGACATGTGCAGACTGGTTGAGTACAAAAACGGCCGCGTCGCCGACATCAAACTGAAATACATCGAGAATATCGCCCGTCAGGCGGCCAAGACCCGCCACATCACCCGGATCATGCTGTTCGGATCGGCGCTCGAGGAACGCTGCCGCGAGGACTCTGACGTCGACATAGCCGTATTCGGGGATCTTGTCAGATCGAGATACTATATTTCCGGCGAATACAATGATTTTCAGGGCGGTATATTCGAGTACGACTCCGGTCAGGACTATGATATACTGTATTTTCCCGACGGCAGGGAGTGCAAAGCCCCGATAATGAAGAACATAGAAAACGGTCTGGAAATATACAGGAGACCGTAACTATGGCAGCCCTTATGTCTATTATCGCCGCCGATCTGACAGCGGCGCTGAATATGATCGAAGAATATGAAAAATCACATTCCGGCGCGCTGAAAAACATAGCCGCATATCATCTTCAGCAGGCGGCGGAAAAGCTTATAAAAATACAGATTCTATCCGCCGATTCGGGTATTGACGATCACAAGCTGTATACACACAATCTGGATTTTCTTGTCCGCACCGCCAAAGCGTGCAATATAAATCTGACAATTCCTGAATATGTGTTCCAAAAGCGTAACATCATAACCAGCTGGGAGTCGGGAAGCCGGTATATACCGGATTTCTCCGTCAGAATCGACACATTGAAAAAAGCCTGCTCTGTCATATACGAATGGTACAACGATCTTAAATCATCCGGATTAAGATAAAACAAGTACAATCACCCCTCACCTCATATCACCTCACGGAGGTAACGATCAGATCATGAAAAAACTCAAAACCGCCGCCGCGCTCGCTCTGGCGCTCAGCCTTTCCCTTCCCCTCATCGCCTGCGGCGGATCGTCCGAATCATCCCCGTCTTCGGGCGGCGAAGAACAGGCTCAGGCGCAGAGCGCCGAAACCGCCGCCGAGACCACTACCGAATCGCTTCTTCCCGCCGCCGATTACGGCGGCGCCGAGTTCGTCATCTGCGACAACGAGCCGCGCTGGTCCGGCATGTTCGAGACCATCGACCAGTACGCCGAAGCCGAGAACGGCGACACCATAAACGACGCCGTCTTCCGCCGCAACACGGCGGTCGAGGACCGCTTCCATGTCACGATAAAGGAGCACAAGACCGCCGACTCGCTGAAAGACTCGACCAACTCGATCATGGCCGGCGACCACGCCTACGACATGGTGTGGGTGTTCAAGGGCGAATCGCCGCAGCTCACGACGAAGGGCCTTCTGCTCGACATGAAGAACCTGCCGCTCATCGCGCTCGATCAGCCGTGGTGGGATCAGAACTGCCGCCGCGAGCTGTCCATCGCCGGAAAGACCCTGCTGATGACCGGCGCGCTGTCGATCATGGACGACGACAACACGATGATGCTCGTCTTCAACAAGAAGGTCATGTCCGACGTCGGCCTCGAGGCGCCGTATCAGAAGGCTCTCGACCGCACATGGACGTGGGACGTCCTCTACGATATGTCCAAGCAGGTCTACTCCGACCTCAACGGCGACGGCAGCTGCGACCAGAACGACCGCTACGGCTTCTACGTCCAGTACTACGACTCCGGCTATCTGCTCGCCTCCCTCGGCACGAAATACGTCACGACGAGCGACACCGGCGAGCTCAGCCTGACGATGATGGAGGGCAATACCGTAAACGCGATAGAAAAGCTCGTCCAGATGACCAACGACCAGCAGACGACCTACTTCCGCCAGAAGATAAAAGCTGCCGACGGCTACATCGAGGGCATAAACCTGTTCAAGTCGGATCACTATCTCTTCTACGTCTCGGAGGCCATCGACTTCCCGCACTTCCGCGACATGGAGAGCGACTGGGGACTCTGCCCCGTCCCGATGCTGAACGAGGAGCAGGGACGCTACTATCTCACCCTCGACGGCGGCCCGATATTCTTCGGCATCCCGATAGACGTTCAGGACAAGGAGCGCACCTCGGTGATAATCGAGGCCCTTTGCGAGGAATCGACCTCCACCCTCACCCCGGCGTACTACGACATCGTCCTCGCCCGCAAGTTCGCCCGCGACAACGAGTCGGAGGCGATGCTCGAGCTCATGCAGAGCATGCGCACCTACGACGTCGGCCTGATATACGAGTGGAGCGGCATAACCGACATCGCCGCCAACTGCGTCATAAAGAACAGCACCGACATAATGTCCCTCTACACCAAGGTCTCGGAAAAGATCGAGAAGTCGATGAACGACGCCTACGACGCGATCTCGGCGATAGAAGGGTGAAGCGGACGGGGGAAAAGCCCTCATCTGTCATGCGGGGAAGCCCCTCATCTGTCACTCAGCGTTGCTGACTGACAAGCTTCCCTGAATAAGTCGGCTAAGCCGACTTATTCAAAGGGGGAAGAACTTGATAGGAAGTTTGCTCCGCAAACTTCGATTTATGCGCCTTCGGCGCGAAAGGGTGCTTACGGACACCGATAATAAACGGAGAACGCCATTTGTGACGTTCTCCGGCTTTTTTATTCAGTTCATTCCGCTTCCTTTATCCATTTCCTCAGCACGGCGGCGTCGCGGACGAGCTCGTCCTCCGCAGCGTGCGGGACGAACTCCATCAGAAGCGCGTGATCGCGGCTGTCGGCTTTAAGCTCTTTTATGTACGCCTTCCATTCCTTCGTCTGGTCGGCGAGGGGGAACATATCCTTTCCCTTCCACGAGAAGACGTGCACGGTCGAGACGTGCGGCAGGGCGGCCTTCAGCTCGGCGAGGTTTGTGTCGAAATCCCTGAACTGGTTCGGCTGCCAGTAAAGGTACAAATTCGGGCAGTCTATCGCCTTCACGGTATCGACCGCCGACACGCAGGTGTCGGTAAGCGTCCCCATATGCCACTCAAACGAGACGGTAAGGCCGCTTTCCGCCGCGGCCGCGCAAAGGCGGCGGGCCGTCGATATCACTTTGTCCCGGTACCCGGCCTGAGCGTCATCGTCATACGGGGCGGCGTAGCCGAACTGATCGACCGAGCCCTTGTCTCCCGCCCAGACGCGGATATTCGGCGCTCCCAGCGCGAGGGCGGTCGAGATGAGCGTCCTTTCATCATCCTCCGATCCGAGGCAGCGGTAGTACGAGCCGTAGGAAAGCGGCGTCACGCCCGCCTCGCGCGCGGCCTCCCGTATCTTCGCCGCCTTTTCGAGATCGCCGGGAAGGAGATGGACGTCCCCTCCGACCTCGACGCCGTCAAGCCCGTTTTCCGCCGCTATGCGGATGATATCGAATATATCGAGCTGTCTGAATGTTACCGAAACTATACCCGTTGTCAGCATATCATTTGTCTCCGATCATCCGCCGCACGACGGCGGCGGCTCCTGCCGCAAGCTTCTCCGCGCTCTCGTCGGGCGGAGTCTTTCCGGCGTAGTTTATCCTTTCGTACATATCGGTCATGCCGCCGATATCGCCCATGTCATCGCGGTCGGCGAGCTTTTCCATTATCTCCCTCGGCGTGTCCGAGCGCCTTATCCCGGAACCGTTCTTCGAAAGCAGCTCCGCCATGACGGAATAGGCGTAAGAGAAGCGCTCCGGGGCGGTCTTTCTCGACGACAGCTCGCGCAGGAAGCCGCGGAAGGTGAGCGCCTCGCTCTCGCGCATCCTTTTCAGCTCATACGGGTCGATGTCGCTCTCGCTGTCGACGTAGCCGGACGTCTCGGCGGGCCTTTCAGTCTCCCGCTCCTGTCCTCTGCCGAAGATCGCCGAGAAGAAGCGGACGATCGCCTCGTACAGCGACCGGAGGAAGGCGAGCAGCTTTTTCACCGCCCCGGTCTTCGCGATGAGGAAGACCATGAACAGCGCGAATATCGCGATGGCGACGAAGATCCAGAAGAAGGTCTCCGTCTCCTCGTGCGTCCGCATGCCGTATATCGTCGGCTCGAAGACGGCCTTGTACGTCGTCTGCGCGATCTCCTCGGCCTCGCCGGCGTATTCCTCCGGATCGCGGAATATCGCCGCGAGGATGATGTATCCGAGCATCCTGAGCAGCGTGAATATCCCGACGACGGCCGACACGCAGACGAGCAGCACGCCTCCGAGCAGCAGCGTCAGCACGGCTATCAGCGCCATATTGTACAGTCTCATGCCGACGGTGACGCGGCCGAGCAGCCTGTCCGGCGCGACATCGGAATCGGACGCCGAGCGTCCCCGCGTCGCCGAGTCGGCGGCTATCACCGACAGGATCAGGTTGTTCTGGTTGAGCACCAGCATCGACAGGACGATGTAGGAGAAGGAGCAGAAGATGACGAAGCCCTGATCGCGGCTGATGAAGGCGTCGATGAGAAGGAAGGCGAGCAGCCAGACGAAATACTTCGTCGAGCAGATGCGGTAGTAGGGATAGAACCACATGACGATCCCGGCGTAGGACGCCGCGATGAACAGCGCCGTGCCGAGAAGCGGCCAGAGCGAATTGGGGTCCCAGTAGATGTCTATCCCGTTCTCGTACCGCCAGCGCACGTACGCCGAGACGATTGCGTAGACGCCGAGCGACATGAGCCCCGCCGCGATCATCGGCAGCATGGCGGCCCTGCCGTTGAAGTAGCGTATCAGCCCTTCGTATGAGAGGTCGTTTTCCCGCCGCCCGAGCTTCGTCACTCTGGCGTAAAGCTCGGTGAGCCCGTAGCCCGAAAGGAAGGCGAGCGCGGTAAACAGCAGCGTGAAAAACGGATGAAGCCCGAGCGCGCCGAAGAAGACGGCGTGTACCGCCGGGAGAAAGACGCTCATCACGGCCGCGCAGGAAAGGGCTTTGTAAACCGCCGCGAAACGCCTGTCGACGGACTGTTGGTCTGTAAGTGTGGACATGGGGAGAGTGTGAGTATTACGATATGTGGGTGGTCAGTTGTATGAGATGTTTTTCGGTGAAGAAAAGGCGGCCTTTGTGAGCCCTCATCAGTCAGCCGCCGTGGGCGGCTGCCAGCTTCCCTGAATAAGTCGGCTTTGCCGACTTATTCAGGGAAGCTACCCATAAGGAAGATAGTCGCTTTGCATAGCTTCGCTATGGCGCGAATCTTCGATCAGTGTGCCTCCGGCGCGAAGGTTGGTGCGAAATCCGCTGAAATTAACGAAAAGCTATATAAAACAGCGACATTTGCTCAGAAATAATGCACTTCGCACTCGGCGGGGATGGGGGCGGAGAGGTTGGAGAAGGTGGAGGTGAGGAAGAAGATCACGTTCACGCCCTTCTTTGCCATCAGCTCGCGGAAGTTCATCATGCGGTCGTCGATGTAGGACGAGACCATGATCAGGTCGCCGCCTCCGCAGTAGACGTCCGACCAGCCGAGGATATGATCCATCATCTGCTCGGTGGTGAGCGATATCTTCATGTTCACCGCCGCGAGCAGCCGCAGCGCCTCGATGAGGTCGATCCTTCCCCTGTAAAGGCGGGAGGCGATCATCCTGCTTCCGTCTTCGTCGGTCTCGACGCACCTCAGGTCCTCCGGCATGACGGCTCCCGGCGCGACAGACTCGGGCGGGGTGTTTATATACAGCCTTACCGGCGAATCGTCGCCGGAGATCTTGTCTATCAGCGAGGCGGCCGCCGTTATGCAGCGCTCGACGTGCGAAGGCGACGCCGGGGTGTCGGGGATCTGCTCCGGCGAGCGGGTCTGCATGTTCATGACGATGTTGAACTGCCCGCGCCTCGTGTATTCCTCGATGTTCACCATCAGCCTGCCGTGCACGGCGGTCGACTTCCAGTTGATGCGGTGCATCGGGTCGGATACGTCGTAGTCCCTCGCCCCGGCCTTCAGCAGCGGGTCGGTATGGAGCGAGCGCTTCGCCGCACTGCCGCCGAACTGATAGATCGACGGCGTGAGATCGGCGGTGATCGGCTCGAGCTTCGGGAGGACGACGAGACGGTTGTGCTTCGCCGGAGGGTCGGTCAGACGCTTCGACATCGAGTCGAAGCCGAGCAGGTCGCTCGTGACGACAAGCGCCGAGCCGAAGCTGTAAACGCCGCGCTTTATCGTCCTGACGCGCCAGCGGCGGCGAATCACCTTGTTCGAGCCGAGCACGAATATCGACTGCACCGACCTGACGAGCTGCTCCCTCGCCGCCTGCCCCGACGGCGGAGGCGGCATCCTTCTGTCAGATCTCACCGGCCCGCCGCGCTTTCTTTCAGGCGAATAAGACGCCTCCTGCCCCTTCGCGAGGCAGATCACCGCCCCCTCGGGCAGCTCGGTCTCGACCTTCGCCGACGGCACCGGCAGGGCCTTTGCGTTCGACAGCTCCTCGTACATGAAGACGTCGTCGCCCTCGACGACCTCCTCCGCGCTCAGCGTCACGCGGTAGCCGAGGTTTTTGAAGATGTATTTCCTGTATATCCCGCGCTGCACGAGATAGACGATCAGCAGCGCGGCAAGAAGCGCCAAGAAAAGCATCTGTCTTATCCGTTTATCGGAGCGGGGACGGTGTCGAGCAGCAGCGAGACTATGTTCTCGCCGGTGTCGCCGACGCGGATCGTGCTCTGCGAGCGAGGGATGATCCTGTGCGCCAGCACCGGGACGGCGACGGCCTTCACGTCGTCGGGGATGACGAAGTCGCGCCCGTCCATGCCGGCCCATACCTGAGAGGCGCGCATCAGCTGCAGCGCGCCGCGCGTGCTGACGCCGAGGCGGACGCTGTCCGCCGTCCTCGTCGCCTCGCAGAGAGAGATGATGTAGTCCTTCAGCGCGTCGGAGACGGTTATATGCCTCGCCGCCTCCCTCGCTTTAAGGATATCGCCGGAGGACGCCGCGGCTTTGAGCCCGTCGAGCGGCGAGACGGTCATGTACTCGTCGAGCACCCGCTTTTCCTGCGAGCGGACGGGATATCCGAGCGACAGCCGCATGAGGAAGCGGTCGATCTGAGCCTGCGGAAGCGGGAAGACGCCCTGGCTCTCGATGGGGTTCTGCGTGGCTATGACGAAGAACAGCCCGCCGAGCGGATGCGTCTCGCCGTCGACCGTCGTCTGACGCTCCTCCATGCACTCGAGCAGCGCCGACTGGGTGCGCGGCGTGGTGCGGTTCAGCTCGTCGGCGAGGATGATGTCGGCGAAGATGGGTCCCGGCCGGAACTCGAAGCTCTGCGTCTTCTGGTTGAAGAAGTTGACGCCGGTGATGTCGCTCGGCAGAAGGTCGGGCGTGAACTGGATGCGCCGGAAGGAGGCGTCGACAGTCTTCGCCAGCGCCTTGCACAGCGTAGTCTTCCCCGTCCCGGGGATATCGTCGAGCAGAACATGCCCGCCGCAGATAAGCGCGCAGACGATGCGCCGGATCTTGTCGTCCTTGCCGAACACAGCCCGTGAAATATTCTCCGCCAGCGCGGAAGAAACGGGTGCGATGGATTCTGAATACATATGTGAAACCTGCGTGGTGGGGTGGGAGGTGGAGATTGGATGGGGGGGAGGGGGAGGGGGAGGGACTTACGTAGCGCTCGTTATACCCTCCACTGTCATGCGTCTGCGACGCATGACATCTCCCCCCGGAGGGGGAAGAACTTAATAGGAAAGTTGCTCCGCAACTTTGCGATTTGTGTTCCGCTGCGCGGAACGGAGCCCTCATCTGTCAGTCGGCTTTGCCGACTGACACCTTCCCCCAGAGGGGGAAGGACTTAAGAGGAAAGTTGCTCCGCAACTTTCGATTGGTGTTCCGCT
>CAMJPL010000081.1 GCA_946407735.1 uncultured Clostridia bacterium
GAAGGCGAAGTCGCCGTCTCGGTGAGATGCCGGGAAAATGAAGAAAACGGCTCGTCCGAGGAGTCCGTCTTCATATCAAGCGGCGTTTACAGAGGCTTTTACATGCACAGCGCCGGGAATCTGCATGTCAAAGCGTCGAATCGCTCCGCGTCAAAGGCGAGGATCGAGGTATCTTTCATCGAGACGCATTATCCGGTCGGCGTGACAGCGGAACAGCGGGTAAGCGATGAAGATCTGAATGCCGTCATGGACACCTGCCGCCACACGCTCATGACATGCCGCCAGACGCATCATCTCGACAGCGGCAGGCACTGCGAGCCGATGGCCTGCACCGGCGATTACTATATAGAAAGCCTGATGACGCTGTTCTCCTTCGGCGACATGCGGCTCGCCGAATTCGATCTAATCCGCACGGCGTATATGCTCGAGCGAGAGAACGGCAGGATGTTCCACACGACGTACAGCTGCATCTGGGCGAGGATGCTGCATGACACATACATGATCACCGGCAGGATCGGACTGCTCGAAGACTGCGAAAAGGCGCTCGACCTGCTGCTGAGGCGGTTCGATACGTATATCGGCGAGAACGGTCTCGTCGAAAGCCCGCCGGACTTCATGTTCGTCGACTGGATATATATCGACGGTCTTTCGATGCATCATCCTCCGAAGGCCCTCGGGCAGAGCTGCCTGAACATGTTCTATTACGGAGCTCTCGACGCGGCCGAGAAGATATACGGCGAGCTATCGAGAGACGAAAAATCGTCCGACTGCCGACGCAGGAAGGAAGCGCTCAGAGAAGCGATAAACAGGCACCTGTTCGACACGGAAAAGGGGATATACTTCGAGGGGCTGAACACGCCGGTCGACGAAAAGCTGGTCGGCGGATGGATGCCGCGGAACGTCTCAAAGCGGTATTATCTCAAGCACTCGAACACTCTCGCGGCGTATTTCGGCGTCTGCGATGACGATACCGGCCGCCGGATCGTCGATAAGATAATGGACGGGACCATCGAAGGCGACTGCCAGCCGTATTTCCTGCACTATCTGCTTGAAGCCGTGTTCCGGCTCGGGCTGAGAGAAAGATACACCCTTGAGATACTCGAAAAGTGGAAGGAGCCGGTAAGAGAATGCCCGAAGGGCCTCGCCGAGGGCTTCGTCAAGCCCGAGCCGACGTATTCCTTCGATCACAGCCATGCCTGGGGCGGCACGCCGCTCTACTCGCTGCCGAAGGCGCTTATGGGTCTCGAGATCATCGAGCCCGGCATGAAAAAGATCAGGCTCTCCCCGAGCCTTCTCGGCCTGAAATACGCCGTGACCGAGCTGCCGACGGAATACGGGGCGGTAAGATGCGAGCAGCGGGAAGGAGAGGCGGCTGTGGTGTCGTGCCCGGATGAGGTGGAGGCGGTGAGGTAGGAGGAGAAAACGGAATGTTCATCGCTCATATACGCCCCGGCAAAGCCGGAGCAGATGAAATATATACGTGTCAATCATGCACCGATCACTCAAGGAATACAGCGGGGTACGCTTCCTCAGTTCTTTGCGGTATAGGGCTGGGAGAAACCGGCTTCACCGGCGGGATCATCCATGACTGCGGAAAATTCACAGATGATTTCTGCGAGTATATAACCAAAGCCGCAAAAGGAGAAACCGTCAGAAAGGGATCTGTAATACATACGTTCGCTGCCGTCAGATATCTTCTGACGAGATATCACCCGCTGGATGATTTCATGAAATCGCTCACGTCGGAAATATTGGCCTACGCCGCCGGAGCGCATCACGGGCTGTTCGATTGTATAGACGAGAACGGTGAAAGCGGATTTGATAAAAGGATAGAACAGGATTCTCCTCACAGCGATACCGCAGTAAAAAATTTCTTCGGCGAATGTATCACAGAAAGCGAGCTTGAAGGACATTTCTTTGCGGCGAAGGATGAAATAAACGGAGTATTTGTAAAAATCAAATCTCTCTCAAAGCATAATGACGAGCTGCAGTTTTACCTGACCCTTCTGTCAAGGCTCATCCTGTCGGCGGTGATAGAAGGCGACAGACGCGACACATTTGAGTTCATGAACGATACGCGGTCACATGAATATGGTGAGCTGTCAGAGATATGGGAGAATTTCCTTGAACATATCGAAAGCAGGTTATCAAAGCTTGACCATGATACTCCAATAAACGCCGCAAGACGGCAGATTTCGGACCAATGCAGACAGTTCGCCGCTGCGCCCGAAGGAATATACCGTCTGAACGTTCCTACAGGAGGCGGAAAAACTCTTTCGTGTCTCAGATACGCCATCGCGCACGCAAAGCTGCACGGAAAAAGAAGACTGATCTTCACTTCCCCGCTTCTGAGTATCCTTGATCAAAACGCCGCCGTGATCCGTGACTATATCGGTGATGATTCAATAATACTCGAGCATCACTCAAACGTCGTAAATACAGGAGTATCAGACAAAGCATTGGCCGGCAGTTCCGAGCCCGGTGACCGTGATCTTGACGAGCACGAGCTTCTGTGTGAGAGCTGGAACGCCCCGATAGTTATAACAACTCTGGTCCAGCTGCTCAACACCATGTTTGACGGCAGGACATCGTCGATACGCAGATTCCATGCCCTGTGCGATTCCGTAATAGTCATAGACGAGGTACAGACCGTACCTTCAAATATGCTGACGCTTTTCAACCTTACATGCAATTTCCTTGCTTATATCTGCGGCGCGACTATCGTACTGTGTTCAGCCACTCAGCCATGCTTTGAAAAGGTGAATCACAGCCTCATACTGAAAGAAGGCTGCGATATAATACCATTTAATAAAGCGATATGGTCGGTATTCAAGAGGACAGAGATAGTGTACGCCGGAGAGCTGAGACTGGACGAAATACCGGATTTCGCATGCAGGATCCTGTCCGGCATCCCGAGCCTTCTGATCGTTTGCAATAAAAAGGATCAGGCGGAAAAGCTCTGGACTTACATGAAGGAAAAAAGCGGTCACTGCTATCATCTCTCTGCATCTATGTGCATGGCGCACCGAAAGGATGTGCTAAAAAGGGTTCATGAGGATCTGGCTGCCGGATATAAGGTCGTGCTTGTATCCACGCAGGTAATCGAAGCCGGAGTGGATATTTCATTCGGAAGCGTAATCCGCCTGTGCGCCGGGATGGACAGTGTCATACAGGCCGCCGGGAGATGCAACAGAAACGGAGAATCCAAAACTCCTATGCCTGTTTATATAATCAACTGCGCTGATGAGAATCTGTCAAGACTTGAGGAAATCAGACGAGCCAAATCCGCCTGCATATCGCTGATCGCCGAATACGAAAACGACACCGGCAAATATGAAAACGATCTGTCTTCAGACAAAGCGATAGGCTTCTATTACAGAAGTCTGTATAATAAAATGAGTATAGGATATCAGGATTATTGTGTAAAAAATAATCCTTCATACTATGAATTAGCATCTGACAACTCAAACTATTTGGAAAACTATTTGGAAAGATATGAAAAATGTAAATATTTCAACAACACCGCCATGAAAAAGGCCGGAAGTCTATTTGAGGTATTCGATAATAATACATATGATGTGATCGTACCATATGGAGAAAACGGGAAAAAGATCATAGCAGAATTAAAATCAGAAAACACAATTCAAAATGTCAAATACAACAGTAAGTATCTGTATAATATCATTCAAAAAGCAAAGCCCTATACAGTTTCTCTATACAGTTATCAGTATGAAAAGTTGAGAAACTCAGGATTTCTGTTGACAGATACAACAAAAAGTGTTACAATATTAATGGAAAATATGTATGATAACAGTACAGGAGTTATTACTGATCCGGAAAAGGGGACCAATGAATGCGGTACGACAATATTGTAGAATTTGAAGTAACGGGAGATTACGGCCTGTTTTCAGACCCCATCATGCGCGTCGGAGGAGAGAAATGCAGCTATCAGATACCGACATACGAGGCTCTTAAAGGTATCATGGCCTCAATTTACTGGAAACCTACCATTATCTGGTATATAGACGCGGTACGGGTCATGAACCAGATCCGTACCGAAGTCAAAGGTATCCGCCCGATCAAATACCAACCTGATAAAAAAAAGAAACCTAACGATCTTGCATATTACACATATCTCAAAAACTGCCGGTATCAGGTTATAGCGCACTTCGAATGGAATCTTAATCGGCCTGAGCTCGAGCAGGACAGAAACGAGGAAAAGCACTACGAGATCGCAAAGCGCATGATCGATAAGGGCGGAAGACGGGATATATTCCTCGGTACACGGGAATGTCAGGGCTATGTCGAGCCGTGCGTTTTCGGCGTGGGAGAGGGATTTTATGACAATCTTCCTCAGCTTTCATTCGGGCTTATGTATCACGGCATCACTTACGCAGACGAGGCTTATTCCGAAGAAACCAAGGGAAAAATGACGGCGGCATTCTGGCATCCGACGATGAAGAACGGGATAATCTGTTTCCCGAGACCGGAAGAGTGCCCGATGCATAAGAACGTAGGCGAGATAAAGGCGAAACGCTTCGGTCCGGGGGAAAATAACTTTATCGGTTTAAAGGAATTCGGGGAGGTGAACTGAATGGGACTGCTCCAGAAAGCTGTTCAGACATACGATGCTTACTCACGTATGAAAGATGTCGAATTACCTCCTTTGTATCATTCAGTAAAAAATGCTGATATTATAATTACTATAGATAAAAATGGCAGCATATTAGATGCAAGAGATGATAAAACAGAAATAATATTCCCCACAACACAAAAATCACAGACAAGGACAAGTACTTCAAACTATCCCCATCCGTTATGTGATCAAATTAAATATTTAGCCAATTATGGAAGAAATAGTGAATATTATAATAAATATATAAAGCAATTGACTGAATGGAGCGATTCTGTATATACTCACCCAAAACTTAATGCAATTTTGCTTTATATAAAAAGTGGAACTATTTTACATGATTTGCAATACAGAGGTCTCATCGAGTTGGACAATAATGGAACTCCACTACGGAAAAAGAATAACAATGGAAAATATGAGGAAACTGAGTCAAAAAAATTCATAGCATGGATTATAGCGGGTCTGGGAGAAGATATTGAGGAATGTTGGAAAGACAGATTGCTTTTTGAATCATATATAAAATATTATGACAACATTATCTCTCCTTCAAATAATGCAGGTTACGATGTAGATATGATCTCTGGAGATATAACAGAGATCGCCGAACTCCATCCCAAATGCATAGTGAATCACTATTCCAATGCGAAAATTATTTCTTCAAATGACGATGTGAATTTCACCTATCGTGGAAGATTTGTTAATTCTCGACAAGCTCTAACTATTGGATATGAATCTTCGCAAAAAGCTCATATTTTACTTTCTTGGCTTTCATCTAATCAATCTGTTGCTACCTGCTATAATGGTGGAAGAACATATATCTGTTGGAATCCAAATGGCATACAAATACCCAAAACAAACTTTAGCTTTTGGGAAGAAGCAGAGGATCCGAAACCAACTAATTACAAGGAGCAACTTCGGAAGTTATTACTCAATTATAAGTATAAAATCCCTATAAATGAAGATGTAGTAATTGTTTCATTTGATGCGACAATAAAAACAAGCGGAAGATTATCTGTCACATATTATAATACTCTGAAAGCTTCAGATTTCTTAGACAGAATAGAAAAATGGGATTTAAGCAGCTGTTGGATACATGAAAATGGCAAAGTAAATTCTCCATCTATGCCAGATATTGTTAAATATGCTTTTGGTAAAGAAGACTCTAAAAAGAAAATAATAATTGATGATAAAGTATTTGATACACATATTCAACGACTAATCTCCTGTAAAGTTGATCAAGCTGTTATGCCGATGGATATTATGGAAGCTTTATTCAGAAAATCCTGTAATCCGTTTGAATTGACAGAAGATCACAAAAATAATGTTTTCAATCGCAGTAATTTGCTTTTCATAGCATGTGCTGTTGTAAAAAAATATCGGTACGATCATTTTAAGGAGGAGTGGCAAATGGCTCTTGAACCAGATAAACATGATATCAGCTATCAATACGGACGCTTACTAGCTGTTTTTGAAAAAATCGAGCGAATTGATATTAACAAAAAGAGAGACGACAGAGAACCAAATGCCATCAGGATGTGGTCTGCATATTGCAGACGTCCGGATTATATAGCAAGCTTGCTGAAGAAAAAGATAATAATTTATCAAAGAAGATTGACTCCAGGTAGCCGTTATTACTATGATAACTTGATCGGGGAAATATATGAAAAAATATCTACTTTTTCTGACAATGAAATAAAGAAGCCTTTAAAAGAAACATATTTGATAGGATATTATCTTCAGAAAAACAATCTGAACAATAATAATAACAAAGACATCCAAGATACAGATTCCTCAAACACAAGAATTGATCAATAATAAAGAGGTACAAAAATGTCAAATCTTCAGCATAAAATCGACTTTATCGCTTTAATTTCTGTTGAAAATGCAAATTGCAACGGAGATCCGTTAAATGCTAATATGCCTCGAACCGATTATGAAGGTTACGGAGAGATTAGTGATGTATGCATCAAGCGCAAAATCCGGAACAGAATGCAGGATCTCAATCAAAACATATTCGTTAAAATGGATGATAAGTCTGATGACGGGTATGAGAATTTAAAAGAACGAGCTGAAAAAGAGCTTGGAAAAGACACCTTACAATATAAAGAAAAAACACAGGAAGCAGCATGTAAAAAATGGCTTGATGTCCGAGCTTTTGGTCAAGTGTTCGCTTATGGGGGTGATGATAACAAAGGTGGTGTCTCTACACCAGTTCGTGGTCCGGTATCACTTCATCAAGCACGAAGCATATCCCCAGTTGAAGTTGTTACTTATCAAATCACAAAAAGTGTAAATAATGAACCACCCAAAAAAGGCGGTGATATGTCTTCTGACAGAATGGGTCAGAAACACTTTGTCCGCTTCGGTCTGTATGAGCTCAAAGGTTCTATCAATGTTCAGCTCGCAGAGAAAACCGGCTTCTCAGACGAAGACGCGGAAATAATCAAGGAATGTCTGCGAACCCTCTTTGTCAACGATGCTTCCTCTGCCCGTCCCGAGGGCAGCATGGAAGTCGTCAGACTGTACTGGTTCAAGCACAACTGCAAGGACGGTCAGTACTCGTCGGCAAAGGTCCACCGTTCTCTTAAAATCACGCAGAAGGATGAGAGCGTTCCGCCGGCTTCCGTCGATGATTACATTATCGAACTTGAACCGCTGCCCGGACTTGAGGCAGAGGTGATCGATGGTATATAATGAAGAAGATTATCTTCAGATCTCCGGTCTTCAGCATTTCAAATTCTGCCGGCGGCAGTGGGCTTTGATACATCTTGAGAATCAGTGGAGCGAGAACTATCTCACCGCGGACGGCAGGATAATGCATGAAAGAGCACACGACGCGGCGTTTCACGAAAGCAGGGGAGATACGCTTATCTACCGCGGCATGAACGTATTCTCCCCTTCCCTCGGGATCTCGGGACAGTGCGATGTCGTGGAATTCCACCGGGATCCGGGCGGCGTAGAGCTGAACGGGCACGACGGGAAATGGCTCCCGTATCCTATCGAGTACAAGCGCGGCGGAGGAAAATCCGTCGGCGCGGACGCGCTTCAGCTGTGCGCGCAGGCGCTGTGCCTTGAAGAAATGCTCTGCGTTCCCATTCCGTTCGGCGCGCTGTATTACGGCGAAAAAAGGCGCCGCGAGCAGATAGAGCTCGACGAGACGCTCAGGAATGAACTGAGAGAATGCCTCGATGAGATGCACTCTCTGGCGTCGCGCGGGCATACTCCGAGGGTCAGAACCTCAAAATCGTGCAGCGCCTGTTCGATGAAGGAGATATGCATGCCTGAGCTCATGAAGGAGTCCAGAGTTTCGGATTACATAAAATCGGCGCTGGAGGAGCTTGACGGATGAAGCATCTGCTGAACACGCTGTTCATAACCAGCGACGATCTTTATCTCGGTCTCGACGGCGAGAATGTCGCCGTTTACAGAGACAAGGAGATAATCCACCGCCAGCCGCTCCTGCAGCTCCAGAATATCGTGACCTTCGCTTATTCGGGCGCATCACCCGCTTTGATGGGAAAATGCTCGGAGCTCGGCATCGGACTCGCTTTTTTCAGTCAGTCGGGACGATTTCTGGCTCGAGTGAGCGGCGAGAACAACGGGAACGTCCTTCTCAGGCGCACGCAGTACCGCACGGCCGATGATGAAAAGCTGTCATGCGCCGCCGCGGGGAGCATGGTTTTCGGCAAGATCTACAACTGCAGATCGGTGATCGAAAGGACAAAGCGCGATCATGGGATGCGCGTCGACACAGCGAAGCTGACGAACGCCTCGGACACCCTGAAATCCATGCTGGCGACGGTAAATAATGAGGAGTCGCTTGAAAATCTCAGGGGGCTTGAAGGTATCGCCGCCGTCGCGTATTTCAGCGTCTTCGACGAGATGATCATAGGCGACAAGGAGCATTTTTCTACCATTCCCGCAGCCGGCGTCCGCCTCTTGACAGGGTGAACGCCATGATGTCCTTTGCCTACAGCCTTCTCGCCCATGACTGCGCGAACGCGCTCCAGAGCGCGGGACTTGACCCGTATGTCGGTTTTATGCACCGCGACCGTCCGGGAAGGATGTCTCTGGCGCTTGATCTCATGGAGGAGCTGCGTCCATGCATAGCCGACAGATATGTCCTCACGCTGATAAACAACCGGATGATAAAGGATGATCAGTTCGTTTTTCAGGAGAGCGGAGCCGTCCTGATGACGGATGACGCCAGAAAAGCCTTCATAAACGGGTGGCAGGAACGCAAGAAGGAATCGATCATCCACCCGTTCCTGAAGGAAAAGCTTGAGTGGGGCATGCTTCCGTACATCCAGGCCGCGCTCATGGCGAGATATCTGCGCGGCGACATCGACGAATATCCTCCGTTTCTGAATAAATAGTCATGCTTGTACTTATAACATACGACGTGAACACCGAGGACGCTTCCGGACGCAAAAGGCTCCGCAAGATAGCCAAAGAATGCGTGAATTACGGACAGCGCGTCCAGAATTCGGTATTTGAGTGCAGTCTTGACGCCGCGCAGCTAAGGATTCTGAAGGCGAAGCTGCTGACGCTGATGGACAGCGATAAAGACAGTCTCAGATTCTACAACCTCGGCAGCAGTTATAAAGAAAAAATCGAGCATTACGGCGCCAAACAGACCTACATGCCCGACGACGTGATAATACTGTAATGCGAAGGTGCAGCGAACATGAAACAGCCGTATCTTTCGCATGAGAAAAAAGGCAATGAATTCATCGTGAGTTCATAATAAAAGCCATTCATGTGACCGTATTCTGAGTGAGAATATATTGTTTCACCAGAATACATATTCCCCTTTGCGCGAAAACTGTATGTTTTCGCTGTCGCTCCCCACACGGGGAGCGTGGATTGAAATTCTCAATAAATTCGTGGCGCATCATGGTCTTGGTCGTCGCTCCCCACACGGGGAGCGTGGATTGAAATGAGGCGTAGAG
>CAMJPL010000082.1 GCA_946407735.1 uncultured Clostridia bacterium
ATTCCTTCGACCAGGTGGAGCAAGGCGAAGGCTGGGACATTGCTTATCCGCTCAAGCAGATGGCCCGAAAGTTCCTCGACGAATCGTTCCTGCTGCAGATGCGCCAGGCGGGCCGTGGCGCTGACGTGCTGGGCGACAAGGCTTCCCTGAAGGCTTTCCTGAAGAAACTGGACGGGATGATCGCTGCGTATGAAAACGAGGCGGTCGCCATCGGCCAGGCGGGCCTCCGGCTCCTGACCGATGGCGGCTTCGGCCCGGATACGCTCCATTATGGAACGAGCGGGCCGACGATGATTTTCAAGAAATGGGCCTCCCGTGTCTTCGAGGAGAAATTCCCGTCGGAAAAGCGCGTGCAGGGTGCGGTGGAAAAATTCCCTGATCCCTCCGCGCTGGAACAGCTGTTCGAGCGGGTGCGGATGCATCTCGGCGAGCCGCTTTCAGAGCTCCCGCTCAGGAAGAATCTTCTCATAGCCTGCATCACCCGCCACGGCGGCGTCATCTTCCCGGGAGGCTCGGATCATATCCAGATGGGCGACACCGTGATAATCGTCACCACGTCGGAGCACACGATAATCGATCTGAACGACATATTTACTGATAACTGAGGTAAGTCGTACGAACAAGCGCATTGTTTTCAAATATATCGGCTTCATGCTGCTGATAGAAGCCGGTTTCATGCTTCCGGCGGCGGCGATTGCGGCCGCGGGCGGGGATATGAGATCGCTTTTCGCCTTCCTTGTGACGGCCGGCATCTGCGCCGCGTTAGGAATATCCGGAGCGCTGCTCAGGACCGATCACAGCGTCTTCTACGCGAAGGAGGGCTATGTCACGGTATCCCTCGCGTGGATAATCCTTTCCCTCGCCGGAGCGCTGCCGTTCTTTATCGGCGGCTCGATCCCGGATTATGTCGACGCCTTCTTTGAATGCGTGTCGGGATTCACGACCACCGGCGCGTCGATACTTTCGGACGTCGAAGCCATGCCGAAGTCGATGCTGTACTGGCGGAGCTTCACTCATTGGCTCGGCGGAATGGGCGTCCTCGTCCTCATCCTTGCCCTGATGCCCATGATGAAGAGCGGATCGGGAGGAAGCACTCTGCACATCCTCCGCGCCGAGAGCCCCGGGCCGAACGTCGGCAAGATCGTCCCGAAGATGCGCCGCACCGCGCAGATACTCTATGGGATCTATATCGTGCTCACCGTGCTGATGACCGTGATCCTCAAGATCACCGGCATGGATCTGTTCACCGCCGTCTGCTATACCTTCGGCACGGCAGGAACGGGAGGCTTCGGCACCGTCGCCAGCAGCTGCGCTGATTTCAGCGCGGTCCAGCAGTGGGTGATCACCGTATTCATGATCCTGTTCGGCGTGAACTTCTCGATCTATTATCTCCTTCTGATAAAGGACGTCAGATCGGTCGTCCGTGACGAGGAGACGATAGTGTATTTCGTCGTCATAATCCTGTCGGCGGCCGTCATAACGATCAATACCGCGAGCCTCTTCGATTCGGTTTCGGAGGCCGTGAGGGCGGCGTTCTTCCAGGTCGGATCGATAATCACGACGACCGGCTACGCCACAGCTGATTTCAATCTCTGGCCGACCTTCTCCAAGACCGTGCTCGTGCTTCTGATGTTCGTCGGAGCCTGCGCCGGATCGACCGGAGGCGGCATAAAGATGTCGAGGATCATGATACTCGTGAAATCGGTAAGCCGCGAGATAAAGAAGATGATACATCCGCAGGCAGTCAGACCGGTGAGGGTGTCGGGAAAGGTCGTCCCGGACGAGACGGTGAGAGGCGTGAACGTGTATATATGCGCGTATTTCGCCATATTCGCAGTCTCGATGCTGATAATCTCGCTCGACGGCTTCGATTTCACGACCACCTTCACGGCTGTGGCGGCGACGATCAACAATATCGGCCCCGGACTCGGCGAGGTCGGCCCTTACGGCTCGTTCGCCGGGATGTCGCATATCAGCAAGCTGATCCTGTCGGCGGACATGCTTGTCGGCAGGCTTGAGATATACCCGATACTGCTGCTGTTCTCGCCCTCGATGTGGAGAAGGTCGAGATGACGCTGGGCGGATCATGACCGAAGATAAAATGACTCAGGATAAATACACCGTACTTAAACAGCTGTACGGCTATGACAGCTTCCGCGAGGGACAGGAGAGGATGATAGACGATATCCTGTCGCACCGCGACTGCTTCGCCGTAATGCCGACCGGCGCCGGAAAATCTGTGTGTTATCAGATTCCGGCGCTTCTTTTGCCGGGTATAACGCTCGTCATCTCGCCGCTGATATCCCTGATGAAGGATCAGGTTATGGCCTTGAAGCAGCTCGGCGTGCCGGCGGCGTATCTCAACAGCAGCCTTACTCCGAGGCAGTTCGATCTCGCGCTCGACAACGCGTTCAGGGGTATGTACAAGATCATCTACGTCGCCCCCGAGAGGCTCGTGACGCCGCGCTTCGTCGAGTTTTCCTACTGCTCGGACATATCGCTCGTCGCCGTCGACGAGGCGCACTGCGTCTCCCAGTGGGGACAGGATTTCAGGCCTTCGTATCTGAATATAGCCGATTATATCGACAGGCTTCCCGAGCGCCCCGCCGTCGCCGCCTTCACGGCCACGGCGACCGACGCGGTGAGGGAGGATATCGTAAGGTATCTTCGGCTGAGCTCGCCGGATATCTTGATAACCGGCTTCGACCGGCCGAATCTGTATTACGGGGTAGAAACGCCGGGAAAAAAATACGACGCCCTTCTTACGTATGTAAGAGAGCGTCCGGACGAGCACGGGATCGTATACTGCTCGACGAGAAAGACGGTGGACGAGGTCTGCGACAATCTTACAGCCGACGGAGTGTCGGCGGCGAAATATCACGCCGGGCTCCCCGACGCGGACAGAAGGACGGCGCAGGAGGATTTCACCTACGACAGGGTGCAGGTCATCGTCGCGACCAACGCCTTCGGCATGGGGATAGACAAGTCCGACGTGCGCTTCGTCGTGCATTACAATATGCCGAAGGACCTCGAAAGCTACTATCAGGAAGCCGGGAGAGCCGGACGCGACGGCGCCGCGGCCGAATGCCTGCTCTTTTACAGCCCGCAGGACACACATGTCGCGAAATATCTGATAGAGAACGGCGAGATCGACACCGGCATAGATCAGGAGACGGCGGCGAAGGTCCGCGAGCGCGATCTTCTGAGGCTGGACAAAATGGTCGGCTACTGCATGACGCCTCAGTGCCTGAGGGGATATATCCTTGGCTATTTCGGCGAGAAAACGGCGCCGGGAGGCTGCGGGAACTGCTCGAACTGCAGGGGGAGCGCGAAGGCGCTCGGCGTGGCGGACGAAGCCGGCAAGGTCATGCGGTTCGTCGAAGCTCATACCGAGCGGTACGGTTTCTCGATAGGCCCAAAGAACATCGCCGACGCCCTGAAAGGGCGGGAAACCGATGATATATCAAGGCTGGGACTTGCCTCCAACCCGTATTTCGGAGCGCTGGATTATATGCCGACCGAGCGGATCAGAAGAGTGATCGATCTTCTCGTGTATCAGGGGGCGCTGAAATACTCGGAGGGAAAATACCGCACCATCGAGCTCACCGGAAGGAAAGCCGCGGCGGAAAGCCTGTACATAAAGGACGACGGCAGGGAAAGCCGTAAGTCAGACCGGCGCAGGGAAAAATCGAAGGGGCAGATACGAAGGCAGGACTATGACGACAGCATGGCGGGCGACGACAGCGAGCTCTACGGCCGCCTGAAAGCGCTGAGAAAGCGTCTCGCTGACACCCGCGGAGTGCCGCCGTATGTGATATTCTCGGATAAGACGCTGCTCGAGATCGTAAAGCGCCGCCCGAAGGACCGGTTCGATATGCTTGAATGCTCGGGAGTCGGAGAGAGAAAGCTCGAGCTCTACGGCGATATCTTCCTTAAAGAGGTAAACCGCTGATAAGAGCCCCGGCCTTCTCCGCCGTATTGAAGCCGAGCCCGATGAGCAGCGCCGCCGCCCGCTCGTCGAAATTCGAGTTTTCTATATTTCTGAACGCCGCGGCGGCTATGTCGGTGAAAACGGTATCGGGATCGCCTCCCTCTCCCGCGCATCCCGCCTCGGCGAAGAAAAGCAGGAGAAAAGCCGCGCAGAGAGCGATATACGCCTGCTCGGCGTTCATCAGCTTCGATTCGAGCGGCCACAGGCTGTAAAACACATGATTTACCGTGATCTGCTCGAAATGCCTCTGATAAAGCGGGACGAGCTCGTAAAGACGCCCGGCGGACGCTTTGAGCCCGGCGGATGAGACACCGACCGAGGCTTTGCCGAGGTATTCGGCGAAGATGTCTCCGTCTTCGGAGAACGCTTCGGCGAGCTTCATCATGACTGCTTCAGTGTCGGCACAGGATGCAGTCGGCTTATGATACGGGATGATTTCGGCCGCCTTCATCAGCTGCGCGTCGTCGCGCGCCGAGAGAGGCCCGGATATGCGGCTTATGTATTGCCCGAGATGAATAAATCTGTCTTTGAGGGAAAAGCCTCTGTTCTGGAGGATCCTTATCGCCGAGGACTGCATCACGCCGAAGGCGGCTTTGCCGGGAAAGACAGCTTCCGGTTCCTCGCCTGCGACCTCGAAGCTCAGCTTCCGCCTGACGAAGGAAAGCGGCTCTTCCTTTTTCATAAGAAGCCCTATCGTCGCCTCGCAGCTGTTCGCCGTCGCCGCCTGATAGCCGTATCTTGACCGCATCGACCTCGGATAGTATCTGCATGTGCCGTTCATCGCCGTCTCGCCGAGCTCCTTCTGAACGGCGCACAGCCCGTCGGAATCGAGCAGACGGCATTTTCCGTCCCATCCGTGACAGAGAACGGCATATCTGACTTTGTCCGGATAATTCGCCGGTTTTATGGTATTGTCGAGCCGTCTGCGCAGATCGGAGGTGCACGAAGCGGTTTCAAGGCGGTTCCAGTCGCCGAGGCTTATCGTGATCTCGAGACCGGCGCAGCAGGTCGACCGGCAGCTGCCGCAGAGGCAGTTAAACGAGGCGTATATATCAGGCGTCAGATAATCATGCGTTATCATATTTATCATCTCCGGATATATATTATATAGCAGAAAATCCGGGTAAACCGTTTCAGAAAATAAAAAAATGTTTATACGGTTGGTAAAAAAAATACACAATGATATATTATAATAATAAAAATAATACGCCATATCGGAGGACTAAAAAAATGACTCAGGGAAACGAAAGCATCTTCCGCTCAGCCATGTTCGGCTATGCCAAAGAGGACGTCGACGCCTATATCGCAAAGCTCAACGATGAGCTCAGCCGTCTGCGCGGGGAGGCTGACAGCGTCAAAGCCGAGACCGACCGTCAGCTCGAGGATCTCAGGGCTCAGATCTATGACAACAGCACCGTTGCCGAGAACCGCACGAACGAATACAACTCACTCGTCGAGAAATACAACGATCTCTGCCGCGACGCCGAGAACATGCGTCTCGAGATAGAGCAGAAAAACGCCGATCTCGCCCAGAAGGACGAGGAGATAGCCGCCCTCAAGGTCAGGGTGGAGCAGAAGCAGCAGGTGATCGGCAATACCCTCACCGAGGCGGAGGAAAAGGCCCGCCAGTATGACGCCGTATCGTCGAAGATAGGCGCGCTGATCATAAAGGCCACGAAGGACGCCGAGGAGATCAGGGGCAGCGCCGAGGCTGAGGCCGAGCAGCTCAGGACCGAGGCCGCCGAAGCTGCTTCTCTCATGCGCGCCGACGCCGAGAGCACCGCTAACGCCACCAGAGCCGAGGCCGCGAGGGAAGCCGAGGATTATCTCAATGAGGCGAGAGCCAATATCACCCGCAACGCCGAGGCGGCCAACAAGTCCATCGAGGAATACGCTGCCCGCACGGCCAAGACATGGAATTCGCTCTTCTATGAGTCCCAGCTCCAGATGGCCACACTCTGCAACGAGATCAAGCAGAAGATCGGCGATACCGGCCGCACCGGCGCCGACGAGTTCACGGCGTTCAGAGAGGGTCTTGTGCAGTCGGTCAGCCTGATGACAAAGAAAGCCGAAGAGGCAGCCTCGGACGCCGCTGCTCCCGCAGAGGAAGCCGCCGCTGCCGTCACTGAGGCCGCGTCCGATATAGCCGCCGACACCGCGGATGATCTCGACGCCATCATCGGCGACATGACCAAATCCGAGATGGAAAAGAACGCACAGGACGCGCAGTGATCAATCGCTTATCGGAGATGACCTGAAAAATGAAGAGGAAGATATCAGCGTCGCTTCTGGCCGCCCTGCTGATCGCCGCACCGGTATTATCATCCTGCGGCGAGTCGGCGACGGAAAACGTGTCCGCGGCGACGACGACCGCGTCTCAGACGGAGGCTCTGACCTAAGCCGAGACGACGGCCGAGCCGGACCCGTTCGAGGATTTTGATTACGGCGGGGAGAAGATCCGCGTATATACGTCGATAAACGACGCGACCGGCATCGGAAGCTCGAACGTGCTGATCGAAGGCCCGGAAGAGGAGACAGGCGATATCGTCAGCGATTCCGCCTATTTCCGCAACCGCAAAGTCGAGGAGCTTCTTAACGTCAAATTCGAGTATACCGAGCTTGACGCCTATTACACGACCTGCGGAAACAACATAAAGAAGATAATAATGTCGGGAGAGGATCTTTACGACATCGTTATCAACGACCTGTTCCCGCTCGCCAGCCTCGCCGTCAACGGCAATTTCCTCAGCGTCGCCGGAGCGCCTTATATCGACTTCGATAAGGATTACTGGTACAGCGACTACATGACCCAGCTGTCGCTCGACGGCAGGAAGATGTTCCAGATGGCAGGCGATTATTTCATCGACGTCCTGCGTTCGGCGCATTCGCTGTACTTCAACAAGAGTCTCGCCCAGAACTATTACGGCGACGGCGATCTGTTCTATAATGAAGTGCTCGGCAATACCTGGACCTACGACAAGTTCATCTCCTATCTCAGCGCCTGCTATGTCGATCTGAACGGCAACTCGGAGAGGGATATCGACGACCAGTACGGCCTGTCCGTCTGCCAGATATGGGGACCGTCGATAGCGTTCATCATATCGGCGGATCTCAAGTATGTCGACGTCGGCGATGACGGCATAACCCTCGCCATGAACAACCAGCGCTCGGTGACCCTGCTGGAGAAGCTGTATGAGATATTCTACAGCGACGCCACGGCCAACGCGGAGAAGCTGAAAAGCTCCGACGCGGTAAACGATTCTCTGCGCATATTCAAGGAAGGCAGATCGATGTTCCTCGGGTATTTCCGCCTCGGATCGTTCGAGATGCTGCGCGACATGGAGCAGGAGGTCGGCATACTCCCGTACCCGAAGCTCGACGACAGTCAGGAAAAATACGTCACGTCGTCCCACGACACCACCGAGATCGGCGTCATACCGATAACCTGCACCAAGTTCGACACAGTCTGCGCCGTGCTCGAGGTGCTGAACCGCGAGACGCAGAGTATCGTCCTCCCGGCGTATTACGAGACCGGACTCAAGGTCAAGTACACCCGCGACGATATGTCGGCTCAGATGATAGACATCATCCACGGCAACATCGGCGGCTCCTTCCCGCTCGCCTACGGCGATATGATGAACAACGTCTTCCTCAAGGCGTCGTTCTATGAGCCGCTCGCGGCAGGCAAGACCGATTTCGCCTCTACATACGCGAAGCTTGAGCCTAAGGCGCAGAAGTCGCTTGACAAGTACTACGCCAAGTTCGCCGAGATCGAACAGTGAGCATCACGGCAACAAAAAACTCCAATAATACGGCTGCTGCAGTCAATGATTTTGCGCAGCCGCGCAGCCGCACAAGACACCCGGAATTTTCCGGGTGTCTTTTTTTTTCGCTTTGTATTGACAAAACGAAGAAATAGGTGTATAATAATCATCGTTATATAACAACAATTATAAATAAGAAGGGAGAAACCATCCGTGCCGCCGAAAACAAGGATCACGAAAGAGACGATCATAAATGCAGCTATCGAAGTTGTAAAACAAAGCGGATATGAGAGCATCAACGCCAGAACGGTCGCCGGGCAGCTTCACTGTTCCACGCAGCCGGTCATGTATCATTTTTCGACCATTGACGCCATGAAACGGGCCGCTTACGCTCGGGTCGATCGGCTGCATTCGGATTATCTGCTGACGATTTCACCGGAGCAGGATCCGATCCTCGGGATCGGCCTGAACTATATCCGCTTCGCCGTGGAGGAGCCGCAGCTGTTCCGCTTTCTGTTTCAGTCCGGGTACGCGAAGGAAAAAAGCCTGCTTGAGATGATCGATTCAGAAGAGCTGATCCCGGTCCTTGCCGCCATACAGGACGGCGCGGGATTGAGTCTTGAAAAAACCAAGCAGCTGTTTCTTACCATAGCGCTGTTTGCGCACGGCTATGCCAGCATAATCGCGAACAACGGTCTTGAATATGATGAAAAACTGGTCGCGGAGCACCTGAAACGGGCGTGGAACGGCGCTTTTCTCACGGCTGCGCAGGAGGAGGAGCAAGATGAAAAAACTATATGAAAAAAGCGAGATCACATTCGCGATCCTGTGGATCGTGATCTACGCCGCAGGCATGGGGACCCTGAAAAACAGCTTCGGGCTCGATTCGCTGTGGCATATGCTCGGTCTTATCGCGATCTCCGCTGTTATATTCCTGTTTGTGAGAATAAACGGTCTCATGGAGAAGTACGGTCTTGCCGGATGGGCGAAGAACGGCAAAGCCATGCTGTGGTTCATTCCGCTGTGGATCCTCTCATGTATGAATCTCTTCGGCGGTTTCTCGCCGGATTACCGGATGCCGGGACTGATTTATGCCGCCGTCTCCATGGCTTTGGTCGGATTCGCTGAGGAGCTGATCTTCCGGGGTTTCCTGTTCAAAGCGATGCTGAAGGACGGTAATGTCAAAGCTGCTGTCATCGTCTCCTCCGTCACCTTCGGGATGGGGCATATTATGAATCTGTTTACCGGACAGGATCTGATTGCCACCCTCGCCCAGGTGGTTTTCGCGGTTGCCATGGGCTTTGTCTTTACGCTCGTGTTTTACAAGAGCGGGAGCCTTCTGCCGGGGATCCTGGCGCACAGCTTCATCGACGTTGCCTCTGTCTTCGCATCCGATGAAGGCACTCAGCTTGTGAATTTGATCGTGCATATCGCGGTCTTCGCCGTATCCGCAGCGTACTGCCTGTATCTGTGGAAGCGTGCAGAGACGCCGGAGATCAATCGGGCAGACACAAAACAGGGGGATTTATCATGAATAAATCATTCATTGGCGGAATGGCTTTAGGGGCATTTCTGGTATCGCTGATCCCGTACAGAGTTCAGACAGATGAAGAGACCGGTGTGGTCGAGATCCGCAGTCTGTTGTGGGCATGGAGAAAGACCCCGCCGAAAGAGGGAGAGGAAAAGGGCAGCTATGCATTTGCCATTCCTCCGTCCGGACTGGACTATGAAG
>CAMJPL010000083.1 GCA_946407735.1 uncultured Clostridia bacterium
GGCGCCCCGTCTTCCCATCGGGGAAGACGGGTGAGAAGGCGACCAAAGGAAAACCTTACGGTTTTCCTCTGGACTCTTTTCCCTTGGATGACGGGCGCGGGAGATATAGAAACAACATATAAAGCGAGGCGTCGGACGAAGACAGGTTCTTCGTCCGACAGATTTCTGTTTATATAGGATTTCAGTTGAAGACCGCGGTACTTCCGACCGTCGCTTGCGTCCGTACAGGACGCAAGCGAGATAGTCAAACATTTGGCGTTTGCCCTCAGCGGAAATGCGTTTTTCACGGTGCATCCCTACTGCGGCGTTCGTTTTTGGCGCTCTCGCAGAGCTCGCGCGCACTCAGCCGGATATCCGGCTGAATCTATGGGATAAAGATGCCGCGGAAAAATGAATTACAGACTTATTTACGGCTGAGTCCATGGAATGAATGATACCGTGGAAAAATGAATTAAAGACTTATTTACGGCTGAGTCCATGGAATAAACGATGCCGTAGAGATGTCCCTTCACTCTTTTCACTCGCAGAGGGCTTCGACGAAAGTCTGAAGCCCCCGCCTGCGGCCTGTACGGCCGCAGGTGACGGTCGTTTGAACGCCTGTCTGCGCGCGAGCGAAGCAATGCGCGCCCGATGAGTCGGATAAGCGCTGATCTTCGCCCGACGCCTCGGAAGAAGCGCGTCCTCTACGCGACACCGCGCCCGTCATCAAAAGGAAAAGAGTCCAGAGGAAAACCATCGGTTTTCCTCTGGTCGCCTTCTCACCCGTCTTCCCCGATGGGAAGACGGGGCGCCCCGCGCGTAGCGGGCCTGCCCGGCGAGGGCGCCCCCGCCGGCAGGCGGGGGAGAGTCCCAGTCCAAGAATGGAAGAATATTATATTCAGATTACAAGTCTGAGATATGGAAGTTATAGTCCCATTCCAACAATGGAGTGATGGAATATTCAGAATATAAGTCTTATGAACGATAACCAACAGTCCCATTCCAACATCGGAATAACAGAATCCCCCGCCGGGTTGAGGCGAACTCCCCCTTACGACATGCGGAAGTCGAATATCACCGGCGGCTTGACCGCCTTCCTGTCGAACTCGCGGCCTTCGGCGGCCGCCTTCTTCTCTTCGATCTCGTACCACAGGCTCGTTATGCTTATCTCGCCCTCGCGGATGTCGGCGACCACCATGCCGCCGTCCTCGTAGAGCAGGTCCTCCGCCTTTTTCAGCTCGCCGAGCTTGACGTACGCTCCGGCGAGGTAGAGCCTCACGCGCGGGATCGCGGCGGTTTCCGGCGTCAGCGCGGCGCAGAAGCCGGGGATCGCCGAATACATGCCGCTGTCGGTCAGCGCCTTGAGCGCCGCCTTCGCCATCGAGATGTCGCCGGGGACCATCGCGGCGGCGGAAAGCAGCAGCGACGCCGAGCGCTCGCCCTGACCCTCGAGGCGGGCAATCTGCGACAGGGCGTAGACCGCCCACGGGTTCTTCTCCAGCTCAAAGCTGCGGCTCAGCTCGGCTTTCGCCTCGGCGAAGCGGCGGGCGGCGGTCAGCATGACGCCGTACTGATAATGCGAATACCAGCTGAGCTCCTCGGTGACGTGCGCCGCCTTCTCGGCCGCCGCCGTCCAGGATTCACCCGATATATAGCTCGCCGGGACCTCAAGCGGCGCCTTTGCGCCGAAGCGGCCAGACTCGAGAAGCTCCCGCCACTGCTCCTGCTCTCCACCGATGCCGCCGAAATCGAGGTGCGGGCAGACCTTCGCCTCGCCGCTCTTCTCGCGGCGGAGGTTTTCCAGCGCTCCCCAGCCGGAGCCGGTCGTGACGAGCTCTCCGGCGGGCGTGAGGGCCATCTTTTTGGTGTCGCGGAGGATGCTTTCGAGCTCCTCCTCGGTCGACTGGGCGGCAAGCTTCGACTCGACCTCGGCCCTCGCCTCGTGCCAGTCGCCGTGAGCCTTCTCCGGATCGGCGTTCATCGCGCCGTAGGTTTCGAGCCACTCCCACGCCGTCTTCGGCGGCATCGGCATCGACTCGTACTGCGAGCGGCAGAGACCGGCCTGTATCTCGACGTAGCGCCCGGGATTGCCGCAGCCGGACAGGTATTCCTGCCAGCGGTCGCCGCCGGCTCCCTGTCCCCATGTGAACAGCTTGCGCCCCTGCAGGCGCTTCGTCGACGCCTGGATCAGACCGAAGCCGTCCTCGCCGACGTAGGTCTCGTAGCGGCGGATCGAATCGTCGAGCTTGAAGAAATAGTCGCGGCTGTGGTTGAGATTGCCGGGGTAGGTGATATCGAAGTCGAGCATGTCGTTGAACGGCACGCCGATCTTGATGACGCCGCCCTGTCCGGTGGTGTAGGTCTGGTCGGCGGGGGTGATGACGCGGCCCTTCTTATACTCCGGCACCGCCATGTTCGACCACCAGTACATCGGCACGACGGTCGCGTTGGGGTTGTATATCCTCATGCGGCAGAGCAGCACCGGCGAGCCGTCGGGGAGGAAGAAGTCCATCTGATAGACGACGCCGCGCACCCTCTCGTACTCGTACATGCGGAGCACCGGCGTGTCGGCGCGGTAGGTGAGTCCGCGCGCGCCTTTTATGCAGTCGCCGAGCGTCGTGACGCAGGAGTAGATCCTGGAGCAGGTATGCGGGTGATGGCCGAGGAAGCCGCAGTTCCACTCGACGCCGCCGCTCGTCCACGCGTTGCGTATGGCGAGGTTGCAGGGGCGGACGACGGGGTTGTCGAACAGCAGGTCGCGGCCGGATTTCTTATCGAACAGCGACCAGAGCTTGCCGCCGTAATCGGGGAGGAACGAGGCCCTGAGATAATCGTTCTCGAGCACGAAGAAGCCGTATTCGGTGTCCTTCAGGCTCCGCGTATAGTTATCCTGATCGCGGTAGGGGAAGGGCGACGGCACGAGGCCGTAGCTGACCCAGAGTCCGTCGTCGTCGTCGAGGACGGAGCCGGAGATCCAGTCCTTCGCCGTGAGCCAGCCGAGCGGCGGAAGCGAGCTGTCGGGGCCGAGATCGGCGGAGGGGACGGTGCGCTTTACGTATGTGAGAGACGTCATGATGATTCACCTCGGCGGAAAATAATGTTTCGTCCGGTATATTATATCATCCCGGGGGCTCCGTGTCAAGCGCGGACGGGGATTATTTCCGCCAGATACGGCTTTTCCGCCGGCGGCGGACGGGAAAATGTTATTTTTTCTTTAACAAGACGACTATCCTATTGAAAAAAGCCGGAAAATATGATAACATATTGTGTTGTCTCTTTGTTTATTCAATAAACAAATCAATAAATCAAACGGAGGAAACCGACCTCATGAAGAGAAAGCTTCTCTGCGCCGCTCTCGCGGCGATGATGCTGGCGGCGATGATCGTCCCGGTATCTGCTTACAAGGTCGGCGACAAGGTGAGCAGCTACGCTTACACCGACATCGTCACCTACATCAACGACACTCCCATCGAGTCATTCAACATCAACTGGGAGACCGCCGTCATCGTCGAGGATCTCGTGAATTACGGCTTCAACGTAGCCTGGGATCCCGGCGCCCGCACACTGAAGGTCACCCGCAGCGCGGGCAAGCCCTTCGCGGCGTCCTACAAACCGGCCGCCAGCGGCCACAAGAACGGCGATTACGCCGGCGACGTGCTCTATACCGACATCGTCACCTATTTTGACGGCAAGAAGGTCGAGAGCTTCAACATCAACGGCCGCACCATCGTCTACGTCAACGACATAGCCGACTTCTACGCCCAGCCCGGCACCTACAGGTACGACAACGCCAAGCGCACCCTGTCGCTCAGCCTCGGCGGCTCGTCCGCCCCTGCTCCGGCTCCCGCTCCCGCTCCGACCCCGAGCGCGGCCCTGAGGATCACCTCCCAGCCGGCCAACGTCAGCGCCACCGTCGGATCCACGGTATCCTTCAAGGTCGCCGTCACCGGCGGCACCGCCCCCTACTCCTACAAGTGGGAGATCCGCCCGTCCAGCGACATCATCTGGTCTGACGCCGAATGCGCCACCTCTGAGTACAGATTCACCGCCACCGACACCATCCTGAGCAGGAAGTACGTCTTCCGCTGCGTCGTCACCGACGCCGCCGGAGCCACGGTCACCAGCACCACGGCCAGCCTGACCACTCAGGTAGCCGCCCTCAAGGCCACCGTCACCGCCGACGCCGCCACCGTAACTGCCGGCGGCAGCGCCACCTTCCGCGTCAACGTGACCGGCGGCGTGAGCCCCTATCAGTACACCTGGTTCAGATACAACAGCATCAACTCCCAGTGGGTCAACGTGGGCACCAGCCAGACCAACGCCTTCACGCTGATGAACGTCAACGGTCTCACCTACGTCCGCTGCGAGGTCTATGACTCTGTCGGCACGAAGGTCACCAGCGACTACGCCACCGTGAACGTCGCCACTCCCATGAAGGTCACCGTCTCGGCCGCCAAGTCCACCGTCGCCTACAACGGCAGCACCGACGTCACCGCCTCCGTATCCGGCGGCACGGCCCCGTACACCTATACCTGGTACAGATATTACAACGGCCAGTGGTACAACCAGGGCACCACCAACAGCAGCACCACCACCGTCAGCAACATAGTCGCCGACACCACTATCCGCTGCGAAGTCACCGACGCCGCCAAGAACAGCGTCTTCAGCGGCAACCTGGTCATCAAGACCGCCGACGCCATGAAGGTCGTCGCCAGAGCCGACTCGGCGTCCGTGCCCTACGGCTCCAACGCCTCCGTCTCGGTCTCCGTCACCGGCGGCGCTTATCCCTACACCTACACCTGGTACAGATACTACTTCGGCCAGTGGGTCAACATGGGATCCACCACCTACAACACCTATGATCTCGGCAGGATGACCGAGGATGCCATCGTGCGCTGCGAGGTCAAGGACATCGCCGGCAACCAGGCCGTCTCCAACGAGGTCACGGTCAAAGTCTCCGCCACCATGTACGCCACCGCCACTCCGAGCTCCAGCACGGTCGGATACGGCGACAGCGCTTACGTCACCGTCTCTGTCGACGGCGGCACCTATCCGTATACCTACCGCTGGTATCAGTACTACAGCGGCCAGTTCGTGCAGATCGGCGAGACCAGCACCAACAGATATGACATGGCCGTCGTGACCGAGACCGTCAACATGCGCTGCACCGTCATCGACACCTACGGCAACGAGACCACCACCAACACCGTCACAATCCAGGTCGACGAATCCATCAACAACATGCAAGTCGAGATAGACGCCGACACGCTGCATCCGTTCTACGGCGGCGACGTGTACATGCATATCTATGTCGACGGCGGCAAATATCCGTACACCTACAGATGGTTCGTCAGCATCGACGGCGGCGCCTTCAAGAACGAGTACAACTCCAGAGACAGAAACGACTGGATGATCCTCGGCATCACCGTCGACGAGATCAAGGTCTACTGCGAAGTCGTCGACGTCAACGGCAACGTCAAGAGGACCGACACCCTCACCTTCAGGACCATCGTCGATTATTGATGACCGGCGAGGCCCGATCTGAAGACCATAACGATAAGCGGCTCCGGATGACCGGAGCCGCTTTTCTTTTTGTTTTCGCTTTTTTATTTTATGCGCTTTGAAGCTCACGCTTTGAAGCTTACGCTTTGAAACCGTTTTCCCGCCAGACGGCCTCGCCGCGAAGGAAGGTCATCTTCACCGCGCCGTACAGCTTCCTGCCGATGAACGGCGAGTTATGGCTCCTCGAGCGGATCATTTCCTCGGTGAAGACATAGCTCTCGTCGGGGTCGAACACCGTTAGGTCGGCTTCGGCGCCTTCGGCGATCCTCTTCTCCGGCAGGCCGATGATCTTCGCCGGGCAGACGCTCATCAGCTCGATCAGGCGCCCGAGGGTTATCACGCCCTCGCGGACGAGCATGGTGACGCCGAGCGGCAGAGACGTCTGAAGGCCGATTATCCCGTTCGGCGTCTCGGCGAGAGGCTTTTCCTTCTCCTCCTGCGAATGGGGTGCGTGATCGGTGGATATGCAGTCGACCGTGCCGTCGGCTATCGCGTCGAGGACGGCCGAGCGGTCGGCTTCCGTCCTCAGCGGCGGCGACATCCTCGCGTTCGCGCCGATGCGGGCGAGATCGTCCTGCGTCAGCGTGAAATAGTGCGGGCAGGTCTCGGCGGTCACGCGGAGTCCCGCCTTTTTCGCCCGCCTGACCGAATCCATGCCCCACGCCGTCGAGACGTGGCAGAGATGCAGCCGCGCGCCGGTGTGATAGGCGAGGTCTATGTCGCGGTCGATGCCGAGCTCCTCGGCCTCCGGCGGCGCGGATATGACCGACGGATCATACACGGACTTGTCCTCCGGGTGGCTGAGGATGAGATATCCCCTTTCCGCCGCCGTGCGCATGGCGGCGAGCATCATGGGCGTCGACACCGGCTGTCCGTCGTCGGAGAAACCGACCGCTCCCGCCGCCGAGAGGGCGTCGAAATCGACGAGCTCACGGCTTTTCTGCCCCTTCGTCACGGCGGCGAGGGGGAGAAGGCGGCATCCGGCCTTCGCCGAGCGGCGCAGCTCGTACTGCACCAGCTCCGGCGTGTCTATGACGGGCGAGGTGTTCGGCATCGCCGCGACGGCGGTGAAGCCTCCGCAGGCGGCCGCCGCGAGGCCGGTATAGATGTCCTCTTTATAGGTGAATCCGGGGTCGCGCAGGTGGACGTGCAGGTCGACGAATCCCGGCGCGCAGTGCAGTCCCTGAGCGTCGATGCATCTTTCGCCGTCATGCGCGGCGAGGCCGCGGGCGATCTCGGTGATGATCCCGGCGTCGGAGTCGATACGGATATCGGCGGGAGTGAACGATCCGGAGATGTAGGAGAGGGTATTTTTGAGCAGCATGGTAGTGTGTTGGTGGGGTGATATAGGAAGAAACGTTTTGGGAGAGAAGGGCGATACGGCGAGTGTATTATTAATGAGAGTAGGCGTTTGGGGAACCCTCCACTGTCAGACGCTTCGCGTCTGACAAGCTCCCCTGAATAAGTCGGCGAAGCCGACTTATTCTGAGGGGGAATGAACTTTGGATAAGCCTTCGGCTTATCCTATGAAAGTTGCTCCGCAACTTTCCGATTAGTGTTCCGCTTCGCGGAACGTGCCCTCATCTGTCGCCCGCCGAAGGCGGACGACACCTTCCCCCGGAGGGGGAAGGCTCTAATAGGAAGATTCGCTGCGCGAATCTTCGATTGATGTTCCGCTTCGCGGAACAAATCAGCGAAAACGATCCAGCGAGCAACGCGATGCGCCGATCGTTTTTACAATGAAGTCACTCACATGCCGCTCATATGAGCGACATCCGTCGACCGCGGCGGCAAAATCGGGCGAGATGCTGTATGAGTGATGGAAGGGAATGAAAAGTTTTTCACCAATTTACGGTTTTAAACGATAAAAGGGATGATCGGTCTCTTTTATCCAGTACAATAAACACCGATTCGACACAGTGACTCCCCTTCAGGGAAAAGAGTCCAGAGGAAAACCGCAAGGTTTTCCTTTGGTCGCCTTCTCCACCGTCTTCCTCGATAGGAAGACGGTGTGCCCCGCGCATAGCGGGCCTCGCCGGCGAGGCGTCCCCGCCGGAAGGCGGGGAGAGTCCCATTTCAATGATGGATGAGTAGGATATTAAAGAATATCAGTTTGATAATCGCAAAACACCTGTCCTATTCCAACAATGGAACAATGGAATACTCGGAATATCAGTCCAGGAATCGAAAAGTACCTCTCCGATAACCGATATCCCCCACCCTCCCATATTTTATCATATCATTCTTTCCCTTTCCCCCGGAATATTTTAAATTATGCGTAAAATATCCCTTCCCCCGATGCGGCGAATCCCCTTGACAAATCCCCGGCGGGAGGGTATAATATATCCTGAGCATATATCCCGCCTGAGCGGGGAAAAACATCATCTGCGAGAGGAAGCACTCATGGAAAAAGTACGTATGGGAGTCATTGGCTGCGCCGGGCGCGGCATGGGACATATCTCGGTGCTCGTCAGCATGCCTGACGTCGAGGTCGTCGCCGTCTGCGACCTTTACGAGGACCGCGCGGAGGACGCGAAGAAGTTCCTCGACGAGAGATACGAGGGAAAGGTCGCCGTCGAGAGCTACACCGACTACCGCCGCATGCTCGAGCGGCAGGACATCGACTGCGTCATCATCCCGTCGTCGTGGGACGCCCACGGATATCTCGCCGTCGCGGCGATGGATTCCGGCAAGTACGCCGCCGTCGAGTGCGGCGGGGCCTGCTCCATCGACGAGTGCTGGCAGATAGTGCGCACCTACGAGCGCACCCGCAAGCCGACCATGTTCCTCGAGAACTGCTGCTACGGCCGCGAGGAGATGACCGTTCTCCGCATGATAAAGGACGGCGTCTTCGGCGAGATCATCCACTGCGAGGGCGGATACCAGCACGACCTGCGCCACGAGGTGGCATACGGTCACGAGAACCGCCACTACCGCTACGACAACTACATGAACCGCTGCGCCGAGTTCTATCCGGCTCACGAGCTCGGCCCGATGCAGAAATACCTGAACATCAACCGCGGCAACCGCATGGTCTCCCTCACCTCCACCGCGTCCAAGGCGCGCGGCCTGCACGAGTACATCGTGAAGAGCAAGGGCGCCGACCATCCGGACGCCCTGAAGGAGGTCACCGAGGGCGACGTCGTGACGACGGTCATCAAATGCGCCCACGGCGAGACCATCGTCTGCACGCACGACACCACCCTCCCGCATCCGTACAGCCGCCGCGGGCACGTCCAGGGCACGAAGGGCCTGTGGCAGGAGAACGGAGCTCACATCTATCTCGAGGGCCTGTCGCCGAACGAGACATGGGAGCCCTTCTCGAAGTACATGGACGACCCGAAGTACGAGCATCCGCTGTGGACATGGTACAACAGCGCCAACATCCCCGGCGGCGGTCACGGCGGGATGGACTATCTCGTCCTGCGCGCCTTCATCGAGGCGGTGCAGAATGACGCCGAGCCGCCGATAGACGCCTACGACGGCGCGACGCTGATGGCGGTGACTGCCCTCTCCGAGCAGTCGATAGCCACCGGCGGCATGCCTCAGGCGATCCCCGACTTCACCGACGGCAAGTGGATAAAGAGGACACCGGAGCCGAAGAGCAGATACGCGCTGAGCAGAGTGGATTATGAGCTGTTCTGATAACAGGCGTGGATAACTGCATATTCTGGATATAATGACTATTCCATTGTTGGAATGGGACTTGGTTTTTTTTCTCAGACTAATATTCTGAATATCCAACTCTTCCATCATTGGACTGGGACGTCCCCCGCCTGCCGGCGGGGGCGCCCTCGCCGGGCAGGCGCCCTACGCGGGCGGC
>CAMJPL010000084.1 GCA_946407735.1 uncultured Clostridia bacterium
AATCCATTCTTGGATCAGCTATTCTGAATATCCAACTCATCCATCATTGGAATGGTACTCTCCCCGCCTGCCGGCGGGGCGCCCTCGCCGGGCAGGCCCGCTACGCGCGGGGCGCACCGTCTTCCTATCGAGGAAGACGGTGGAGAAGGCGACCAAAGGAAAACCTGCTCGGTTTTCCTTTGGAATCTTTTCCACGAGGGGAGTCACTGTGTCGTCCAGATGTTTGAAATAGTGAAAAAAAGAGACCGATCGTCCCTTGTATCGTTTCAAACCGTAAATTGGTGAGATCTTTCCTTCTCCCTTCAATCACTCATGTATCGTTAATGCCGATTTTGCCGCCATGGTCGACGGAAGTCGGTCATATGAGCGGCATGTGAGTGCTCTCATTGTGAAAACAATCGGTATGTGAGTATTCTCATTGAGAATACAATCGGCGCATCGCGTTGCTCGCTGGAGTGGTCTCGCTTATTCGTTTCGAGAAGCTTGCTTCACAAAATTCGTTCCGCTCATTCGTTCCACGCACCATTTGTTCCGCGAAGCGGAACATTAATTGAAGATTCGCGCAGCGAATCTTCCTATTAGAGGCTTCCCCCTCTGGGGGAAGCTGTCGGTCAGCTCCGCTGACCGACTGATGAGGGCCCGTTCCGCGCAGCGGAACACCTATTGAAAGTTGCGGAGCAACTTTCCTATTAAGTTCTTCCCCCCTTGGGGGGAGATGTCAGACGCGAAGCGTCTGACAGTGGAGGGCTCCCCAAGCGATTGTTCGCATTGTGAACACTCTCGCCTTATTTGTCCCGCTTCGCGGAACACTGCTCAAAGATTTTCTTCGCAAATCTTCCCATTACTTCACGACAACCCACAACAGAGGTACACATCATGCGCGGTGTTACATCATGGTCGTTTCGCCCGTACAGGCCGCTTATGTTCGATACGGGCGGCATATACATCTGCCGGGTATATCCCGGCCCGGGGAAGATCGGGTTCGACTGGCTCCCGTTATCGGATAAGCCGGACTGCGCCGGATACACCGTCCGGTGGCGCAGGCGCGGCTCGGATGAGCCGTTCGAAACGCTGATGACGAAGGAGACGTCCGCCCTTCTCACCGGGCTCGGCGACGATACCGATTACGAGTTCGGCGTTTCCTGCGGCGGAATATCGAGCCGCCTGCGCCTCGCGCGGACCGGCTTCGTGCCGGGGGATTCGGTCGTGAACTATCTCCACCCCGACGACAGGGCCTACTCCTTCTCCGGGCACTGCCTGTGCTCGCCGTCGCTCGTCCGGCATCCCGACGGGTATCTTCTGGCGTCGATGGACGTCTTTCAGGGCGGCGAGCCGCAGGATCTGAGCCTGATCTTCCGCTCGGACGACGACGGCAGGACGTGGAAATACGTCTCTGAGCTGTTCCCCTGCTTCTGGGGGCATATGTTCATATGGAAGGGCGCGCTGTACATGCTCGCCAACTCGACCGAATACGGCGATCTCCTTATCGGGCGCTCCGACGACGGCGGGCGGACCTTCGGCATGCCGACGGTGCTGCTGCGCGGCACGAGCGGCTTTAAGCACAAGGGCGTGCACAAGAACCCGCAGAAGATCGTCGAGTTCGGCGGCCGCCTCTGGATAACGCTCGAATGGGGAAGCTGGTCATCAGGCGGTCACGCCGCCATGGTCGGCTCGGTCGGCGTCGGCGACGATCTTCTCGACGCCGCGAGCTGGCGCTTCACGCCGCCGGTGCCGTACGATCCGTCGTGGCCGGGAGCGGCGAAGGGCGATTCCCCCGGCTGCATAGAAGGCGCGCTCACCGTCTTCCCCGACGGGAAGCTGTACAACGTGATGCGGTATCAGATGGGCGGCTGCGTGCCGTCATACGGCCTCGCCTGCGTGATGGCGGTGAACACAGATGATCCCGACGCGCCGCTTACATTCTCGAAATTCATCGGCTTCCCCGGCAATCACAGCAAGTTCCAGATCGTTTATGACGACGTGAGCGGGAGATACCTCTCGCTCGTGAGCTATCTCGACGAAAAGCACCCGTCGGGGCGCAATCTGCTGTCGCTCATCATGTCGGCCGACGCCGAGAACTGGGAGAAGGCTATCGACGTCTTCGATTACTCCGATCTGCCGGAGAGCGACGTCGGCTTCCAGTACATCTCCTTCTTCATCGAAGGTGACGACATACTATTCCTCTCCCGCACGGCCTTCAACGGCGCGGCGAACTTCCATGACGCGAATTACAGCGTATTCTCAAGGATAAAGGGGTTCAGGAAATATCTATCCTGACCTCCCCCGGCCGCCTTCTGCCTTCACAACGAAAGGAAAACGCCATGTCACTCTATATCGGACGCGGAGACCCGTCGATGTACGAGGATTACATCGACTTCATCAACTACGTATTCGGCTACTATCACAGGCCGCATGACTTCATCACCCTTATGCCGCGCCGCTGCAAAGCGGAGTACGATCCCTGCCCGCAGACCTATTTCGTCGTCGAGGACGGGAAGATAAAGGCCTCCGTCGGCGCGTTCGACAGCGAGTACGACGTTTGCGGCGAGAGGATAAAGGTGCGCGGCATCGGCAACGTGTCGGTGCACCCGTACAGCCAGCACAAGGGCTACATGATCCGCCTGATGAACATGATCATCGAAGACATGATAAAGGACGGCGTCGATCTGTCGCCGCTCGGCGGACGCAGGCAGCGCTACGGCTACTTCGGCTACGAGCAGGGCTGCGCCGGCTATTCGATGTCGATAGACCGCGACAACTTCCGCTATGTCTACGGCGGCGGGCGGGACAATCTGCCCTTCTCCTTCCGTCTGCGCGCCGAGAAGGTCGAAAGCGGGGACAAAGACCGCCTCGACTACATCTGGAAGATGAACGAGAGCCAGCCGGTCCACTGCCTGCGCGACAGGGAGAGCCTGTACGACTGGCTGCGCGAGTGGACGGCGACGCCGTGGGTCTTCACCGACGAAACGGGAGCTCTTCGCGGCTACGCCGTCGGGAAGATCAGCGAGCTCATCCTCGACGACGACTCGCTTACGCCGGACGCCGTCTGGGCGATGCTCGAGGCGACCGGCAGCTACAGCCTCGACCTGAACATCCCGCTTAACAAGCGGGCCCAGCGCGAGGCCCTTATGAGCGCCGCGGACGGCGTCTCCTTCCATAACGGCGAGATGATCTCGGTGCTGAACTGGAAGCGCGTGATCCTTGCCGCGATGAAGCTGGCGTCGACATATCAGACGCTCGCCGACGGTGCCTTCACCGTGAAGATACACGGCACCGCCGGTGACGAGACGCTGAGGATCGCGGTTTCCGGCGGCATCCCGTCCGCTATGGAATATGACGGCGAGCCCGACGCCGAGCTCGACCGCCTGCGCGCCGTCAGCTTCTTCTTCGGTGTCTATTCGCCCGAGCGCGACGCGATGAGCGCCGCCGTCAGGTCGTGGCTGCCCCTGCCCGTCACGCTGTACAGCGCGGATTCGGTGTGAGGGGGGACACGGCAGGAGAGAATAAAGATAAACAGCCGCCCGCGGGGTGATACCCGCGGGCGGCGATTCTGTATATCACTGCAGCTTTTCCATATCGGAATAATCCTTCCCGATCTTTCCGTCCTTTATCACTATCCTTCTCCGGCAATGCCCGGCGACGGCCTCATCGTGCGTAACAATTACGACCGTTTTCCCGCTGTCATGAAGTTCGTCAAACAGTTTCATTATTTCTGCCGAAGTTTCGGAATCAAGGTTTCCCGTCGGCTCGTCGGCAAGGATGATATCCGGATCGTTTATCAAGGCGCGGGCGATGGCGACGCGTTGGGTCTGTCCGCCCGAAAGCTCGGACGGATAGTGCGACAGCCGGTCGGAGATCAGAAGCATTTCCGTGATCTCTCCGACTTTTTTGTGATCCGGCTTTTTCCCGCTCAGAAGCGCGGGAACGATTATATTTTCACGTGCGGTAAGCCCGCCGAGAAGATTGAAGTTCTGGAAAACAAATCCTATCTTTTCCCGCCGTATCTGTGCAAGCTCATCATCGCTCATTTTTGATATATCTTTCCCGCAGATCTCAATTCTGCCCGAGTCCGGTCTGTCAAGCGCGGCGAGAAGATGAAGCAGTGTGGATTTTCCCGAACCGGAGGGGCCGGTGACAGCTATATACTCGCCGTATTCGATATTCAGAAAGCAGTCGTTGACAGCATATATGATCTCGTCTCCCCTGCGGTATGTCTTAGTCAGCGATTGGACCCTGAGAGCCGTCATTTATTATATCCTCCTCTCCGTCATTATAGTCCGTTTTCAGTATTCTGTACAGTGACACCGATAATACCGGAATGAACAATAATATCAGCATCGCGCATACACCGACAGAAATCATAATATCGCTCTCATACAGACACGGCGTCTCGCCGGACAACAGCCTGTATATGTTGCTTATCGCGCATCCCGAAACGGCGCAGATAATCGAGCATATCGCCGCGCGGCACAGATATACCTTTCCCGTAACGGCGCCGAGCATCCGCTTTGAGGCGCCAAGCGCATAAAGAATCAATATTCCCCGGCGTTTTGACTCGATCTCGACAGCGGTAAACGTTCCGAGCGATATCAATGCCGATATTATATATGACGAGCCGATCACCGCAGCCACAGTTCCGACACCCTTTTTCAGAACAACAGCCTCAGCCGCCTTCTCGTTCTCATCCGAGAAGCTGACTATCGATTTATCCGAAGAAAGGATTTCTCTGACTTCACTGATATCCCGCTCGGTACAATCCTCTTTCATGAAGACAAAAAGAGTGTCCGGCGCGGTGGTTATTCCGGTTATATATTCAAAATCCCGTTCCGAAACATACAGATCGATATCAGTGTTTGTTCTGCCGGTGTCGTAATAGCCTGCCACAGTCACCGTAAACCCTTTTCCGTATATATGACACTCCGCCGACAGCTCATCTCCTACGGCGAATCTGTCTGCGTTTTTTATATCGACAAGACATTTCCGCTCGACATTGTCAGCTTCCCCCTTATAATCGTCATCGCCGTACAATATATGAAGAATGACACGGTTTTTGCGATATTCTTCGATGTCGTGCGTATGTTCTGTTCCTGTGAGAGCAAAGTCGATATTAGTGTATGAGTAATCTATCCTTTCCACGCCTCCCGCCTCGCCAAGCCGCTCGATCAGTGCATAATCGATACTTGAAGCGCCGTCTTTATGATCTCCCGAGGCTATGAAATCACAGCCGTACCGCTTTACATACGGCTGAGTCACTATGGAGGTCATCAGCATGATCAGAACGGCGACGGGTATCGTAAGTACATATACGATGCGGCCATTTATGCCTATCCGGCGGTAAACAGCCGTGATTCCTGAAACATCGCGCCGTCTGCGGCTTAGGTTTCCGGCATCGTAATTAACCAGCCGCTTCTCCCGTAATCCGCCGGAAGAGATCAGAAATCCGGCAACAGCCGCCGCCAGACATATCAGCGCGACCGTTATCATCCTGATCGAAGAAAAACGGTACGTGACCTGCGCAAGCGTGAAATTATTAAGTCTTTCGCTGAACAGCTTCGGTATCATAAGGCGTATGACGGCCGCTCCTAAAGGCATGCCGGCAGCGAGTGAAACGACATACATAACCAGCGTTTCGCATAATGAGAGCAAAGCGGCTTGTCCGCCTGTCATGCCGACGGCCCTGAGTATCATAAGATCAGGGGTCTTTATCCTGAAATAAATCCTCAGAACAACACAGATCGACAGCAGTGACACCGCCGTCAGAATTATCCTTATAACGGTGACGAAACCATTCGACCAGAACGGGGTATATACGGAAGGATCATAAACGAGGATTGACAGACCGAGATTATTTTCGCGGATTATTTCACGCACCTTTGCGGCGGCGTCATCAGTTTTGCCGACTTCATTAAGCCTTATATTGACGTTGTTTCCGTCAAAGCTGACTGACGCTCCTTCGATACCGGCAAAATAATCCTCGTCACCTTCCTTCGCGCCGCCGAGCACTATGCTTCTTCCGCCCGTGAATTCTTCGGTCATAAGCTCCTCGCCGTATGAAGCCGAATCCGCGAATACGGTAAATACGGTGACGGCATAGACAGAGCAGATCATCACGATTATCGTCAGAATCATATATCTCCCCGTCTGCCGTACTGAGTTTTTTATGTACAATCCAATCATGATGATCTTTTAATAATCCCCCGAAAGAATATTTCGGGGGATAGATGTTCTGACTGTTGAGCACGGCATGCAGCGGTGCCTTTATTTTTTTCTTTTCTCACTTCCAGATCGAATCGAGCGCCTTTTCGCCGTAGGCGGAGACCTGTGCATTCGCGAAGGAGTAGCCGTCGGGCTCGCGGGCGGTGTAGAGGCGGGGCTGGCTCGATCTGCGCTTTCCGGCACGGCGGCGGTCGGTATCGCCTTCCTGCGCCGCGATCTCGCCGCATGCGGCGTCGCCGAGCGACGGGATATAGCGCTCCCAGCTCGTGCCGTCGAGTATGACGGTGCAGCGGTAGCTGCCCTCCGGCAGCGGGACGGAAACGCCTCTGAGCGTGAGCGATGCGTCCTTCCCGGCGTCGACGTCGAAATCGGCGCGCAGGCCGGGGCCGCGGTCGGTGGTGAGCAGGGCGAGCTCGGATACCGGCATCGCCGACAGATGATATCCGCCGTTCGGCTCGGCGCAAAGCTTCAGCTCGTGCGGCAGGCTCATGTTCTGGCTGAACGGGGCGTCTCCCGGCGTCGAGCGGCGGATCCAGCTGATCCTTATCCGGCGTCCGCGGGGATCGTTGAAGAAGGTCTGCGCGGCGTAGCCGAGGGTCGGCGTGCCGCACGGCTGCAGCGAGCGCCATCCCTGCGTCGGCTCATACAGGCCGTTTTTGAACACTCCGACATAGTAATGCGCGGACGCGCCCATGAACACCCAGCGCCGCTGTCCGTCGTCGGCGTCGAGGGGATAGAAATCGGGGCACTCGGAGTCGCCGGGGAGCTCAATGTCCTGCAGCTTCTCCCATTCGAGGAGATCATCGGACGTGAGCAGGCGGAAGGTGTGCTCGGTGAGATATATGGCCATGACGTATTTTCCGAGCTCGTCGCACCATACGACCTTCGGGTCCCTGTTCGCGTCGACGATATGCGTGACGACGGCGCCGTCATACCGGCGGAAGCTGACGCCGTCGGTGGTATAGGCGACACGCTGCTCGAACGGCTCGCCGGCGGCGGTGTAGAACAGCAGCAGAGCCGGCTTCCCGTCCTCGCCGAGGCCGGAGACGTTGCGCTCGTCGACGACGGCCGAGCCGGAGAAGATGGTGTGGTCGTCGGGATCGGGATAGAGGGCTATATCGGTCTCGGTCCAGTGGATGAGGTCCTTCGACACGGCGTGTCCCCAGTGCATATTGCCCCATGTGCTCCCGGCGGGGTTATGCTGGAAGAACATATGGTACTGCCCGAGATAGTAGCAGAGGCCGTTGGGGTCGTTGTTCCAGCCGAACGCCGGGGAGAAGCGGAGCTGCGGCCGGCAGGGGAGATCGTACGACGGCTTTACCTTCGCCGACGACTCGAACTCGAAGTCGGGGGAGATATCGAGCTCTATCTCGTCGCTGTCGCCGAAAAAGCGGGTGAAGTCGGGGTACATGGTGTATTTCGGGTTCTCGAAGTCGAGACGGCAGTCGAGCGCCCAGCGCTCGTCGCCGCCAGCCGAGAAGGTGACGCGTATAGGCTGCGCCTCGTTGCTTATCGGCAGCGCGAGGCATGGCTTTGATCTGAGAAGGCGCATATATTTTTACCTCCGTTGACAGTCACTGGAATTTCGCGCCCCTCCGCGCGCGGGGGAGGGGGATTCATATTGCAGATATATTATACCATTTATGGGGATATCATGTCAAGGGGGAATGGAAATACTCTCTGCCGAGGGGGAGGGGATTATGGGGATTACATTGTTCCGTTGGTGGAATGGGACTGGGGACTTTTCGATTCTTGGATCAGTATTCTGATTATATGACTTTTCCATAGTTGGAATGGGACTTGTTTTCCATTCTCAGGCTTAAAATCTGATTCCAAAACTAAATCCATTCTTGGAATGGGACTCTCCCCCGCTGCCGCGGGGGCGCCCTCGCCGGGCAGGCGCCCTACGCGGGCGGCGCCCCGTCTTCCCATCGGGGAAGACGGGTGAGAAGGCGACCAAAGGAAAACCTGCTCGGTTTTCCTTTGGAATCTTTTCCACGAGGGGAGTCACTGTACCGTCCGGATGTTCGGAACAGTGAATAAAAGAGACCGATCATCCCTTGTATCGCTTAAAACCGTAAATTGGTGAGATACTTTCAGCTCCCTTACATCACTCATGTATCGTTCATGCCGATTTTGCCGCCATGGTCGACGGAAATCGATCATATGAGCGGCATGTGAGTGGTCTCATTGTGAAAACAATCGGCATATGAGTATTCTCTTTGAGAATACAATCGGCGCATCGCGTTGCTCGCTGGAGCGGTT
>CAMJPL010000085.1 GCA_946407735.1 uncultured Clostridia bacterium
GGGCGCCTGCCCGGCGAGGGCGCCCCCGCGGCAGCGGGGGAACGTCCCATTCCAAGAATGGGAGATATTTATTTTCAGAATATTAGTCTGAGAAGGGAATATAAAGTCCCATTCCAATAATGGAATAGTAGTATATTCAGATTACCAGTCCGAGAATCAACCAGAAAAACTCCCCTTCCGACATCGGATATGCCGGATATAAAAATACCCCTTGCATTTCATATATTTTCGTTGTATAATATAAATCGTAATCTATATTATACACTGGGAGACACCTTCGATGAGAGCTTACGAAAGACTTATCAGATACGCAAAGATCCATACCGCATCCGCCGAGCTTACCGAGAGCTCGCCTACGCCCACCACCGACCGGCAGTTCGATCTCGCCCGTCTGCTGGCGGATGAGATGAAGGCTCTCGGCGTGTCGGACGTCTTTGTCGACGAACACTGCTATGTCTACGGCCATATCCCGGCGACGCCGGGATGCGAAGACAGGACGCCGATCGGCTTCCTCGCGCATCTCGACACCGTGCCGGACTTCTCCGGGGAGAACGTAAAGCCCCGCGTCATCGAGGACTACGACGGCGGCGACATCGTCCTCGGCGATTCCGGGCGGGTGCTCAGCCCGCGCGATTTCCCGCATCTCGAAAGCCTCGCCGGAGAGACGCTCGTCGTCACCGACGGCACGACCGTCCTCGGCGGCGACGACAAAGCCGGCATCGCCGAGATCCTGACGGCGGCCGAAGCCATCCTTTCGTCCGATCAGCCTCACGGCCGGATCTCCATCGGCTTCTGCCCCGACGAGGAGGTCGGACACGGCGCAGCCCTGCTCGACCTTGACCGCTTCGGCGCCGAGCTCGCCTACACCGTCGACGGCGGGGACGGCGGCGACATCGAATACGAATGCTTCAACGCCGCGTCGGCGGACGTAAAGATCAAAGGCTTCAACGTCCATCCCGGCGGCGGGAAGAACATGCTCGTCAACGCCGCCCTCGTCGCCTTCGAGTTCAACTCGATGCTACCGGCGGCCGAGACGCCGCGCGACTCGTCCGGCAGAGAGGGTTACTACCACATGTCCGACGTCAGCGGAAGCGTCGAGTCGGCGTCCATGACGTACATCCTCCGCGACTTCGATCTGTCGGGGCTCGAATACCGCAAGAAGGTCATGACGCACGCCGCGAAGATCCTGAACGAGCGCTACGGCGCCGGAACGGTGACGGTAAACATCCGCGACCAGTACCGCAACATGCTCGACGTCATAAAGCCGAAGATCGAGGTCGTCGAGAAGGCCTACGCCGCCATCCGCGCCGCCGGTCTCACCCCCACCTCCACGCCCATCCGCGGCGGCACCGACGGGGCCCAGCTGTCGTTCAGAGGCCTTCCCTGCCCGAACCTGCCGACCGGAGCATTCTGCGGCCACGGACCGTACGAGCACGTCTGCGCCGAGCATATGGACAAATGCGTCGAGATAATACTGAACATAGTGAAGGAATTCGCGAGATAATGCCCTCTGAGAAACTGCCCCTGTCCTCCTCCGAGCTCGCCATGCTCTCCGAGGCCTTCCCGGATCCACTTAAGTTCGCCGAAGCCGCCGCCCGCGCCGAAGCGGGGGAGCCGGTCGCATATATAACCGGCGAGCAGGCGTTTTTCCGGGAGATCTATTTCGTCACCCCGGACGTGCTCATCCCCCGCCCCGACACCGAGCGCGTCGCCGAAAAGGCGATAGAATGGCTCAGGCGCTTCGGCGACGGCGCGCGGATGCTCGACCTCTGCACCGGCTCCGGCTGCATCGCCGTCAGCGTGTTCAGAAATTCCCCCTGCCGCGTAAGGATCGACGCCGCCGACATATCGGAGGCAGCCCTCGCCGTCGCGCGGCGCAACGCCGAGCGGTACAGCGCCGAGATACCGTTTTATAAGCTCGACGTCACAGACGAAAGCGCCGCCGCCTCCCTTGTCCCCGGGCGGAAATGGGACGTCATCGTCTCCAACCCGCCGTATATCGACTCCGCCGTGATAGACACGCTCGACAGCTCGGTGAAGGACCACGAGCCGACGCTCGCCCTCGACGGCGGCTTCGACGGCATGCGCTTCTACCGGGCGATAATGGATAATTTCGCCGCCCGGCTGTCAGATCGCGGAGTTTTCGTCTTCGAGATCGGCTACGACCAGAGGGAGAAGATCATATCCGAGGCGAAGGCGAGAGGCTTTGTCTGCGATGTGACGAAGGACTGGGGCGGCAACGACAGGACGGCGGTGATAAGGTCTAAATGAAAAAACAGGAACAAACAGATAACAGGTGCCGTTCCATGAAAAAATCAATCTCATTTCTCCTCGCGTCCCTCCTTCTCATCGCGCCGATCGCCGCCTGCGGCGAAAGCGCCGATTCTCCCGCGCAGAATACGCCCGCTCAGACCGCGGACACGGCGGCGGCCGAAACGTCGGCCGAAGCCGCCGTCACCGACGTGCTCGACAACCTCCCCGATGAGGATTACGGAGGACGAAAGTTCAATATCCTTTTAAGGGAAGGCTTCGAGTATGAGTTCGTATCCGAGGAGGAGAACGGCGACATCATAAACGACGCAGTTTACCGGCGCAACCGCTCCGTCGAGGAAAAATTCAACATAAAATTCGGCACCGTATCCAGATACACGGTGTGGGGCAACGAGGACAAGTTCAACAAGGAGCTCGAGAAATCCGTAATGTCCGGGAGCCAGGACTACGACCTCGTAGCCGGATACGCCGCGATGATCCTCGGCGTGATCAAACCGGGGCTGTTCATCAACTGGTACGAGATCCCGAACGTGGATGTGTCGCAGCCCTGGTGGTCGCCTCAGATAGCCGACTCGCTTACCATCAACGGCCGGCTGTACGCCATGACGGGCGACATAGCGCTCTCGCTCTGGAAGAACATGGTCTGCATCTACTTCAACAAGAAGCTTGCGGAGGACTACGCCGTCGGCGAGCTGTATCAGCCGGTCTATGACGGCGTCTGGACCTTCGACAAGGTGCAGGCTGCCGCATCAAAGGTCTCATCCGACCTCGACGGCGACCAGAAGTTCACGCAGGCCGATCTATACGGCTACACCTCCTATCATTCCACGGCGATTGATTCCTACATGCCGGCGTTCGATATTCAGGTACTTAAGCGCGGCGAGGACGGGATGCTGTATTTCGCCATCAACAACGAGAAGACGGTCGGAGCGCTGGAAAAGCTGATCGGCTTCTTCTACGGCGGCAGCGACTACGCCGTCACATCCTCCAAATGGGATCACGAGAAGATCTTCAAGGAGGACCGCTCGCTGTTCTATGCGCACGACCTGCGCACCGCCTCGACGCTCAGGGACATGGAGACCGACTACGGCATGCTGCCGTACCCGAAATACGACGAGCAGCAGGAAAAATACTATTCCACCGCCACCGATATATTCTCCCTGATGCTCGTCCCCTCGACGGTCGTTGACCCCGAGCTCGTCGGTCTCGTCTCGGAAGCGCTTTGCTCAAAGAGCTGGGAATCGGTCACGCCGATCTACTATGACATATCCCTGAAGGACAAATACAACCGCGACGCCCAGAGCTCGGACATGCTCGACCTGATCAGAAGCTGTCTGATATTCGACATCGGCTATCTGAACAGCTATGCCCTCGACTCCGCCGGACATCTGTTCATGCAGCTGATGCACGGAGAGAACACCGACCTTGCCTCGGCGTACGCAAAGAAAGAGAAGAGCTTCGAGAAACGCCTCGCCAAGATGCTCGAAGCGTATGAATGACGAGAGATCATCACCCAAAAAAGCCCATTCGCGCCTTAACGCGAATGGGCATCATTTATTTACGGCGCTTCACGTTCTCTTTTTCCCGCACCCGGTGCAGAATCTCCCGCTGTTCTTCTGCCCGCAGACGCATATCCAGTCGCGCGGGGAGCCGCATTCGGTGCAGAATTTTCCCGTGTTCTCATTCCCGCAGCCGCATACCCATGTCGCCTCTGCGGACGGCTTCATATTCTCCCGGTAATCGAACACCGATTTCATGTTCTTCACGGCTGCCGGGGAAACGACCTGGATCTGCGGGATCTCGGACGGGAACACCTGTCCCATGATCTTTTCGACAGGCGGGATATCGCGGCGCGATACCGTCTCAACGGCATATCTTCTCTGCATCTCATCGAGCATCGCCTTGTCTCCCGGGCTGATCCCGACGTCGTCCACCGTCAGCCCGACGAGCCGGATACCCGAGCGTTCCCACACCTCAGAGACGCTTTCGGCGGCGGCTTCGAGGATCTCACCGGCGTGATCCTTCAGTTCCTCCGGCATGGCGAGCTTTTTCCCCGTCTCATACGCAGGCATCACGAGATGCGCCTCAAAGCCCTTCTTCAGCAGGCTTTCCGGCAGCCGGATATCGTTCCAGATCTTTTCGTCCGTCACGGCGCAGGTGAACGTCCCGGAAAGATACACGGATATGTCGATCTCTCTCTTATCCCCGACCTTCGCAAAAAAAACGACGGGATTGTTCATCTTATACGCGAGAGTGAAAGTGTTCATGGATTTTTCCCCTCGACGCTTGTTTCGGCGCGGTTCATCTCGGCACACTTTAAGTCCATATCTGCGAATCGTTTTGAATGTATTATACAACACCGAAAGAAAAAAGTCAAGCCGATTTTGCTTCGCCTATTGACAATAAAGAGAAAATATGATACTATAAAAAAGCCGGATAATCCCGACCGCGTATGCGGATGCGGATGACAAGCCAGCTCAAAAGCAGATAGACCGACAATGTAGAGTTTGCTATAATAAAACTATTGTTATCCGGCTGCTGACAAAGTTCCTTTATAAATAGACAACTGTTATATTGCACAATAATATTGTTAAAATCTAAAGGATATAGAGTTTTTAAAGGTGAATTTCGCAAATATTGAAGTTGTTTTCCGTCAAATTGACTGTAGGTTTCTGGTAATAGGGGTTTGTCATCAATCTGAACTATTGTTATATTATTATTCTCTTCTGGAGCAAAAAATGAAAATCACAAGTGCGAAACAGATATCACTTAAATCCCACCCATATATAAACGAAGCAGCGATCCAGGAATTTATTTTCAACAATCCCTCTGTTCTTGGACTTGGTGAATTGTCGCCTATTAGACGTGAAAAAATACAACCGTCAGGCGGACGGCTGGATATCCTTCTCGGGGACGATGATACTCGTTATGAGCTTGAAGTCATGCTTGGCGAAACCAATCCAGACCACATTATCAGAACCATTGAATACTGGGACAGTGAAAAGAAAAGATATCCAAGATACAATCATATTGCCGTAATAATAGCCGAAGATATCACTTCAAGATTTTTGAACGTTATAAGCCTGTTCAACGGTACGATTCCACTGATCGCGCTTCAAATGTGTGCAACACAGACAGGAGAGGAAGTCAGCATAAACTTTGTAAAAATCCTAGACCTCACCGACCTCGGCACTGAAGAAGAAAACGAAGCCGAGCCGACAGACAGAAAATATTGGGAAAGTAAAAGCAATGTACTCAATTATGTTGATCTGATATTCAACGATATCTGTAAATATGCCCCGAACTATGAGTTAAAATACAATAAGTTTTATATTGGGCTTTCAAGAGATGGAGTCGCATCAAATTTCATATTCTTCAAACCTAAAAAAGGATATGTTTACTTCTATATTCATATTCCAGAAAGTGAAGATATAAACTCTGCTCTTGACAGCGGGAAAATGGATTTTGAATATGTCGGCAGGGACAGAGCCTATCGAATAAAGTTTTCCAGTATAAATGAATACCATGATAATAATGAAATCATAAGTAATATGGTACTACAGTCTATAGAGCACAGAAATATCAAGGTCGGATAATTATATTAATCATATTAAGTCTATATTTATAGACAACTATAGAAAATCATTCTGCCCATAAAAAAGGAAACACACCATGACAGACGCAACGAATCACGCCAGACTGCTGTACAGACCGGCCGACAGCCTGTACAACGACGAGCATTCCCGACGCTATCAGGGCTGCTCGACGATAGCCGCCACCAAGGGCGGCAGGCTGTATATCGCGTGGTACAGCGGCGGCATCTGCGAGCCGCATATCGACAACTTCAACCTCGTGATGTACAGCGACGACAAGGGGGAGTCATGGCAGCTGCTGCTCGTCATCCCCGGCTCGCGCGAATTCGGCATCCACGCGCTCGACATCCAGCTCTGGACGGCCCCCGACGGGCGGCTGTTCGTCTACTGGGTGCAGAACAAGGCCCGCCCGGCGATAAAGGGCGACGGGCCGAAGAACTCCGGCGAGGAGGCAGTCTGGCCGAATCAGCCGAAGATAATAAACGACGGCTGGATCTTCGACGACTTCGCCCACAGCGAGTGGTGCGCGATATGCGACGATCCCGACGCCGACGAGCCGGTCTTCTCGATCCCGCGCCGCTTCGATCAGGGCTTCCTCCGCTGCAAGCCGACGGTGACGAAGACCGGCAGATGGATCAACTTCAACTACGACCAGCTCACCGACCGCTACGGCTACTCCTTCTCCGACGACAAGGGCGCGACGTGGCAGCGCCGGTACGGCGGGAAGAAGATCGACACCTATTTCGACGAGTGCATGGCGTATCAGCTCTCCGACGGCAGCATCAGGATGCTTGCCAGATGCAAGCTGAAATCCGGCGAGCTCGCCGAGTCGTGGTCGCACGACGACGGTCTGACATGGACAGACGCGAAGCTCTCCGGCATAGACAGTCCGGACACCCGCTTCTGGATCGGCTGGACGCCGAAGGGAAATCTGCTGATGATAAACAACGACGACAGGGAGAAGCGCCGCAATCTCACGGCCTATCTGTCGCTCGACGAGGGGAAGACGTGGGCGTACAAGAAGCTGATCGACCCGCGCATGTGGGTCGACTACCCCGACGTCGACTTCATCGGCGGCACGGCGTATCTGACATACGACCGCGAAAGGACGGGAGCGAAGGAGATACTCCTCACCTCCTTCACCGACGACGACATAATGAATGACGATTTCAGCTTCGACATAAGGATCGTCAGCAAGGCATAAAAAGGAGATCGGATAAATGATAAAAGCGCCCGATTACGAAACGTACAGAAAGATACACAAAGCGCTCGACTTCATAGCCTCCGGCAAGGCGGACGGCCTCGAAGCCGGCCGTCACGAGCTCGGCGACGGCATCTATGTGAACGTCAGCGAGATGGAGACGCGCGAGACCGGCGTCTTCGAGTCGCATCACAGATACATAGACATCCACTACCCGATCACCGGCGGCGAGCGGATCATAACCGCCGACGAGGCGGCGCTGTCCGTCACGAAGGAATACGATGATGACGCCGACTACATGCTCGGCGAGCTTCGCGGCGGCGACGAATTCACCGTCCGCGCCGGTCAGCCGTTCGTCGTGATGCCCGGCGAAGCCCACATCCCCGGCCTCTGCGTCGGAAAGCCGGAAAAGATAAAAAAGGCGGTCGTGAAGATACCGGTGTGAGCGCCGCACAGCCGGTCCGGCGACGTGATAAATGAGGCGAAAGATATGTCCACGCTTGAAAAAATAAACATGCTTCTGGAAAAGGCCCCGCAGGAAACGCTCGACAAAGTTTACAGAAGCATTCTGATAATCATAAACAAAGACGCGGAAAACGCCCGAAGCGCTCCGCCGGACGGCGTGCCGTCCGATGAGCGCGCCGAGCTTCTGAAAGAGCTCGACGCGATAAGAGCCAGAAACAGAGAGCTCTATCCTGAGGATTACGACTGGGAAAGCGAAGCCGCGGCGGCACTTGAGGCGAAATATGGTCGCGCTGATTGACACCAATGTCATAATGAACTTTCTTCTCGGAAGAGACGATCCGCAGTCAGATGAATCGCTCCGTACCCTCCTCCCTCCCGGAAAAACCGGGAGGCTTTTTTCTCAAACCGCTTTACACCGCCCGGGA
>CAMJPL010000086.1 GCA_946407735.1 uncultured Clostridia bacterium
CTTCCCAAGCGACCTGTCCGCATTTTGAGCAAACTCGTCCGATATGTTCCGCTTCGCGGAACATATCACTCCCCGTCCCCCAATATCCTCACAGCCGTCACCGTCTTCACTCCGCCATCGCACGACAGCCTTGCTTCCACTCCGAACGCCGAGGCTATGTTTTCTTCGGTTATTATCTCCTCCGTATCGCCGAAGACCGCTTCGCCGCCGCGGCGGAGGAGGAGGGATTTTTCCGCGCGCTGCAGGGCGTGGGCGGGGTAGTGGGTGTTGAATATCACCGCCATGCCCGATTTCGCGAGGGAGGACAGCGTGTCGAGTATGATCAGCTGATTGCGGAAGTCGAGGTTCGATTCCGGCTCGTCGAGTATGACCGCCTTCGGCTCGGCGGCTATCGCGCGGGCGATGAGCGCCATCTGCAGCTCGCCGCCGGACAGCTCGCCGCAGCGCCTGTTAGCGAGACGGCTTATGCCGAGACGGGAGAGAGCGTCTTCCGCCGCCTTTATGTCCCTCTCCGACGGCTTCAGCCCCGACTGGCCGGAGCGGCCGAGGAGCACCGTCTCCTCGACGGTGAAGCCCGGGCTCACGCTCTTCGCCTGCGGGACGTACGATATCAGGCTCCACAGCTTCTTCGGCGGCATCGAGGATATCCTCTCGCCGTCTATATCGGCATAGCCGGACGTCCAGCGGAGGAAACCGGTCAGGCAGCGCAGCAGCGTGGTCTTCCCCGCCCCGTTCGGGCCGAGGATCGCCGTCAGCGAGCCTGACGGGACGGAAAAGCTGATGTCTTTGAGGACGTCGTCCCTGCCGGGGTATCTGTACGAGGCGTTGTTTACATTGATGGTCATCAGGTGAGCCTGTTCCTTCTCATCAGCGCTATGAAGAAGGGCGCGCCGATGACGGCGGTGAGTATGGATATCGGTATCTCAGAGGCGGTTATCGATCTCGCGGCGGTGTCGACCGCCACCATGAAGGCGGCGCCGACGCCTATCGACGCCGGGAGCAGCCGCCGAAGCGAGCCGCCGGTCAGCATTCGGCAGAAATGCGGCACCAGAAGGCCGACCCATCCGACCTGACCGCACATCGAGACGCAGGAGGCGGTTATCATCGCCGAGCAGAGGGCGGTCATCAGCCTCAGGCGCGGTATGTTCACGCCGGAGGATCTCGCCTCGTCGTCCGACAGCGTCAGCAGGTTCAGCCGCCAGCGCAGAAGATACAGGACGGCGGCGGCGATGATTATCGGCGGCGCGCCGAGCATAAGGCTTTTCCACGACGCCGAGGCGAGGCTGCCCATCAGCCAGTAGGTTATCGCCGGAAGCTGGTTCTCGGTGTCGGCGGCGAACTTGACAAGCGACACCAGAGCCGTGAACAGCGACTGCATCATTATCCCGGACAGCACCATCGCCGACGTATCGGAGGCGCGGACGCCGTACGGCGAGCGCCCGGAGGCGCACAGCTTCGTCAGCATCAGCGCCGTCAGGCCGAACAGCATCGCCGAGCCCTGTATGCCGAGCGACGGCAGGCCGAAGAGTATCGCCAGCGCCGCGCCGAAGGACGAGCCGGAGGCGACGCCGAGGGTGTCTGGCGTCGCGAGGGGATTGGCGAACAGCGCCTGGAAGGCGCAGCCGGAGACCGACAGCCCGGCGCCGCACAGCAGCGCGAGCGCTATCCTCGGCAGGCGCATGTTTATAAGGACTATGTCCGAGCGGGTCATCTCAGCGCCGGAGATAAGCCGCGAAAATGCGCCGATCATGTCCCCCGGCGTGACGGCGTATCTCCCGATCATAAGGGCGCAGACGGCGGCGGCGACCGGGATGATCACGAGAAGCACGTGCGCCGCCGGGGAGAGACCGAGCCTTCCCTTGCCGCCGCTGTCAGACATTCGAGTATGAGGTCTTCGCCGAGACGCCGTCGAGGCGGCCGACCGCGCCGCTCAGGGCCGATATCACGCTCTGCGGGGCGTCTATCGCCACCGAGATTATCGAGACTCCCCTGCTGCGGTATGGTATGCCCATACGGCCGATTATATACTGTCCGTACTCGTGCAGGATCTCGTTTATCCTCTCCGCCGAGTCGGTGTTCTCGACGATTATGCCGATCAGGGCTATGCGGTTCTGTGAAGGTGAGCTGTCCATATCTTAAAAATCATCCTGCCTGAAAAAAAGAAAAAGCCCTCGCTCCGGGCGGGACCGGAAGGCGGCGGCGAAAAAACACCCTTTTAAGGGCATATATCGGTTTCCGCGACTTTCCCGTCAAGGCCGGGCATCCCGGCGTTTCCGCGTCAGAGCGTATATATTATACCGCATCGAGACGGATTATTCCACGCAGTTTTTGTTAATTCCCATGCGTCAAAACATTTCCGGAAGATGTCCGACCGCCTATTTTTCCCCTGTGGAAAACGGGGATTTCCGATCAAAGCGCTTTTTTCGCGGAGTTTTCCACATTCCCCACAGGGTTTTCCACAGGTTTTCCTCACTTTTCCCCACAGGGCGGGGAATCGCATTTTGCGGTTTTGTGATTTTTTCTCCGCCATTGTTTTTTTATTTAAAAACTATTGCTTTTTTCGCAAAAGTGTGGTATGATATAGGCAGTCGGGGAAAAAAACGCAATCTTCACATCTGCGCAGCGGAGCGCATCGTTCTATGATGAAAACAGCTTTGCCGGGATGCTGCGGGGTAAGATGCGGGATAGACGATCTGTCCGGCATCGCGCCTCTGATCTCCGGCGCGGCGGTGGGGCTCGTCACCAACATGACCGGCGTCACGCGGGAGATGATTCTCTCCTCCGACGCCGTCGCGCGCATCGCCGACGTCAAATACCTTTTCTCGCCCGAACACGGGCTGAGGGGCGAGCGTCAGGCCGGCGAGGGCGACAGCGTATATAAGGACAGGTCGACGGGCGCCGAGATCATCCCGCTGTACGGCGGGCGGACGGCTCCCGACGCCGATACGCTCTCGAAGCTCGACTTTCTGCTGTTCGACATACAGGACGCCGGGGCGAGATACTACACCTATCTCTCGACGCTGACCGACTGCATGAAGGCCTGCGCCGATATGAAGACGCCGATGATCGTCTTCGACCGCCCGAACCCGATATCGCTGTCAAGGATCGAAGGCGGCATACTCGACGAGCGCTTCTCGTCGTTCGTCGGCAGATACGCCGTGCCGACGAGATACGGACTGACGATCGGCGAGTACGCGAGGTACATCTGCGGCAGCCGGGACATCGGCTGCGATCTCCGCGTCGTACCATGCTCGGGCCTGACGAGGGAGATGTACTACGACGACACCGGGCTCTGCTTCATCAACCCGTCGCCGAACATCAACTCGGTCGAATGCGCCGTGAACTACATAGCGACCTGCCTTTTCGAGGGGACCAACATATCGGAGGGGCGCGGCACCACGACGCCGTTCTGCGTCGCCGGAGCGCCGTTCGTCGACCCCGACGCGCTCGCGTCGGCGATGGACGCGTATGATCTTCCCGGCGTCGTCATCCGCCCGGCGTACTTTACCCCGGTATGCTCGAAATACGCCGGGGAAAGCTGCGGCGGCGTGCAGCTGCACGTCACCGACAGGGACGCATACCGCCCGTTCGAGACGGGCCTGCGGCTCTTCGACACGATACGCTCGCTCTTCCCGGAGATGACGGTGAGAAACGGGATCGACCTGCTCTTCGGCTCCGACCGGCTGAGGACCGAGCTCATCGGAAAAGAGAAGATAGGCGAATTCCTGAAATCGAACTCCGAGCCGCTCGCAAAATGGGCGGAGGAGGCGGAGAAATACCGGATATACCGGTCCTCCGCGAACTGAATCAAGACAGTTATGTCATCTATATAGATACCAATCGCATTTTTTCCGGACGGGCGTCATGCCCGCCCCGCAACAACGGAGGAAAATTACCATGAAAAAGTATCTTTCCATCGTTCTCGCGGCAGTCATGGTCGCGGCGCTCGGCGTTTCCGCCTTCGCCTCCACCTGCCTCCCGGACGATGACGAGAACATCTTCTTCGATGTTCCCGGCTGCAACGTAACTCCCGTTATGGACGGCACCGTCTCCGACGGCGAGTACTCCGAGATCGTGACCAAGAGATCCCAGTGGTCCATCGCCTGCGGCGATGACGAGAACGACGACCTCGCCTGGGCTCTCGCCGAGTCCGCCAAGGTCTACATGACCTGGGACGCCGACTATGTCTACTACGCTTCCGTTTTCACCGCTCCCAAGGGCTTCGACTCCATCTGGGAAGGCGATGAGGGCAGCATGTGGTATTCCGGCGCCATTCAGATGACCTTCACCGATCTCGCTTCCAAGGAAGACGACACTCAGAACCGTCTCGAGTACGGTATCGGCACCACCGCCGAGGGCACCAAGCTCACCACCGTATGGGCGAACGCCGATGGCTTCGAGTATGATCCCGAGGCCATCAAGGACAACTTCGCCATCGGCAAGAACGGCAACACCATCACCTTCGAGACCCGTACCCCCTACTCCGTCTTCGCTGACGTGAAGGGCGCCGAGGGCACGAAGATCGCCGGCAACGTCGTTTACTCCATCGGCGAGGATCAGGATTACATCCACGCTCAGCTCGCCGCCGGATGCACCGGCGAGGGCGGCAAGAACCAGATCCATGACGCCGTCTTCACCTTCACCGCTGCTCCGGTCATCGAGACCGAGGCTCCCGAGACCGAAGCTCCTGCTCCGGTTGAGACCGCCGCTCCGGCTCCTGCCGAGACCGCCGCTCCGGCTCCCGTAGCCGAGACTGCCGCTCCCGTAGTCGAGGCCGCTCCGGCCGCTCCGGCTCCCGCCGCTCAGACCGGCGACTCCGCCGCTATCGTTATACTCGCCGCCGCTGCCGCTCTCGGCACCGCCGTCGTAGTAGCGAAAAAACACTGAGCACGGATAACACGGCGTCAGCCGTAATATCCGGCGAAACCGACGACAATTCGGTCATTCAATTATATTTCGCTTATATAGTGAAGCATAACTGTGACTTCCTCCCGCCCCGCGCAAGACGCGGGCGGGAGGATTATTTGTATATTCCGCACAAATTCGAACAAAATGGCAGTGAAAAATTTTACATTGACATTTTGCCGGAATTGTGCTATAATTAGAGCACTCTCACGCGAACCAGCGTGAAACATCCAACCTAATATCTGGAGGGTTTTTTACCCATGAAAAGGTATCTTTCTCTTGCTATCGTGGCTCTGATGGTCGCGGCGCTCGGCGTTTCCGCCTACGCTTCCACCACTGAGGCCGATAACTGGGGCAACATCTTCTATGATGTCCCGAAGGCCAACGTAACTCCCGTCATGGACGGCGTTATCTCTGCCGGCGAGTATTCCGAGATCACCACCGCCCCCGGTGACTGGTGCATCGGCTGCAGCGACGACGACTGGGACGACGAGGCTCTTGCCCTCACTACGTCCGCCAAGATTTATATGTCCTGGGACGAGAACTACATTTACTACGCTTCCGAGTTCGTCGCTCCGTTCGGCTTCTACTGCCCGTACGAGGACGATCCGGGCTCTATCTGGAACGCCGGATGCATCCAGATGGACTACTGCCTTATGGAGTCCCACAATGACGCTCTCGAGAACCGCTTCGAGGACGGCGTCGGCAAGGCCGAGAACGGCAACAAGGTCTTCATCCAGTACACCACTCCCGAAGATTTCGAGAGCCTTGATGACGACACTCTCGCCGGTCTCTTCGACTTCACCATCAACGGCAACAACGTAGTGTTCGAGCACCGCGTTCCGTGGTCGGCTTTCGCTCCGGCCGCCTTCGCTGAGGGCCAGCAGTACGGTCTCTGCGCCGTTTACTCCATCGGTCCTGACAGCTACTGCCATGCCCAGCTCGCCGGCGGATGCTCCGGCGGCAAGGATCAGAGCCGTACCGCTGTCATCACCCTGAAGCCCGCTCCGGTCATCGAGACCGAGGCTCCCGAGACTGAAGCTCCGGCTCCGGAGACTGAGGCTCCCGCCGCTGCCGCTCCCGCCGAGACCGCCGCTCCGGCTCCTGTCGCTGAGACTGCCGCTCCGGTAGCCGCTGCTGCTCCGGCCGCTGCCGCTCCGGCTGCTCAGACCGGTGACACCGCTGCCATCGTCGTACTCGCCGCCGTTGCCGCTATCGGCACCGCCGTCGTAGTCGCGAAGAAGCACTAAGTTATAAATAACTGAGTTATAAATATAACTTAGTTATAAATATAACTTAATATCTGCCCGCGGAAGGGATTCCCTTCCGCGGGACTTTTTTCGCGATGAAGGATCATATTCTTTTTTGTATATTCCCGTCAATAATCCGTTTCGTTCATAATATATGCATATTCGTATGATATAATAGCGCTTGAAGCAAAGTATATATATCAACAGTCTTTGGAAGAAAGAGGTCCGGGGGAAGGGACATTTCTTCAGACCTTCGCCGCCAAGCGGCGAAGGAGATGGCTCTCCTTCCCCCGATAAACACCCCCCCCGCGCGAAAGGAGACGCCATGTCATTCCGCTCAACATTTTACCGCTGGCCAAAGGATTTCCCGATACCGTTCATCCTCGACGGAGGAACCGGCACCTCGCTTCAGGCGCGCGGCATGCCGAGCGGCGTCTGCACCGAGACGTGGGTGGACACGCATCCCGAGATGATCCGCGACGTCCAGAGGGAATTCATATCCGCCGGCTCCGACGCCGTCAACTCGCCGAACTTCGGCGGCTCGTCCTTCTCGCTTTCGCGCCACGGCGTAAAGCCGGGCGAGATACCGGCGCTCAACGCCCGCCTCGCCGGATATTCCCGCGCCGAAGCCGACGGCTCTGACCGCCGCGTCTATGTCTCCGGCGATATCGGCCCCTGCGGAAGGTTCCTCGAGCCGTACGGCGACACGCCGTTCGGCGACGTCTTCGACAGCTTCGCGCAGCAGGCCGAGGCTATGGACGAATATGTCGATTTCTGGCTCGTCGAGACGCAGATATCGCTCGCCGAGGCGAGATGCGCCGTCCTCGCCGTGAAGTCGGTGTCGCAGAAGCCGGTCTTCGTCACGATGACCCTCGCCGACAACGGGCGCACGATGTCTGGCGAGACGCCGCTGTGCTGCCTTCTCGCCCTCGCCGACGCCGGAGCCGTCGCCTTCGGCTTCAACTGCTCGGAGGGTCCGGAGATAATATACAACTCGCTGAAACCCCTCGTCCCGTACGCCGCCTCGCTCGGCGTCGCCCTCATCGCCAAGCCGAACGCCGGACGCCCGATAGAGAATCCCGACGGCACCCGCACCTTCTCGATGGACCCCGACACATACGCCGGATGGATGAAGAAGATCATGGATCTCGGCGTCTATGTATGCGGCGGATGCTGCGGCACCGACGGCAGATACATATCGAAGATAAAGGAGCTGAGCGAGCAGCTCGATCCCGAAGCCCTTGAAATCGTGCCGGAAAACGCCGAAAACATCGCCTGCACCGGCTCGATGACGGCAGAGATCCCGGACGATGCCGCCGATACCGCCGCCGACGTCGGCTCGATAGACGATTTCGACGACTTCGCCGACAGCGTCGAGGAAGACTACGCCGCCCTCCGCGTGGAAAACATGGACGACGCCGAAAACGTGATCGAAAACCTCATGAGCCTGACCATGCCGCTCTGCCTAACAGGAGACAAGGCCGCCGCGGACGCGGTGAGGAGAGTGTATAACGGGAAGATCGTGTATTTGGGGTGAGGGGGGAAGGAAAAGCACTCGGAAAGCGAAGTCTGTTATATTGAGCCTAACTGTAAAACGCTAAGTCGTTTGTTTTA
>CAMJPL010000087.1 GCA_946407735.1 uncultured Clostridia bacterium
TCTCCGCCATCCCCCGGCTGATGGGGACCTCCGCGCCGTTTTTCAAGACGACCCGATCCGGCAGGATGCGCGCCACATGCCGCAGATTCACAATGAATGACCGCTGACAGGGGAAGAAAAACTCGTCAAGCTGCGCGGCGGTCTCGGCGAGGGAGGCTTTCATGCGGTATTTCTCCCTCTCGGTCACGATGCGGACGTACTGCTTCTGCGCCTCGAGATAGAGGATTTTGGAGAACGGCACATAGTCCGTGCGCCGCTCGAAGGTCACGCGCAGACGACGTTCCGCCTTTTCGAGATTCGCCGCCGCCCGGTCGAGCACGGAGAACAGCTTGTCCCGATCCACGGGCTTCATGAGATAGTGGAGCGCGGAGACTTCGTACCCCTCGGCGATGAAATCCGGGAATCCGGTGATGAAGACCATCTGCACGACGTCGTTTCCTTTCCGGACCGTTTTCGCCAGCTCCACGCCGTTGATCGCACCCATCTCAATATCAAGGAGCAGGATGTCAAAATTCTTGTCCTCGGAGTACGCGAACAGGAAGGCCTCCGCGGAGGGAAACGTGATGACAGTCACGGCTGTGTCCCGATCTTTCGCCCAGCGCGAAACAAGCGCGGCGATATAGTCCCGGTCGGCGGGCCGGTCGTCGATGACGGCAATGCGCATGGGCGTGGACTCCTTGATGATGGTGTTGACTATATTATATCCGATTTTTCTTGATGTTGCAAGAGGAAAATGAATAGGAGCCGATTTTCCACTGAATACGGCTCCCAAACAAATTATTCCTGTTCATCCAGCGGGCGATACTGTGTCACCCGCTTCAGGTATCCTTCCACATCCCCGTTCAGGACGAGATCGGCATACTCCAGCGGCGCGTTGTAGATCAGCCAGTCAAGCTCCGACCGCTGGTACATATCCTCGGCGTATTCGTTTTCCACGGCAATGGTGTCGATGGCGAGCATCGTTCCGTCCGTATAGGTCAGTTCCACACAGTTGGTGTCGAGGTTGAACTCACAGGATTTCAGCTTTTTCATGGCTCCCTCCATATATCCAGAATTTGGGGGGTGAAAGCGTAATCTGAAACTGTTTCTTGATAAAAGAGGAATAATCTGTGCTTTTTTGCATATAATACTGTGAAATGAGTCTTGTTAAAAAGCGGTTGCAGTTTACTGTTATCTAACAATCGCCAAAACAGTCAAGGCTCATTTCTTTTTGATAATCATAAAAGATACAGAATGAACGATTTCTTTGTTTTGCAAGTATCACATCATATACACTAAGTATTTCCATCTGAAAGCTAATATTTGAGTAGTTCTTGGGAATCATGTGACGGAACTGTTCCTTTGAAATATCATCCGTATTGAATATATATTTAATTTTCTTCTTCTCACAATTATCGCGATTATAACCGGCCAAGTACCAACTTTCTATTTCTCGCTTGGCTACTATTATTTTGTCTATGTTGCAATCAGGATGTTTCTGAACGAAATTGTTTTTCTTGTGTTCAATATCAGAACCATCAGAATCGCACACAATAATGTAGTCGGAACATAAGTCTTTGCTTATAGTTTTGATATATCCAGATAGCTCTTTGTTTTTCATCCCAGAATATTGAACAATCCTAATATCAAAGTTCGCACAAAAGTGCATAAAAAAGCGCTCATCGTCACTTCCTTCGACAAAAATATATAGTCTACTCACCTTTATCCTCCTATCAAGCCTTGAACGAATAAGCTTTCAATTCCAACTTCATTTTTAATAAATGACCTGACCATTTCGTTGTCAGCTGGCTTAGTAATTGTAGTATATCCTTCCTTGCATCTTTGTGCAAGCAATATTGAGTTGAGATCAGCATGCTTTATCAACTCTGGAGTGTGGGTAGTTATGATTATTTGTTTATTTTTAGATTCTTCGCATGCCATTTCGAGAAATCGATTCATTAAGCGAGGATGAAGATTACGCTCAGGTTCTTCAAGGATAATAATACCAGCATTCTTCTCAAAATATAATGCAACTATCATTGCTAAAACACTAACCGTCCCATCCGACAAGAAATTAGCATATAGCTGTTTTTGTGAATAGCTTTCTTTAATCTTATATGAAACAGATTTATCAAAATTGCTTTCTGTACTTATACTGTCTATAAAAGGCAAACAATCTTTCAAATGATATTCCAACTTAGAACGATCAGCCTTTGATTTAAGCAATCCTTGTAAAACATTGGCTAAGTTTGATCCATCTTCCTCTAAATGACTAATCGAAGTCAAGGTAGAAGATTTTTTCATCATTTTTGGATCAAAGTCGTAAATTCGAATTAAGTCTATTGAATAAAACACAGGTGGCAAAAACAAAGAAACATAGTGCAGGATAAGTTCCTTTCTGTTGTTTTGCTCATTAAGAAAGTGAATAAAGAAATTCGTTCCTTCTTTGTCTTTGAATTCATCAGAATCGTTGAAATCTGTATTATTTATAATCTCTGAGACGACATGATCCCCGCTAAGCTTATATATAAAATTACATTTTTTGTTTTTATCTATTATTGGCTTGTTCTGATCATCCTGGTTAATAACTTGATAAAAAATCAAATTCAAGTAATCACGATCTATTGTAAAACCAGATCCTTTTTTATGGGGTCTAATTTGAAAACTATAATCAAATCCGCCAATCAGTAAACTTTTGTTATGTTTGGGACCTACATATCTAAGCCATCCCTCATCTTCACATGAGAAAGAGAAGGAAATAGCAAGCGGCGTAGTTTTCCCTATCGAAGTATTTAATACATAATCCATTCCTCCAGATAATGAAATAGCGTTTTCAATTCCATAATCAATAATATTATCAATAAACCTAAGAATGTTTATTGTGTTAGATTTTCCTGCAGCATTTGACCCTATCAAAATGTTTAAATCCCCGAATTCGATGGTCTCCTCTTTGAAACTTTTGAAGTTTTTTATACTCATTTTTGTGATTTTCATAACTTTATCCTTTTTTCAGTAATATATGATTATCATAGTTTGATTTCAAATCTATAGAATTACATATATATCATCCCGAAATGCCTCAGCGCCTCCCGGATCGCTTTCTCCTTCTCCGGCGGACACTTCGCCTGTTTTGCACCAGGGGATTTCGGCTTGTTATAATTCTCCCGCTCAATTATCCCGCACTTCTCCTTGACCTGTGCGATATAGAGGCTGCTGACCTTGAGTCCGGTGTGCTCCATCACATAATCCTTGATCTCCTGATACGTCGCCTTTTTCTCGGCTTTCGTCAGATCAAGCTCGCTCATGTTCAGCTTCACTTCGATATGAGGTTGACTTTCGAGTTTGGACAATAAACATACCGTCTCGACATGCCCCGTCCGCGGGAACAGATCGAACGGCTCGGCGTTTTCCCATCTGTATGCCTTTCCGAGCCCGGCGAGGTCCCTCGCCAGCGTCTCGGGATTGCACGATATGTACAGCAGCTTTTCCGGGCCCTTTTCGCAGAGACGCCCGACCAGCTCCGGGCCGATGCCCTTTCTCGGCGGATCGACGACCACGGCGTCGGCAGATATCTCCCCGACGGCGTTCGCGTCGCCTAAGATGAACTCGGCTTCGATCCCGTTCAGGCGAGCGTTGGCGCCGGCGTTGATGACGGCGGCCTCGTTTATCTCAACGCCGGTAAGGCGTATATCCTTCGACATCGACGCGACCGACAGCCCTATCGTGCCGATGCCGCAGAACAGATCGATCAGGCGGCTGCCGGGCGAAAGATCGAGAAGCTCCGCCGCGCGCCGGTACATCATCTCCGCCATGCCGTGGTTCACCTGATAGAACGACTCCGGGGACATATCGAACGACAGCCCGCAGAGAACGTCCCGGATGGTGCTCTTCCCACAAAGCGTGACGGTCCTTTCGCCGAGTATGACGTTCCCGTCCGACCTGTTGAAATTCTGGACGACGCTGACGATCTCGGGGAACTCGCGCGTCACGCCGTCGACGACGCTGCGGCCTATCACGGCGTTTTCCTCGGTGACAAAGCACAGCATGATCTCGCCGGTGCCGCCCGCGCGGCGAAGCTATATATGCCTCAGCCCCTTTATCCCGGCCGCCGCGCCCGAAAGATGAGCGGTGATCTTGTCGAAAGCCTTGTCCTGTATCCGGCAGCCGGAATCGGGCAGACGGACGACGTCGTGGCTGTGACGGGCGTAGCAGCCGAAATATCCGACGCCGACGGGATACTCCACCTTGTTGCGCCAGCCGGATACATTGCCGTCGGATACGACGTCCGACACCCCGATATCGACGTGGTTCTTCTTCATCGCCGCCTCGACGAAGCCGCGCTTGAGCTCCTTCTCGTGCTCATACGTCACATGCCTGAAGGAGCAGCCGCCGCAGCGGGGATACGCCGGGCATCCGGGATCGCATCTGTGCGCCGAAGGCTCGATCAGTCTTTCGACCCTCGCGGCGTTGTAGCCCTGCGCCGCCTTTATTATCTTGATCTCCGCCCTGTCGCCGTCGGCGGCGCCGCCGACGAAGGTCACAACTCCCCCGATCCGCGCCACTCCGTAGCCGAGATTCGTCATGCTCTCGACTTTGACTTCGGCTTTATCGTTCTTTTTCATTATCGTCTCCGCATACGGGAAATTTAACAAATATCCCTTTAAAATTCCGTCGGCGTATGGTATAATATCTTCCGTAACCCGTTCTTAGCTCAGTTGGATAGAGTGTCAGATTCCGAATCTGAAGGCCGGGGGTTCGAGTCCCCCAGGACGGACCAAAGCCGTGATGTTATCACGGCTTTTCTTTTTCATATCCCGTCCGTCATGAACACCGCTCCCTCGAGCGGCTTTATCTCGGCCGTCCTTACATCCGGCCTTTTTTCCGGATATATCATCCGCGTTCCCTGTGGGAACACCGGCGTCATGACATCGTCTCCGGCGTTGACGCAAACGACAGCCTTTCCGCGGCGGTATATCAGCGCGCCGCCCGAGGCGTAAAGCACGTCGAATTTGCCGCTGACGAAAGAATCGCCGGCGCCGTATCTGCGCATGGCGTCTATCCCGCGGTAGGCCTCGAGGATCTCTTCGTCGGGGCTGTTCCATTTCATCGGAAGGCGACAGAACGGATCCCGCCATCCCTCCATGCCGATCTCGTCGCCGTAATAAACGCAGGGAACGCCGTACATCGTGGCGCAGATAAGCCACGCGAGGATGACGCGGCGGCGCGCCGACTTCCTCTCCTCATCCGTCAGCCTGAGAGACGCCAAAACGGCGTTTTCCGGGATCTCGTTTTTCTCAGCGGCGGAGCTCAGGGTGTTTATGATGCGCATGGTGTCGTGCGTGCCGAGGAAATTCATCAGGCTGTCGCAGACGGCACGCGGATAATGCGAGTACAGCGTCCCGGCCCTTCGCGCGAAGGCGGCCGCGTCCTTTTCGAGCAGGAGCGAAACGATGGCCGATCTCATCGGGTAGTTCATCACGCTGTCGAGCTCGCCGCCCTGCAGATAGCGGCGGCGGACGTCGTACGCCACCTTGTTCGACGCGTCCTCCCACACCTCGCCGATGATGACGGCGTCCTTTTTCTTTTCTCTCGCCGCCCCGGCGATGCCACGGATGAAGCCATCGGACAGCTCGTCGGCGACGTCGAGCCGCCAGCCGGAGATCCCCCTCCCCGTCATATCGGAGACGACGCCCTCGATATACTGCGGGAAGGACGAATCCTCCCTCGTCGCCGGGAGGAGCTTCACGCCCCACCAGCAGGCGTAATCGTCAGGCCACGATCTGAAATCGTACCAGTCGTAATAAGGTGACGACTTCGACTGATATGCGCCGGTCTCCTTATATCTGCCGTATCTGTTGAAATAGCGGCTGTCGGCGCCGGTATGGTTGAACACGCCGTCGAGTATGACGGATATCCCGCGCTTTTCCGCCTCCGAGAGCAGCTCGCCGAGAGCCTTTTTCCCGCCGAGCATCTGATCCACCTTCTCGTAATCCGACGTGTCGTATTTATGGTTCGTGTGGGCGTCGAAGATCGGATTCAGATATATCGCCGTTATCCCGAGAGAGACGAGATAGTCGAGCCTGTCGGTCACGCCGTACAGCGAGCCGCCGAAGAAATCGTTGTTGTCCACTTCCCCGCCGGGTCTTTCGGCGTACTTCGGCACGCCGTCGTCCCAGTCGCTTCTCATGACGGTCCCCCGCTTCGGGAAGGGGCGGAATCTCGGCGAACGGAAGAAGCGGTCGGGGAAGATCTGATACATGATCCCTCCCCGCAGAGCCGGAGAGAACTCATATCCCCCGTCGTAGACGAGCAGCTGCGCCTTTTCCCCGGCGCAGACTGATATCGACATGTTCTCCGCCTTAAGCTCGCAGAAATAAAGCGTCGGACCGCCGAAGACAACGGCCGGCGCCTTGTATATCTCGTCCGTTCCTTCGATGCGGTCGAAGGCGAGAGCTATCTCCCTTCTCCCGCCGCCGAAATCGTCGCAAAGGACGAGGGAGACGGGAGCCGAGAGCGCCAGAAAACGGCATACCCTTATTTCGAGCGTCATTTCTGCGCCGCTCGGCACCGCGCATTCGGATATGCCGCCGTGCCCTTCGGCCGTCCAGCTCATCGAGAACGAAACCTGACGATCCGTCCCGGGCAGGCGGCATCCCATCTGCCCCATTATCTCACGCCTTTCTTTACCGGCTTTATATGCCAGATCCTGTCGGCGTATTCCTTAATGCTGCGGTCGGAGCTGAAATATCCGGCGGACGCGGTATTCATCAGCGACATCCTCTCCCACCTCGTCCTGTCGTCATACATCGCGTCGAGGCGGTCGTGCGCCGAGCAGTACGACTCGAAATCGGCGAGGCACATGAAGGGATCGGCTATGCCGCCGCTGCCGGAGATGAGATATCTGGAAATATGCTCGAAGGAAGCGCCGTTGAAGCCGAAGCTCAGCCTGTCGACGGCGGCTCTCAGCGTCTCGTTTGAGTGATAGTAGGACGAGGCGTCGTAGCCGCGCTTCCAGAGATCCTCGACCTCTCCGGTGTTGAGACCGAATATCATGATGTTCTCGTCGCCGAGGCGCTCGAACATCTCGACGTTGGCGCCGTCGAGCGTGCCGATGGTGACAGCTCCGCTGAACATGAACTTCATGTTGCCGGTGCCGCTCGCCTCCTTTCCGGCGAGGGATATCTGCTCGTCGATATCGGTGGCGGGGATCAGCTTCTCGGCGAGAGAGACGTTGTAATCCTCGAGGAAGATGACCCTCAGCTTCTCCCTCACGTCCTTATCCTTCTCGATCTCGGCCGAGAGGTTCCAGAGAAGGCGGATGATCTCCTTCGCCATATAGTAACCCTGCGCCGCCTTGGCTCCGAAGATGAACGCCTTCGGGCGGACATCTGCCGAAGGATCGTCCTTGAGGCGGTTGTAAAGCGATATTATCCTGAGGGCGTTGAGCAGCTGGCGCTTGTACTCGTGCATGCGCTTCGCCTGCACGTCGAAGATGACGTCCGGGGAAAGGGTGATCCCGATCCTGTCCTTCAAATACGCCGAAAAATCGCGCTTGTTGTCGAGCTTGATCCTGCCGGCCTCGTCGAGCACGGATTTATCCGAGGCAAATCCCGACAGTGCCGACAGTCCCGTGCAGTCCTTATGCCAGCCGTCGCCGATAAGACCGTCTATGAGAGAGGTGAG
>CAMJPL010000088.1 GCA_946407735.1 uncultured Clostridia bacterium
TCAATTTGGTATATATCTATTATACCACATTGTCTAACAAAATGGGAGCATTTCAATACGGGGGTATGTTTTTCTAATTCTTACATTTTCCTCACAATTTATCTCGCTCTTGCGCATTACGGAAAAACCTGATATAATAGTTTCAAAAGGAATCCATAAAGGAGCCTGTACATGAAACGAATTCTCATCATCGAAGACGATCCGGTTCTCTGCGAAGGGCTGTGCCGCGCCTTCTCGACTGACGAGTGGAATACTGTCGGTGCCCACTCGATCGCGGAAGCAAAGGTGAGGATCACAGAAACCGACCCCGATTGCCTCATACTCGACTGTAATCTCCCCGACGGAAACGGATTTGATTTCTGCCGCGACGTCATGAACTGCCGCCCGGTCCCGGTCCTGTTTCTTACGGTGCGGGATTCTGAGGTGGACGAGGTGGCGGCGTTTCAGGCGGGGGCATACGACTATATGAAAAAGCCCTTCTCGCTCATGGTGTTGAAGGAGCGCGTCAGGCGTCTGCTTCTCACAGGATCCGGTGGGAATCCGTTGGCGTCTTATGTTTCCGGCCGGTATGAATTTCATTTTGACACCCTCGATTTCCGTGTAGACGGACAGACGGTTATCCTCTCGGCTTCAGAGGCGCGGCTTTTGTCCGTCCTTGTGAAGAACGACGGGCGTGTGGTCTCACGAACCTTGCTGATCGAAGCGCTGTGGGACTGCGGAGAGGATTTTGTGAGTGAAAACACCCTGTCCGTGACGGTAAAGCGGCTGCGCGCAAAACTCGGAGGGAATCCTGTACGCACGGTCTACGGCCTCGGCTATGTCTGGAAGGGGGAGGAGCGATGAAAACGTTTACGACCGTTCTCATTCTAATCCTGATGTCCGCGCTCCTTATAACGATGAATCAGTATTATTTCGGAAGTGCGGTCCCGACGATCCTTTACGCGATTCTGACGATCGTCCTTGTTCTCAGGAACGAAGTGTCGGTGAGGTGTTCGCGCAAAGAACTTGTCGCTCGTCTTAATGCGCTCTTCGACGGGGAAGAACCCGATATGACGGCGGAAAGTGAGGATTCAGCCCTTTCCCGAAAGGTAACTCTCGCACACAAATCCGCAGAGGTGAGGGAAGCAAGACTTCGTGACGGATACGAACACCTCTCCACTCTTGTCTCGGACATCGCCCATCAGTCTAAAACGCCGCTCACTTCCGTGAAGATGTACGCAGACATGATCGACGGTCCGGAAGGCGCGGCGATACGCTCCCAGACCGAGCGGCTGTCTTTTCTCTTTGACGCGCTGGTGAAGCTGTCCCGGTGCGAATGCGGACTGATCGACGGAAATCTCTGCCCGCGTGAGAACTCTGTCGAAGAACTGGTTTGTCAGGCGGTCTCAGATGCGTTGGCATCTGTAGAGGAAAAGGATATTTCCTTCCGCGCGAACATCGAAGCGGGGCTTTCTGCCGTTTTCGACCTGCGCTGGACAGTTGAAGCCCTCTTCAACCTTTGCGACAATGCCGTGAAGTATTCCCCTGCAGGCTCTGAGATCACCGTGTCTGCACGAGATTTTGTCACCTCCGTCCGGATTGATGTAGCTGACCGCGGACCGGGGATACCGGAAAACGAAAAGGGCGAGATCTGGAAGCGATTTTACCGGAGCCAAAACAACACACAAACGCCGGGAGTCGGGATCGGGCTGACCCTGACCCGCGCGATCGTTACAGCGCAGGGAGGACAGGTTTTATGCAGTGACAATCCTGGCGGAGGAACAGTTTTCTCTGTTTTTTTACCTAAATCGCCGAATGTGATCAAAATGAAAGATTCTGTCATCTCCGGGTAAGAATGATCTGCTATACTTAAGTAAAACGGTTGAAAGGCTGATCGGATATGATTGAAACAAAGCATCTCACAAAAATCTACGGCACGGACGAAAACCGGCTTCGTGCCCTCGACGGGGTGGATCTGACCATTACCCGGGGCGAGTTCGCGGCCGTCGTCGGTCCGAGCGGCTGCGGGAAATCCACCCTGCTGCACCTGCTCGGCGGGATCGATACCCCGACGGAGGGGAAGGTCGTCATCGACGGCACGGATCTCTCGACCCTCGCGCCGGATCCTCTGACCATCTTCCGGCGGCGGCACATCGGATTTGTATTCCAGAGCTTTAATCTTGTCCCTAGGCTGAACGTGTGGGAAAACGTGACCCTGCCACTGGGACTGGACGGGATCAAGGCGGATAAAGCCGAAGTCGAAGACATGCTCTCGATCCTCGGGATCGCGGAGAAACGCTTTGCCATGCCGCACCAGCTCTCCGGCGGTCAGCAGCAGCGGGTGGCAATCGCCCGGGCGCTCATCACAAAGCCCCATGTCGTGCTGGCGGACGAGCCCACGGGTAATCTCGATTCGAAGACATCTCTCGACGTGGTCCTTACTCTCTGCCGGCTGAACGAGAAACTTTCCCAGACCATCGTTATGGTTACGCACAGTGAAGAACTGGCGCAAATGGCCTCCCGCCGCATCCGCATGGAAGACGGCCGCATCGTCTCGGATTCTGGGGAGGGGACGAAATGATAGAACTATTCAAAGACACGCTTCGCCGCATCAGGAACCACCACACGCGCTCCGTTATCGTCTGCCTCGCGGTGATCCTCACGGCGGTCCTCTATTCTGCGATATTCGGCATCGCGTCATCCACATTGTCAGCGTACGAACGGATGATGCAGCTGCTGAACGGCAACGATTATCATGGCTCTATCGGTTACGCGTACTATAAGCTTCCATGTGAAGAAATCCTCGCGCGGCTGAACCGGCTGCCATATGTAAAAGAAGCTGACGCCGTGACTCCCGTCGGTATGGGAATGATGTCCTCCGAAGAAAATGATCTTATCACGACGTCCCTCCGCATTCTCGGATTTTCGGATTCCCGGATGATGAGTCACTTCTTTCTGAACATGACCGAAGGGAGATTTCCAGAAAAAGAAGATGAAGTAATGCTGTCCCACAGCTTTTTCCCGGACGAGATCATCGGAAGCCGTGTGACGATCTGGCTGATGAAGAAAATGGATTCAGGCGCGGAATCCTATCCCCGAGAATTCACCGTTACCGGATTCTATGAGGCTGAAATAGGCTCGGGGGCATCTGAACTTGCCGCTGTCGTCAACGGGACGTCGAACTTATCCGAAGGGATGATGATATATCTGAAGTTCCGTAACCGTCTGAACACTACCGGAAAGATCGGCAAAGCAATCGATTCAATCCGCGGCGAAATAAGCGGAGACGTCCCGGATGCGATAATCAACACTGCTTATCTAACCGGCAATCTGAAAGAGAGGATGAACCCGCAGACCGTATTTGCTCTTTTATTCTCCGTTATCATCATCTTCGGCGCGGCGTCCATGCTGATAGTCGGGGTGTATTCGGCCGCGCTCAGTCAGGATATAAAGACGCAGGGGCTTCTTTGGGTACTCGGCATGACAGAGAAACAGCGTAAAAGGGCAATATGGGCGGAGGCGGGAGTTTTGCTTCTGTTCTCGCTTCCGGTCGGGCTCCTGCTTGGATATATCATCGGCTGGCGGATGCTTGTGCCGCTCATGGACTCCATCGGAACGGACCGGGTGACGGGCAGATTTGACGTATGGGTGGCAGTCTTTGCCGCCGTATTTACCGCGTTGGCGGTGCTTGTTTCCGCCGTAAAGCCTCTGAACCGGATCCGTAAACTGACGCCCATAGAGGCTGTTCACGGGGAAGAGAGGCACGGAAACCAGGACAGGAAATGGATCCGCAGCCGAAAAACGCCGGGCGTTGGGGGGCTTGTCAGTCGTGAGATCGTCCGCAATCCGCGCGCGCATATCATCCCGGCGGTTTCGGTGTCGCTCGCAGCCCTGCTCATCGCGCTTACTTCCTCCGCTGCCGCCGTTATGCGTGAAAACATTGCCTCCGATATGCGTATGACGGATTATCAGCTCTATCCCTCGATGGAAAACAGTTTGGTCATGATCGACAGCGGCGCAGGGCTGACGGAAGAATTCTGCGAAGCCGTGAAAGATCTTGACGGCGTGGAAAATGTCTGGCCGGTACGCGTCGCTGTGGATCATATACCCGCGACAGCCGCGCAGAAAGCCCTTGCGGCGGAGGAGATCGAATACTGGCGCGGGGCGGGATGGGACAATGAGTATTTCAGCGTGATGTATCGTGAACTGATCGCCGCCGCTAACGGGACGCTGACCTGCTGTGTGCTGGGAATCCCGAGAGAATTCTTTTCCGCTCTATCTCTGAAAAACGATAGCTATCCCACAGCGGACATGATCCCGGAGGGAGATTTCGTGATAGCTGCCGGTATGTGGAGAGAATTGGAGGACATGACGGGGGATTATTTCTCCGACGGTGATATCGTGACCATAGGCGGCCAGGCGTTCTCTGTGATCGCCTCAAAAGGGTGGAGCTATGATGTTACGCGGCGGATCGCTCTTCATCTCTATATGTATTCATCCGGCAGTCAGCTTATGATCCTGCCGCTCGATGTGTTCGAGACCCTTTATCCGGACGGGTATGTCAATACACTGTTGGTGGATGAACCGGACGGCGGGATAGGTTTGCTCAGGGATTCACTTGTCGATCTTTGTGCTTCATGGGGCGAGTCGGCGTTTACGGACGCCGCGGAGTCGGCAGACGGAACTGAAGGGCTGCAGGCAAAGATCATGAGCCGTTTTGACGATCTGGAAGAAATCAGGGGTCAGATCGATTCGATCTCCGCCGTCGGGTACAGTCTCGCTGGACTGTTGTTCCTCATCGGTGTACTCGGCATCGTCAACGCCGCGCTGGCTTCCTCATCCGCCAGACACCGGGAATTTGCACTGCTCGAAGCGGTAGGGATGACGGACAGCCAGCTCAGGCTCATGACTTTCGGGGAAAACGTCTTTTCGGTCCTCGTTTCTGCTGTTGTTCTTGCAATCAGTCTGCCGCTTATGACCCGGCTGCTCTCATCGGGATTTGATACAGTAGTAAAGCTCGATCCTGTTCCCTCTATCGTCATGCTCGGTGTGCAGCTTGTGCTTTCTTTCGGCATATCCATTATTGTGTTCCAGATTAACCGGCAAAAGACACTCAGCGAACGGGTGAGGATTGATGAGTAAAGAGAATCAAATTCAAGAGGTCGGATTATCAATTATATATCGCAGAGTACGATACATCGGTGCAGGGCAACATGCACGGCGGCAGTCAGGACATCCCGAAAGAGAATCGGCTGCCGGGCTGGATCTATGTAAAGGTGTACGATGAATTCGTCGGGAATTTCAGTTAGTTTGTGGATGGATTGAAGGCGGAAAAAATGTATCGCCGATGACCATGAAGATAATCGACGAAGAGTTGTCCGGCTTCTTTGGCAGGAGAACGGCTGAGGACACGGCGAGGAACATTCAAAGCAGAGTCAGCCTGTATCTCGCTGAAAGACAGTAAACGGAAAACGGCGTGAATCAGTTTAGACTCACGCCGTTATTTTATCAGAATATATATGACTTGATGTATCTCAATTCTTACCTTACCCCTCAACCTCAATATTCTTTATTATTTGCGATATCTGTTTTTTATCCAGACTGCTGTACAGAGAGATAGTATAAGAATCCAGACTCCATACCGCGGATGAATAATCCGAAACATTGTTTTTGATAAGGTAAACAGCAATGCTGTCGACGTAAAATATCTCCGGATCAGTATTCTCGCTGTCGTAAAAAGCGGTGTAACCGTCTGAACTGCCGTATGTCAGGATGAGTTCCTCACCGTTGCTGTCATTGAAAGTCAGAATTGACATCGCGTCCGTGAGCATTTTATCGGTGAGAACATACCCGTTGGGAATATACTTTATCGTTATATCGTCAAATGTGTAGATTATGTTTTTGTCATTATTGAAATCGATCGAAAGATATTTGTTAAATATATGTATTATTCCTTCTTTTGCCGCCGCTCTTGCGGACGGTATAAGGAAAATGAAAAGGCAGCATACAACGAATACCGCAGTTATCGCGCTCAGGGACCTTCTGACGATCATCGACGGTGTTTTTTCATTCATCGGTTCGGAAGAATGTGAGAGCCGTCTTTTTTCCATGCGGAAGTATTTCCGCATTTTTTTCTTGTCGTAAACAATGTCTGTTTCCGCCGCGATCTTTTTGTACCGTTCATTCTGCGCTTCGGCGTTTTCGGCGGCCGATTCTTCGATAAGCGCATCGATCAACACGTCATATATGTTTTTATCTTTCATTTCATTTCCCTCATTCGTCTCTCAGCATCCTGTGCAGTCTTTTTCTTGTCCGGCTGATTATCTGATATACGTTGTCTTCGGACATGCCGAGCAGCTGAGCTATCTCCTTTTCGGAGAGATCGGTGTTTATCAAGAGATAAAATATATCCTTGGCGTCTTCGCTCATTTCGTCCAGATATCTCATCGCGAGATCGCACCGCTCGTTAAGCCCGGCTGAAGCCTCCGGCTGATCGGAGCTCTGCAGCTTATCGTCTATCTCGCTGAGTTCCATTATGTTCAGCTTTGATTCGTGCTTCATCATGTCCAGCGCCTTATGTCGGACGATGATTCTGAGAAAAGACATCAGCTGATTTTCGTTTTCTGTGTCGATACGCAACTTGTTCCGGCTTTCTATGATATACAACATCGCATTGTGAACGGCGTCTTCGATGAACGCTTTGTTTTCGATGACAGCGCCGGCTACCGCCAGCATGAATGTCAGATATTTTGAATATATTTCGGCGATCGTGCCGCTGTCTATCCCGCACGGTTGCTTTGGCTTTTTTTCTCTCGGCATAACAGGATTCACCTCTTTATACGCTTGTTGCCTTTATAACTGCGAAAAAGTTTACATAGAAAATCATATATGATGTCAGATTTCATTGTCCCGGTCGCTTTATTAAACAGAGATACTCTGTATTATTTTCAGTTCTTTTAAAACATAAGCGACTGCAGTGACATTTTCTGACATGTTTTTTCGTATTTTTATAATAATGATACCATATATTAATATTCTAGTCAATACGAAATGAAAATCAGATTGACG
>CAMJPL010000089.1 GCA_946407735.1 uncultured Clostridia bacterium
GCTCGGGACAGATAGGGCTGTGCAACGAGCTGATAAACTCGGTCATGGCCGGCGATGATCACTGCGACGCCGCCTACCTGCCGGTCTATTTCAAGCCGGAGGTCGTGACCGGCGGATATCTGATGGACCTGCGCTCGATACCGGAGCTGAGGCTGGATCAGCCGTACTGGGATCAGGTGATAAACGACTCGCTCGAATACTCGGGGCGGCTCTACACCGCGTCGGGGCCGCTGCATCTGATGACCTTCGATCTGTCGTGGGTGCTGCTGTTCAACCAGCGGCTGATGACCGACCTCGGCCTCGAGTACCCGTATAAGCTCGTCACAGACGGCAGATGGACGCTCGACCGCTTCAACGAGTACGTAACGGCCTCCCCCGACATCGCCGGGGAGAGCTCCTTTGCCTACAAGGCTGACGGAGTATGCCGGTACGGGATCGCCGGTCATTCCGACTCGCCGACCGGCTTCATATACTCGGCCGGGAACGTCATGACGGGGTACGACGCGGAGAACAGGCTCACCGTCACCGTCGGGACGGAAAAGCTCTACTCGACGATAGACAAGCTGATAGAGATATTCGACACAAAGCAAGGCAAGGTCTATTACGACAACAACGAGTATCTCAAGATATTCCGCGACGGAAGGGCGGTGTTCATCACCTGCGAGCTGAAAGCCTCGCTCGAGGAGCGGGAGATGGAGGACGCCTTCGGCCTTCTGCCGTTCCCGAAGTACGACGAGCGTCAGGAAAACTATCAGACGACGATGAACTCGATCGCCTGCCTTCTGACGGTGCCGATCACGCAGACCGATCCGGCGAGAGCCGGAGTCATACTCGACGCGCTGACGTACGAGAGCATGCAGACGGTACTTCCGATGTACTACGACGTAACGCTGTCGCAGAAGGGGCTGCGAAACAACGAGTCCATCGACATGCTCGACATCATAAGGAACACCCGCGGCGTCGAGTTCACCGACGTCTTCGGCATCACGACCGGGTACAGCGGCGAAATAAAGTCGATGGTCACCGGCGGCAGGAACACCGCCGCCTCGGCGACCGAAAAGAACCTGCCGAAGATAGAAGCGAATCTCGAGCGGGTGAACTCCGCCTTCGCCGCCGGATGAGAGCCGGGCGGTAAGAAATCAAAGCAGATAATGAGCTGTTTGCGGTTATTATTATATCTATACAGTTAAAAAAACGACAGGGGAGACATGGAGGGCAAAATGACGGAAAAGAAGAGATACGGCTTCAACATGCTCTGGATGTACACGGCAGGGCGCGAGCCGGAGGAGCCGAATCTTAAGGAGCTCGATTTCATCGCCGGGGAGGGCTTTGATTTCATCCGCGTGCCGACGGATTACCGCTGCTGGACGAAGGATTTCGACTATTTCCGCGCCGACGACAGGGTAATAAGGTACATCGACCGCTATATCGCCGCCTGCAGCGAGCGGGGGATGCATCTCTGCCTCAATCTGCACCGCGCGCCGGGCTACTGCATCAACAGCCCGGAAAAGGAGAAGCACAATCTCTGGCGCGATGAGGAGGCGCAGAGGGGCTTTGTCCATATATGGCGGATGTTCGCCGAGCGGTATAAGGGCGTCTCGTCGAAATATCTCAGCTTCGATCTCGTGAACGAGCCATGCCCGGTCGGCGAAACGCATCCGTGCACGAGGGAGGATCACGAGAAGGTCATCCGCATGACCGCCGCCGCGATACGCGACGTCGACCCGACGAGGGAGATCGTCATCGACGGCTTCAACGGCGGAGGATCAGCCCTGCCGGAGCTCGCCGATCTCGGCGCGGTGCATTCAGGCCGCGGCTACGAGCCGTTTCATCTGACGCATTACAGGGCGTCGTGGGTGAGGGGCGGAGCCGACTGGGAGAAGCCGGAATACCCGTCCGATGTATGGAACAGGGAATGGCTGAAAGACTATTACGTGCCGTGGAGAGAGGTCGAGAAGTCCGGCGTGAGGGTCCACATCGGCGAGTTCGGCTGCTACGATAAGGTGGAAAACGACACGGCTCTCAGATGGTTCGAAGATCTCATCTCGGTCTATAAGGAATTCGGATGGGGTTACTCGCTCTGGAATTTCAGAGGCCCGTTCGGTATCGTCGAGCACGGCAGGCCCGGCGCTGAGTACGAGGAATACAAGGGCTTCAATGTCGACAGAAGGCTGCTCGAGATACTGAAAAGCGGCATGACAAGGTAAAAACGCGTTCCGCCCTCGGCGGGATGCGGGCATATAATAACGGAGGTCTGTTCATGAAAAAGACACTCGCGATCATTCTGTGCGCCGTGATGGCGGTGCTCGCCGGATGCGGCGGCCAGACGTCGGACGCTCCCGCTCCGTCAGACGGAGCTCCCGACACCGCGCAGGCCGACGTCACCGAGGCGGAGGAAACCGAATCGGAGCAGCAGAAGTACATCGACGCGCTGCCCGAGGCCGACTACGAAGGGTACAATTTCAGGATGCTCGTCCATGAGGACGCTACGGCATGGGGCACCGTCAGCTACTACGCCGAGGAGGAAAACGGCGAGCTGCTCAACGACTTCATCTTCCGGCGCAATCTCGCCGTGTCTGAGAAATACAATATAAACATCACCGCCGAGCAGACGGGCGACGTCGCCGGAAAGGCGAAGAAATTCGTCACGGCGGGAGACGACGCCTACGATATGCTGTCCGAGTACGTCAAGTCGATACTCCAGAGCGCCGTCAACGGATATTATTACAACCTTTACAGCGTCCCCGGTATAAACCTCGGGAATCCGTGGTGGGACGCCGGGTGCCGCGATCTTTTGACGATAAACGACAGACTGTACGTCGCCTTCTCCGATATGAACGTGCATCCGCTCGATCTTTTGTCGGGCAACCTGATGGTCAACAATCAGCTGGCGGAGAACCTCGGCTACGGCCCGACGACACAGAAGGCTCTCGACGGGGCATGGACCTTCGATGTCATGCAGGAGATGATCAACGCCGCCAGCGCCGACATCGACGGAAGCGGGACGATGGATCAGAACGATCAGTTCGGCTTCATCGCCGGTGTGGGCGACATAAGCCCGATGATAGTCTCGTCCGGCCGCCAGTACCTCATATCCGAGGACGGTGTGCTAAAGCTCAACTACGGCAGCGAGAGCGTCATAGCCGCCGCCGAGAAGATGGATCCGATAATCAACAACAAGGCGACGACGGTCTACCTGAACGAGCAGAGCTGGGGCTACGAAGTCTTCAAGGCGGGGCGCGCGCTGTTCCGCTGCTCGATGATCGGCTCGTTCTTCAACGAGATGCGCGGTCTTGAGCTCGACATAAGCCTTATCCCCGATCCGAAATTCGACGAGGCGCAGGAGAGCTATCACTCGATGATGTCCAACTGCTCGATGGGTGTCACCGTCCCGGCGTCGGTCTCCGATCCCGAGCGCGTCGGCAATATCATCGAAGCCCTCGGCGCGCATTCGTATATCACCATGGACGAGGTGTATTACGAGACCACTCTTCAGGTCAAGCTCGCCCGCAACGAGGACTCGAGAAAGATACTCGAGCTGCTGGTCGAATCAAGGACTCCCGATCTCTGCGTCTTCAACGAGAACGCCTACGGAACGGTGCTGACCTCTTTCCTCGACACCTTCCACAGGAGCGGCGCGGCGAATCTCGCCTCCCTCGCCGAGAAGAACGCCGAAAAGTTCGCGAAGGTCTACGATAAGATCGTCACCGCGTACGATGGGCTTCCGCTTTGACATAAGCCCCTCCCGCAAAGCGGGTTTGACAATCCCGCTTTGACATAAGACATCAATTTTTACAATTTCAGACAAACGCCCGTATCGCCTGTTTTCGGTCGGTACGGGCGATTTATGATGCGGGGCGGAGACGAGCCTTGAAAATCAATTCAGAATGGAGAAAAACACAAACAGCGGGGACTGGCAGGACGCGGGAAAATGTGGTAGAATGGATATACGGACGGGCCCGTCCGGATTTTCGGGGATCAGATCGGGAATCAAAAGGAGGAATCCATGACTTTCGGACAAATCATCAAAAAGCTGCGGAGAGAGGCGGATTACACGCAGGAGGCGCTGGCGGAGCTTCTCGCGATCTCCCCGCAGGCTGTCAGCCGCTGGGAATGCGGTCAGGCCATGCCGGACATCGCCCTTCTGCCGCGGATAGCGAATCTCTTCGGCGTCAGCGCCGACTATCTGCTCGGCATAGATTTTGAAAGCAGGGAGCGCAGGATCGAAGAGATCCGCGAGCGCGCCGGCCGGATGATCAATAACGAAGGGAACCGCGCCGGAGCGATCCGCGTCCTGCGTGAGGGACTTATCAGCTATCCGAGCGCTCTGCCGCTCATGACGGCGCTCTCCGACGCGCTCTTTCTCGAAGGGCAGCTCGATGAAAGCCTTTCCCTCGCGGAATGGGTGATGGATCACGCGACGGACATGGATCTGCAGGTCCGGGCGGCGTTTACCGCCTGCTGCGTCCTCGACTCAAAAGGACGGCACGACCGCGCGGTGGAGCTCGCGAAAACGGTGCCGGAATGCAGCCGACACGATATCCTCCGGCATCTTCTGACCGGATCGGAGCGCATCCGCGAGCTGCGGCATGAAACACTCATCGGCTGCGAAACCGTCCTCTCAAACCTCTTATTTCTCGCGCAGGCGAAGCGGGACGGCGGGGATGATGAATACAGCCCGGATGAGCGGCGCAGACTGTATGAAACGGTCCTTGCTGGGTACGCGCTGTTTTACGATGACGGCGATCTTTTCTTCGGCGCCCAGTTCGCGGCGCGGTCTCACCGCGAGCTCGCGCGGCTGGATATTGCGGAGGGCAGGGAAGAGGAGGCTATGGCGCACCTTGCCGGGTGCGTGACATGGGGGCTTCGCTTCGCCGATTACGATCCCGACGCCGCTCACACATCGCCGGCCTTCCGGGGAGAATCGGACGGCGGATATGTCAGAAGCTCGCCGGACGATGATTTCCACAGAGAGCTCGCCGGATGGCTGAGCGAGGAATGTTTCGATCCGCTCCGCGATAGGGAAGATTTCGCCTCGCTGCTCGGGCTGATCGGAAAATAGCGGCGGAAAACCGCTCTGCCGCGGAATGGCGGGCTCTTTTCGGCATATATGAGATATCTCCGCCGGGTAGTTCGGGTCATCCGTCAGGCCCTTCCGATTGACCAGAAGTTACCATTTTGTGATAATTTCGATAATTTACTTGACAATCATCATGAAATAGTGTATAATATATCCGTTGCGGATTTCGGAGGAGGGACAGTAATGCCCTTTTGACGGGTACGCGGCACATTCTCTTCTGTCAAACAGACGGTCGAAGGGAGGGAATCAGGAATGGCAGAAATCAGACTCAAGGAGAATGAATCTCTTGACAGCGCGCTCCGCAGATTCAAGAGGTCCTGCGCCAGAAGCGGCGTCCTCGCCGAGCTCAGAAAGAGAGAGCACTACGAGAAGCCGAGCGTAAAGCGCAAGAAGAAGTCCGAGGCGGCGAGAAAGCGCAAGTATAAGTAATATCTGACTTAACTGCGGACCGCCGTAATGAATGAACTATCCGGCGAAAAACATAAAAAAGCGGCGTCCGCATAAGACGCCGCTTTTTGCGTGCCTCAGATCCGAAAACCGATCCCGTAAGACCGCCGCCATCCGTGAGGGAACACCACATGCCAGAATCAGTCATCCGCCGCGCCGAAAAGCGCGATATACCCGATCTTCTCCGCCTGCTCAGTCAGGTGCTCGCCGTCCATCACAGCGGACGCCCCGACATCTTCAAGCCGTCGACGCCGGAAAAGCCGCTCGTGAAATACACAGCGCCCGAGCTCGAAGCGATGCTGGAGAGCGAAAAACACCCCGTCTACGTCCGCGAGACGGACGGGAAGATCGAAGGCTACGCCTTCTGCGAGCTCAAGCGGCTCGCAGACGACAACATCTTCACCCCGATACTGACCATGTATATCGACGACATCTGCGTCGACGAGACGGCGAGGGGAAAGCATGCCGGCACCGCTCTGTACGAGCATGTGAGAAGCGAGGCGAGGCGCATCGGCTGCCACAACATCACCCTCCGCGTCTGGGAGTTCAACGATCCCGCCGTCTCTTTCTATACCCGCATGGGGATGAAGACGCAGGCGAGGATAATGGAAGAGGTCCTCTGACGCATCCGAGGCTGTAAGACGCTTGACTTTGCCTTATAAAAGTGATATAATATATCCTGCCGGGAGGTGATCGGATTGTCTGACAGGGACTCTGTGACAAAGGAATACATGCAGGACAGCGCGGTGTTCGCCGACGCCTTCAATTTTCTGATCTACGGCGGCGAGCAGGTCATAAAGCCGGAGCAGCTCAGGCCTCTTGACACCGCCTCCGTCGCGCTGCCGTACATCGGCGGAGGCCGTCCCGAGCCGGTACAGAGATACCGCGACGTGCTGAAAAGCGTCACGGCGATGGAGGACGGCAGGGCGGCGTATCTGCTGCTCGGGATAGAAAACCAGTCCCAGCTGCATTACGCGATGCCGGTGAGAAATATGCTGTACGACGCCATGCAGTACGTCACGCAGGCCGAGGAGACCGCCAGATCTCACCGCACCGAAGATAAGATGCCGGAAACACGCGCCGAATTTTTGTCGGGATTCTATAAAACCGACAGGCTGATCCCGGTCATCACCCTGACGCTGTATTTCGGCGCCGACAGATGGACGGCGCCGCGCGATCTGCACGGCATGCTGACGGCGGATGAGAAGATACTCGAGTTTGTCGACAACTACCATCTGCATCTGATCGCCCCGGCCGATATCGCCGACGAGGATTTCGCCAGATTCCATACCGAGCTGAGTCTCGCGCTGAAATACGTGAAATACTCGAAGGACAAGAACCGCCTCGTGCAGATAGTCAGCGAGGACGACGCCTATAGATCCGTGTCGAGAAGAACGGCGGATATGGTGAATATCGTAACCAATTCAAACCTGCGTTATCCGGAAGGAAAGGGGGATGTCGATATGTGCGAAGCGATAGAAGG
>CAMJPL010000090.1 GCA_946407735.1 uncultured Clostridia bacterium
GGCGCCCCGTCTTCCCATCGGGGAAGACGGGTGAGAAGGCGACCAGAGGAAAACCGATGGTTTTCCTCTGGACTCTTTTCCTTTTGATGACGGGCGCGGTGTCGCGTAGAGGACGCGCTTCTTCCGAGGCGTCGGGCGAAGATCAGCGCTTATCCGACTCATCGGGCGCGCATTGCTTCGCTCGCGCGCAGACAGGCGTTCAAACGACCGTCACCTGCGGCCGTACAGGCCGCAGGCGGGGGCTTCAGACTTTCGTCGAAGCCCTCTGCGATTGAAAGGAATACAGGTGCATCTCTACGGTGTCGTTTGTTCCATGGACTCAGACGGAAATAAGCCTTTAATTCATTTTCCGACGGCATCATTCATCCCGTAGACTCAGCCGGATAACCGGCTGAATGCGCGCAGAGCTTTGCATACAAGCCTAAAGGCTTGTATGGCGATGCGCGCAAAACCGAACGACGCAGTAGGGATGCACCGTGAAAAACGCATCTCCGCTGAGGGCAGACGCCGAAAGTCTGACTATCCCGCTTGCGTCCTGTACGGACGCAAGCGACGGTCGGAAATACCGTGGTCTTCGCTTGATGATTCCCGGGAACAAAAAGCAGTCGGACGAAGAACCCGTCTTCGTCCGACGCCTCGGATGAAATGCTGTTTCTATATCTCCCGCGCCCGTCATCAAGCAGGGGTGTCCAGCGGGGGCGGCAGCCACCGCTGGTCGCCTTCTCACCCGTCTTCCCCGATGGGAAGACGGGGCGCCCCGCGCGTAGCGGGCCTGCCCGGCGAGGGCGCCCCGCCGGCAGGCGGGGAGAGTCCCATTCCAAGAATGGAATATATTATTCTCGGATAAATCCGTATTCAATACGGATTTGTCTCTGTCATCTCCCATGCGGTGACAACCCCGAAATCCCCGTTCCCTATCGCGCAGACGCCGACGGCGTCCTTCGGCTGCGACGGATAGACCCTGCGGCAGATCGCCTGGCGCTCATTCGCGTACACCTCGACCACCGAGCGGTCAACGAAGATGTCGAGGCTCAGCTTTTCGCCGTTTTTCAGCTCGAATGGTGCCTTTTCGACGGTCATCCGCCCGGCATGGCCGCTCTTTGTCGTATCCATGACGAGCTTCTTTTTGGCGGCGTCGTAGTATATCAGCGTCTTCTCGCCCGACTCGCAGCCGCATCTCACGGCGAAGCCCGCCATGACGCCTTTGACGTCGATCTCCGCCTTTATCCTGAATGACTCACCGTTTCTCACGTCCAGCTTCACGCCGTCGGTTATCCTGCCGACACGGAAGCGCTGCTCATGCGACTGCAGCCTGTCGAGCTCTGACGCCGGAGCCATGCGCAGCTCGCCTTTTTCGGCCCACAGGCAGCGCGGGAAGGAGTAGACGCCGGTCCAGTCATAGCTGTCAAAATCGCCGTCGATGTTGTCGGTCAGCCAGTACCAGCAGATATGGCGGTTGCGCCCGTCGATGAGGCATTCGGGAGCAAAGCAGGTGTTGTCGACCCATGAGAAGCGCCCGTGCGTCTTCGGGACGAAGGTAAGTCCGTCATCCGACAGCTCTCCCAGATAGTACTGCGCCCCCTTGTTGTGGGCTATGAAGACCTGGAGCATGGTATCTGTCAGATCCCCGTCCTCCTTTTTGTCGGGTGCCGGGAGGAAGGACGGGCACATGTCGTCCTCGGTGTCGTCCGGCCAATCGTCTCCCTTCGGGTGATCCTGATAGAAGCGCTTTACGAACTCCCAGCTTTTAAGGTCTTCCGAGCGGAAGAGATCGACCCAGTCGCCCTTGTATTTCGGGTCGGAATCGGGATCGCGGCCCCATTTGTTCAGCACGCAGAGGTTTCCCGTCTGCATGTAGTAGACGCCGTCCTTCTTCCAGATGTTGCTCGGGTCGGCGCAGCCGATGTGCTCGCCCCCGATGTCGACGGTGCCCCACGGTTCGGGATTGCCGTTTATCGCTATCGGCTCGAGGCGGGTCCATTCCTCATACGGCGGCTTTGAGCAGGCGATGGCTATGCCGCCGTTGTCCTTTTTCATGTCCTTCGACGCGAACTTCCAGAAGCTGAGATACGCCGTGCCGTCGTCGTCGACGAAGGCGCCGCCTGAGAAGCAGCCGCCGTCCCCCTCATGCACGCCTATCGCGTCTTTGTGCTGACGCCAGTGGAGCAGATCGGCGCTCGTCATATGTCCCCAGTGGAAGCCGCCGGTGATCCCGCTGCGGTAGAGATACATCAGGTGATACAGCCCGTCAGCCCAGAAGGCGCCGTTCGGGTCGCCGGGACGCCCGTCGCCGTCCGGTATCGCGAAGTGATAGCCGGGGCGGTACGGATCGGACAAGAGCTTCTCACGGTAAAGTCGTGCGGAATCGGATGTCTGTGACATTTTATCGCTCCTTTCAGTTGTCTTATGCGGTGTCGATAAGCTTCTGACGCGCTGTTTCTATTTTTTTCTCGTATTTCGCGGGGATCGGCGCGGAACCGGCCGGTTTTATGATCCCCGCTGTATTTTCTGCGGATCTGTCGTATATCACGGCTTTCGTCGGATCTCATTATATCACACGCCGATACCGATGTCAACGGCATCGGGGATATTCGAAACAAAAATCCTCCCGCCGGATGGCGGGAGGAAAGATATCGTGTATCATTCGGCTGTGCAGGCGTAGTCGAGGATGACGCGGCCGCTTTCGTCCGGCGTCGTGAAGCGGGGACAGAGTCCGTTCTCGAACATCCACACCGCGCCGGACGCGTCTTTTTTCGGCGTGATCCCGGCCCTGCTCAGCGCGTCAGAGAAGCCGGAGAAGTCATGGACCTCGTCTTCTTTTCCGTAAAACCAGCAGGTGCCGAAGCACCCGGCCGGGAAATCGACGGATTCAAAGCCGTCCGGGACGGGCGTACCGGCGGGCGTGAACATGCCGATCCAGTACTCGGTCAGCTCATTATCGACGCGGCGCTCGAGTCCGACATATCCGCCACCGTTTTCCCAGATATCGGTGATGGCTTTTGTCCCGCCCATGGCGTTTTCTACGGCGTCGAACCAGCCGCTTGAAAACCACTCTCCCCACCACGGCCCGAAGCCGGGATATCTTTTGCCGATGAATCTCATCGCCGGGACGTTGTCCCGGAAGGTCTTAATGATTTCAGGCATGGTAAATCCCCCTTATACCTCTGTTATCACTCAAGCGGCTCGAAAACCAGCCTGAGCCTCATGTTCATCCCCGAAGCCAGACGCCTGAGCGTCCGAAGCGACGGGTTCGCCGAGCCGTTCTCGAGCTTGCTGATATCGCCCTGCGCTATGCCGGTGCGCTCGGAAAGCTCCTTCTGCGTCAGACCGATGTTTTTCCTCGCGTCGATGATCGCCTGTATGATCGCGAACTCAGGCTCGAGCGCGTCGTATTCGGCTTTGAATTCGGGATCCTTCAGCTTTTCGGCAAGAAAGTCATCAAAGTTTGTCATATCCTGTTCTCTGCCTTTCTGATTAAAATCCTCTCTGAACGGTCAGCTTTATGATTTCTGTTTTTTTATCTCATGCACTCCTCAAGCGCTATCTCGCTGAAGCGGCGGAGACGCGGCGGGTCGTATCTTATCGTCGATATGTCCTTCAGGATCATCTCGAGCTGCTTGCCGTGGCGCTTCGCGGCGCTTATCGTGCGGCGGAGATCGGCGCGGACGGCTTCCTCGTCGAAATCGTCGGTCGCAAGCATCGCCGGGGAGGGCTTGTTGCTCATGATGATCGTCTTCGGCAGCTTCTCGGCGAACTCCTCGCGGTGAGACCACGGGCTGCAGGACATCTTGCGGACGTTCGGCAGCTGCGAGACGTATTCCATGCGGTCGTCGAGGCGGTCGCAGCAGCCGTAGTAGATGTGCTTGAAATGCGGGAATATCCGCTTCATGTAGGCGCACTCGAACTCGTCCGTGATCTTCGGCGAGACCGAGGTGAACAGCTGCGCGAGACCGAACGCCCACGTGTCGTGTGAGGTGCCGGTCTCCTCATCGGTGTCGTCGGGGCGGTAGGTATGCGAGCAGTGGCAGTAATGCCCGGTCGTGTCGAACAGCTTCAGCCTGTTCGCCTGCTCTATCTGCGAGAGGTAGCCCTTGGTCATCTTCTCCATGATGGCGTGCATCATCTCCGGGCGGTCCATCAGCTCGAGATAGCAGGTGGTGACGCTCATCCAGTACGCGATCGTGTCCCACGCGCCGAGGTGCATTATGATGCCGGTGAACTTCCAGCCGATTATGCCGCCGAACAGGAAGTCGGCCGTCTCGGCTATCTCCTTCTCTGCCGCCTCGTCGAGCGATATCTGCGGGATCTTGATCTTTTCGACGTCCTCCATCGAGTTTATGACGCTCTCCATCGCCTGCGCGGCGACGTCGCTGGTGTTGTCTATCTTGAGCCGCTCGACCTTCGGCGACAGGCCCCATCCGGTGTTGCGGATCGGGCGGTTCAGCTTTATGTACGGGTCGACGACCATGTCGGCGGGCATGTTCTCCCACTTGTATATCTCCTGCCGCATGAAGTTCTCGGCGCTCCGCCAGTAGGGGTCGGAGACGTGAAGGTCGAGGATGCCGTTCTCGTTCAGCTCGTTCCAGCAGATCTGGTCTATCAGCACCCTCGGCCGCTCCGGCTGCAGGGTGTTGAACCGCCGCCATCCCTCGGCGCGCTCCTTCTGCGCGGGAAGCGAGGCGATCTCGGCGTAGCGCGACGCGAGCGAGCGGAGTATGGCTATGTCATTCTGCGTGAGATTCATTTCTGTTCCCCCTTTTCGGCCAATATGGCTCCGTAATCCTTTTCAGGGACGCCTTCGAGCGTCTCTATCACCGTGCCGGACACGATGTCGTATCTCATGACGGCGGACATCGCCTCATTTTCGAGCGCCGCCATGTCGAGCTTCGCTTCCTGCGCGAGCACCTTTTCGGGCTCGGGGCGGGTCTTCGGATGCGCCGGGGTGAAGACGGTGCAGCAGTCCTCGTACGGCAGTATGCTCGTCTCGAAGGTGCCGATCTTCCTCGATACGGTTATGATCTCGTCCTTGTCCATGCCGACGCAGGGACGCAGCACCGGCAGCGAGGCGGCGGCGTTGGTGACGGTGATCGCCTCGAGCGTCTGGCTGGCGACCTGACCGAGGCTCTCGCCGGTGATGAGCGCTCCGCATCCGGCGTTTCTAGCGGCGCGGCAGGACAGACGCATCATTGAGCGGCGGAGGAGCAGGGTGAAGTAGTCCTCCTCGGTGTGCTTTCTCAGCTCCTCCTGGATCCTCGTGACGGATATGACGTGCACCCGCATCCTGCCGGTGTAGCCGCAGAGCAGGCGCGCGAGCTCAAGCACCTTGCGCCGGGCGAGCTCGCTGGTGTACGGGAAGCTCTCGAAGTGGACGCATTCGATCGCCATGCCGCGCCGCGCCATCATGTAGACGGCGACGGGCGAGTCGATCCCGCCGGAGAGCAGCGCCATGCCGCGTCCGGACGATCCGGCCGGCATACCACCCGCGCCGCGCTCCTGTCCGGCCGAGACGTAGGCGTGACCGTCGCGGATCTCGACCCTGACGGTGACGTCGGGGTCTTCGACGTTGACTTTGACCGGCATGCCCATATGCGCCATCGCGTCGAGGATGACGCCGCCGACCTCGGCGGAGATCTGCGGGGATTTCAGCGGGAAGGACTTGTCCGAGCGCTTGCTCTCGACCTTGAAGGTCTTCTTTCCCATAAGGAACTGAGGGATGTACTCCCTCGCCGCCTCCGAGACGGCTTCCATCGTCTTTTCGCAGACGGCGGCCCGCCCGACGGCGGACAGCCCGAACACGCGCCGCATCTCGTCGTACATGCCGTCGATGTCGGCGCCCTCGGCGGGAGTGACGGTCAGCGCCGACTGAGCGCGCTCGATCTCGAAGCCCCCGTAAGGCGCGAGGCGGAATTTGATATCGCGGACAAGAGCGTCCTCAAAGCGACGTTTGTTGAGACCTTTGAGGGTGAGCTCACCGTATTTTGAAAGGATCAGTTCTGTCATGGATGATGTGTGTGGTTATATGAGTGATAGTTTGATTATTCAATGGGGAAGGGGAGGGTTGGCTGTCGTCAAAGCCTCCACTGTCAGACGGCTTTGGGAGAGGAACCATCACAGCGTTCGGGGAGCCCTCCACTGTCATGCGTCTGCGACGCATGACATCTCCCCCCGGAGGGGGAAGAACTTAATAGGAAAGTTGCTCCGCAACTTTCAATTTATGTTCCGCTTCGCGGAACGTGCCCTCATCTGTCAAGCGGCGAAGCCGCTTGACACCTTCCCCCCGGAGGGGGAAGGCTCTATGAGGAAGATTTGCTGCGCAAATTTTCGATTTGTGTTCCGCTTCGCGGAACAAAGGGGACGCGGGGCAAATGAGCGGAACGAATTTTGTAAAACGAGCTTTGCGAAACGAAGGAGGTCGTGGAAGGAATGAGTGGAACGGGGGAACGAAATTGTTGCAGCGAGCAACGCGATGCGCCGATTGTATTCACAATGAAGTAACTCACATGCCGCTCATATGATCGACACCCGTCGACCGCGGCGGCAAAATCGGTATGAACAATACATGAGTGATGGATGGGAAGCCGAAAAATCACACCAACTTACGGTTTTGATCGACAAAAGGGATGATCGGTCTCTTTTATTCAGTACAATAAATACCGATACGGTACAGTGATTCCCCTTCAGGGAAAAGAGTCCAGAGGAAAACCGTAAGGTTTTCCTTTGGTCGCC
>CAMJPL010000091.1 GCA_946407735.1 uncultured Clostridia bacterium
TGCCGAAAGCTCCGCTTCCTGCCGGAATACGAGCCGCACCTGACGCAGCAGCTCTATCCAGCTCTCGAGAGCGAGCGGGAAAAGCCGGTCGATATACATATCACCGTCGGTGAGATCATAGACGCTGTCGGAAGAGACAAAGTCCGCCTCGATATACAGCAGCGTGCCACGGAGGCGAGCTATAACCCGACGTATGAGTACTCACAAAAAAACGTATCCTCATGCTGGGTGTCACTTATCCTTATCGCTGCAGTCTGCGCCGCGCTGACGACAGTCACGCTTGAATTCATAGACAAGGATAAGCGCTGAATAAGGAAAATTTTGGTGATGTGTCATATCATGATGCCGAATTTGCCGGAATCATATATTCAGCATAATCAAGCAAATCCTGTAAGATAACAGAACAAAGAATCGACCTCTCCCGGCCGGTTCTTTGCTTTAGATCGGTAATTGCTTCGTAATTACAAAAGTAATGATGTATCGTAATAACATCGATTTGTCACCATGTCGATAACTTTACTATATTGTATACAGAAGCCGCACACAGAAATGTTTTTTATTCACAAGGTATTTTACTTTGCTTATTGCAATAATACTTGAATATAATCGGAAAATATGATAGAATATTTTTATATAATTTAATTAAAATTATCAGGCAGGAACATATAGATGACAACTCTGAAGGAAGCAAAAATCGGTGAATCGGTTACAGTCGTCAGGATAAATGGTGAAGGACCTCTGCGTCAGCATTTTCTCGACATGGGGGTCATTCCCGGGACTGAGGTAACTATCGTAAAATACGCTCCCATGGGAGATCCGGTAGAGGTTCTCATTCACGGATACAAGCTGACGCTTCGTCTCGACGACGCCGAAAAGATACTTGTTGAGCCGGCTGCAAACGGAAAAAAACACAGCGCAAAAAGAATAGAATCAATTAAATTCGATCATCCGGGTCTCGGTGAAGGAGGCAAGTTTCATCAGAAAGGCAGCGGCGAACCGCTGCCGGACGACACGGTCCTTACATTCGCTCTTGTCGGAAATCAGAACTGCGGCAAAACCACACTATTCAATCAGCTTACGGGAGCGAATCAGCATGTCGGCAATTTTCCCGGAGTGACTGTTGACAGAAAGGACGGCGTGATCAAAGGACATCCGAATACCCTGGTAACGGATCTTCCCGGAATATATTCGATGTCGCCTTACAGCAGCGAGGAAGTCGTCTCACGTAATTTCGTCCTGAACGATAAGCCGAAGGCCATCATAAACATAGTTGACGCCACGAACATCGAGCGCAATCTGTATCTTACTATGCAGCTGCTCGAAATGAATGTCCCGATGGTTGTCGCCCTCAATATGATGGATGAGGTTACAGCCAACGGCGGCAGCATAGATGTGAACATGATGGAGGCTCAGCTCGGCGTCCCCGTCGTGCCGATCTCGGCGTCAAAAAATCAGGGCATCGACGAGCTTGTCGAGCATGCCGTGCATGTCGCTTATTATCAGGAAAAGCCTCTGAGACAGGATTTTTGTGATGAAAGCGACCATAACGGAGCCGTCCATCGCTGTCTGCACAGCATCATCCATCTCATATCAGATCACGCCGAAAGCGCGGGGCTTCCGGTAAGATTCGCCGCGAGCAAAATCATCGAGGGCGACACAATAGTCACGTCTCAGCTCATGCTTGACCAGAACGAAAAGGAAACCATGGAGCACATTGTACTCCAGATGGAAAAGGAGCGCGAGCTGGACAGGAGCGCCGCCATAGCTGATATGCGGTTCTCGTTCATAATGAACGTATGCGCCGCCTGTGTGAGAAAGCCGGAAAAAAGTAAAGAAAGCCTTAGAAGTGAGAAGATTGACAGGCTTCTGACGGGAAAATGGACCGCGATACCGATATTCATCCTGATAATGGGACTGGTGTTCTGGCTCACTTTCGACGTTATAGGCGGAAATCTGCAGGGACTTCTTGAAACCGGCATCGAAGCTCTCACGGGAGTGCTCGACAGAGCCCTGACGTCGGGAGGCGTCAATGAGGTTATTCACGGCCTCGTGATAGACGGTATCTTTGCCGGAGTCGGAAGCGTGCTCAGCTTCCTTCCGATCATCGTGACGCTCTTCTTCTTCATTTCCATGCTTGAGGACAGCGGATATATCGCCAGAGTCGCCTTCTTCATGGACAAGCTGCTCCGCAGGATCGGATTGTCGGGAAGAAGCATCGTTCCTATGCTTATCGGCTTCGGATGCACCGTTCCGGCTGTTATGTCTACCAGAACTCTGCCGAGCGAACGGGACAGAAAAATGACGATACTTCTCACCCCGTTCATGAGCTGTACAGCTAAGCTGCCGATATACGCCTTCTTTGTCGACGCGTTTTTCCCGAGATACAAAGCGCTTATAATGATAGCTTTATATCTTCTAGGAATAGTATTCGGCATACTGATGGCATTTCTCATGAAAGGAACGCTGTTCAAGGGAGAAGCGGTCCCGTTTGTGATGGAGCTTCCGAATTACAGGGTACCTGGCATCAAAAATGTGGTACGTCTCTTATGGGAAAAAGCCAAGGACTTCCTGCAGCGTGCTTTTACGATCATTCTTATCGCCACTATCATTATCTGGCTGCTTCAGAGCTTTGACACACATTTCAGACTGGTAAGCGATCAGCAGGACAGCATCCTCGCGGCTGTGGCTTCACTTCTGGTGCCGATAATGAGCCCAGTCGGTCTCGGCGACTGGAGGATATGCGTCTCTCTCATCAGCGGCTTCATGGCAAAGGAAAGCATCGTTTCAACGCTTGAGATCCTGTTCGGACAGAGCGTCACGGCTGTGATGGCTCCGTCCGCTGCCGCATCTATGCTGGTATTTTCGCTTCTCTACACTCCGTGTGTCGCTGCCGTGGCCTCAATAAAGAGGGAGCTCGGCGGTAAATGGGCCGTCGCAGTGGTTGTCTGGCAGTGCGTTGTCGCCTGGGCGGCGGCGCTGATCGTACATCTGGTAATGATGATATGAATATAATTGATATCTTACTGATAGTAATCCTTGCCGTGGTCACTGTCTCAGCGGTGATATATCTTATCCGAAACAGAAAGAAAACATGCTGCTCTGGTGACTGCGCAAACTGCGCCGGATGCGGGAAAGAAATGAAATGATCTCTCAGATTGTCGTAATCGCTGTTCTTGTCTTATGCTCGGCTGCTGCTGTGTTCATTATTGTGAGAAAACTCCGCCGAGGTGGCGGATGCTGCGGAGAGCATGATCAGGCGCTTCAGAGAGTGAGGATATCTGACAGAAACAAGTCCCACTATCCTTACTCGATGGATCTCAGAATCAGCGGAATGACCTGCTCAAACTGCGCTGTCAGGATCGAGAATGCTCTTAATTCTCGTCCCGGTATATGGGCGGCTGTCGACAAAAGCACAAATTCTGCCCGTGTATTGTCCAAAGAAGAACAGGATCCAGAACTCATAAGATCCGTTATTGCCAAAGCGGGATATTCCGCCGAGATAGTCTGAACATTATTGAGCCGTATTATGGAAACCATTGATATTGAAAGTTTAGCGCAGCTGTCGAAAATAAAGCTGTCTGAACAGGACATGGATCTGTATATAAAAGACATGCAGGCGCTGAAGCAATTCGCGGATGACTTGTCTGAGCTCGAACCAGAAGCGCTTCCCGATTATTCGGTCATGGCAGCCTCTTCCGCTATGCGTCCTGACACAGCAGTCAGTGTTTTTGATAGAGAGCCCTTATTAAAAAATGCCCCGGAGCTTTCAAAGAGCGGCAATATGGTATCGGTGCCGAAAGTTCTATGACACTAAAGGAAATATCGAATAATCTCTCGAAAAGAGTATTTTCCTCTTCTGAACTCGCATGCGAAGCGCTCGATAAGGCGGAAAATGATGCCTTCGGATGTTTTATCACAGTCGCCGACAGAGAAGAGGCCTTGAACGCCGCGATGGCTTCTGACAAAAGGATCAAAAGCGGATCGCGTCTTTCATTTCTTGACGGGATCCCGATAACTGTGAAAGACAATATCCTCGTATCCGGGATGAAGATGACATGCGGATCAAGGATCCTTGAGGATTTCACAGCTCCGTATGACGCGTTCGCGGTAAAGCGGCTTAAGGATGCCGGATGCATAATAATCGGCAAAACCAATATGGATGAGTTCGGCATGGGTTCCTCAACTGAATACTCAGCATTCCATCCTACGTTTAATCCCATTTGCACCGACAGAGTGCCAGGAGGCAGCTCCGGCGGAGCAGCCGCGTCTGTTGCGTCAGGCATAGTTCCCGCGGCGCTCGGATCGGATACCGGGGGATCGGTTCGTCAGCCGGCTTCATATTGCGGTGTTTGCGGATATAAACCGACCTACGGAGCCGTATCAAGATTCGGCTTGACCGCCTTCGCCTCTTCCCTCGACGTGATAGGTGTGATATCAGAAGATCCTGACGGATGTGCCGCTGTTTTTGATATCATATCCGGACGCGACGTATATGATTCCACATCGCATGATCTTCCCGAAAACGCTTCCCTGCCGATGAGCTTCGCCGTTTCCGATGAGCTTTACAATGCGGCGAGCGAAAAACAGCGCAGAGCGGTAGATAAAGCCGCCGCTCTTCTCTCAGATATGAGCTGGAAAAGGGTGTCCGTATCCATTCCTTCGATAAAATACGCGGTTCAGGCGTATTATCTTATCTCTTCCGCCGAAGCGTCATCAAATCTTGCCCGCTTTGACGGCATCAGGTACGGGCGAAGGACCGACCGTGAATGCGAAAGTGTCGAGGAGCTGATCTCATTTTCACGTGAGGAAGGTCTTGGAAAGGAAGTAAAAAGAAGGATCCTTCTCGGCACATATGCTCTGTCATCCGGGCAGCGCGAAGACTGGTACCAGAAAGCCATGACTGCCAGAAGACTGATAACCGATGATTTTAAGTCCGCTTTTACAAAATGCGGGATAATAATCGCGCCTTCCGTACCGGATGATCCTCCAAAAGCAGGTGTCGTGCATGACTCGCCGCTTGAAATATACCGATCGGACATCATGACTGTTCCGGCGTCGCTCGCGGGCATACCATCCATCAGCATCCCATTTGAGAATAAAGGCTCACTGCCGTCCGGCGTACAGATAATGGCTTCTGCCGACAGCGACAGAGAACTTCTGTCTTTGGCGCAGAAGATGTATATGATGAGAAAGGCGTCCGAATGACTGACAATTATGAGGCTGTTATCGGTATCGAGACACATATAGAGCTTAAAACCGAAAGCAAGATATTCTGCTCATGTTCCGCGTCATACGGAGGAGAACCGAATACACAGGTATGCCCGATATGCATGGGATATCCCGGCGCTCTGCCGACGCTAAATGAAAAAGTCGTTAAATACGCTGTTATGGCCGGGATTGCTCTGAACTGTGATATAGCGTCTTATTCAAAGCTTGACAGAAAGAACTACTTTTACCCCGACCTTCCGAAGGCTTATCAGATATCACAGTATGAGCTTCCTCTCTGCCGCGGAGGATATATAAATATCGGCGGCAGACGGATTGGCATAAACAGGATCCATATCGAAGAGGACGCCGGGAAACTGTTTCATGAAGTCGACGGAAAAACGCTGATCGATTTCAACAGATGCGGTGTTCCGCTGATAGAGATAGTTTCCGAGCCGGATATCCGGACTCCTGAGGAAGCGGGAGGGTATGTTTCGGGATTAAGAGAGATAATGCTGTTTCTCGGGATTTCCGATGTCAGAATGAACGAAGGCAGTCTGAGAGCGGATGTGAATGTCTCGGTGCATAAGCCGGGAGAAAGCTACGGCACAAAGGTAGAGATTAAAAATATCAACTCTATACGTTTCATAGAAAAAGCAGTAAGATATGAGATCTCGCGCCAGGTATCCGTGCTTGAATCCGGTGAAGTCATTTCTCCCGAAACAAGAAGATACAACGAGAAAAACAGCACGACGGAGCTGATGAGATCAAAAGAAAACCTCAGTGATTACCGTTATTTTCCTGAGCCGGATCTGCCGCCGATCATACTTGCCAGCGATTATATCGAAAACATCAGAAGATCGATCCCTCAGCTTCCGGATAAAGTGAGAAAAAGATATATCTCCGATTACGGTATAACAGAGGATCTGGCTTACAGGATTACCGTTTCTCCCGGTTTGTGCGCCTTTTTTGATAAAGCCGCTGAATGTCTTGACAGCAAAAACGATGTGACGGTCCTATGCAACCTCATTCTGGCGGCCGGTGACGGCATTGAAAACGCCGATCCGAAACAGACGGCGATCACGGCAAAGCTGGTTTCTGACGGTACGATCAGCAGCGCCTCGGCCAAAAAGCTGTTGTGCGAATTAAAAACGGAGAATATAGACGTTTTATCCGCTGTCGAAAGCAGAAACCTTTCACTTATACACGGAGATGAGCTGAAAAAATACGTCGCCGATGCCGTCGACGATGATAAAGCGGCTGTCGAATCGATCCGCAGCGGCAAAGATAAAGCGATAAAGAAGCTGATCGGCGCAGTCATGGCGGCATCCGGCGGACGCGCCGACGCCGAAGAAGCCGAAAAAATGATCAGAGAATTCATTTTCCGACAAGATTAATAAAATAACATTGATTATGAGGTCAAACGGACGTA
>CAMJPL010000092.1 GCA_946407735.1 uncultured Clostridia bacterium
GTCACTTGTTCGTGACGCAAAGCGTCACGAACATTGATTGAAAAAAGCGGAGCTTTTTTCCTATTAGGGCCTTCCCCCTTCGGGGGAAGGTGGCAAGCAGCTTTGCTGCTTGCCAGATGAGGGCCTCCCGTAGGCTGTCGCAAATATAGCCGATAATTTTCCGCTTCGCAGAACGAAGCGCCTGCGGCGCGGATATCCGATTGAGTCACTTGTTCGTGACGCAGAGCGTCACGAACATTAATTGAAAAAAGCGGAGCTTTTTTCATATTAGGACCTTCCCCCTTTGAATAAGTCCGAAGGACTTATTCAGGGAAGAGTGGCAGTCGCCGAAGGCGGCTGACGGATGAGGGCTTCCCCGAAGGCAATCGCCAGACAAGGGCTGTTTGTCTATCCCCCCCTCACCCGATCTCCACGTCTGTCCCGTATCTCCTCTCCCCATTCTCGCAATACTCCACGCCCTTCGCGCCGGTGACATTTCTCACTCTCACCGTTTCTGGCGGGACCATGGGGTAGGGGACGGAGGACGGGTCTTCCTTTGTCCAGTCGTTTATGACGTACACCTTGTCGACCGGGTCGGAGCCCTCCGTTTCGATCTTCAGGCCGTCGACGGTGATGTTCTGCGGGAGATAGCAGGTATAGCCGAAATCGTGGCGGCCGTTGTTTTCGGCGCGGAAGATGGCTCTGCCGCCGCCGTGAGGGCGCCAGACGCAGTTTCTGATCTCGAAATCTCCCTTCCATGTGCAGCCATAGTCGCCTCTGAGGCTGACGAAGGCGAAGCCGCAGGCCTCGGTGTCCTCGACCGTGAACTTGCCGAAACCGATTGCGTTCAGGCACTGCCATCCGAGGCGGCAGCGGCGGATCGTGCAGAAGCTGACGCCCATATGCGCGTCGAAGCGGGAGAAGACGCAGTCCTCGAGCAGAAGCTCCCGGCAGAAGTTCGTGCCGATGAGGCCCCAGTAGCCGGTGTCCATTATGTCGGTGGTCTGGCTGCACCGCGCGAAGGCGACGTCGGCGGATCTCGCGCAGTTTATATCATACGATCCCATCGGGACGGGGACGTTGGCGGCGCCGATCGTCCAGTATATCTTATGCCCGGTGAAAAGGCAGTCCTCGACCCTTATGTGCGCGGTGTCGTTTATCGAGATGAATCCGGCGTAGGGCGCGCCGTGGTCGGGCTCGCCCTCGACGAAGTGGCTGACGCCGATGACGGTGACATACGGGCGGCCGATCCTTATATTTCTGGCGTGGTAGTTATACTTCGATTCGCACTGATTGGCTATGGTCTTAAAGCATCCGCCCTTCAGCGTGAGAGGCTTTCCGCCGAGGACATACGCCCTGACCGACGTGATCTCGTCGAAATCGAAGGAAACGGGCGTCGACAGGCTGCCGTCCGGGGCGGCGAGCAGGACGTCGGTGCGGCTGTGGCCGTTGTTCCGGTTCGCGCCGAAGCGGATATAGTCCTTATGGTTCTCGTTTTCGACGAATATCAGAAGCTCCCGCCCGGACGGGTTTTCGATCCTCGTCTGCCCGGCCTTCAGCGTCTTCAGCGGGAGCGCCGCTTCCTCCCATTTCGGCGGGACGTCGAACACCGGCTTATGTATGTCGTCGAGACCGACGTCGTCGATGATGACCGACGCGCCGCTCCAGTCGGTGTCGGTCTCTATGACCGCCGTCTTCGCCTTCGGCGCGATATAATACGCCGCGCCCTCCTTCGCCCTGACCGGCAGGCCGAGGCGGTTCGCCTCCTCATGCGCCTTTATAATGGCGTCCATATCGTCGGCCCGCCCGTCTCCGACGGCGCCGAACTGCTCATAGGTGATGTATGGCATGGTACGGTCTCCTTTATCCGGGGGAAAAGAAACTTTTCTGAAGAAAAGTTTCCTTTCCCCCGGACCCCCTTTCTTTCAAAAGACTTTTTGTACAGGTTTATTGATTTATGAGTACATTATACCACCGGGGAGGTCGTCTGTCAACCGGAAACGCATTGTTTCACGTGAAACATTTCCGGCGTCAAATTCCTTTTTCCCATAATTCATATTAACCGCTTGACATATCCTCGGAATGTGATGTATAATATTATATGAATAACGATTTCGCCGGTGAATTATTTTTCGGCGGGATCTGAGCGGAGGCCTTAAAACTCCGTTTCACTCCCTCTCTCCTTTCGACCGAGGAAAGTACAAAAAGTTTCGGGACAATGGTCCGCGGGGCATAGCTCGGGGCCTTGCCTATACACATTCGCCGGAAGGAGGCGGGATATCAATGCCGGTGATCAGCTTCGCGAATCAGAAGGGCGGCGTCGGGAAGACGACGACGGCGGTCAATGTCGCCGCCGCGCTCGGCGCGGCCGGGAAGAAGGTGCTCCTCGTCGACGCCGACCCTCAGGGCAGCACGACGAGCGGCGTCGGTCTTGCGAAGAAGGGGCTTGCCGGATCGTCGTACGATCTTCTCATCGGGCGCTCGACTCCCGCCGGATCGGTGCGGGCCGCCGGGTTCAGCGGGCTTTTCATCATCCCGTCGAACCTTGAGCTCGCCGCGGCCGAGCTTGAGCTGCCGACGCTCGACGACAGGGAATATCTGCTGAAAAACGCCCTTGACGAGATAAAGGGCAGATTCGACTACGTCATAATCGACTGCCCGCCGTCGCTCGGTCTGCTGACGATAAACGCCCTCACGGCTTCCGATTTCGTCATCGTGCCGATGCAGTGCGAGTTTTACGCCCTCGAGGGGCTGACGCAGCTGATGACGAGCGTCAGGAACGTGAAGAAGCTGTACAACCCGTCCCTCACCGTCGGCGGCATCGTCGTCACGATGTACAACGCTCAGCTCAATCTCACGAAGCAGGTCGTCGAGGAGCTGAGAAGATACTACCCCGACAAGCTGTTCGACACCTTCATCCCCCGCAGCGTCAAGCTGTCCGAAGCCCCCGGCTACGGCATGCCGGTAATATACTACGACCATCTGTCGCCCGGAGCGAAGGCCTACACGGCTCTCGCCGCCGAGATCGACGGCAGACTCGGCTGATATGAGCAATTGAACGCGGCAAAACGGCCGCTGATGAAAATGAACGGAAAAATCTCATGCTTCGCCTCTTTCGCCCTCGCGGCGCTGCTTTCGGTATCGGCGTTTTCCGCCTGCGGGGACAGCGGCTCCGGCCGGGCGCCCGAAACTACGGCGTCATCGTCCGACGTCGCCGCCGAAACCACGATGTCCGAGGAGGAGATGCGTTACTCCGGTCTTCCGGAGGGCGATTTTGAAGGCGCGTCTTTCATGATACTCCAGTATGAGGAGATCGCGCCCTCGTCCGGCACCGTATGCGTTGACGAGCTTACCGGCGAGCCGATAAACGACGCGGCTTACGAGCGCACCCAGGCGGTCGCCGAAAAGCTCAACGTGAGCATCGGATTTCTCAACACCTCGATGGAAGACACCTCCCGCATCGTGAAGCAGACGGTATCCGCCGGAGAGGACACCTATCAGGCCGTCTTCCAGGGCAGCACGAGGGTGCCGTCCGACATGCTCTCGCAGGGGTATATCCTGGATCAGAACACCCTTCCCGGGATCGATTTCAGCCGGGAGTGGTGGAACGCCAACGCCATCGACAGCGTGCGCCTGAACGAGAGGACATATATGTCCTTCGGCGACATCAATTACTACCTGCTCGACTTCATGAGCGTGCTTATGTTCAGCAAGCCGGTTGTCGAGGATTACGGGCTTTCAGATATCTATTCCGTCGTCGATTCCGGGGCCTGGACCATCGACGCCTTCCTTGACATGTGCGTGGCGGCGGCGCACGACCTCAACGGCGACGGCGCCCTCGGCAAAAAAGACGACCTTATCGGCTACGCCGGTTACGTCTCTCAGGCCGACCTCGCCTTCTCGCACGCCGCCGACGCCGAGCTTTTCTCACGCGGCGATGACGGCGCGGTGAAGTACGACGGGGTTTCGGAGAAATACTTCAACGTGATGAAGAAGTATTCCGACGTCATCGGAAAGAAGGAATACGCCCTTCACAACGACACCTGGAGAGACCGCTTCCGCGCCGGGACGCTGCTGTTCTGCGGCCTGAGCGTCGGCGAGCTCAGCATGATGCGCGACCTTGAGTTCGATTACGGGATAGCGCCCTTCCCGAAGTACGACGAGAGTCAGGAACGCTACATCGCCTACGTGACCGATCAGATGCAGCCGCTCGCGGTGCCGGTCACGGTCTCGGACACCGAGCTGTGCGGCGCGGTCATCGAGAACATGGCAGCCGAATCCTGCCGCCGTATCCGCGACAAATATTTCAGCGTCCTTATCGACTCCAAATACGTCCGCGACGAGGAATCGGTAAAGAACCTCCGCATGCTCTACGACGGCGACATCCGCTTCGAGATCGCCCGCATATACAACTGGGCGAAGGTCGGTGACGCCATCTGGGGCGCGATCGGCGGCAAGGCCGACAAATTCATCTCCAACATGGAAAAGCTGCAGCCGACTCTCGAGGCCGCCATGGAAAAAACCATGGAAGCCGTCTCGCAGTGACTTTCGGCGCGGCGTCTTCACGGAATCCATAAAAAACAGACAGAACAAACACTTAATCTATGCCAAAACAACCGCGCGGGCTCGGCAGGGGCCTTGATCTCATCTTTCAGGACAACGCGAGGGATGACGACAAGGGCTCGGTGCTGATGATACCGCTTTCCGACATCATGCCGCGCTCTGATCAGCCGCGCAAATCCTTTGAGCTTTCCTCGATGCAGTCGCTCGCCGAGTCGATCGCGTCAAACGGCGTCATCCAGCCGCTCATCGTCAAGAGATCGCCCTCGCGCGACGGGTTTTATTCCATCATCGCCGGCGAGAGGCGCTGGCGGGCCTCCCGGATGGCCGGGCTCTCCGAGGTGCCGTGCGTCGTCGTCGAGGCCGACGACATCAGGACGGCGCAGATGGCGCTCATCGAGAACATCCAGCGGCAGGATCTGAACCCGGTCGAAGAGGCCGACGGCTACCGCGTGCTCCTCGAGACGCATCAGATGACGCAGGAGCAGCTTGCCAAATCCGTCGGCCGCAGCCGCTCGGCGATAGCCAACACCGTCCGTCTGCTCGATCTGCCCGACGCCGTGCTCGATATGCTCCGGCAGGGGAAGATAAGCGAGGGGCACGGCCGCGCCCTTCTCGCCGTCCGCTCGGCGGACGGGATAGACGACGCGAAGGCGGACGAGATGATCATCTCCCTCGCGAAAAAGGCGTCCGAAGCCGAGCTTTCGGTGCGTCAGACGGAAAAGCTGGTCAAAAGCGCCGTCGCCGCCGCTCTCGGCGGGGCGTCGGATCTCTCCGGCGACAACGCCGGGAAAAACGATGAAACAGATTACGCGAAGGAGCTCTCGGCGGTGCTGACGAAGCGTCTCGGGCGCAGGGTCAGGATCACAGCGTCGAAGAACTCCCGCCGCGTCATTATAGATTACAGCGACAACGACGATCTCGGCGAGATAATAAAAAAGCTCACAGGGTCGGACAATATACTGGATGAATAAAACTTTTTCGGGGTAAGGAAGAACCGTCTCCCGGCGCAGAGCCGGCGGGGCATGCAAGTCCCCCATCATACGCGAACAGACTTTTACGGACAACAGGAAGAATTAATCATGATCGATATCAATCTTATCAGAACGAATCCCGACATCGTCAGGGAGAACATAAAGAAGAAGTTCCAGGACGACAAGCTCGTCCTCGTCGACGAGGTCATCGACCTCGACCGCCAGTACCGCGAGGCTATCCAGAAGGCCGACGCGCTGCGCTCGTCGCGCAAGAAGCTGTCGAAGGAGATCGGCGGCCTGATGGCGCAGGGAAAGAAGGACGAGGCCGAGGCGATAAAGGCTCAGGTCTCCGCCGCGGCCGACGAGCTGGCCGCCACCGAGGCGAAGGAGGAGGAACTCCAGGCCGAGGTGAGAAAGCGCATGCTGGTGATCCCGAACATCATAGATCCCAGCGTCCCGATAGGGAAGGACGACTCTGAGAACGTCGAGATCGAGCGCTTCGGCGACCCGGTCGTGCCGGACTTCGAGATCCCGTATCACGTCGACATCATGGAAAGACTGAACGGCATCGACCTCGACGCGGCGCGCCGCGTGTCGGGCAACGGCTTCTACTATCTCATGGGCGACATCGCCCGTCTTCACAGCTCGATCCTCAGCTACGCCCGCGACTTCATGATCGACAAGGGCTTCACCTACGTGATCCCGCCCTTCATGATCCACGGCGACGTGGTGAACGGCGTCATGTCCTTCTCGGAGATGGAGAACATGATGTACAAGATCGAGGGCGAGGACCTGTATCTGATCGGCACGTCGGAGCATTCGATGATCGGCAGCTTCATCGACACCATCATCGACGAGGAGGCCCTTCCGAAGACGCTGACGAGCTACAGCCCCTGCTTCCGCAAGGAGGTCGGCGCTCACGGCATCGAGGAGCGCGGCGTCTACCGCATCCATCAGTTCGAGAAGCAGGAGATGATCGTC
>CAMJPL010000093.1 GCA_946407735.1 uncultured Clostridia bacterium
GACAAATCAATGGCATTGCCATATACTGCACATTTGGGGTTTGTCGCAGTCACCACACTATCACCTGAGACAACAATTTTACCGCCTGACAACGTAATACCATGTGCAGTTGCATATTTTCCTTCAGCCGTGATCACGCTGTCTTTAACAGTCAGATCATAGTTGTCGTATGCTATATTGATGCCACACTGTCCGCTTACGGTGACGGTAACGCCGGAGATGGTGATGCCGTTCTGTGTATAAATGCCATTCTGACTTCCTTGTACAGTCAGGCTTCCGTCACCGGTAATGGTTAAGTTGCCTTCTTTAAGGACGCCAGCGCTGTCATAGGTACCCTTAGTGTAGATGCCTGTGTCGCCGGTTACGGTATTCTCTCCTTCCAGCACGATCGTCAGCGGCGCCTCAGCACCGATGCAGGAGCCCCACATTGTATAGCTGCCGTTAAGGTTGGCGTTATTCAATGTCAGCGTACCAGAATTAAGATCTCCCTCAAAGCTCCAGCCGGTGCTGGACATTCTATCCGCTGTGATAATCTCTCCGCCCACCCAGAATGGGTATTCGTATATCTCGAATTCGGCGCTGACGACCACACTGCTGTCCGGCATGGCAAAGGAATACACGCCGTTTACAGCGGTGACCTCCACAGCAGTCCCGCCATTCACAGAGTAAGATAAGGTCTTCAGTCTGTAATGAGCATCGGGAGTAACTGTCAGGGTAACGGTCTCGCCTGAGAGAGCGACGGTCTTGTCCGCGGTGACCGTACCAAGTGTTATTTCATTGTCAATCGTAATGGTCAAACTATCTGCAGGCGTGAGCGTCTTGCCGCCTATGCTCGGATGTGTATTGGTGGTGCTGTCCTTCTCCACGGTACTGTTCTCGATGATGACCGGCGGCTTATCGTCCGTCTTGAAGCTCTTTCCGTCCGCCACGGTCACGGTCCCGTAGTATTTTTCGGCATAGATGGAATCGCTCACGTTGGTCCAGCTGAGAGTAGTTACGCCGGAAATATTATCAGAGACGTAAACCTGACCTCCGTTGATGGAAATCGTCAAATCATTGCTGTCGTAGTTTCTGATCCGAGCTGCCGTAACCTAACCGCCGTTGATAATAACATTTCCAACTGTTCCACTCCAGCCGCAGCCGATATAACCATTGGAATCGTTCGTTGCCTCAGCATTTACGATGCCGCCATTGATTGTAATTGTACCGCAAGAACCTTTTTCTCCGCTGCCGATGGCAGCCGCGTATTGAGAGTCAGTTCTCGCCGTAATCGTACCGCCGCTGATAGTGATGTTACCGCCTATGGTTTCAATAACGGAATCTACGCGACCTCCACCGATTCCGGCGCTGCGGTCGTCTCCGATAGCTTCTACCGTACCGCCGTAAATGTTGATGTTTCCGTAGGAGTTCCGGCTATTATAGCCTCCGCCGATACCAGCCGCATATTGTCCACCAGTGGCTGTGACTGAACCGCCATTGATAGTGATACTGCCAGCGCTTCCCCCTTGACCACCGCCGATACCAGCGCAGCCGTAACCGCCAATAACTGTTACATTACCGCCGTTAATAGTGATGCTGCCCGCGCTTTCTAACATGCCGCTGCCAATGCCTGCGTTTTGTTTTTCCACATTGCTGATCGTTATCGATCCCATGTTAGCGCCGGTACTCTGACCGTATATGGTAAGACTGTTGGCGTCGGTCACATTGATTCCCTTGGGAATGCTCAATGTCACGCCATCCGCGAGGATCAGATTGACCGCGCCGGTGACGGTGACTCGAGAGGAGATGGTCACATCAGCTGCGGCCACATACCAGCCGCCGCTCCAAGAAACATCCTCTTCACTGAGTGTTGTAGAATTTGAAGCAGTACAAACAATGCCAGCTTCGTTTAGATAGCTCACCCCATTCTCCGCCGATACCGTCACCGACATCAGGGTGAGCATCATCACCAGCACAAACGCCAGAAACAATTATTTCTTTGGTTTCATACTATATTTTCCTTCTTCAAAAATAGATTCAAAGCGAAAAACAGCGATACGCAGCCCGAAATACATTCGGACAGTGTATCGCTGTCAAACAGTAATATGATATTGTAACGTAAAATGCCGAAAAAGACAGATTTACCTTATCTGTCTGTCTGAGCTATTTTAGCGCGGATCAGCGGCATTGTCAAGCCCTCCTTTGTAAAAATTCTTTTCCGATCGCGGTTTTTGGGGGATAAAACCACGCAGCGCTATTAGTTATGATATATTATATCAGATTTAATCCCGTATTTCAATAGATATATGAACGTGTTTTCATTTTAGACACAATTGATTTGATCGCCAACATTCAAATCATAAATCATATATACCGAGACGGCTGGCGGCATATAGATAGCTAAGCATTCCGCTTGAATACCACGGCGAGCATTTTGTCGGCTCTCCGGTGATCGGATCTATCTCCTGTCCGAGCGGGACGATGTCAAAGCATCGCGTCCATGCCTCGAGCCATTTCGCGCAGATGTGATCGAAATCACCGCTCCAGCCGTAGCTGTCCATCCAGCGTGTGCAGCGCAGCACGATCAGCCCCATCGTGTAATAGCCCCAGCAGTTTCTGTCAACGTGCCCGACGCATGACGGATCGTTTACGGCCATCGACGGGAATGGGTACGGAGTCCAGAATTCTTCCGGATTTTTAAGATGCTCACGGTATATTCGTCCGATGAGCTCGGCGTCTTCATCCATGTTCAGCACTTTTTCCATAAACAGGTGGAAGATCGTGCTCGATTTATACCTTCTCAGATTCCCGTTTCTATCGGCGTCGTAGAAGAATGCATCCGCCTCCGAGAAGCAGCGCTTGAAGAGATTCGACTTTACATCTGCTGCGCGGCGCTCCCATTCTTCGGCTTCCTCCGCTTTTCCGAGTATGCGCGCCATCTCGGCGAGCGAGCGCTCGTTCCCGTACAGGTTCGAGTTCATATCCGGGGCGAGGATAGGCGTGATGCCGTCGTCAGGCGGAAGAACGGAGGCGTTCTGCTCCACACCGTTCAGGGCATAATTTCCGGGACAGGCGATACCTTCCAGTCTTCCGCTGTTGTCATGACCGGTGTCATAGCCGAAGAACATCTCGACAAGACCGCGTCCCGTGGTCATCCTGTGACGGCGAAGCCATGAATCCCATTTCTTGCCCGATTCATAGGCCTTCAAAAGGAAGGCGTCGTCATGATCCATACGCCATACCTCAAGGCAGAGCGAGTAGAAGGAGACGCATTCCTGGATCTGGGAATAGCGTACGGTTCCGCTGCGCATAACGGCGAACGGGAGCTGACCGTCTTCGGTCTGCCTGTCGATGAAGAGATTGACGGTATTTTCGGCGAGATAGAGATATTCCGGATGCAGAGAGGCGTAGAACACCGCGTCATACGCGTGTTCGAGCCACAGCCCCGGGTATGTTTCGGATATCAGGAACAGCGGCTTGTCAAGCCCATTGAAGCATCCGATATGGACATTTCTGATCCTGTCTTCGATTATACCGCATATTTCTCTTATTCTGCCTGATTTTGCGGTGATATCCGTGCCTGTCATTTCATCCTCCCTGGATCCTGTTTGTGATATGTCATGTATAAATCCCGTATATTTTTATCCATGCTATATAGTATATCATAAAAAAACGAAAATATCAACAGATAACGGCGAAACAAATCCGCGAATAATCAGCTTGACAAAATCGAATAATAGATGTATAATTATATCGGATCAGATCGACACAGGCGGCGGTGTCATTAAAGCACCGATACATAGCTCAGATATAAGTTAAATATTGACTTCCGGCCGCTGTCTGTGATATAATATTAAAGTATTTCATCCCACAGTCGTCTTTCATCCGTCGGCGAAAAGACGGATTACTTCATTTTTCAAAACTGGACAAGAGTGAAAACATGGATATTATTCTGGTTCTGCTGTTCGGGGAAGCGACCTGGTACGGCGTTCTTTTTACGATCCTGTATATCATCGGATTATGGTTCATGTTCATAAAATCCGGGATAAAGGGCTGGTGGGCGCTGATACCGTTCGCCAGAGACTACATGTTCTCCGAATGCGCCGGACGCGAGCCGGAGGGACGCGTGACGAGCGTGCTTTCGTTCATGATCGCGATAATCGCCTCCGTCATGAGGCTCCTCGAGCCGACCGTTACAACCGGAAATATGATATCCGGGGTCGAACTGTCGCTTCTCATACTTGTCATATCTCTTCAGCTGATAAGGCAGATATACACCATAAGGGTATACATCGGGCTTTGCGAGGTATACGGCAAGAAGCGCCGCTGGATCCTGCTATGGCTGGTTTTCAGGTCACTGCCCGCGCTGATATGGGGTCTCTCACCGAAATATGTCCCGGCGTGGAAGGTCGAAGATATAAGAGACGAGCTGAAATCGATAGTCAAGCACGGCGCGGCGAAAAAGCTCGACGACGGTCTTACGGTCGACATCCGCTCAAGATGGGTAAACATTTTCTTCAGGAAAAAGGTCCTCCTGCGCGATATCCATCTGAGTATCGCTCCCGGGCGCATGGTGCTGCTTCTCGGCGGCTCTGGCGCCGGAAAAACTGTTTTCCTCGACGCGATAAGCGGCTACGAGAAGGCCGACGCCGACATCCTGCTTTCCGGCGGCAACATCTACAAGCAGTATAAAAAGATGCAGTATCTTGTCGGCTACGCCCCGCAGAAGGACACGATGCGCGGCAAGGATACGATATACAACACCCTCATGGACGCGGCGAGGCTCAGACTTCCGAAGGAGACCCGCGCGAGCGAGCGCAGAGACCGCGTCGAGGAGGTCATGGGTTTATTCGGGCTCACCCCGTCTCGCGGCAGCCTGATAGACAAGCTGTCAGGCGGACAGAAAAAAAGAGTTTCCATCGCCATGGAGCTGCTGAGCAACCCTTCCCTGTTCATACTTGACGAGCCTGATTCCGGACTTGACGGCGTCATGGCGAGAGAACTTATGAAGGCTCTCCGCGGGATCGCCGATCAGGGGAAGATCATAATAGTCATCACGCATACGCCGGACCGCGTCATCGACCTGTTCGACGATGTCATAGTATTGGCGAAGGACAGCAAACGGATCGGCCGTCTGGCTTATTTCGGTCCGATCGACGAGGCGAAGCGTTTCTTCGACCGGGAAAGCATGGAAGAAGTGGTCAAAACGATAAACCCGCCGTCTGTCGGCGGCGAGGGCCGCGCTGAGGAATTCATCGCGAGGTATGAGGAGGAGAATTATGCCTGAGACCACCGTAATGACAAATACCGCCGCCTCGCCGAAAAAACGGAAGATACGCAACACCGGCCGGATCTCTCAAATCTGGATATATCTCGGCAAGTTCCTTCGCATGTTCGTCTATCAGAACGACTGGAAGGTGCTTCCGATGTCGGCAATCATCGCCGGACTGGTCGCTATCGTGGTAAGAAGCATGCTCTTCCGCAACATGATCGACACTCTGGAGGGAGCGTTCGCCCTGACATGCGTTGCGATATGGAACGGATGCTTCAACTCGATACAGGTGATATGCCGAGAGCGCGACGTCGTGAAGCGCGATCACCGCTCCGGGATGCATATAACCTCCTATGTCGCGGCTCATCTCATCTATCAGGCTATGCTCTGCCTGCTGCAGACCGGTATCACGGTCTATGTCTGCAATCTCGCCGGTGTCCAGTTTCCCGACAAGGGCCTGTTCACCCCGTGGATGACTGTCGATTTCGGCATATCGATGTTCCTCATCAGCTACGCCTCGGACGTGCTGTCGCTCTGGGTGTCGAGTCTGGCGCACACCACGACCGCCGCCATGACGATAATGCCGTTCATCATGATCTTTCAGCTCGTGTTTTCGGGCGGTATCTTCCCGCTCCCGAGCTGGAGCAAGCCTGTTTCGAATCTGACAGTCTCGCGTTACGGGCTGATCGCCCTCGCGTCCCAGTCGGACTACAACAGCCGCCCGATGACATCGGCCTGGAGCTCCATCGTGAGGATGTGGAACACCGATATCAGCGGGACGATCACCGTCGGCCAGATGCTCGATCTGATGAGCCGTGATGATATCTCAGCCATCCATGAACTTCGCAAGACGGAGTTCGTCCGTCAGATTACCGTAAGAGAGCTTTCCGTGCTTATAAAGGAATCGGAAAAATCCGATCCGTCCTCCGAGGCCGCCATCGACATGCTCATGCTCGGTCTTCCTGTG
>CAMJPL010000094.1 GCA_946407735.1 uncultured Clostridia bacterium
AGCGGGCCTGCCCGGCGAGGGCGCCCCGCCGGCAGGCGGGGAGGTCCCAGTCCAACATTGGAAGTGTTGGATATTCAGAATAGCAGTCTGAGAATCGAAAAGTATTCAGTCCCATTCCAACAATGGAATAATCAGAATCCCCGACACCTTCCCGCCCTTATCGGCAGATACCTCTCACCTTCGCATCGAGGGACGAAATCTCCCTCGCCATAGCCTCGACAAGATCTATCATGGCGAAGTAGTCCCTCTCGTCGACTACGTTGCTTTCGCTGTGGATGTATCTCGACGGGGCGGAGAGGGCCATCACCCTCGCTCCGGCGGCGGTGCGCTGGATCCCGGCGGCGTCGTTGCCGCCGGTGCACATGCGCTTGTACTGCGCCTTTATACCGCGGCTCTGCGCCAGCTCCATCGCCCATCCGGCCATCATATCGTCGTATATCGTACCGCCGTCGGCGAGCGATATCAGGCCTCCCATGCCCTGCTCGCCTATCCTGCTGCCCTGCGGGACGTCGCTTATGTCGGCGCAGGCGGTCGCCTCGAGCGCTACGGCGTATTCCGGGCGCAGACGCCATGCCGCCGCCATCGCGCCGGACAGGCCGATCTCCTCGCGGACGTTGAAGACGAACCAGACGTCCTGCGGCGGGCGGTCTGCCGTCAGACGGTGTATCGCCTCGATCTGCACGGCGCAGCCGAGACGGTCGTCGAGAGCCTTGCCGTGGAGCTTGTGATCCCCGAAGCGGTAGAAATCGGTGTCGAAGCAGCCGTAATCGCCGACGCTGACGTATTTCTCCGCCGACGCGCGGTCCTTCGCCCCGATGCTGATGTAAAGCTCGGACGCCGGGGTCGTCTTCCCCGAGCCGCCGAGAAGATGTATCGGCTTCGACGATATCACGCCCGGCACCCGTTTCAGCCCGTCGAGGCTGCCGAGAGTCACCCGCCTGCCGCACATCACCCTCGCGTCGATGCCGCCGAGGGTGCGGAATTTTATGAAGCCGTCGTCGTCGATGCTCTCCACCATGAAGCCGACCTCGTCCATATGCGCGTCGAACATGAGCCTCGGGCCTTCGCTCCTGCCCTTCACCTTCACCAGAAGGTCGCCTATCGGCAGCACCTCGAAGGCGTCGGCGCAGCCGATCTCGCGCGTGATCATGCGCCTTACCTCGCGCTCGCATCCCGACGGCCCGAAGGCGCCGGAAAGCCGCTCGAGCAGATCTGTCCTTCTGTCGCTCACAGCGCCGCCTCCTTCGCTTCCCTGTACCATCCGCCGAGGCCTCCCCCGGCGATGAAATCGCCGATGAGATCGCCTGTCGTCTCGATATCCTTCATGTCGATTATCTCCGACTGCGTGTGCATGTTCAGCAGCGGCAGGCTGACTACCACCGACGGAACGCCGCACAGCGCCGTGTTGACGGCGTCGCCGTCGGTGCCGGTGCTCCCCGCCTCGACGACGGCGCTTGCCTTGTACTCCTTCTTCTTCGCGAAGGCGATGAAGGCGTCGGTGAGCGGCCTGTCGGCGGCCGCCGTGATCGATACCACCGCTCCGCCGCCGAGCTTTCCCGAGCCCTTGCCGACGTCGGGCGCCGTGCCGAAGCCGACGTCGAGGATTATCGCCGCGTCGGGCATGACGGCCCTCGCGCCGGGAGCGGCTCCCGTCTCGCCGATCTCCTCGCCGGAGGCGAGACTGTACGCCACGTTCCACTCAAGGCGGTCGTCCGGGGCGTTCTCGTCGAGATATTCCATCGCCCGGAGCACTATCGCGGCGCAGGCCTTGTCGTCGAGGCCCCGTCCGACGACCCTGCCGTCAAGAAGACGGCGCGTCCGGCTCATATAGCTTACCGGCGTCCCGGCCGGAGCCAGCCGCAGCATCGTTTCGCGGTCATATCCGGTGTCTATCAGAAGATCCTTTATTTCAGGCAGCCTGTCGCGCTCGCCCGCCTTCGTCAGATGCGGCGGAGTGGCGGCGACGACGCCGGGGAAGCCGCCCTCCCTGCCGTGTATCATGACGTCCGACGCCGGGAGCGTGCGGACGTCGACGCCGCCGAGCGCGGCGACGCGAAGCATGCCTTCCTCAGTCACGTCGGTGACCATCAGCCCGATCTCGTCGAGATGGGTGTCGAGCATGACGGTCGGAGCGCCGGCCCTGCGGCATTTGCGCGTGAACACGAGCCCTCCGCCCGGAAGCGTCTCGCATTCGTCGAAATACGGCGATATGACGGACTTCATGTCCTCGTGCGCCCGCCGCTCGAAGCCCGAGACGGACAGCCCGCCGATGAGCGAGGACAGCAGTTTGTAGATGTCAGTCAAAGCGTTTTACCCTGTATGGTCGATAATTTCTTCGTTTGTACTCTGCGGGCCGGGCCGCCATGCGGCGGCGCTCCGCCCGACGGATATATTATAACTCTCATCGGCCGTAAGTTCAAGAGGCATGTGTAAACAATACCGCCCGGGAGAGGGACAATATTTACATTATTTCTGTTGAAACGCCGCCGCAGCGAAGGTATAATTATGCTGACAAAACATTTTTCCGGAGATATACTCATTTGAAACACCCGTCTGTGATCCATGCCGCCGCGGTCGCGCTTCTGGCGGTAGTTCTTCTCATATTCGTCTGCGCCCCGATCCAGAGCTCGCTCGGTATGGCCGGACTCGCTCTGACGGAGCTCATAATCCTCGCCCTCGCCGTGATCTCGGCCGTCGTCATCGGCAGGATGACGGGCGAGCCGCCGAAGGGGTTCTTCCCGATAAAGGCCGTACCGCCGAGACAGCTGCTCGGCTCGCTTTTCATCTACATCGGCGGATATTTCGCCATGTACGCCGCGGCGACGGCGCTGGCGTATCTCTTCCCCGACGCCGTGGCGGGCGAGGCCGACTATCTGTCGGGCGTGATATCGTCCGTCCCGCCGCTGCTCAGCCTGCTGATAACCGCCGTCATGCCTGCCGTATGCGAGGAGGCGCTTCACAGGGGAGTTATCCTCCGCTGCGTCGTCGGCACGGCCGAAAGAGCCTTCACGCAGGAGAGGACGATCGCCGCGTCGGTGTTCGTCACCGTCGCCGGAGGGGCGCTGTTCGGGCTGCATCATCTCGATCCCTACCGCTTCATCACGACCGCCGTCCTCGGCGGCGCGCTGAGCTATATCTGCTTCAAGACCGGATCTATGCTCCCCGGCATGATCCTGCATTTCATCAACAACGCGATGTCCGTCGCGGCGCTGTTCATCGAAAGCTCCGTCCGGACGGCCCCGGCCATGACGCCCGAGCAGCAGCAGGCCTTCGACGCCCTTCTCGCCGAGGCCGAGAAGATGGCCGCCTCTCCCCGCGCCGTATTCGGCACGGCGTTGATCATGCTCGGCTGGGCGGTGATATTCCTCCGCGCCGGACAGCGCCTGATGAAGCCGAAGATACGGTACGAGCTGCCGGAAAATCCCACCGACGAGGACTTCGAGCGGCTGAGCCTCGAGATAAACGCCCGACGCAATCCCGTCGCCCCCGACGGAACGAGATACGCCCCGAGCTGGCTGAAAAGCCTCGCCATAGTCCTCACCGTGCTGGCGCTCTTCACGCTCGGATCGGCGCTGACGGCGTCGGCGGCGGGAGGCTACGCGTCCGCCCTCGGCGGGCTGGGGATATAAGGCAAAGAGACATTACGAAAACCGACATCAGACAAACCGTACCCGAAAGGACGCGAAAATGTTCCCGATAAACCACGACCTTCACTGTCATACCTTCCTGTCGTCCTGCTCAGAGGACGAAAACCAGACGCCTCAGGCGATGATGAACCACGCCGAGCGCTGCGGCTACGACGTCATAGCGATAACCGACCACACATGGGACGCCGACGTTCCCGGCGCCTCCGGCTGGTACAGGCCGCAGGACATAGCCCACGGCCGTCAGGCCCTGCCGCTGCCGGAATCGGACAGGGTGAAGTTCCTGTTCGGATGCGAGACCGAGTTCATCGGCGGGAAAACTCTCGCCATGACAAGGGAGCATATGGACCTTTACGACATCGTGCTCATCCCGACAAACCACTTCCACATGCGCGGCTTCTGCAGCCCGTCGGAGAACCTCTCCCTCGCCGGATATCACGCCCTTCAGTACGCGCGTCTGCGCGACGCGCTCGATCTCGACCTGCCGTGGAAAAAGATAGGTCTGGCGCATCTTTTCAGCTACATCCCCGAAGGCAACGGCGACAGCGCTTTCAGGAACACCTATCTCGCCCTCGAAGGGGCGTACTTTGAGCTGTTCAGGCGTATGGCGGAGATCGGCGTCGGAGTCGAGCTCAACGCCTCCGACCTGCCGAAGAAGCGTCTGCCGTACATCGTCAAGATCTACGGGGCGATGAAGGCCGCCGGGTGCAGGTTCTACTGCGGCTCTGACGCCCATTCGGTGCCGGCGATGGACAACATCGGGCAGAATCTGCCTGAGATAGTCGGCGCTCTCGGTCTTGAGGAGAGCGACAGATGGCTTCCGCAGGGAGTATGATCCGCAAAAGGACCGGATTTGTCCTCCTGAGCGCGGTGACAGCCGCCCTCGCCGTCATCCTGTCGGCCTGCGGCGGAGCGGCTGAGGCAGGGACCTCCGTAGACACGGCGGAAATTGTCACCACGCCGGCGGAGGCAACGGAGGCAGAGGCGGAGACGGATAACGGCGGCGAAAGCCCCTCCGCGGCGGACGGAACCGACGCCGTGGAAGAAACTGAGACGGAAACAGAGACGGAAACAGAGACGGAAATGACGGAAGACGAAGAGATGGAAAAAGAGATAACAGCGGTCTGGATGTGGACCGAAAGCATTTCGGGGATGGGAGCCGACGCCGTTTTCGACGACTGCGCGAATGCAGGCGTGACGGACGTATATCTTCTGACGAAGGGGCTCAAGGGCACCGTCGCCTTCGACACGCCGCTCGCGCCGCCGGCTGTCAGGGGACGCGACATCCTGCGCGAGGCGCTCGACGCCGCTCACGCGCGCGGGATAAGGGTACACGCGTGGTTCACCTCGGCGTCGGACGCTACATACAAGTCGGAGCATCCCGAAAGCGGGCTCTGCCACTATGTGAGGAAACGCGACAACGACGTCATATCCATGAACGACGAGGGGTACGCCCTGTACATGGAGTCGGTGATAACCGATCTCGTGAAGCGGTACGACGTGGACGGCATCCACCTCGACTACATCCGCTACAATCACCTTACATACGGCTGGAGCGAGGACGATTACGCCGATCTCGAAAACCGCGGGGCGGACGTCGGGCATATAAAGGAGCTGATGGACAAGACCTTCTACGGCGCCTCTCCCGACGGCACGTCGATATTCGACGCCTACCGGGCTGGCGATGAGGACGTCCTCATCCTCGCCGCGAAGCGCCGGGAGGACGTCTGCCGCTTCGCCGAAAGGCTGACCGCCGCCGCCCGCGCCGAAAGGCCGGACATCATCCTCAGCGCGGCGCTGATGCCGGAGGGGGCGTTCACGTCTGACCTCGCCTTCCCCGATCTGCATTACGGGCAGAATTACGCCGATCTGAGCCGTATATTCGACGTCTTCCTGTCGATGGCGTACAGCAAGGCCTACGGCATGAACGACAGCTGGGTCGGCGAGGCGACACGCGGCGCCCTCGGCTGCGGCGTGAAGGTCGTGACCGGCATCCAGTGCTATGACGGCGGCACGATAGACTCAATGAAGCGCGACTCGAAGGCCGCCCTCGACAGCGGCGCAGACGGCATATGTTTGTTCCGATACGGAACCGATGAGTGGAAGAGGGCTGTCAGAGTGTGGCTGACGGAGAGGGAATGACTGTGTGTCATTTCTCAGACTGGTATTCTGAATATTCAACTATTCCATTGTTGGAATGGGACTGAAATATAATCCATTCTTGGATCAGCTATTCTGAATATCCAACTCATCCATCATTGGAATGGGACTCTCCCCCGGCTGCCGTGAATAGGCGCTTCGCGCCTATTCGGTGCGC
>CAMJPL010000095.1 GCA_946407735.1 uncultured Clostridia bacterium
GCCGGCAGGCGGGGAGGTCCCAGTCCAAGAATGGAAGATTTTTATATTCAGAATATCAGTCTATGAAATGAAGTCACAGTCCCATCCCAACTATGGAACAGTTGAACATCCTCGCCGCCGCTCACTGGCAGAATTTCATCCCCTTCACCGCCTGCGCCAGCTCCTCGATATCTCCTGCAAAGGAGATATAAACCCTGTCGCCGAGGCAGAACGACATCCCTTCGGCGGTCTTCCCGCAGGGGATTTCCCCGCCGCCGATGTCACGGCTGACAAAGCACTCCCCGGCGAGCGGGAGGAAGACCTTCTTCTCCCCCCTCGCGTGCCATACCGAGGCGTACGATCTGCCGCCGCGGACGAAACCGAACGCCCGGATGTCGGGATCGGATGTCGTGAGCTCCTTCACCTTGACGAGCTCGTACTCCCCGGCTTCGTTTATGATCAGCGTGTGCTCAGTATCGAGATCCCGAAGCTCCGCCTTCTGCTCCTCCGTCAGCCATCCGCGCAGTCTGACGTCCTCCCAGCGGCGCATCACCTCCATGATGTCGCGCGCCCTCGGATGCTTCTCGAGCGCCGAGATGTTTATCTGTATCGTCGCCGGGCAGTCCCATCCGGCGGCGCGGGATGTGCCGTATTCCAGCTGATCCGCCTGAGTGCCGCCGTCCTCGCGCCCGTCCGGCGTCCAGAAGCCCCACCAGCCGAAGTTCAGCGACGTGAAGTCCTCCGCCATGCGCGGCGCTTCCTCGGCGGGATATTTCCTTATCATCGCCTTGAAGATCGACGGCGGGAAGATGTCGAAGGCGTTGCCGCCCGACAGATGATGCCAGGAGAAATGCGCCTTCGCCGCGCCTTCGGTGAACAGCGGCTTCGGCTCGAGCTTCTTCCAGACGCGGTACTGCGCCAGAGGGATGTAGTACTCGTACGGCACGTTCGTTCCCTCCGAGCCGTCGAAATAGCAGAATCTGAACCCCGCAGAGTACGCCTCGGCGATCTTGTCGGCGATCTCGTCCTGCAGCGACGTCGTCTGATCGACGTAGCAGCTCGTCGCGCCGAATTCGCTCACGTCGAGCAGGCTCAGCGTCTCGCCGCGGGAGTGTGAGACGACGTTGGTCCCCCGATGCCCTCTCTCGCAGCCGGTGAAGCGGTAGGGGCGCTCGGTCGTATAGGCGTCATAGTGCACAAGCTCGCCGCCAAGCTGCAGGATCCGGCAGCCGTCGTACATGACGCAGCCGGTCGGGTCTTCCTCGACCTCGATCTCGGTGTCGTCGGCGGAGAGACACTTCGCCAGAGTGAAGCGGCGTATCTTCCCGAGGCGGGGATCGGCGACCGGCGTGCAGTAGCGGCTGTTAAGACCGATGTGCGTCTGCAGGAAGTGCAGTCCCGGCGTGATCCCGGCGGACTTGATCTTGTCGAGCATCGCCTTCGCGTCGGCGAGGCCGCGCGGATACTCGTCCCGCCAGTCGTAGTCGCCGTCGAGCGAATAGCCGCCTCTCTCCTTGAAGAGCGCGGTGTAGTAGATCATTATGTACCTGAACCCGCCGAGCTTCGCCCATTTGATGTGGTCGTCGACGGTCTCGGGCGTGCAGGACGCCGTCCAGAATATCGAGCCGTTGATGTCCCCGCTGCGGCGGCTCTCGACGCCGAGCGGCAGATTGAAGTCGCGCTCCATGCTGTCCACGCAGTCGAGCAGCGACGCCGCCGGAGCGGCGAACAGCGCCGCCGAAACGCCGATGAGGTTCAGATCGCGCCTAGCGTCGGCGTACAGCAGACGGCGGCGGCTGAACTTCTCCGAATCGACGATCGCGTTCGGAGTCGCCGCCATGACGGCGACGGCCGCCTCGTCGTCCCACTCGACGTTCATCCACGCGCCGAAATGCTCCCGGCGGATAAGCGACAGCGCGCAGAGCCGGAACTCGGCAGCGGGCGGAGGCGTCATGCAGAGCCCGTAGGCATTGGGCGGGCAGTCGAACCCCGCCAGCGTGAAGGAGACGTAGTCGTCCTTTATCCCGACGTCGACGAGCGCGTCGTAAGGCGCGATCTCAAAGCCGACGCGCAGCCGCATCCCGCCGTCCGACGGCTCGGCGGAGATCCTGTTCGCCGGATAGGTCGTCCGCTTGTTCGGATGCGCCAGCTTGACCTCGTTGTTGAACGGCCGGTCCTGAGTCACCGAGAAGAACGGCGTCGGCTCCTCCGGCGAAAGACACTCAACGCCGCCGACAAGCAGCGACACGGCGCATCCGTCGGTCGAAAGCTCGAGAGTGAATCGCGAATTTCGGATAATGATGCTGTCAGCCATGGTGTGTTACCTCCGGAGATGTGGGGTTGTGGGGGGAAAGTGTGTGTGGGAATGGTGTGTGATTATGCGGCAGTAGGGTGAGGACGGAACAAAAGTCTTCGGGGAGACCCTCATCTGGCCGTCAGCAAAGCTGACGGCCACCTTCCCACAAAGGGGAAAGGGAGACCCTCCACTGTCAGTCAGCGAAGCTGACTGACATCTCCCCCCGGAGGGGGAAGAACTTAATTTGTAGATTTGCTCCGCAAATCTCAATAAGTGTTGCCGCTTTGCGGCAACGAATCGCGCTTCGCGCGAAGTTTATTCCCGGTCGAGTCACTTTGTTCGAGGCGAAGCCTCGAACATTAATTGAAAGTCGCAGAGCGACTTACATATTAAGTTCTTCCCCCTTCGGGGGAAGATGTCGACCGCCGCAGGCGGGCGACAGATGAGGGGAAACGAAGGGGGAAGTAAGCCCTTAACCGACCGTAAGACATGTGTAAACTGATAGCCCTCGTATAGCCCTCATCTGTCAAGCGGCATAAGCCGCTTGACACAGCTTCCTTGAATAAGCCTTCGGCTTATTCGAGGGGGAAGGCTCTAATATGAAGATTTACTGCGTAAATCTTCGATTTGTGTTGCCGCTTTGCGGCAACTAGTCGCGCTTCGCGCGAAGTTTAGAAGGGATCGAGTCCTTTGTTCGAGGCTTCGCCTCGAACATTAATCGAAAATTCGCGCAGCGAATTTACGTATTAGAGGCTTCCCCCCTCGGGGGAAGCTGGCAGTCGCGCTAAGCGCGGCTGACTGATGAGGGCGAAACAAAGGCGGAAGAATTCCCCAACCAAAAGAACCGCCCTCTCCCATAGAAAAAGCGGTTCCTTTCATATTCCATTATTCCTTCGCCGGCTCGGTGCGGATGAATTTGCCGTCCTTGAACAGGCCTTCGAGGGTGCGGCCGCTCGGCCAGGAGTAGATGCCCCAGCCGCTCATCACGTCGTCGACGAAGGTACCGGCGTACGATTCACCGTTCGCCCATGTGTAGACGCCGGAGCCGGAGCGGCGGTCGGCCTTGAAGTCGCCGATGTACTGGTCGCCGTTCGAGTAGTAGTAGGCGCCGACGCCTTCCTTCATGTCGGATTTGTAGTCGCCCTCATAGTACGAGCCGTCCGCCCAGACGAATTTGCCCTTGCCTTCCTTGAGATCGTTCACGTAATAGCCGAAATAGATCGACCCGTCGGCCCAGGTATATGCGCCGTAGCCGTTGCGGCGGCCGTCGACGAGCTCGCCCTCGTATTCGTCGCCGTTTACATAGCGGAAGACCCCGTTGCCGGTGATCTTGTCGTCGACGAACTCGCCGGTGTAGACGTCGCCGGAGGCGAACGTCACCGTTCCCTCGCCCTCGCGCTGAAAGTCGACGATCCCGCCCTCGTATATGTCGCCGTTGTCATAGTTTATGACGCTTTTTGTGAGATTGATGTCGGCGCTCGAGCCGTCGGAGAAGTACAGCTTCCCCTCGAGCGGCTTGCCGTCGTCGTCGACGGTGCCGAAGAATTTGATGTCGCCGCCGTCAGTCAGCGTCACCTTGGTGTAGCGTATGCCGGAGATGTAGACGACGGTAAAAACAGCCGCGACGGCGACGATCACCAGCGCGAGAGTGATTATGATGGCGGGAGCCGAAGACCGGCGGCGCTTGCTTTCGCCGCCCGAACCGCGAGAAGACATGAGTGTGCAGTACCTTCGTATATAAGGTCAAATAATCGAAAAAAGTAGAAAAAGTCTTGTGGAAAAGGGGTGGGGTTCGGGGAGGGGAAAAACCACTTCTTCAGAAGGGGTTTTTCCCCTCCCCGATTATGATATCACGTTCTCCCCTTACCCCACGATGTTTTTCAGCATGTCGGTCAGAGCCGGGACGATGTAGAAGGAGAGGAGCGCCACGACGAGGAAGGCGGCTATCGACAGCAGCGCCCAGACGATGATGTTGCCGCTGTTCGAGAACGACGTCACCGCGCGGTCGTTCATCTCGGCCGGAATGTAGAAGCGGGTGCCAGGCGTGATGACCGGCTTCTCGCCCTCCTTCAGAGGCGCCGAAAGATCGGCCTGAGCCGGAGTCACGATGCGGCCGTAGGAGCTCTCGCCGCGGATCGAGCGCGTGATGAGCGCCCGGATCAGACGGTTCTTCGTAAGCCCCGACTCGTCCATCGTCACCGCCGTGTCGGGCGACGTCGCCCGCTTGTCAAGCAGATGCCGCACGAACGAACCGAGGATGCCCTTCTGATATATGCCCATCCCGACGCCTATCACGACGCCGATGAACAGCGACCAGATGACGATGAACAAGGTCTCGCTCACGTCCCTGCCGCCGGTAAGGATAAGTTCCATTATGCGCTCCTTTCCGAAATATTTTATCCGCAGTTGTGTATGCTGATTTTATCAGCGGCTTTCTATCCGCTGATCGATGTAATCCCGGACAGTCTCAAAGAAGTATCTTGCTTCGGATACCTGCAAAGCTACGTCCTCGTCGGAAATCTCAAAGTAATCCTGATAGTCGCTCTCAGTTCTCAGAGAATAAGCGCTTTTCAGTATTTTTGAAAGCCTGTCCGGCAGTATCCCGGTCTTGATGTATGTCAGCTGAAAATAAGATATGACGCCGGAATGCTTTGAAAAATCCTTCTCATCCAGCGCGAGCAGGGCGCGGATGGTATGAAAAATCGCGTAATACGATCTGTTCGCCGCGTTTTCATACATCCCGAGCTTAAGAGTCTCCTCCGCGTCCGACAGGAACGATCCCGCCTTTGAAATGCGGTGACGGCAGAGCGAGATTACATCATCTGTGAACATAGCTGATACCATCCGCGATCACGTTTCTGTAAAACGGGATCGTATCTCCGTGTCTGGAAAACTCCTCGGCGTCACGGAGAACGATAGAGAGCAGCACGCCGTATTTCAGATCCATATCGGACGAGAAATCGCTGACCTGCCGGCGATAGCGCGACAGTTCATCCTGCGGGAGACGCACAAGCACCATGACGTCGATATCCGAGCTTTCCTCCTGCGTTCCCCGCGCGTATGAACCGTAGAGAAGCACATCCTTAAGACGGCCTCCGAACAGCCGCTTGAGACCGTCCGCCGTCTCATTCATCAAATGGTTAAGATCATCACGGCTGCACATTGTATTTTACCTTATCTCGTCCTTGTGCATGTACGGCCTCAGCGCCTCCGGGATGCGGATGCTGCCGTCGGCCTGCAGGTTGTTCTCAAGGAAGGCGATCAGCATGCGAGGCGGAGCCACGACGGTGTTGTTCAGCGTGTGAGCCAGATACTTCGTGCCGTCGGCCTTGCGGACGCGGATCTGCAGACGTCTCGCCTGAGCGTCGCCGAGGTTCGAGCATGAGCCCACCTCGAAGTACTTCTGCTGACGCGGCGACCACGCCTCGACGTCGAGCGACTTCACCTTGAGATCGGCCAGATCGCCCGAGCAGCACTCGAGAGTGCGCACCGGGATGTCCATCGTGCGGAAGAACTCGACCGTGTTCTGCCAGAGTTTGTCGAACCACATCGGCGAATCCTCCGGTTTGCAGACGACGATCATCTCCTGCTTCTCGAACTGATGGATGCGGTAGACGCCGCGCTCCTCG
>CAMJPL010000096.1 GCA_946407735.1 uncultured Clostridia bacterium
ACAACTTCCACATCGAGATAAAGGACGAGGAGATAAGGGACTTCGTCACGGTCGGAGACGTTGCCGAGTATCTTGAGAAGGTAACATCGAAGAAGTGATTTAAGCCGGCTCTGTGCGCGAGCCGAAAACAACCGATAAAAAAAGAAAGGCCGGGACGCCGTCCGCGTTATGCGCGGGCGGCGGAACAGCGGATATCGAATGGACAATGCACAGATAATCAAGATAATACTCATATCGGCGGCGGTAATCCTGTGCTTCATCGGGATCGCCGCCATAGCGCTGAAGATCAAGTCGACGCTCGACTACGACAAGGTGCGGAGCACGGCGAAGCGCAACAGGTTCTTCCTCGGGCGGCTTCTCGCCACTCAGTACCGTCCGAGCCAGTATCTTCTGAACGTCACTCTGCCTTACGGGCCTGACGGCAAGGACGTCGGCCCCGTCGACGCGATAGTCGTGCTGAGCGGCGGCATTGCCGTCATCACGGCGAATTACTATGTCGGCAGGATCAACAACCCCTATCAGGGCCAGTGGTCGATAACCGACCCGCACGGTCAGGTCTATGTCTTCAACAACCTGTTCGAGCAGAATCTTGCCGTCCTCGAGGCAGTCAAGACGATAATGCGGCGCGAATCGGTATTCAACACGCCGATCCACAATCTGGTGATGTTCGGCGCGAAGAAGGTCAGCCTGTCCCGCACCGAGGCGCAGCTGCTAAACGCCGACACCCTCGTGCCGTACCTGCGCGACCTCGACAAGGACAAGTTCCTCAAGGCGTCGCAGAAGAAGAAGATAATCAAGATCTTCAACAAATACAGGCGGAAGACCTCCGCCGTCAACGTCACGTCGACTCTGCCTCCGGTGAGAAGGATGTCCCAGACGGCGTCCGGCGCGCAGATCCAGCAGCCGCTGACGCAGACACAGCAGGGTCAGCAGGCGCCGCAGCAGACGGCCTTCACCGGCACGATGCCGCCGCCTCAGATGCATCAGTCTCAGCAGATGCCGCAGCAGGTGCCGCAGGCTATGTCGCAGACGGGACAGCAGCAGATGCGTCAGTCGCAGCAGATACCGAAGCAGGCGCCTCAGCAGGCGTATCAGACAGGGCAGCAGACGGCGCAGCAGATGGTGCAGACGGCGTCACGGCAGGCCGGGTCCCAGACGGGGCAGATGCCGGGCGTGAGGCAGCAGACGAAATAAAGCCGCTTTCGTATAATCACGATAAGGAGGGGAGAGCCTTTTCTTGCGAAGGTTCTCCCCGAGCGCTTTTAAAAGCCGAGCTTTTAAATCGGCGCTTTTAAAGCGACGTATCACAGGACCATCATCACTACAAGGAGCGTTTCGTTCCGGGTACAGGACGGAGAATCAATTCAATGCGTTACAACAACGAAGCCGACATCACGATCATCGGCGGCGGCATCGGGGGACTGATGTTCGCCCACAGGATCATCAGCCGGCGTCCCGATCTGCATGTCGTCATGCTCGAGAAGGGCGCGCCGCTGGAAAAGAGGGTATGCCCCATCATCGCGCAGAAGACCTCCACCTGCGTGAACTGCAAACACTGCGCCATCATGACCGGTCTCGGCGGAGCGGGAGCCTTCTCCGACGGAAAATACATCATATCGACCGAATACGGCGGCTGGCTCACCGACTATCTGCCGGGGAAGACGGTCATCGACTACATCGAGCAGGCCGACAAGATACTTGTCGGCTTCGGCGCCACCACCGAGCGCTTCATGCCGAGCGACGAGCTGAAAAAGCTGACGCTCCGCTACGACCTTCACATGCTCCAGGCGCAGGTGAAGCACCTCGGCACCGACGACAACTTCCGCACCATGAGCCGCATGGTCGAGTATCTCTCCGACAAGATAGACCTGCGCACCGAGACGAACGTCGTGGACATCGACAGGGGAGAGCACAAGGTCGTCTGCGAGGATTACAGGACGGGCGAGAAGTACGGCATAAAGTCGGACGTCATCATCATCGCCGTCGGGCGCGCCGGGAGCCAGTTCTTCTCCGACTGGTGCCAGCGCGAGAAGATCCCGATGCAGAACAATCAGGTGGATATCGGCGTCCGCGTCGAGCTGCCTGCCATCGTCTGGGACGATTTCTCGAAGGTGATCTACGAGCCGAAGATCATCTACCGCTCGAAGGTCTACGGCGACGCGACGAGGATGTTCTGCTTCAACGAGCGCGGCGAGGTGGTGACCGAGAACACCGACGGAGTGCTTACGGTGAACGGCCATTCCTACCGCGACAAGGCGAAGGCGACGCAGAACTCGAACTTCGCCCTGCTTACGACGATCAAATTCACGAATCCCTTCCACAATCCGGTGGAGTACGCCCGCCATGTGGCCTCTCTTGCGAACATGATAAGCGGCGGCGAGGTGCTGGTGCAGCGCCTCGGCGATCTCAAGCTGGGCAGGCGCACCGACGCGAGGCGTCTTGCGGCGTCGTCGACCCGCCCGACTCTGAACGCCGTGCCGGGAGATCTGTCGCTCTGCATCCCGAAGCGCCAGCTGGACAACATCATCGAGACCCTCGACGCGCTCAACAACATCGCCCCCGGGACGAACAACTACGACACCCTCCTTTACGGCATCGAGTGCAAGTATTACTCTGCGCGCCCGGCGGCGAGCGACTTCGAGCTTCAGGACTGCCGCGATATCTACGCGATAGGCGACGGCGCCGGCTTCACCCGCTCGCTGTCTCAGGCCTCGGCGAACGGCCTCTATGTCGCGGACAAGATACTGAGGGAGAAGTACTGAGTTACGTTTTCTTAAAACTGGGGGGAGGAAAACGCTTTTCGAGAAAAGCGTTTTCCTCCCCCCAGACCCCCCTCTTTTCCCAAAAGCTTTGCTACAAATTATTATTTTTGAATCATTTTTATAATGGTTTAAAAAATCCGGCCCCCGAAAGGGGCCGGAACGATATGGGCTCTGTGATCCGATCAGTCTACTTCCTTTGCTGCCTGCAGGGCGGTGATAATGATGTCGCCGTGCCAGACCTCGGCGTCGATCGAGGTGGACGCGATCGGATGCGTCTCCTCATGCGGCGACGGGATCTCGCTTCCGAGATAGTTTATGCTGCCGTCCTCGGCGTTCAGCTTATAGTTCTGATTTTCGGGCGACAGCACCTCGGCGCTGAAATCGCCGTGTCCTACCGTGACGAGCATGTGCTGGACGGTCCTTACCGCGGCCGATACGTTTCCGCTGTCGACCGATATTTCGACCGAGGATGACTTCGATATGCTGCCTACGGTGACGTCGCCGCTGCCGACGGTGATCTTGTAATCGGCGGATTTGACCGACAGATCGCCGAGAGTTACGCTGCCGTTTTTCACGCTGATCTCGAAGATCTTGAGATTGTCCTGCGGGTTTATGTAGACGTTAATCTTCTTCTCCCGCTCGGCCTTGTCGCGCGAGCTGCTGTAATACTGCAGATACTGGCGGATGCCCTTGAACTCGGCGTTCTGGGCGAAGCCGAGGATGGATCTTACGTTGATGGTGTCGTCGATGGAGAGAGTCTGGTTCGACGTGCCGCGGACGTAGTGTCCGGTCTCGAAGTTGACGAGCTCGACGTATGAGCGGTCGCCCATCGAGACATTTACCTCGCAGTTTGACAGGGTGAGCGCGATCCTTCCGATCTCAAGCTCCTCCTCGGCGAAGTCGATGGTCTCGACCGTGTCGCCGCTGTCGGCGGTCTCCGATTCGAAGAGCTGTATGCCCTCGTCCTCGGCCTTGTTCTGAGCGAAGAAGCAGAGCCCGAGCCCGGCCGCCATTATGATCACAGATATCACGAGAAATATGACCGACGCCGGTCTCATGCCTTGTCACCTCTCTTCATTCCGTCGCTTGAGCGCCGTTTCAGCGCGTAGTACAGATCCTTGAGCTTGCCGAGTATCAGCCTGAGAAGATACGTCCACTTCTTGAGGATGAACGGCAGCAGCCTTATGGCGATATTGTATATGATTATCCCGGCGAACATCGCGCCTCCGCCGATGAGCAGCCCGAGACCGAGCTCGTACAGACCGACCGCGCGGGTGGCGGGATTGAACAGCTGTGTTATGCCGTAGATTATCCCGACGAGCGACACGGCGGTGCCGGCGGCGATGTCGGCTATCAGCACGGCGATGAGCCCGACGATGAGGGCGGCTATGGCAGCGAAAAGAGCGCCGTATATGATGAACAGCGCGGCGTATATGATCGCCGTGAACGGCAGGGTGCCTATGAACAGGATCCAGAACAGCGGCGAGCCGTGCGCCTTCTCGACGTAGTAGGAATCGTCGTTTTCGGGATTGTCGGCGCGGGATGAGCTCTGATTTCTGTCGCCGGTCTTCTTTCCGGTGGATGTGAAATACCGGCTGTCGTCATACCTCCGCTCGCGCGGGTACGACGGGGAGACGGCGGGATTCTCGCTCGTCATGTCGCGGCGCGCCTTGTTCTGACGCTGACCGACCGCGCCGAAGGTCGACGAATGTGAGCTCGGGTCGTGATCGACGGCGAACTCCGACGTGTTGTACCGTCTTATCGACGGGCGCTGTGACTGCGCCGCGCGCTGATCGTTCTGCGATGCCGGCGTCTGAGGAACTGACGGCGCGATATCCTGCGGCTGTGCCGGGACGGGAAGGGACGACTGGCGCACGTCCTCCGTCAGCGATATCTGCGGGACGGGCTGAGGCTGCTGCGGAGCGGTCTGCGTCTGAGGGGGAGTCTGCTGCGTCTGCTGCGCCTGCACTGCCGCGGCGCCGGACGCCGACGGTATCGTTTCGGCGAGTACCTTGTTCAGCTCCTGCGTCTCGACGAGCTTTTCCTTTTTCTTCTGGATGAAGGTATAGATATTCTCGGCGACGTTGTCCAGCTGCTCGGTGTCCGAGAGGGTGTCGCTGAGCTCGGCGTCGTCGAGCGATTCGAGATAATTCCGCGTTATCTTGAGCTGCTTTGATATATCTTCCTCGCTTACCCCGAGCGCGCGAAGCTTATCGGCCAGAGCGGATAGATATTTTTCTGTATCCAAACCGACAAAGACCTCCTTTTGATTTATTGTGGATGCTTTTTTCCAATTTATATATGGTGGTGCGATCTAAATGAGAGTAAGACACAAAAAACACGGAGCCGAAAGGCTTGAAAGGTGCGGCGAGCTTCTTATAACGTCGCCCGAAGAGCTCGATTTCGTCCCCTACGGCCTCGAGATAGGCTGCGGCAAGGGCGCGTTCATCTCAGGCCTCGCGAAAAGCGATCCCGGGCATATGTATGTCGCCGTCGAGATCGTGCGCGACGTAGCCGTCGTCGCCGCCGAAAAGATAATGGCGTCGAAGGACGGGGACAGCCCGATAAACAACGTCCGGTTCATAGTGACCGGTGCCGAGCGGCTCGAGGGCTGGATAAAGCCCGGATCGATCGAGCGCATCTACATAAACCATCCCGACCCGTGGCCGAGACCGGGGCATATGAAGCGCCGCCTGACGTACGCGAGATACCTTCATATGTACTGGCGGTTCCTCGCGCCTGACGGCGAGATCTGGTTCAAGACCGATTCGCGGCCGCTGTTCGACTTCTCGCTCAGGTCCTTCGCGGAGAACGGCTTCAAAGTCAGGGACGTCACATACGATCTCGAGCACAGTGAGTACTTTGGTGACGACATAGTCACCGAGTACGAGGCCTCCTTCATGGCGAAGGGGCAGCCGATCCACCGCTGCGTGGCGGCAAAGGACCCGGATTATCTCCCGCCCGAGACGGAGGAGCAGTTCGTCACCATCGGACTTCCGCGAAAGGAAGACTCAGGCTCTTGAGTCGAGGACGTCCTC
>CAMJPL010000097.1 GCA_946407735.1 uncultured Clostridia bacterium
TCACTGTATCGTCCACATGTTCGGAACAGTGAATAAAAGAGACCGATCGTCCCTTTTATCGTTTAAAACCGTAAATTGGTGAGATTTTTCGGATTCCATTCCATCACTCATACAGCATTTCGCCCGATTTTGCCGCCATGGTCGATGGGAGTCTATCATATGAGCGGCATGTGAGTATTCCCATTATAAAAACAATCGACATATGAGTATTCTCTTTTAAAAAACACCCGGCGCATCGCGTTGCTCGCTGGCTCTATTTCCGCTCATTCGCTCTGTGAAGTTCGTTCCACGGCTTCCTTTGTTCCGCGCAGCGGAACACAAATCGAAAATTTGCGCAGCAAATTTTCCTATTAGAGGCTTCCCCCTCTGGGGGAAGCTGTCGGTCAGCTCCGCTGACCGACTGATGAGGGCCCGTTCCGCGCAGCGGAACACTGATTGAAAGTTGCGGAGCAACTTTCATATTAAGTTCTTCCCCCTTCGGGGGGAGATGTCAGTCGGCAAAGCCGACTGACAGTGGAGGGCTCCCCGAACGATTATTCTTTTAACATTCCCTCAGCCATTTCCCATTGACATCCGCCCGCATCGTATGTTATAATTAATCCGTACTTACAGCCACACATCTGCATCTTACAGGGGGATATACCATGTCTTCATCCAAACGCGTCCTTGCCGCTCTGCTTACGGCGGCCGTATTGCTGCCGGCGGCGGCATGCGGTGATGCGCAGAGCGATTCTCCGTCTGTCACTGCCGCTCCGTCCGCATCTGACGGCGGCGCTCCCGCCGCCGAAGAAGAGACCACCACCGTGCTCATGCCGGACATCCCCGAGGGATCGAATTTCGGCGGCTATGATTTCACCTTCCTCAACGGCAACACCGCCGAGTGGATGACTACCTACGTCGTCACCGCCGAGGAGCAGAACGGCGAGGTGGTGAACGACGCCATCTACGACCGCAACCTCGCCGTCGCCGAAAAGTACGGCGTCACCATCTCCGAGGTCTCGACCACCTCCGTCGCGTCGACGGCGCAGAAGTCGGTCACCGCCGGAGACGACGAGTATGACGTCGTCCTTCTGACCATGTCGGACGCCCTCGCCTGCACGCAGAAGGGGATCGCCGTCGAGTACGGGCAGATACCGTACATCGACATCGACAAGCCGTGGTGGGTGCACGGAGCCATGCGCGACATGTCTATCGGCGGCCGCAACTACTACGGCATGAGCCTGTTCGACACCACGCATTACGACGGCGTCCGCGCCTTCTACTTCAACAAGACCATGCGCGAGAATTACGCCCTCGACGACCCGTATCAGCTGATAAAGGATATGAAATGGACGATCGACGTCTTCAAAACGATGGGCACGTCGGTCTACTCCGATCTCGACGGCGACGGAAGCTTCAGCGCCGACGATCAGTACGGCTACACCTCATGGTCCGACGTCGGCGTGCAGGCGCTCATCTACGGCGTCGGCGCTCTCGCCAGCGTTTCGAAGGACGAAAACGACATGCCGGTCTTCACGCTGAACAATCCCGACGAGATCGAGCGCCTTACCGCGCTCGCCTCTCTTCTCGCCGAGCCGGGCTTCAAGCATCCGAAGGGCGAAAGCGCCAACAATGGCGGAGTCGAGTTCTTCAAGGCCGGAAAGACCCTGTTCTACTCCGAGACGATGGGCAACGCCCAGAAGCTCCGCACGATGGACATCGACTTCGGCATCGTCCCCGGCCCGATGTACAACGAGCAGCAGGGCGAATACCACAATCTCGGCGGCAACCCGTACTTCATGCTCATACCCCTGACGGCCGGCGATCTCTCACGGACCGGCATAATCCTCGAGGCGCTCGCGTGGGAGTCGCAGGACACCATCGTCCCCGCCTTCTACGACAAGATGCTGAACGGCAAGGTCGCCCGCGACGAGGAATCCGGCGCGTCGCTTGACATCGTCTTCAACACCCTGTCATACTACATCCCGATCGCCGTCAGCGTGACCGCCGTGAATCTCTGCACCGACGTATGGAAGAACAAGACCGATTTCGCATCCTTCTTCGCAAAGAACGAGGCGAAGATCCAGAAGGAGATCGACAAAGCCGTCGCCGCCTTTGAAGCGGGGACGTGAAAAAACAGATATCCGGCGCGGCATCTCACAGATGCCGCGCCGGTCTTATCTCATCTCCCGTCCACCGCGAGCAGGTCCGACAGGATATAATTCGACACATACATCCCCTGCGGGGTGAGGACCCAGCGGCCGTTTTCGTGCGTGATATATCCGCCGCTCAGCATCCTCAGCAGGCTCACCTGATACCTCTCGCCGAAATCCTCGCCGTAGCGGCTGAGGTATTCGGCGTCGGAGACTCCCTCGACGAGGCGGAGATGGAGCATTATGTACTCGCTGCGCTCGTCCTCGCCGGAGATCAGCTCGTCCTCGTCGCAGAGGGGGGCGAGGTTGCCGTCGGCGCGCATGGCGTCGATATATGCGTCGAGATGCCGCCCGATGCGGGTGCGGCGTCTGTCGAAGAACGACGCGGCCGCCGGTCCGAAGCCGAGATACTCGCCGCCGCGCCAGTAGCGCAGATTGTGACGGCAGGCCCAGCCGGGGAGCGCGAAGTTGGATATCTCATACTGGCGGTAGCCGAGGCGGCGGAGATATTCGACCGCCGCGAGATACATGTCGGCCATCTCGTCGTCGCCGGGAAGATCGAGCTTGTCCTTTACCGTGTCGAACGGCGTGCCGGGCTCTATCGTCAGGCCGTAGAGCGAGATATGCTTCGGCTCGAGCGCCGCCGCGGCGTCTATCGAATCGAACAGCGAGTCCCGCGTCTGCAGCGGTATGCCGTACATCAGATCGAGCGAGATGTTCTCTATCCCCGCCTCGCGCAGCGACTCGACCGACGAGCGGACGTCCTCGGCGCGGTGTATGCGTCCCAGAGCCCGGAGCTCGGCGTCGTCGCCCGACTGCATCCCCATCGAGACGCGGGACACTCCGGCGCGGCGGAGGCCCATCAGCCCCTTCTTGCCGAATTTCTCGACCGTGCCGGGGTTCGCCTCAACGGTGATCTCGGCGTCAGAAGCGACCTTGTAGTTGTCGCAGACGCAGTCGAGCATGTCGACGAGCTGCCTCGACGAGAGCATCGTCGGCGTGCCGCCGCCGAGATAGACCGAATCGACGACGCACTGTCCGGCGATCCCGGCCTGATCCTCGAGCTGGAGCATCACGGCGTCGCAGTAATCGTCGGTGAGGCGGGCCATGTCGGCGTCGCCCATACCGCCGCAGGGCAGTGAGTAGAAGTCGCAGTACATGCACTTCTCGGCGCAGAAGGGTATATGTATGTAAAGCCCGATCTCCCTTGACGGAGTATGGCGGGGTTTTCTGAATATAGCCATGGCAGGATTATCTGATCAAAGGTTTGTGTTCTGTTTCTTCTTCACCGAGAAGCCGAATTTCCCGGCGTATCTCCCCATGGCGTAGTATTCGCCGTGGAGGTAGCCGACGAGCCCGGCCTTGTCGAGGCGCAGGGCGCCCGATTCCGACATCAGGCGGCTGTCCGCCGTGACCGAGACGATCTCGGCGAAGAAAAGGTCGTGCGAGCCGAGCGGGAGCGGGTTCATATCGACGCCGTCAGGCTTTCTCAGACGGCATTCGAGCGAGAGCGGGCAGTCGGCTATCGTCGGCGCGGCGACGGCGGTAGAGCTCATCGTCTCAAAGCCGCATCTTTTGAATTTGTCGGCCTTCGCTCCGGTCAGCATCCCGCAGAGATCGAGCTTTTTCGTCATGTCCGCCGTCGGCAGGTTTATGACGAACTCGCCCGAGCGCGAAATTATGCCGTGAGAGTATCTCTGAGGCCGGAGGCTGATATATGTCATCGGCGGGCGGGTGCAGAGCATGCCGGTCCAGGCGACGGTGACGACGTCGCGCAGCACCCCGCCTCCGCCGTCCGGGCAGGCGCAGGTGACGAGCACCGCCGGGAGAGGCGCGAGAAGCGCTCCCGGCGAAAGAGCGATCCGGCTGCGGCCCTTTATCGCTTCACTCATCTTCGGTGTTCTCCTTCTTTTCGTTTCCGGCTGCCGGAGACTCGGTCGACGACGGCGCGTCCGGCAGGATTCTGTCCGCCGAAGCCGGGGCGCGGCTCTTTTCGGCGGCTCTTGCGTTTATCCGCTCCTCCCTCGCCCGCCTGTCGGCTTCGGCGGCCGCCTTTATCCTCTCGGCGGCGCGCCCGAGCTTTTCGCAGGCCTCGGCCATGCCGGGCTCGTAGCTCAGCGCCTGCGCCCACGGGCGGCTCAGCACCTCGCCGCCGATATACGGCGTGAGCGGCTTCGGCTCCATGTCGGCGCGGCGGCGGGTGACGCCGGAGAGCATCGGCGACGTGTAGGTGTAGACGTCGGGGAGCCCGTCGAAATAGACGGCGCGGTCGACGGCGAGATCGAAGGCGGTGACGGCCTTGGCCTTTTCGCCGCTGACGCTGTAATGCTCGGCGAGCCGCAGCAGCGCGCGGCAGATCGGCGCGGCGAGCGTGCCCATGTCGCCGTCCCCGGCAACCGACGAGACGACGTCGGCGGCAGCCCTGATCCTCGCGACGGCGGCGCTCTCGGCGTCCTCCCCGGTGTCGCTTTCGAGCAGGTCGATTATGTCCCTCGATGCGTCGAGGACGGCGTCGAAGATATTGTCCTTCAGAAGGGCGCACTTCCTCTCGCCGCCGGTGACGGCCGGGAGCATGTTCTCCCTCGACTCGGCCCTCGGCGGGAGCTTCATTATCTCGCTCTCGGCCTCCTCTCCGGCGCCGAGATCGTTCCACAGGTGAAGCGCGTAGTAGCGGCGCGATTCGGTCCTTATCCCGTCGTCCGGGCATCCGGCGATTATCTCGTCGTGGAGCTGCTTGAGCTCGGAGGAATAGTATCTCGCCATGTTCGGCTGATCGCAGAGGAGATACAGCGCGTACTGGAGCATGACCTTGAACTGCCAGTTCTTCGGATGCGCCCTCACGGCGGCACGCATCTTGTCGGCGGCCTGGGAGATATGGTTGTCGGCGATCAGCCGCCCGTACTCGGAGATGATCTCCCTCTGGTAGCCGTCGTCGAAATAGCTGTCCATGCATAGGAGCTCGTCCGTCGTGGTCTCGAAAAAGGTGGCCAGCTTCGGCAGAAGCTCCGTCGGCGGCAGGCTCCTGTCCTGCTCCCAGTCGTCGATATCGCGCGCGTCGACATGGAGATACTCGGCGAGCGCGCCGAGACGCGCGTCCTTCTCAAGCCTCAGACGCCTGAGGCGGGTGCCGATTTTCATTATATTCCTCCGTAATATGGGTGTTCGAGTATGCCGTCGAGGGGGATTATATCGTTTCTTTGGATGAGTTTTCTGAAAATACGACTATTCCATCGTTGGAATGGGACTCAGTTACTTTTCGAATCTCAGACTGATATTCTGAATAGAAAACTATTCCATTCTTGGAATGGGACTTGATTATTTATCGTTTCTCAGACTGATATTCTGAATATAAAATCTCTCCATTATTGAAATGGGACTCTCCCCCGCTGCCGCGGGGGCGCCCTCGCCGGGCAGGCGCCCTACGCGGGCGGCGCCCCGTCTTCCCATCGGGGAAGACGGGTGAGAAGGCGACCAGAGGAAAACCTGCTCGGTTTTCCTCTGGACTCTTTTCCACGA
>CAMJPL010000098.1 GCA_946407735.1 uncultured Clostridia bacterium
TTGTAAAATCTTATAATCCCCCCTCCAAGCCTTGACACGGCTCACCGAAAAATGGTATAATTAATCCGTACCCTCGGCGGGAGCCGAGAAACGATAGTATAAACTGACGGAGATAAATGTAAGGAGAATTCAAAATGAAAAAATGGAAATGCAAGATCTGCGGCTATATCTATGAAGGCGAGCAGCCGCCGAAGAAGTGCCCGCAGTGCGGACGCCCCGAGGATGATTTCGTCCTGATCGAGGACGACGGCGCCGCTCCGGCCGAGACCGCCGCTCCGAAGGCCGACAAGACCGTCTATGCCTCCGAGCACGTCATCGGCATCGCCAAGGACGTCGACGAGGACATCAAGGATCATCTGCGCGCCGACTTCACCGGCGAGTGCACCGAGGTGGGCATGTATCTCGCCATGGCGAGACAGGCCGACCGCGAGGGCTATCCCGAGATCGCCGAAGCCTTCAAGCGCTACGCCTTCGAGGAGGCCGATCACGCCTCCCGCTACGCCGAGCTTCTCGGCGAGGTCGTCTTCGCCGACACGAAGAAGAACCTCTCCCTCCGCGCCGCCGCCGAGGAAGGCGCCTGCGCCGGCAAGACCGAGCTCGCGAAGAAGGCCAAGGCCCTCAATCTCGACGCCATCCATGACACCGTCCATGAGATGGCCCGCGACGAGGCCCGCCACGGCTGCGGCTTCAAGGGTCTGCTCGAGAGATATTTCGGCAAATAATCCCCGCATAAAAAAACATGCGGCCGGTCCATCGGACCGGCCGTTTACTTATTTCATCCTGCCGAGCAGGTCGTAATCCATCGCCTCTTCGATCTTCACGTCGACGAATTCGCCTTCGGCGGGACGCTTTTTCGCCGTGAAGTAGACCTTTCCGTCGATCTCGGGGGCGTCGGCGGCGGAGCGGCCGAAATTGCGCTCGGCGACGGGATCCCAGCCCTCGCACAGCACGCGGACCGTCTGCCCGACCTTCCTTCGGTTCAGCTTCTCTGAGATGTCCATCTGTATCGACATTATCCTGTCGAGACGGTCCTGCTTTGTCTGCTCGTCGATCTGATCGGGGAAGTCGTAGGCCGGCGTGCCCTCCTCGCGGGAGTAGGCGAAGGCGCCGAAGCGGTCGAACTCGGTCTCGCGGACGTAGTCGCACAGCTCCTCGAACTGCTGATCGGTCTCGCCGGGGAAGCCGACTATCGCCGTCGTACGGAGCGTGATGCCGGGGATCTCGCGCAGGCGTCTCACGGCGTCCCTCACCGCGTCGGCGCCGCCGTGGCGGTTCATCCGCCTCAGGATGTCGCCGTTTATATGCTGGATCGGGATGTCGATGTATTTCAGCAGCCGGTCGTTGTTTTTCAGCTGATCTATAAGGCCGTCGGTGATCTTGTCGGGGTAGCAGTAGAGCAGGCGGATCCACGGGATCCTAGTCTCGTCGGTTATCCTTTGTATCAGCTCGTCGAGCTTATAGCCGCCGTAGAGATCGAGCCCGTAGCGGGTGGTGTCCTGCGCGACGAGGATCAGCTCCTTCACGCCGAGCTCCTCGAGCGACTTCGCCTCCTCGACGAGGCTCTCCATCGGCCTCGAGCGGAACCGGCCGCGTATCGACGGTATCGCGCAGTATGTGCAGCGGCTGTCGCAGCCCTCGGCGATCTTGAGATAGGCGGTGTAGTCGGGCGTCGTGACGACGCGCTCGCCGCCGAGCGGGCAGGCGTCCGTCGGCTCGAAGGAGGTGTACTTCTTTTTGTTCCAGACGCTCTCGACGCACTCGCGGATCTTATGTATCGAGCCGACGCCGAGCAGCGCGTCGACCTCCGGCATCTCGTCCATCACCTGCGAGCGGTATCTCTCGGCGAGGCAGCCGGTGACGATTATGCCCTTAAGATGGCGGTTCTCCTTCAGCCAGGCGACGTCGAGGATGTTGTCTATCGACTCCTGCTTCGCCGACGTGATGAAGGCGCAGGTGTTGACGATGATTATGTCGGCGTCGATGTCCTCGGCGACGATCTCGTATCCGGCGTCGACGAGCTCTTTGAGCATCACTTCGGTGTCGACCTGATTTTTCGGGCATCCGAGAGAGACGAAGCCTATGCGCGGTTTTTTGTTTGACATGGCGTTGTATTCCGAATAAGTGTTTAGATATCGTGATTTACAGCTATATTATATCAGATACGATGTATTAATTCGAGAGATTATTGTTAATTTAATTCGCGCGGATCCAATTCCGGCGGCCGGTATTGAAATCGCGCGTCGGATGTGATATAATATTATCGGAAGGCGGTGATATGTCATGCCGGAGGTCAACAGGGAATACAAGGACCGGCTTTTCAAATTCATTTTCGGCAATCCCGAGCACAAGGCGTGGACGCTCAGTCTTTACAACGCCTTAAGCGGATCGGATTACGACGATCCCGACGATATCCAGTTCACAACGATAGACGACGTCGTTTACATAAGCATGAAGAACGATATCTCGTTTCTTATTGCGGACGAGATGAACTTCTACGAGCAGCAGTCGACATACAATCCGAACATGCCGATGCGCTTCTTCCTGTACGCCGGAATGGTGTACGCGAAATACACCGAGACGAGTGACAGCTACAGCAGATACAGCAGCCGTCTTCAGTTCGCTCCCGCTCCGAGATGCGTCTGCTTCTACGACGGAGCGGCGGACGCTCCGGAAAAGGAGATACTGTCTCTTTCCGACGCCTTCATCGGCAGCTCGGACATCGAAGTGAAGGTCACGATGCTGAATATAAACTACGGGAAAAACAAGGCGCTGCTCGAAGCCTGTCAGCCGCTCGGGGAATACTCGTGGTTCGTCGATACGGTGCGCATCCATTACAGAGAGACGAATAACATCGACGCCGCCGTCGACACGACGCTTTCCGAGATGCGCGACGGCATGCTGATAAAATCATTTATTCTGAAAAACAAAGCGGAGGTGAAGAGCATGTATCTGACCGAATACGACGAAGCCAGAGCCTTTGCCGAGCAGAGGCGCGACGGCTGGGAAGACGGCAGAGCGCAGGGAATAAAGGAAGGCATGCGTGATGGTCTTAAGACCGGAATAAGCGAGACCAACGAGCGTGTGGCCTCCGACATGCTGAAAAGCAATCTTCCTCTCGGACTGATAGAAAAGATCAGCCGTCTTCCCGAGACTGCGATCCGCGATATCGCCGCGAAGCTCGGCGTCGCCGTGATCGAGAAGTGAACCTTAGGCGGCAATGCCTGACGGGTATCAAAAAAACAATACCGGAGAAAGCGCAGGGCTTTCTCCGGTTTTTTATTCGTTCCGTTTTTATTTCGCGTAATCCACCGCGCGGCTCTCGCGGATGACGTTGATCTTGATCTGGCCGGGATATTCCAGACTTTCCTCGATCTTTTTCACGATCTCGCGCGCCGTGATGACCATCTGCTCGTCGGAGACCTCCTCCGGCTTGACCATGATGCGGATCTCGCGCCCCGCCGATATGGCGAAGGTCTTCTCGACGCCGGGGAAGGAGCCGGAGATCTCCTCCAGCTTCTGCAGGCGCTTGATATACGCCTCGAGATCCTCGCGTCTCGCGCCGGGTCTCGCCGCCGAGACGGCGTCGGCCGCCTGTACGAGTATCGCGGTGATGGTGTGCGGCTCGACGTCGTTGTGATGCGCCTCGATGGCGTGGATGATCTCCTCGTTCTCCTTGTACTTGCGGGCGATGTCGACGCCGAGCTGGACATGGCTGCCCTCGACCTCCTGCGTCATCGCCTTGCCTATATCGTGGAGAAGTCCGGCGCGCTTGGCCATTGTCGAGTCGATGCCGAGCTCGTCGGCCATGATCCCGGCGAGGTAGGCGACCTCCACGCTGTGCTGGAGCACGTTCTGGCCGTATGACGTGCGGTACTGCAGCCGTCCGAGCAGCTTTATCAGATCCGGCGGCATGCCGCGGATGCCGAGCTCGAAGACGGCCTTCTCGCCGGCCTGCTTGATGCTGGCCTCGACTTCCTTCTTCGCCTTGTCGACCGTCTCCTCGATGCGGGCGGGATGTATGCGCCCGTCGGAGATCAGCTTTTCGAGCGCCAGACGCGCGACCTCGCGGCGGATCGGGTCGAAGCTGGAAACGGTGATGGCCTCCGGCGTGTCGTCGATGATGAGATCGACGCCGGTAGCCTGCTCGATCGAGCGGATGTTGCGCCCTTCGCGGCCGATGATGCGGCCCTTCATGTCGTCGCTGGGCAGCGGGACGACCGAAACGGTGGCCTCGGTGGAGTGCTCGGCGGCGCAGCGCTGGATGGCGAGGGATATGATGTTGCGGGCCCTGTCGTCCGCCTCTTCCTTCAGCTGGCTCTCGATCTCGATTATGCGCTGGGCGGTCTCGTGGCGGACCTCCGTCTCGATGGTGCGGAGCAGCTCCTCCTTCGCCTGCTCGGCGGTGTAGCCGGCTATCTCCTCAAGGCGCGTCTGCTGCTGCGCCCGAAGAGCCTCGGCCTCGGCGTGCTTTTCGTCTATCGCCTTGAGGCGCTTGTCTATCTCGGAGTGCTTTTTCTCGAGCTGTTCGTCCTTGCGCTCGAGCTGCTCGAGCTTGCGGTCGAGGGATTCCTCCTTCTGAAGGGCGCGCTTCTCGAGGCGGGTGACCTCGGCGCGGCTGTCCTTTATCTCCTTTTCGGCGTCCTGGCGCAGGGCGTATATCTCGTCCTTCGCCGCGAGGACGGCTTCCTTCTTCTTTTCATCTGCGGCGCGTTCGGCCTCGTCGAGGGTGCGTTTCGCGTCGTCGACGAGAAGCGCGGCGTCACGGTTCTGCTTTTCGGCTTCCTCTACTATCTTCTTCGCCTGCGCTTCGGCGGAACCGATGGCGGCGGCCGTGATATTCGTCCTGTGCCGGTCGCCGAGGAAGAAGGCAACCGGGACCGCTATCACGGCGGTGATGATTATGCTCAGTATGACGGGTAACATTGTGCCTCCCTTGAAAAGAGGCCTCTGCCGCGATTATATGCTTGTAGATCACGAAATAATATCTATCTTCCCCGCCGGATTTCCGCGGCGCGGCAACTGCGATCTATCTCAATGCGATTCATAAAGGATACGGCAAATCGCATAATACTCGTATATAATGTATATTATCGGCAGAAGCTGCCTCTGTCCTGAATTTATAAGGCGCTTTCGGGCGCCGGATATCTGGATATTTATAAATTTTCATGAGCCCGCGTCTGCGCGGTATAACCTCATGCTATACATAATATTTTACGACATTGCGGGCGATAAGTCAAGGGAATCTAAAAAAATATACAATTTGAATAAGAAATTAATAATATTTCACGGATGGATAAAGAAAATTTGCCCCTTTTGCGGGGCGGCAGTGGGGGGTGTGTTGATCCTCGGGGAGGGAGATGATTATCGAATCTTGGAGCGGGATTCTGGATATGCGACTATTCCGTTGTTGGAATGGGACTCATACCGATTGATTCTAAGACTTATATCCTGAATATTCCATTATTCCTTCATTGGAATGGGACTCTCCCCGCCTGCCGGCGGGGCGCCCTCGCCGGGCAGGCCCGC
>CAMJPL010000099.1 GCA_946407735.1 uncultured Clostridia bacterium
GTACACTTAATTTCGATTTGATATACAGTTCAATTGCCTTGAGTTTTTGTTCCTGCGTATACATGTTTTCTCCTTTTCAGTGTCCAACTTTTTGTCCGCAGGCCCTTGGAGCTCTCACGCCGTTTTCCTCAACATTAAGTACGAAACACTAATGATATAATAGCTCACTTGATTTTGTAACTTATCAATGGTATAATTACTATATGTTAAAAGAGGTGGATATATGATCGACACTATGGTGTTTCTCAGTATCATCGCAGATGAGAACGATCGTAATGAAATAGGTGGGATATTCGAGCGTCACAGCAACTCATTGCTGAATTTTATTCGAAGAAGCGTCCATAATGAAGAAGATGCTCAGGATATATTATGTGAAACATTTTTCCGGGTAGTAAGATATTACGAGAACTTTCTAGGCAAAGATGATAATTTTGTTAAGGGACTGCTGGTTTGTTTTGCGCGTTCCGTAATAATACAGAAATGGAGAAAAGGAAAGAATATCGAAATATTGCCGTTTAGTATATTGGAAGAAGATAAATATACATCTTCGGATGGTGAAGAATACAAGTATTCATACGAAGAACAGATTGCCTCCGATTATGATCTTCAAATCGAATTGATAACATCTGAGAACGTAAAATATATTACGAATGAGATGAACAAACTCAAAGCGATAGACAGAGACTACTGTATATTGTATTATCATTACGGTTTTAAGATAAGAGAAATAGCAAAAATATATGGGGCAAATGAATCATCGGTGAGTACAATAGTCAATCGGTTCAAAAAGAAAATCAAAGACAAACTGGAGAATATGGATAACTAATATATGAAAGTAAATGACGCAACGCTAAATCTTCTGCTTGACATATCCGGCGGTATGGCGGCAAAGGATGATATACTTTTATTGGATGAAAAAAGCGAAAACGATATACCCGTTTCTCGAAAAGCCAAGAAAAAAGTATATCGATATATAGGGAGAATACATGAAATCTCTGACAATTCTCCGGTATATTATACTTTGAAGCGAACAGCAGTATTTGTTCTCATTTTATTCTCCGTCGTTTTTTTTGTCATGTTCTCTATACAGCCTGTAAGAGCCGCTTTTGTAAATACGATAAAAAAATGGTACAGTGACCATATAGGGATAACGGTACTCTCCGGAGGCTATAGTGATGAAATAGATAAACCGCTGGTACCGGGTTTCATACCCGATGAATGGGATTACATGATATCTGCCGATAGATATTCTTCGATGCTTGTACTTTCAGGGATTGGTGATGACAGAATAACAGTAACCAAGACAGTGAACAATAATTCCGAATCTCTGTGGATAGACGATGGTTACCTTTCAGAAGAAACGGTTACATTAATCGAAGGCATAGAAGGACAGTTATATACATACAAAGATAAATATATACTTGTATACGAAAATGACTTTGTATATTGCGCCATTGGAAACTGTGATAAAGATTTGTAAATAGATGTGGTGAAAAATCTCGATTCATAAATTATTTACAATAAAAACGGCTTAACAGCCGTTTTTTTCTTTTTTTTTGAGCTATTTTTGATTCTGAAACGTATCTATATATGCAAGGACAAAGTACTCCAATTAATCCCAGAGATACTGAAGCGCAATAGCGGTGAGTTTTATTTGGATAACAAAATGGCTCTGTGAATTAATTGTTAAATTGTTTGAAGACCGAGACGATATGATTGTTTGCTTCGTATTATATAACGAATGAGTAAGATCAACATAATATGGAAACTAAAAAAGTGCAGTCAAGCAATAAAAATAATTATTTGTAAATTCGTCGCTTTTTGACGTCACATTTCAAAATAAATGCGACTATATATATATAAGGATAAGAATGATCTGCTATACTGGAAGCATCACACAGAAAGGCGAATCTGATATGATCGAAACAAAGAATCTCACAAAAATCTACGGTTCGGACGAAAACCGGCTCAGGGCTCTCGACGGTGTGGACCTGACGATATCCCGCGGGGAATTCGCGGCTATCGTAGGTCCGAGCGGCTGCGGCAAATCCACCCTGCTGCACCTGCTTGGCGGGATCGACACCCCGACGGAGGGGATAGTAGTGATTGAAGGCGTCGATCTCTCGAGCCTCGCTCCCGATCCTCTGACGGTCTTCCGGCGGCGTCACATCGGATTTGTATTCCAGAGCTTCAATCTTCTGCCCCGGCTGAATGTCTGGGAAAATGTCACGCTCCCGCTGGGACTGGACGGGATCAAAGCGGATAAGTACGAAGTAGAAACTATGCTCTCGACCTTAGGGATCGCGGAGAAACGCTTCGCTCTCCCACACCAGTTGTCCGGCGGACAGCAGCAGCGGGTTGCCATTGCCCGGGCGCTCATCACCAAACCCCATGTCGTACTGGCGGACGAACCGACGGGGAATCTCGACTCGAAGACCTCCCTCGACGTTGTACTGACGCTCTGCCGCCTGAACGAGGAGCTCAGCCAGACCATCGTTATGGTGACCCACAGCGAGGAACTCGCGCAGATGGCTTCCCGCCGCATACGCATGGGTGACGGCCGGATCGTCTCGGATTCAGGGGAGGCGTCGAAATGATAGAACTATTCAAAGACACGCTTCGCCGCATTAAGGATCACCGCACGCGCTCCGTTATCGTCTGCCTCGCGGTGATCCTCACGGCGATCCTCTATTCTGCGGTATTCGGCATCGCGTCTTCCACATTGTCGGCGTACGAACGAATGATGCAGCTGCTGAACGGCAGCGATTATCACGGCTCTATCGGTTACGCGTACTATAAGCTCCCGTGTGAAGAAGTACTCGCGCGTCTGAACCGGATGCCATACGTAAAAGAAGCTGACGCTGTGACTCCCGTTGGTACGGGAATGATGTCCACCGAAGAAAATGATCTTATCACGACGTCCCTCCGCATTCTCGGATTTTCGGATTCCCGGATGATGAGTCACTTCTTTCTGAACATGACCGAAGGGAGATTTCCAGAAAAAGAAGATGAAGTAATGCTGTCCCACAGCTTTTTCCCGGACGAGATCATCGGAAGCCGTGTGACGATCTGGCTGATGAAGAAAATGGATTCAGGCGCGGAATCCTATCCCCGAGAATTCACCGTTACCGGATTCTATGAGGCTGAAATAGGCTCGGGGGCATCTGAACTTGCCGCTGTCGTCAACGGGACGTCGAACTTATCCGAAGGGATGATGATATATCTGAAGTTCCGTAACCGTCTGAACACTACCGGAAAGATCGGCAAAGCAATCGATTCAATCCGCGGCGAAATAAGCGGAGACGTCCCGGATGCGATAATCAACACTGCTTATCTAACCGGCAATCTGAAAGAGAGGATGAACCCGCAGACCGTATTTGCTCTTTTATTCTCCGTTATCATCATCTTCGGCGCGGCGTCCATGCTGATAGTCGGGGTGTATTCGGCCGCGCTCAGTCAGGATATAAAGACGCAGGGGCTTCTTTGGGTACTCGGCATGACAGAGAAACAGCGTAAAAGGGCAATATGGGCGGAGGCGGGAGTTTTGCTTCTGTTCTCGCTTCCGGTCGGGCTCCTGCTTGGATATATCATCGGCTGGCAGATGCTCGTGCCGCTCATGGACTCCATCGGAACGGACCGGGTGACGGGCAGATTTGATGGATGGGTGGCAGTCTTTGCCGCCGTATTCACCGCGGCGGCGGTGCTTGTTTCCGCCGTAAAGCCTCTGAACCGGATCAGAAAGTTGACGCCCATAGAGGCTGTTCACGGGGAAGAGAGGCACGAAAACCAGGACAGGAAATGGATCCGCAGCCGAAAAACGCCGGGCGTTGAAGGGCTTGTCTGTCGTGAAATCGTCCGCAATCCGCGCGCGCATATCATCCCGGCAGTTTCGGTATCGCTCGCAGCCCTGCTCATCGCGCTTACTTCATCCGCTGCTGCTGTCATGCGTGAAAATATTGCCTCCGATATGCGTATGACGGATTATCAGCTCTATCCCGCGATGGAAAACAGTTCGGTCATGATCGACAGCGGCGCAGGGCTGACGGAAGAATTCTGCGAAGCCGTGAAAGATCTTGACGGCGTGGAAAATGTCTGGCCGGTACGCGTCGCTGTGGATCATATACCCGCGACAGCCGCGCAGAAAGCCCTTGCGGCGGAGGAGATCGAATACTGGCGCGGGGCGGGATGGGACAATGAGTATTTCAGCGTGATGTATCGTGAACTGATCGCCGCCGCTAACGGGACGCTGACATGCTGTGTACTGGGAATCCCGAGAGAATTCTTTCCCGCTCTATCTCTGAAAAACGATAATTATCCCACGGCGAATAAGATCCCGGAGGGAAATTATGTGATAGCCGCCGGTATGTGGAGGGAATTGGAGGATATGACTGGGGATTATTTCTCCGACGGGGATACCTTGACCATCGGCGGTCGTACATTCTCCGTGATCGCCTCAAAGGGGTGGAGCTATGATGTTACGCGAAGGATCGCTCTTCCTCTCTATATGTATGCATCCGGCAGTCAGCTTCTGATACTGCCGCTCGACATGTTCGAGACACTTTATCCGGATGGGTATGTCAATACACTGTTGGTGGATGAACCGGACGGCGGGATCGGTCTGCTCATGGATTCACTTGCAGAGCTTTGCACATCATAGGGCGATTTGGCGTTCACAGATACAGCGGAATCGGCGGACAGCACAGAGGGACTCCGGATGGAGATCGTAAGCCGTTTTGACGATCTGGAAGAGTTACGCGGTCAGATCGATTCTATATCCGCCGTCGGGTACAGTCTCGCGGGGCTTTTATTCCTCATCGGTATGCTCGGCATCATCAACGCCGCGCTGGCTTCCTCGGCCGCCAGACGCCGGGAATTCGCACTCCTCGAAGCGGTAGGGATGACGGGCAGCCAGCTCGGGTTCATGACTTTCGGGGAAAACGTCTTCTCCGTCTTCGTCTCCGCCGCAGTTCTCACATTCAGTCTGCCGCTCATGACCCGGCTCATGTCCGCGGGATTTGATACAGCGGTAAAACTCGATCCCATTCCCTCAGCTGTCATGCTCGGCGTGCAGCTGGTGCTGTCTTTCTGCGTATCCGTTATTGTGTTACGTATGAACCAGCAGAAGACACTCAGCGAACGGGTGAGGGTGGATGATTAATTTGAATATAATCCAAGAGGTCAAATTATCATATATATATCACCGCTTGAAATACCACACGATATAAGTATAATGAATGTATACGCACAGAATTTCGAAAATACTAACAAGAAAAACAATATCGTATAGAATACACAAGAAAGGAGTTATCATGAAAAAACACATCTTCTTCATCCCGCTGCTTTGCGCAGCCATGCTGTTTTCCTGCGGCAGAAGCGAAACTCCTAAGGAATCCGCTGTAACC
>CAMJPL010000100.1 GCA_946407735.1 uncultured Clostridia bacterium
CACCGTATATACTCATCTGGTATAACGATACATATTACATGGCGGGTTTCCACGATTACAAACAGCTTGTCGCCAAATTTCGTGTAGACCGTATCATAAACCTGGATATAACTGAAGAAACTACCGTTCCGCAGCCTGAAGATTTCTCTGTATCTGAGTTTTTCACGCAGGAGTTTTCCATGTATGACGGGAAAGACTGTGAAGTAACGCTGCTATGCGAGAATCAGCTTATGAACAGCATTATAGACCGTTTCGGAGAGGATGTGCATACCGAGATCGTTGATGAAAGTCATTTCAATGTCATAACAACGGTAGATTTAAGCGGCAACTTTTATGGCTGGGTATTCGCTTCAGAAGGAAAGATGAGGATTACAGCTCCTGAAGAAGCTGTATACGGGTTCAGGGATATGCTGGAGCGCTATCAATAATGAATGCAATGTAAATATTTGCTTGTATAGCCTCGGAGGTGTGCATCATAATGTACACCTCCTTTTTGGGCTATTGATTTTTTAAAAACTGCATGGTATAATATTTCTATCGGGAGCAGATGATCTGTATTGAGGTATAATAGTCATGAGATACAAGGATGACAGCCTGAAGCTCAGGATCAAGGAATACATAGAGACATATTATAAGGAGCATAACGATACTCCGACCACCAGAGACATTGCCGCAAAAATGCATACCGCTTCTTCTACCGCGCATCGGTATCTGAAAAGTATGCATGACGACGGGATGATAAGTTATATTGACGGCGTGATCTCCACCAAACTTATAGATATGTTGAATCCCGCTGTAAACAACGCCGCTGTCGTAGGCAGTATTCCCTGCGGAACGCCGGACGAAAGGGAAGCTCAGATCGAGGAATATATGCCGCTGCCGGTGTCGGTATTCGGTGATGGCAGCATATACATACTTCATGCTGACGGAGACTCGATGATAAACGCCGGAATCGACGACGGCGACTTGGTTGTTATCCGGGAACAGACCGACGCGAAAATCGGAGATATAGTGGTCGCTATGGATAATGAGAACAGGAATACATTAAAGCGGTTGATATATGACAACAAGCGGCAGAACTGGTGTCTTCATCCCGAGAATCCGGCTTATGATGATATTTATCCGAAGTCTCTGGATATTCAGGGCATAGCTACTCATGTGATCAAGATACTTTAGGAGATATGGCCATGGCGTTGTTTGAAGTCAGGGTGGACTGTCATGATGAGCTGCCATGTCGGATTTTCTGGGAGGACGGAAGATCATGGAATATAACCAGGGTGCTTCACTCCTGTAAATCGGAAACAGATTTTGAAGGAATTCGCTATACCGTTAAGATAGGAAGTGCGATCAAATATATTTACAAAATACGGGACAGATGGTATGTCGACCGTGTCCCGTAAGGAAGGAGCATAGATGAACAGTATATACTATGACGCGCTGGACGAACTGAGCGAGAGTGTGGTCCGCGGCTATTACTCTTCTTCCGGCGAGATTCCCGAGCTTGTGGATATAGAGGGAATAGTCACAGAACAGTACAGACTCCCCATACTTTATTGCTCTTTCGCTGAGGATGATACAGATAAGATCGGGTATATCTCGGACGGTATGACGCCTCTCAGGATAATGATGGATCGCGGACCGGTTTCAAAGCTTTTTCCCAAAGGAACGATCGTTATCGAGAAATGTCTGCTGGAGCCACAGATGAGCGGAAGACGCCGCTTTACGATCGCTCATGAGTTCAGTCATTATCTTGACGACCGTTCTCTTGAAACAGCCTGTTTCAGCAGGGTGTTTGACAATGAAAGAGATTATACCGCAAATGATCTGAAAGCGCTGCTCAGCGCTGGTGAAAGCAAGATAGACCGTCTTGCGGCCGGACTGCTGATGCCGAGATATATTCTGGAGAGGAATATCAAAAAAATAACGGGGAACAGCAGGATCCCCATATATGGAAACTATAACCTTGATCATGAGGATCGTATACTCGCAAAGCGTATTGCCAATACTATGGGTGTATCAATGACCGCTCTTATACTGCGCTTGCGCAGCCTGGAATTATTTGAGTATCGTGATATAAATATCCTGCTCAGGCGTATTATGCCGGAAGGATCAACATGAATATTACAATTAATGAGCTGACGCGGGATATTCCGGAAAACGCAGTTCTCGCGGAGAAACTCAGACTGTCGGCGCAGGGGATGGAAAGAGTGACCATGCGGGAAATTCGGTGCCCGTACTGTCAGTTCCTCATTGATATCGTAGGCAGCGACGTCAGGGAAGGACATAAACTGAACTACTGCCGAAAATGTAAACGAAGATATATCATAAACTTTGCGCATTTCCGTGTTCAGCGCAGATTTAGATATCGTCAGCACGTGAGATAGACAAGCTGACAGAAAAACTGAATAAACGATTTCGACTTTGAACCGAGCAAGCGGAGAGAATCAGAGATGATCTGAGGAGACTGCCAGGCGCCGTATGAAGCCGGATGAATAAACACAGCATAGTTATAGCTGTACATATTCGTCCGATTTCTTACGGCGCTTTTTTGCGTTATCGCGCGAATGCTCGGCTTCATGCGGCGATCTGAGTCCTTTTCCGGTTTGTTCGGGAAAGGACTGTTATGATATACAGCTGGTTATGCTATATAGCCAAATACCCGTGATCTCCCGGATTTGTTTTGCCGGTCAATTCAAAAAAACACAAGGAGATTGCGATATGTATAAATCAAAAGAATTTGATTACGACCTCTGGACTACTGATGAAAACGGAGTCAAGCGGTATTGGGCGAAAGTCAGATCCACCGGAGAAGTTTCAGAGATCTCCTCCGATGTTATGAAATATCTCAGAAGTGAGGAAAAACGCCTTTACCGTGAATATGAGATATCAAAAGAATTCGGAAGTATATTATCTCTGGATGTTCCTGTTAATGACGATAAAGAAAGCTGGTTTGAGGATCATGGAGCCGGCATGAGTGAGATGGAGACCCCCATAATGGAAGAAGAATTCAGAAAAACTCTCACTCCACTGCAGCTGGAAGTATATGAAATATGTATCCTCGGGGATTGTGAGATAAATGAATACTCGAAGAGAAAAAATATGGATCGTAAAAAAATAGAGAGTACAGTGAAGTCGATAAGAAGAAAATTTAAAAAATGTTTATAAACTGTTTTTCCATAAAGCCGAAAAAATGTCCGTTGTCGGGTGAGAGGATAAATCTAATCCGAAAGGAACCGGGATTTATTTTTCTTCGAACCGGAAAGGTTCGCGATAATTGAAAACTGAATAACCAGTCATCAGGTACGTTACCGATATCAACAGCCACGATTGCAGGCGCGCCATGAACTCCGATGAAGCCATCGGCTTTCGGACGAGCGATAAAGCCCATGCAATGAACTTCGGATCGCTTCCGGAGGCGGCGATGACGGATATCGGGGACAATGATACTTCCGTAATTCGCGGCCCGGCCACAAAGAAGGCGGGGAGGTAATATTCCTATGTGAGCGGTGAATTTGCAAGCAAATTCATGCAAGCCGCCGCCTGATGATTCCCATCGGATCGAAAAATCCGCTCTCGGGGTGTCGGGGACAAATAGAGAGAATTAAAAAACGGAAGCCGGTTCTTCAGGCTAAAGTATCGGCTTCCTTATACATTATATATGGAGGAATCAAATGACATTTCAGGACAGATATAATAGTGAGCATTATCTTGATATGACCGCATATCTGGCGATCAGGAATATTGAAAACAGTGAAAGGAGAAAAAGTATGCTGAGAGAAGATTGGGATTTTCGCAGGGGAGATATATACATGGCCGATCTCGGATACGGCGCTTCGGGACATGACGGAAGCCATGTACAGGGCGGTGTGCGTCCGGTGGTTCTGCTGCAAAACAATATCGGCAATATATTCTCACCGACACTGGTGATTGTGCCGATCACGTCAAAAGTCTCGAAGAAAACTGAACAGCCGACACACTATCTGATTCATAAAACCCAGGGACTTTCATCTGACAGTATCGCCCTCGGAGAACAGATCACGACTATAGACAAACGGCAATGCCTGAAGTACCTCGGAAGACTGAGCCGGAAAGAAACTGACGCGATCAAAGAAGCGGCTTTATGCGGGATCGGCGGTAATATTGATATTCCGGAAGAAATCGAAGCACCGTAAAAAAGTGTGGCAGAACAGATATCTGTATTTCATTTAGATGTCAACAGCTGCGATGAAAAGAATGATAATAAAGTTATTATATATATTTGTGGGTCATAGATATAACGAAGGTATGAAAATGAACGATATAGCTATTTCTTCATCAGAAACAAGATTGTATATTGATGGCGTAGAACTCATAATAACATTCAAAGAATCGGAAGACGGATCTGATATTAAGAAAATCGTTACTGATATCCTCTCCAAACCGCTGGATAACAAAATACACCAGGCTGTTTCGCATCATTGAAAAAATGCCTGTTTTGATGTAAAATATATTGACTTTGAAACGGAGGTGTTTTTCAATGAAGAGAGTATACACACTATATCGTGTTTCAACAATGAAACAGGTGGATCTCGTAAAAAACGATATTCCGATGCAGAAGATCTCCTGTCATGAGTTTGCAGACCGGCAGGGTGACTGGCAGATAGTAAAGGAATATGAAGAAAAGGGAATATCCGGCTCCAAGGTATCAGCGGAAAAACGTGACGCGATACAGGATCTGAAAGAAGCGGCGCAGAAAAAGGAGTTCGACGTTCTTCTGGTCTTTATGTTCGACCGCCTCGGGAGGATCGAGAACGAAACGCCGTTTG
>CAMJPL010000101.1 GCA_946407735.1 uncultured Clostridia bacterium
GACGGGGGACATGACGAGATAGAGTATCGCCGGGTCGACGAGCATCGAGTTCGTGACGATGTCGAGCATCCTGACCGATTCCTCGTCGTTCATGTACTTCTGCGTCAGGGCGATCTCGTAGTAGGCGGGGCGGACGGTGGCGTAGCTCTCGGAGGCGTACGCCTCGATGAAGGCGCCGAGTGATTCGATCCTGTCGGCGCTGACGGTCAGCGGCACGCCGTAGACGATGAACTGATCCTGATCGAGCGAGTAGTATTCCTTCTGCTCCTCGGTCGCCTTCGCCATCGGCAGGAATCCGTAATCGTCCTCCATGTTTCTCGCGTTGCCCGATTCGGCGAAGCCGACCGAGGCGTTGCGCATCGCGGCGCGTCCCTGGAAGAATATGTCGCCGACAGGGGTATCGTTCAGCGCTTCGCCGAAGGTGCCGCTGCCGTCGCTGTAGATGAGCCCGAGCAGCTTGTCGATGGCGATCGAGAATTTCTCGGCGTCGAACACCGAGCAGTACCAGCCGTCGTCGTCCTTGCCGATGACGCGGAGATCGAGAGATGCCCAGAACCCGTCGTTTATGCCGGTGTCCCGGACGGCGTTGGTCACGTAGCCGTAGTTGTCTCCCTCGTCCTTTACGCCGTCGCCGTTGAGATCGGCGTAAAATTTCTTCGCCAGGTCTATCTGCGCGTCGACCGTCCACAGGCCGTCGATGACGGTCTGATACGGAAGAGCGACGTCATAGCGCGCGAACATGCTCTTGTTGAAGACGGTGGCGCACATGAAGCGGTAGAAGCCGAGGAAGCCGCTGCCGGTGAGCAGATACTGCCTGCCGCCGTTCGACGCCGACCAGTTGTAGCCCTGAGACCAGTACGGCTTTTCGCGGTCGATGTGCTCCATCTGCGATATCTCGACGAAGAATCCGTCGGCGGAGGCTGTCGCCGAGGTGTAGGAGTTGTTGACGAAAAGATCGAAATCGTCGCTCCCCGCCTGGACCGTGACCTTGAGCTCGTTGTAGGCGTCGTAGTCGCCGCCGCCCTTTATGAGATTGTCGGTTATCTTGCAGTTCAGGCGCTGCTCGACGTTCAGGTTGCGGGTGTAGACGGCGTCGTTTATGACCTCGCCGTTCATCTCCTCGACCGAGACCTCGTCGCCGCGGCTGGATGAGACGCGCCCGTAGCAGCGGATGTTCATGCCGCCGAGATCTATATCGTCCGGCAGATCGTCGAGAAGCGGAGAAGTCGTCTCCTCCGGGACGGTCTCCGCAGTCTGCGCCTGTGCCGTCGTGCCGGCGGACGGCGCGTCTTTTGCCTCCCCGCACGAAAACGCGGACGAAGCGAGTATGAGAGCCGCGAGCAAAAACGCGGCAGCGCGAAGTTTCATGGATTGTGGCCTCCGGATAGTGTTGAAGGGGTGGGTGTGGTGGTGTCGGTTGGGAAGCCCTCCTCTGTCAGTCAGCAAAGCTGACTGACATGCTCCCCTGAATAAGTCGGCGAAGCCGACTTATTCGAAGGGGGAAGAACTTAATTTGAAGCATGCTCCGCAAGCTTTCGATTAAGTATTCCGACGCTTCGCGTCGGGGGATGATGCCGGATATACGACAGCAGTCTGAGATAATACGCGCCGCAGGCGCATTAATTGAAAGCTTGCGGAGCAAGCTACATATTAAGTTCTTCCCCCTCCGGGGGGAGATGTCGTCCGCCGAAGGCGGGCGACAGTGGAGGGTGAATGGGCAGTGTGGTGTGTGAGGGTGTGAGTTGTGTGAGTGTGGGGAAGAAAAGTGGAGAAAACCGCAGAGAATGTCTGAACAAGCAATGGGGTGAAGCAAAGCTCCGCATTCGTTTTGCCCTCATCTGTCGCCCGTCTTCGACGGACGACACCTTCCTTGAATAAGTCGGCAAAGCCGACTTATTCAGAGGGGAGAAGGCTCTAAGCAGAAGATTCGCTGCGCGAATCTTCAATTATTGCGCCTTCGGCGCGTGGTTTGTTGGATTGCAGTCATCTCTCCGGCTGAGTCCCCCCGACGCGACAGCGTCGGAATACTTAATCAAAGTTTCGCGCAGCGAAACTTCTAATTAGAGGCTTCCCCCTTTGGGGGAAGCTGTCAGTCAGCTTCGCTGACTGACTGATGAGGGCCTACCGTGCGAAGCAGTCTCCTCTCACACTCTCCTCGTCTCCCCCGCCTTCATTTCGACCGGGCTTTCCTCTCCGTTCATCCTCAGCACGAATTTCGCGTCTCTTTCCGCTTTCAGCGTCGCGGCCGTCACCTTTCCGTCCTTCCATTCGGCGTCGACGGTGACGCCGCCTCTGGCGCGGATGCCGGTGAAGGAGCCGGTGGAAAATTCCTTCGGCAGGGCGGGGAGCAGGCTTATCACGCCGCCGTGGCTCTGGAGCAGCATTTCGGCGAGGCTGGCGGTGGCGCCGAAGTTGCCGTCGATCTGGAACGGGGGATGGGTGTCGAACAGGTTGTCGAGGGTCGAGTTCGATATCAGCTTATTCAGCATCCTCGACACGCCGTCGCCGTCGCCGAGGCGGGCGTAGAGGCAGATAAGCCATGCGCAGGACCATCCGGTGTGTCCGCCGCCGTGGGAGAGTCGGTATTCGATAGCCTTCCTCGCGCCTTCCAGCAGCTCCGGCGTCGATGTGTTTATCGCCGAGTCGGGGTAGAGGGCGAACATGTGCGAGATGTGGCGGTGACCCGGCTCCGGCTCGTCGTAATCCTCCATCCACTCCATCAGGTTGCCGCGGCGTCCTATCCTCAGCGGCGGCATCTTCGACAGCGCCTTCTCGGCCTCGGCCTTGAGCTTCATGTCGCGGGAGAGGATGTTTTCGCACTCGATGTAGATGCGCAGGAGCCCGCCGACTATCTCGACGTCCATCGTCGGCGACATCGAGAGCGAGCAGCGGCGGCCGCTGCGGTCGAAGTAGACGTTCTCGGGCGACGTCGACGGGCCGGTGAGAAGCTGTCCGTCGTCGGTCTCGACCATGTAGTCGAGGAAGAAGAGCACCGACTGCTTTATGTACTCATACGCCGTGCCGGAGAGGAAGTTCCTGTCGCCGGAGAAGAGGTAGTGCTCCCACATGTTGAAGCAGAGCCATGCCCCGCCCATCGGCCAGAGGCCCCACAGCCCGTCGGCGGGCGAGGTGAAGCCGTAGATGTCGGAGAGATGGTGCACGACGGTGCCGCGGCATTTGTAGAGGTTCTTCGCCGTGACCTTGCCCGACTCGAGCAGGTTCGTATTCATATAGTCGAACAGCGGGGCGGCGCACTCGGCGATGTTCGTCGTCTCGACCGGCCAGTAGTTCATCTGCAGGTTGATGTTCGTGTGGTAGTCGGCGTTCCAGGCGGCGGAGATGTCGCCGTTCCAGACGCCCTGCAGGTTCGCCGGGAGGGTGCCGTATCTCGACGAGCCGACCATGAGATAGCGCCCGAACTGGTAGTAGAGCGAGAGAAGCCCGGGATCGGTCTTGCCGTCCCTGACCCTCGCGATGCGGTCCTTTATCGGAAGCTGGGCGACGGCGTCGTCGTCGGAGCCGAGGGTGATCTCGCTGCGCTCCATGATGGCGGCGTGGTCCTTTACCGCGCGGTCGCGAAGCTGAACGTACCCCATCCTCGCCGGCAGCTTCGGCTCGCGCTCGGTCGCGGCGGTGACGTAAAGGGTGAGCTCCTTGCCGCCGGTGACTTTCAGCGACGATCCGTCAGCCGTGATGACGCCGTCCGATTCGGCTTTGATGATGACAGTGAAGGGGTGCAGCCCGTCGGCGGTGACGCCCTCGACGCGGAGGATGCTGCCGTCGGCTTTGACGGATGTGAGGTTTTTTCTCTCGTAGCGGACGACGGCGGTCCTGTCGGGGAGAAGCCCGCTGAATCTGGCGCAGATGACGTCGTCGGGGTAGGAGGCGAAATACTCGCGGCTGAAGATGTGCCCCGAGCGGTAGTACGAGACGAGGCAGACGCCGGAGATGAGGTCGAGGTAGCGGCGGTAGCCGGACGCTTCGCCGTCTGAGTCGGAGTCGCCGGTCTCGACGATGAGATCGCCGGCGGTCTCGTAGGATTTTACGCGCTTGAAGCAGTCGGAGAGGTTGGCGGACGCCCATTCGTCGGCCTCGGCGGCTTTGCCGTCGAGCAGCAGGCGGCGGATATGGTCGATCTTGTCGCGGAAGGACGGGTCGAAGGCCTCCTGCGGCTCGCCCGCCCAGATGCGCTCTTCGTTCAGCTGTACGCGCTCGGCTCCGGGAAGCCCGTATATCATGGCCCCCATCCGCCCGCACCCTATCGGCGAGGCGTTGTCCCACTGCGGAGCCGGATTGTCGAGGTAGATTACGTATCGGTTCATGTGTGTCTCCTTTGACGCGTTTTTTCTTCGATAAGATTATATCACAAATCGCGGGAGAAAACAAGCGGAAATGCGAATTTGGTGCTTGCGGGGAAGGGGATTTTGTGGTATAATTAATGTGCGGAAGCATATTAATGTATGGGGGAACTTTACTCTGCGCTCGGGAAGGCCCTCATCTGTCGCCCGTCTTCGACGGACGACACCTTCCCCCTGAAGGGGGAAGGCTCTAATATGAAGATTTGCTGCGCAAATCTTTGATTAAGTATTCCGACGCTGACGCGTCGGGGGACTTAGCCGGAAAAACGACAGGAGTCTGAGAAGATAGCGCCGCAGGCGCATTGATC
>CAMJPL010000102.1 GCA_946407735.1 uncultured Clostridia bacterium
CGTTCGGGGAGCCCTCATCAGTCAAACGCTTCGCGTTTGCCAGCTTCCCCCAGTGGGGGAAGCTACAAGATAGGAAGATTGCTTCGCAATCTTCGATCAATGCGCCTGCGGCGCTATTATCTCAGAATGCGTCGTATCTCCGGCATCATCCCCCGACGCGAAGCGTCGGAATACTTGATCAAAAGCTGCGAAGCAGCTTTCCTATTGGGTACCTTCCCCCGGTGGGGGAAGGTGTCAGTCGCCGAAGGCGGCTGACGGATGAGGGCCCACCTCACTCCAGCACCGTCACCCCCATCACCGCGAACACAACGTCGTTCGCAATCACCCTCATTTCAACCCCGCTCAGCTTCACGCCGTTTCTCAGCGGGAAGTGTATTATCTGAGCCTCGACGCCGGTCTCTGTCGGCTTTGTCAGATCCAGCCCGGCCGAAGAATCCGGGCCCGGCTCGTAGCCTCCCAGCTTCTCGAAGCCGTTTGCCGGGGTGTCGTGCCAGCGTCTCCAGATCGTGCTCCACATGTCGCCGATGGTGTCGGGATTTATAAGCGGGTGTATCTCGGTCACCCCGTCCTCATAGCTGAGAGTGATCCTAAGGTTCTCGACGCCGGACTGCATCGGGAAGGTGATCCCGGTGATGAGGAGATACACCGCACGACCTTCCTCTCCGACCGGGACGGTGATCCTGTCGGGATAGGCGGCGGTGTTCAGAGCGGCGGCCGCCATATAGCGGCCCTCCTTCTTTGAGCGGAAGGGGATGCCCTCGCCGGTGACGGCGATCCCGTCATCCCCGACGAGGCTCCTCCATCTCGAATCGTCGAGCGGGCTCGACGGGAGCTGAGTGTTCCTGTCCACAAGATGCATCCTGTAATAGGCGTAGTTTACCTGGCTGTACTCCGGCTTCGGCGGCACCGCCGTCTTATTAAGCTCGGACAGGACACTGAGCGGCGAATCGCCGCTGAACAGCCGATCCATGTCGACCGTCTTCCATATATACGGCGCGCCGTATTCCTCGCGGAAGGGCTTCCAGAGCTTTTTCACGCCGCGGTCTATGATATTCAGCCTGACCGGACGGATGTACTCGATATCCCCGACCTTCATGTCGAGGAAGAAAACGCCGCTGCCGCTCTCGGCGGAAATCCTGCCCTTGAACTCTCCGCCGCCATAGCGGATGTCAGCCAGCAGCCCCTGAGGGTCGAAGATTCCCTTTATCTCCTCGCCGGGGAAGGAAAGCGCGGCGGTATCTTTGCTGTAAAGACTTATCCTCTCGTCCGCCGCCTTTATCTGAGCCTCGGTATAGCCGACCGTTATCTCCCCGGCTTTTGCGCCGGAGATGTCGGCGTGAAGCAGGACGGAGCTGAAATTCGGCTCGACGGAATACTCTGTTTCCTTCCCGCCGAGCGTGAACGAATCCACCTTTGCAACAGGCAGCGTAAGGGTCAGCCGGATGACCGGGACGTCGGCTTTGAGCTCATAGCTTATGACTATCCTGCCGTCGTTTTTTTTGTACGTGTACGACATCAGACGTCCGTCGACGGCGATATCATGTATCTCGCCCGGCAGATGCGGGGCGAGGATGATCCTTCCTTCGGGTATCTCCGGGCGGATGCCGAGGACTCCTTCGACGAGCGCCTTTCCGAGCATGCCGACCGAATCGCCGAACAGGGCGTTCCGCCTCGGCGTCCCGTTTATGCTGACCTGACACGGGATATCGCAGGCGAGAGTGAGCAGATGCGGGGGATGACCGTTCTCTGTGTATTTGTCCATATCGGTGTCCCTGATATCCGGCTCCCGTCCGCCGAACATCGCCATGTACGCCGTTTTGAAAACGTCGTACCCCTTTTCGGTAAGTCCGGTGTACATATAGGCGAGCGCCAGATTCATCTCCTCGCCCATGTTCAGCTCATATGTGGAGTGTGTGTACGTCCTCCCGGCGTTCGGGTACCATCCGGAGCTCCAGAAAAGCGTCCCTCCGTTGTCGGTGCGCTCGATTTTAAGATTGCTCTCCGCCCAGTCGAGCATCTGGAACGCTTGATATTTGTCGGTAAGCCCGAATTCTATCGGATGATAGATGTCCGCCAGCTCGGCGTCGGGATGGATGAGGTGATTGCCGCGCATATCCCTCGCGTAGGCGAATATGCCGCGGCGCTTCTGCCAGAGGACGTCATTCAGGTCCTTTTTTATCTCATCGGCCTTCCCGGCGTAATATCCCTTTTTTCCATCATCCTCAGACAGCCGGGCGGCGAGGCGGTACATATTGTACATATACGCCGTCGACTGAGCACACTGTCCCATGATCGTCCAGTGGCTGTCGCTGATCCATGTGTTTAGGCTGTTCTCGAAGAGCATCTCCTTTCCCGGCTTCAGCCTGCGGCAGGCGCGGGATATGCACCCCTCGGCGACGTCGAGCAGATCCTTCTCAAACTCCCTGTCCCCGGTGTATTCCCAGTAATTCTTCGCCTGATCCACCGCCGTCTCATACATGCCGTAAAAGATCGTGTTCTTCGGTCCGGCGTTTTCTATCGTGTCGCAGAGAGCGCCTCTGTCGGGGCCTTCCGTGATTCTCGAATACCTGAAATGGTACTCGAAATGCTTCTTCACCTCGTCTGTCATCCCGAACGCCGCCGGGCCGTAGGTGCCGCGCCAGCCGAGGAAGCCTTCCTTCCATGACACGGCTCCGTGGGTAAATACGTTGTCGCCGAATATGGCTCGGGAGGCGAGGGAAGCGATGACCGACGCGCCGTCAAGGACTGTGTCGTCTGACTTTACCGTCATCGTCCCGGTGATCCTTTCAAGCCGCCTGACAGAATTTTCTTCAAGCTCCGCGAGGGACCCCTCGGCTATGCGTCCGCCGAAGCCGACGGCGGCAAGGCTCCTTTTTCCCGCCCCGAATCTTACGCATACGGCGGCGCCGTATGCCTCGCCAAGCGGCTTCAGCCTGTCGGGGCGAAAATCGATCAATGAATCGGCGGGAGCGGCGGATATCTCACCTTCGGCCCTGATAAGGACCTTCTTTTCCCACCCTTTGATATAAAGCCAGGCGCTTGCCGCCGAATCGCCGATATGGCCGTCGTACTTCGAGAACCGCGAAACCGGGCAGTCGGGGAAAGCGGGATCGCCGTCCTTTCCAGTCATGACGATCTCGGCGAGCCCGCCGCCGATCCTGAGCCGGTTCCCCCAGCACATGTCGGGGCAGTACGGGATCTTAAGCGGCGAATGGCAGTTCCAGCCGAGCATCCCGCCGTGCAGCAGATATATCTCGGTGCCGCCGTCAAGCTCTCTCATGTCTGTGTCGATCACAAGCCCCGGATCGTCGGCGGCGGGGATGAATTTCACGGTGACCTTTTTCCCGCCCGTCAGCTGATCGGCGGCTTTATATATCATCATGCCGCCGCTGTATTCGGTCTCGATGATATCGAACTCGTCGAGCCATTTCGCCTTTCCCCTGCGGACGACGGCGAACCGTCCGTACCCCGAAAGGCCGGATATGAGATTCAGGTCGAGCTCGTATTTCGGCGAAAGCTTCGCGAGAATGACCGGCCTGAACGGGTAGCGGTCAAGGATCGTGAGTTCCTCGCCTGACAATATGTTTTCTCTCTTGTTTTCCGGGTAAAGAGGGCATACCGCGTCTCTCTCGTCAAGATTTGTCCCGTCAAGGGAAACCGAAAAACCGCGCTGAGTCGGAGTGTGTCTGTATATCATGGCTTATCCTCATTCAGGCTTGAACAAAATCTGCTTGCGCTTTGAAATTATACCATACAAGGGAGGCTTTGTCAATAACGGATAGGCGGGGAAAACGGGGAATGGTTTGGAATGCTTATTTCCCGAGCCTCGTCACCGAAGCAGAGAATTTATGCGTCATAGAGCATTTCTCCCGCCGCACGAGGCGGACATAGCGGCCGAAATTGTTTTTTGTGAATTTAATCATATAAATATTGACTTTGCATCCTTTCGGTGGTATAATATATAAGTTAAAAAAAGTCTTTTTGAGAGAAGGGCCGACGACAATGCAAGCTTTTTATAGTTTTCAGGCTGATAACAGGTCATATATCCATACATGATTTCGGATGCAGGTCATCCCATCCATGCATATGATATATGGCTTATTTTTTGCTTCCGGCGCGCCGGTTAATGATCGGACGCTGAACAGGACCGCAGCGGCGGCGCGAAAACACGGCTGCCGATAAGATATGATAATCTCCGACCGAAAGAGAACGTCTGATTTCTCCCTCAGGCGCCGTGACCCGATGGTCGGAAAAGACTATACTTGAAATTCCGGAATATACGATGATGAACAAAGACAATACCCCCCGCAGGGGCAGGACGACATCC
>CAMJPL010000103.1 GCA_946407735.1 uncultured Clostridia bacterium
AAAAAAGGGATGTGATGATCTGCTGCCGGTCATAGGCATTGATTATTGAGCGGGAGGTCAGTTTAGATGGATAAAATAAAATGCGGGATAATAGGCGCCACAGGCTATGCCGGCGCCGAGATCGTAAGACTCCTGATCTCTCACCCGTTGGCAGAGATAGCGGCTGTAAGCTCCGTCAGCTATGAAGGGATGAAGCTGTCCGAGATATGGCCGGCCTTGTCCGGATTATGCGATCTTCCGCTGATCTCCGGCGATGATATCACTGACGGCAAAACCGAATGCGACGTCGTTTTCGCGGCACTGCCGGCCGGAGTGTCCGAGGAAATGGCCGAAAAGTGCGTAAAGCGAGGGATCCTTTTCATAGACATGGGCGCCGATTTCCGTTTTTCCGATGCCGCGACATATGAAAAATGGTATGGCAAGCCCTTCGCCTATCCCGGAATTCATAAAGATTCCGTCTACTGCATACCGGAGCTTCACCGGGACAGGATAACGCCGGATACCCTTATAATCGGAAATCCGGGATGCTATCCGACGTCTGTCGCGCTGGGAATAATGCCGGCGATAAAACACGGACTGATAGGTACCGACAGGATCATAATTGACAGCAAATCTGGCGTTACCGGAGCCGGAAGAAAGCTGACGCAGGACACTCATTTTCCGGACAACAACGAGTCGTTCAATGCGTACAAAGCCGGATCGCACCGTCACACGCCGGAGATCGAGCAGACGGTATCCGAGCTTGCCGGGCATGAAGTCAAAGTCACCTTCGTCCCTCATCTTCTCCCGGTGAACCGCGGCATTTTATCAACGATCTACGCCGATATGAAGCCGGGCACTTCGCTCGATGACGTTTATTCCGCCTATTCGGAAGCGTACAAAAACGAATTCTTCGTAAGGCTCGAGCCGAAGGGAAGCTACGCGAATATAAGAAATGTACGCAGATCGAATTTCTGCGATATCTCACTTCACAGCGATGAGCATACAGGAACGCTGATCGTCACATCCTGTATAGACAATATGGTCAAAGGAGCCGCCGGTCAGGCGATACAGAACATGAACATCCGTTTCGGTATTCCCGAAAATACGGGTCTTACCGACGCGCCTACGATGTTTTGAGTATAAGTCCCGAGGATAATAATGATGAATATTACCGAAATCAGCGGCGGGATTACCTCTCCGCTCGGATTCAAAGCAGCAGGAGTTCATTGCGGACTGAGGAAGAACCGCTCGCGTCTCGATCTGGCGATGATTTATTCCGATGTAAGATGCAGCGCCGCCGGCGTCTTCACCACGAACAAGGTTTTCGCCGCTCCTGTCGGTGTTGATAAAAAGCAGCTCGAAGACGGCTATGCGCAGGCAATCGTCATAAACTCCGGAAACGCCAACACCTGCAACAGCGACGGATATGAAAAGGCTTACATGACCGTTTCAAAAGCCGCGGAGGTGTTCGGCATCAGCGAAGGCGACGTCCTTGTCTCATCGACCGGAGTTATCGGCGTGCCGCTTCCTATAAAGCCTATTCTCGACGGCATCCCGATGCTCAAGAGCAAGCTCGGAACCGACGAGCAGAGCGGTGAGAACGCCGCCGTCGCGATCATGACTACCGACACGAAGAAAAAAGAGATCGCGGTAAAATATGAGCACGCCGGACACGAGATAAAGCTCGGAGGCATATGCAAGGGCTCGGGCATGATCCAGCCTCATATGGCCACCATGCTCGCGTATGTCACGACCGACGCGGCTATATCGCCCGAGCTTCTTAAGAAAGCTCTTAAAAAATGTGCCGACAGCACCTTCAATATGGTATCCGTCGACGGCGATATGTCGACGAACGATACTCTTATCGCCATGGCTTCCGGTCTTTCCGGGACCGCCGAGATAGATGAAGAAGGCGAAGCTTATGATGAATTCGTCGAAGCGCTTCACTATATATGCCTCTATCTCGCCAAGAGCATAGCCGCCGACGGCGAAGGCGCCACAAAGCTGATCGAATGCAAAGTAAAAGGCGCGAAGTCGGAAGAGGACGCGAAGATCCTCGCGAAATCCGTCATAAAATCGCCTCTCGTGAAATGCATGATCTTCGGCTCCGACGCGAACTGGGGACGCGTTCTCTGCGCTCTCGGCTATGCCGGTCCGGATATTGACACCGAGCATATAAGCTGTGTATTCAGATCGTCCGCCGGAGAGATCGAAGTCTGCAGAAACGGGATGGACTGCGGATTTAACGAGGATGAGGCGAAGAAAATCCTTACGAGAAATTATATCACGATCGAGTGCTCCGTCGGAGACGGGATCGGCGAAGCCACGGCCTGGGGATGTGATCTCAGCTATGAGTATGTTCGTATCAACGGCGACTACAGAAGCTGAAACGGGAGATATTAGCTATGTTTATTTCAAATCTTGAGAAGGCCTCGATACTGAGTCAGGCGCTTCCTTATATACAGAAGTATTCGGGTCAGACCGTCGTGGTAAAATACGGCGGAGCCGCGATGACGTCATACGGCTTGCGCAGCGCCGTTATATCCGACATAGTGCTTATGACCTGCGTAGGCATACATGTCGTCCTCGTGCACGGCGGCGGCAAGGAGATTGACGCGAACCTCAGAAAGATGGGTATCGAGCCTAAATTCGCCGACGGTTTCCGTGTCACCGACAGCGAGACCATGGATGTCGTGCAGATGGTCCTCGCTGGGAAGACAAACAAGGATCTCGTGCGCGAGGTCGAGCTGATCGGCGGCAAGGCCGTCGGTCTCACAGGCGTCGACGGCGGGCTTATCAAGGCCAAAAAGCATGAATCTGACAGCGTCGATTACGGATGCGTAGGAGACATCACTGGAGTCAATGTCGCCCCGTTGAACGATCTTATTGAAAAGAACTATATCCCCGTTGTATCGACCGTCGCTCTAGGCGACGACGACACGCCGGTGTTCAATGTGAACGCCGATGTCGCGGCCGCCGAGATAGCTGTCGCTCTCGGCGCGAAGAACCTTATTTTCCTTACAGATGTCCGCGGCGTCCTCCGCGATATCCATGACGAGGATACTCTGATACCCGAGATAAAAATAGCCGACGTACCGAACCTTGTAAAAGAAGGCGTGATTTCCTCCGGTATGATCCCGAAGATCGACTGCTGTGTGAAAGCCGTGCGGGGCGGCGTTGACCATACCGTCATCATCGACGGACGGATCACTCACTCGCTTCTGATCGAAATGCTCTCGGACGAAGGCGTCGGAACGCTTTTCAGAAGCTGAGAACAAATAAATAATAAATACCGATTACATATAATTCAGATGATCATGAACAGCAAGCAGGCTATAGAACTCGACAGCCTCTATATGGCTGAAACCTACGGACGTTTTCCAATCGCCTTCGCGAAAGGAAAAAACGCGACCGCTTATGACTGCGACGGGAAAAAATACCTCGATCTCACATCCGGGATCGGCGTCAATTCTCTCGGCATCGCAGATGACGAATGGGTCAGGGCCGTCTCGGCACAGGCGGCGGACATAGCGCACATCTGCAATTACTTTGTCAGTCCGCAGACGGTGACCCTCGCCGAAAAGCTTGTCAGGCTCAGCGGTCTTAAGAGAGTATTCATGGCGAATTCCGGCGGAGAAGCGAATGAAGGCGCTATCAAGACCGCCAGAAAATACAGCCATGACAGATACGGCGAGCAGCGTTCGACGATCATATCACTCTGCAATTCCTTCCACGGAAGGACAGTCACCACGCTCGCGGCGACGGGGCAGGACGGTTTTCACACCCATTTCGGTCCTTTCACTGAGGGATTCAAATATTCTCCGCTGAACGATCTCGCCGCGCTTAAGGAAGCCATGACTCCGGACGTATGCGCCGTGATGGCCGAGCCTGTTCAGGGTGAGGGCGGCGTCTACCCGATGTCCAATGAGTTCGCCGAGGGAATGTATAAGCTATGCCGCGAAAAAGATGTTCTGATCATTTTCGACGAGGTCCAGTGCGGCATCGGCCGTACCGGCAAAATGTTCGCTTTTGAGAATTTCAATAACGTAAAGCCCGACATCATGACTCTCGCAAAGGGGCTCGGCGGCGGGCTTCCTATCGGAGCCTTCCTGTTCGGCGAAAAGTGCGAGCACACTCTCGGCCACGGGCAGCACGGCTCCACCTTCGGCGGCAACCCGGTTTCCGCCGCCGGAGCGAATGTCGTCATCGACAGGCTGACAGCTCCCGGATTCCTCGATTCGGTAACGGAAAAGGGAAGATACATATGCGCTAAGATATCCGCCATC
>CAMJPL010000104.1 GCA_946407735.1 uncultured Clostridia bacterium
ATCCGTCTTCCGGCTTGTATTTCTGATAGTATACGGTGACAATAGAGCCGTCCGGCAGCTCGGTGGAACACGGATATCCGAGATCCCCGTCCTTCGCGCGGTCGTCGAGGGTGATCTCTTCGCCCCATGTCTCGCCGTTGTCGAGGGATATTATGGCTCTCTCCCCGAACGGAGGCTCCCTGCGTCCGTAGACGATGACGAGAGCGCCGGAGCTGTGCTTGAGGATATGCGGCGGCGAGCCGGAGATGTTGAGGCAGCGCCACGGCGACCATGTGCGGCCTCCGTCGGTCGACTTCGTGTCGTAGATCGTAAAGCCGTGCGGGATGCCTTCTCCCTGCGCGCGGATGGTGCCGTATAGCGTTCCGTCGTCGAGCTCGATCACATGCGGCTCATGGAAGTTGTCCCAGTCAAGATCATCCGGTTTCCTGCATATGCCGCGTTTTGTCCATGTGTAGCCGCCGTCCTCGGAGGCGTAGGCGGCGACGACGTGAGCCTCCTCGGTGCCCTCGGGAGAGTAATGCTCCTTGCCGAGATATATCAGCGTACCATCCTTGCAGATCGACGGGCCGTGCGGGGCGGAAACCGGGACCTGGATCGTGTCGCTCCACGTCACGCCGTAATCCTCGGAAACGCGGATGAACGAGCCGCCCTTGGCGAGTTCCTTCGGGATGAAGGGGTAAGACGCCAGCATGCCCATGACCGGGCCGCCCTCGAGACGGGTAGCCGCGTTCTTGATGGACTGATAATAATTCGATGTATAGACTTCAGCCGGATGGGTGAACCATGTGACAAGCATCCTTCCCTTTCCCATATACAGGATGCCGGCGTCGCGGTCGTCAAGGTAGGTGTCGTTTATGACGATCGGAGGCGTCCAGGTCTCGCCGCCGTTTTTCGAGATATACATGGCCGTCTTTCCGAACGGGCAGATATGCTCCACTCTGAACGACGACGCCGCGGCGTAAAGGATGCCGTTCTCGTCGGACGTGACGCTCGGCCAGCCCTGATAGGCGAAAAGTCCGTTCTGAACGCGGTTCACGATGCCGTGTGTCTTTTCGATCGTAACTTTCATGTCAATTTCCTCGCTTTTATCCGTTTTCGTACTCCTGTACGGCATTGATGACTTTATCGAAGGCTTTCTGGATCTTTGACTCGTTTTTGGCGTAATATGAAGCGAAATCGGTCGACTTTTTATCCACGACGACGTTTTTCAGCATATTGTAGCCGAGTCCGGTCGTATCGAAGTTGAAGCCGTAGTCGAACACCTTGTTCTCGTGCATCATGCGGATGACCTTGTACGAGTTCTCGTCGCGAACGGCCTTGTTCTCCAGCACTATGTCAAAGAAGGCGGGGCGGATATACTTATAGCTGTAATACGCCATAGCCTCCATGATGACGGCGGAGCGGTCGATGTCGGGGGAATCGATCGGGACGCCTATGAGGCCGGCGCCGCAGAAGACGCGGTAGTTTTCCTGTATCTCGTCGAATTTCGGTATCGGAAGCACGCCGAACTCATATTCGATCTCTCTCAGGTTGGAATACAGACCGCCTATGTCGAGAGTCGACATGAAGCATCTCTCCTCGACGATCATGTCGCGGTAAGTCGACGTCGGATAGCTGGCGTTCGAGTAGGTGTCGAGCCATACCTCTCCCGACCACATGAGATTCGAGTACTTGGTCACCATCTGCGCCATCCTCTCGGTGTTGAGGGCGAGCACCGGCCAGCCGTTCTCATCGGGATTGGTTACGCGGATATCGGCTCCGTACTGGAAGCTCATGCCGCCGTTGTCCTGCAGCCCGTAGAAATCGCCGCCTTTCATGGCGCCGTCTCCGTCGAGGTCGTATGATACACCCTTTATCGCCGATGCGAGATAATCGACCGTCCATTTGCCGTCAAAGGTGACCTGATAGAGATCGGTGCCCGGCAGATAAGTCTCCGATTTGGTCTTGTTGAAGAGCGTCGCCTGCATGCCCTGCCACGCCATGACGATATCGCCGGAGGCGTAGAACAGATGGCCGCCGATGCCGAGAGACGTCGTCATCATCTGATTCCACCACGGCTTCGTGAAATCGACGTGATTCATCGTGTTCCAGTCGTACAGCAGCTTGTTTATCACCATCGGCGCGACGCCGTCGGACGCGTGAGGGAAAACGTAATCATAGGCGTGATCTCCGGCCATGACCGATTTTTTCAGGACGTTCGCCGGCTGATCGGCCTCGATGATCTCAACGCTGACGTTAAGCAGCTCTCCGAGCGCGAGATTCCTCAGATATCCGGCGTCGTCGAGCGAATCGCCGTTCTGTTCGGTGTTGAGCTTGAAGTGCTCGTTGTACATCGGAAGCGTCAGGATCTTTACGGTATATCCTTCGTAATCGGCTTCCGGGAGCTCAAGAGCCGGTCCCGGATCCTCGGTCGTCGTATCGGCGGCTTCTCCCGCCGCGGTGCTGTCCTCCGGCGTCGTCCCGTCCGCTGAAGACTGCGTCTCAGCCGTCTCCCCGCATGCCGCAAGCGACGACGCAAGCATCAGCGCCGCGAGCAGAGACGCGGCGGTTTTTTCTATCTTCATCGTGTCACCTGTATGAGGATGAATATGCGTATGAGAGAATTATAGCACATTTTGTGGGGAATTGCAATACCTATTTTCACACACTTTATAATACTTTTTAATGCGTCATTAAAACCATATAATACTTGGCCTCGTTAGCTCTTCCGTTTTCGGTAAAATGGGTTTATTCCTTAATATTCGTTAATGCTTGTTGATGTTTACCCATTTTTTTGGGTAAAATTTTGGGTAAAGATTGCGTACTATTGAATAATTATTCAAGCGATGTATATAATACTTTTATCTGATATCTTATCCATAGCACTTCTCTTCATTTCTTCGGTTACGTCTGTATATACATTTAATGTGGTTGAGAGATTTTCGTGTCCCAAAATAGACGATACCGTTTTAGCGTCCACATTGTTCTTTCTTGCAAGAGTTGCAGTGGTATGTCTGAACATATGCGGTGTCAGATGAGGTAAAGGTATGCCTTTGATTTTAGTATTGTGAGCCTGAACGATAGAATTTAAATGAGTCATGAGATTTCTTTCATTATATGGCATACCGGATTTGAGAAAGAAGCAGAAGCCGCTGTATGTCTGTAAACTACAGCTGAATTTTCCTTTTTGAAACTGTTCATCCCGCATAGTTTTCAATACCGTGAAGACATTGGCCGTCATCGGTATCTTCCTTAAGCTTGACTGCGTTTTCGGAGAATTCATCACATATGTATATTTCCCATCTCTTGGAGCATATTGAAGGGTTTTATTAACGCTGATATCTTTTTTTGCAAAGTCTATATCGTTCCATGTGAGGGCGAATATCTCTCCGCATCTCATTCCGGTCTCGATAAAAGTAACGAGAAGCGAGTAATATCTCCTATATACCTCAGAGTTCCGAACGAAGTCAAGCAGTTCACCAACTTCTTCCTCAGTCAGGTATTTCTTCTTCCTCTCGCTTGTCTCTTCTTTGCTGAATGATATTTTTTGCCATTGATACAACATTCTTTGTAAGGATATCGTCCAAGACTCCTATATGAATAATAGATATCAATATTACAATTATCGAAGATATCGTCGATGGCTTCAGCCCAGTTTCTTTTCTGAGATGTTTTACGAATGCCTGTATATTGCTGACTGTTATTTTGTTGACTGGCGTGCTTTTGAAATACTCTTTAATATGAAGTCTGTAACAGCGTTCGATAAATTGCCTTCTGTCTTCACCTGCATTAAGAGAGAATATATGCCTCTTATACAGATCATCAAGCGTTGCGTGTTCGGAATCGTAAACTTTGATACCGTTTGAGAGCTTTGCGGATATCTCGTTTTTTCTTTGCCCTCAGAGGGGTTATATCGCTCATGTCTCCTGTTACAGGGTCTGTGTCTGTCAGTCTCCATGCATAGACAGAGCGGGTTTTTCCATCAAGATCGGTGTATCTGTATTCGTACCTCCCATCCGGCTTCTGCCGTTCTCCTG
>CAMJPL010000105.1 GCA_946407735.1 uncultured Clostridia bacterium
GCGCCCCGCGCGTAGCGGGCCTGCCCGGCGAGGGCGCCCCGCCGGCAGGCGGGGACAGTCCCATTCCATGAATGGAATAGTAGTATATTAAGATTACCAGCCCAAGAATCGAGAAGCAGCTAAGTCCCATTACAACGAATGAAATAATGGAATATTCAGAATATAAGTCTGAGAATCGGTCAGTTAAAGTCCCATTCCAAGAATAGAATAGTTGTATATTCAGACTACCAGTCCGAGAAACGATAAGTCCCGGTCCCATTCCAACAATGGAACAGTAACACATTCAGATAAACCTCTCCGCGAAGCGAAACCACCATTTTCCCCTCTTTTTCCCCAAAATCTATTTACAACCGATTAAAAATGATGTATAATATATACCATACATCATAATTATATGAAGTATTTCACATATATAAGAGGGCAAAAATATGAATACGGATTTCCGCAGAATAATTTCGGCTGCGCTGCTGACTGCGGTGCTTTCGTCCGCCGTGATCTCTTCCGGCTGCTCCGACGCGGGCGGTGACGCGGCTCCGGCGGCGCAGAATACGGCGGCTGCCGCGGACGAGGCGGGGGGCGCCGCCGCCGAGACCGCCGAAGAAACCGAGGCGAAGATACTCCCCGACCTTCCCGCCGACCTCGATTTCGGCGGGAAGACCGTCGTCATAATGCAGCATCCCTTCCAGTCGGGCGACTGGGCCGACTGGGTCAGCCGCGACGTATGGTCTGACGGCGAGAACGGCGAGCCGATAAACGACGCCGTCTACGCGCGCAATCTGTACGTCGAGGAAAAGCTGAACGTAAAGATCTCCGCCGTCGACGTAAGCGACATGCCGTCGACGATACAGAAGCAGGTCAAATCCGGCTCGTCCGACTACCTCATCTCGACGGCGAGGATCCAGTCGCTTCCCTCCACCGTCACGAAGGGCTATCTCGTCAACCTCTATGATATGCCGTATATCGACCTCTCGAAGCCATGGTATGACGAGCGGTGCATCGAGGACGCCTCGTATTACGGGCTGCTCTACTACGTCACCGGCGATATGGTGCTGCTCGACGACGATTCGACGGGAGCCATGGTCTTCAACAAGCAGATGATCGGCGATTTCGGCCTCGATATGCCTTACGATCTCGTCAACGGCGGGAAATGGACCTTCGACAAGATGAACGATATGGCGAAGACCGTCGCCTCCGACCTCAACGGCAACGGCACCGTCGATATCGAGCAGGACCGCTTCGGCATACTCTGGCAGCGCGACGCCATCGTCAGCCTCATGCACGGCGGCGAGGCGAGGATCGTCAGCAAGGACGGCGACGGCGAGCCCTATTACACCATCACCGACCGCCGCGCCATCGACGTCTTCGACAAGATCGACAGCATCTTCTTCGATCCGACCGTCGTGCAGAATATGCATAATTATTCGTCCATCTACCCCGACATCTACGTCGGCGAGGCGAACATCTTCCGCGCCAACAACGCCCTGTTCATGTGGATCCGCATGCGCGTAGCGCAGAACCTCCGCGATATGGAGGCCGACTTCGGCATAATCCCCGACCCGAAATACGACGAGACGCAGAAGGACTATTACAGCACCGTCACGAAGTACACCGCCGCCACCGTCTGCATCCCCAACTCGGGCATCGACCTCGAGCTCGCCGGAGCCGTCGTCGAGGCCATGAGCGCCGAGGGACATTACGGCATGCGCGAGGCGTACTACGAGAACAACCTAGGCAGCAAGGTCTCCCGCGACGCCGAGTCCACCGAGATGCTCGACCTCATCTTCTCCAACCGCATATACGACGCCGGAGAGATCTACAACCTCGGCTCGATATCAGACAGCCTCTATTCCCTCTCCACCGGCAAGACCGGCATCGGCCTCTCCGCCCTGCTCGCCAAGAACGAGAGCAAGATGGCAAAGCAGCTCGAAAAGAATTTCACGACGCCCCTGAAAGAGCTCGCCGAGGCCGCCAACGGCTGATTAAATTATCCCTGCTGACAAAGCCGAAAATCAAAGCACATATATAAATCCGAGAGGTAACAACGAATGAAGACCAGAATCGCGTCAATGATCCTCGCCTCGCTGCTGCTGTCCGCGTCGCTCATCGCCTGCGGCGAGAGCGCTTCATCCCCCGCCCCGTCATCAGGCGGCGCCGCCGCTCCGTCGGCCGGGGACGCCGCGGACGAGGCCGAATCGACGGCGGAGGAGACCACGACTCAGCTCATGCCCGACCTTCCCGACGAGAATTACGGCGGCCGGGAATTCATCATCGTCGAGTCGGGCAACTGGACCTTTGACGACTTCGACGCCGTCGAGGAGACCGGCGAGCCGATAAACGACGCCAAGTACCGCCGTCAGGTCGCCGTCGAGGAAAAGCTCGGCGTCAAGATCACCGCCCTGCCGGGGAGCGCCCCGAGGACCTTCTCCACCGCCGTCACCGCCGGCGACCAGAGCATAACCGCCGGAATGATCGGCACCTACGACGTCTCGTCCTTCGCCCAGAAGGGGCTTCTGATGAACCTCAACAAGGTGCCGTGGCTCGACCTCACGAAGCCCTGGTGGGATCAGAAGGCAAACGAGGACCTGTCGATGAAGGGCATCATGTTCTACACCACCGGCGACTTCACGAAGCTGACCAACGACTGCACCTACTGCATCCTATTCAACAAGACGATGATAAAGGACTACGGCCTCGACAACCCGTATGACCTCGTAAATGACAGCAAATGGACCATCGAGAAGATGGGCACCATGGTCCGCACGATATCGAAGGACGTAAACGGCGACGGCAAGATGGGCGACGAGGATATGTACGGCTGGCTCGTCTGGGACGACTCCTTCCTCGGCATGACCACCGCCACCGGCGAGAAGTGCTGCACCATCAACGAAAACGGCGAGCTCGAGCTGACGCTCAACACCCCGCGCGTGCTCAAGGAATTCGAGACCTACTCCGCCTTCGCCTACGACGAGAGCTGCTCGCTGTCGATATCCGCCTTCAGCGACGTCGTCAACCAAATCTTCCAGGAGGACCGCGGCCTGTTCTACGGCAGATACATCCTCGCCGTCTCGTGGTTCCGCGACATGCAGACCGACTTCGGCATCCTTCCCTACCCGAAGCTCGAGGAGACGCAGGATAAATATTACATCAACGTCCATCCCTACGGCACCTCCTTCTTCTGCGTGCCGATAAGCTCGGCCGACCCCGGCTTTGCCGGAGCCGTCATGGAGGCCCTTTCCGCCGAGTCGCACTATACGCTGAAGCCCGCCTACTATGAGACTACCCTCGTCGGCAAGTACGTCCGCGACGACGAGTCGAGAGCCATGCTCGACCTCATCTTCGCCAACCGCGTCTTCGACATCGGCTTCTACTATCAGGTCGGCGGCTACAACGAGGGCATAATGAACCTCTGGCGCGGCAAGAAGACCGACTTCATGTCGATGTACACCAAAGCCGAAGGCAGAGCGCTTACACAGATCGACAAGATCAACGCCGCCTTCGCCGAGGCGCTGGCGAACGGGTGAGTGGGATACCCTCCATCCGGCACGCAGAAGCCCTCATCAGTCAAGCGGCTTTGCCTCACGACAGATGAGGGCAAAACGAAGGATGCCGTAAGACCCTCCACTGTCAGTCAGCTTCGCTGACTGACATCTCCCCCCCGGAGGGGGAAGAACTTAATCTGTAGATTTGCTCCGCAAATCTCAATCAGTGTTGCCGCAAGCGGCAACAAGTCGCGCTTCGCGCGAAGTTTAT
>CAMJPL010000106.1 GCA_946407735.1 uncultured Clostridia bacterium
TAGCGGGCCTGCCCGGCGAGGGCGCCCCCGCCGGCAGGCGGGGGAGAGTCCCATTTCAATAATGGGAGAATATTATATTCAGAATAGCATTCTGAGATAGGAAAGTCATAGTCCCATTCCAAGAAAGGGAGAATATTATATTCAGAATTACAAGTCTGAAAAACGACAAGTAACCATGTCCCATTCCAACGAACGGAATAACGTAATCCCCCCACCTCCGCCTGAGGAAGGCAGACTTATTTCCCCGCTCCGTCCTTCTCGCGAAGGACATTCCTTCTGATCTTCCCGCTGATGGTCTTCGGCAGTTCATCCACGAACTCGACTACGCGCGGGTATTTGTACGGCGCGGTGTGCGTCTTGACGTAGTTCTGAACGTCCTTTTTCAGCGCTTCGGAGATCTCGGTGCCCTTCACGCAGACGATGGTCGCCTTGACAGCCTGACCGCGGATCGGGTCGGGGACGGCGGTGACGGCGCACTCGAGGACGTAGGGCAGCTCCATGATCACGCTCTCGATCTCGAACGGGCCGATGCGGTAGCCGGAGCTCTTGATCAGGTCATCGTTGCGGCCGACGTACCACAGATAGCCGTCCTCGTCCGCCCAGGCGGTGTCGCCGGTGTGATACCAGCCGTCGTGCCAGGCGCTGTCGGTGAGCTGACGGTTTACGTGATCCTTCGCTTCGTCGCTGTAATAGCCGAGGAAGAGGCCGATCTGACGCTTTCCGGGATCTCCGGCGTCTCTGCCGTCGGTCTTTACGCAGATCTCGCCCGTCTCGCCGGGCTTGACGGGATTGCCGTCGGGATCGAGCACGGCGATATGGTACATCGGGCTCGGGCGGCCCATGCTGCCCGGCTTCGGCGTCATGCCGATGAGGTTGCCGACGGTGAGCGTCGTCTCGGTCTGGCCGAAGCCCTCCATCAGCTTGATGCCGGTGGCGTTCAGCCACTGCTGATAGACCTCGGGGTTCAGCGCCTCTCCGGCGACGGTGGCGTATTTTATCGAGCTGAGATCGAATTTCGACAGATTGTACTTGATGAAGAAGCGGTACATCGTCGGAGGCGCGCAGAAGGTGGTGATATGGTATTTCGCGAACATCGGCAGGATGTCGCCGGGATCGAAGCGGTCGAAATCGTAGACGAAGACCGCTCCGCCGCATAGCCACTGACCGTAGAGCTTGCCCCAGAGCGCCTTGCCCCAGCCGGTGTCGGAGATGGTCAGGTGCAGCCCCTCGGGATCGACGTGATGCCAGTATTTTGCCGTCACGAAGTGGCCGAGCGGGTAGGTGTGGCTGTGCATGACGACCTTCGGGTAGCCGGAGGTGCCGGAGGAGAAGAGCATGAGCATGTTGTCGTCGCCGGACGGCGTGTCATCCCGGCGCTCATAGACGTCGGAGGCCCCTTCTATGCCGTCGTCGAAGGACAGCCAGCCGTCCCTCTTTCCCTCAGCCATGACGCGGAGCTCGAGCGACGGCGACTCGGCAAGTGCGAGATCGACCTCGCCCGCCGTCTGATCGGTGGCGGTGCAGACTATCGCCTTGACGCCGGCGGTGTTGAAGCGGTAGACGAAGTCCTTCTTCATCAGCTGATGCGTCGCCGGGATGGCTATCGCGCCCATCTTGCACAGGCCGAGCACGGCGTACCAGAACTGGACGTGGCGGCGTAGGACGAGCATGACCCTGTCGCCCTTCCTTATGCCGATGGACTCGAAATAGTTGGCGGCCTTTGCCGACATCCGCTTCATGTCGGAGAAGGTGAAGCGGCGGTCGGTGTGATCCATCGCGACGTGGATCATGGCGAGGCGGTCGGGCTCTCTGTCGGCCATGGCGTCGACGACGTCGAAGGCGAAGTTGAACCGTTCGGTGTTCCTGAACTCGATGTCGACGAGCTCGCCCTTCTCGTTCTCGGTGGACGTGACGAAGTCGCCGTAATCCACCTTATGCGTCTTCTGCACCGGAGCCATGAGAAGGTCCGGATTGTAGTCGGAGGCGTGCCCGGCGGCGTCGGTGACGACGGCGAGGAACATGCAGTCCTCCCCTCCGGCGGCGATCATGCCGTGAGGCTCGCTCGAATTGTAGTAGACGGCGTCGCCGGGGCCGAGGACATCCTCATGCCCGGATATGCTGACCTTCAGCTGTCCCGACAGCACGTAGTCGAACTCCTCGCCCGAGTGCATGGCGAGCGGGATGGGTTTGTCCTGCGCATCGGCGTCGAACTTGGCGCGGACGAGGAAGGGCTCTGACAGGCGGCCCTTGAAGTTTGAGGCGAGATGCGAGTAGTCGAAGCCCTTTCTGCGCTCGAGCTTGAGGCCTTCTCCGGCGCGGACGACGCTCATGCTCGTCATGCGGGGGCTGACGCCGGTCATGAGGTCGGTTATGTCGACGCCGAGGGCCTTCGCGCAGTTGTGCACGAAGGTGAAGCTGAGGTCGGTTTCGCCCGATTCCCCGGCGATGTAATCTTCGGCGGACAGATTCGTCACCCTCGCCATATCCTCGGCGCTTCTGCCGAGAAGGGTGCGCAGCTCCTTTATGCGCGAGGCGATCTGTTTCACTTCTTCATTCATTTTCTTTTTCCTTTCATCGGTAAACGATTGTTCTTTCCGTCTGCCATTGAAAATCAAAAACGCCCCTGACAACATTCAGGGACGGAAAATATTTTCCGCGGTACCACCCGTAATTGACGGAAACTTATATAAAAACACACCGGAGACGTCCGGCATGGAAAAGTGTCCCGTCCGCTTTACGGCTCAGACAAGCCGCCTGCCTTAACGTGGCGTCCGTCGGCCCTTAGTCGCTTTCGCTTTCAAAGCCGCCGCTGTGGAGTGATCTGTCATGCCGCCCCGCGTTCCGCTTTCACCGTCATGCGGACTCTCTTTGCGCCGAAGCTTATGGTATGACCGTCTCCGTCATCGCGTTTGGAGTTATTTTGGAGATTCGCCGTCTCCGGGGCTGTCGGGGATATCCGGACCGCATTTCCCGGAGAGGTTGAGATATTATAACTCTTTTCTCAAGTAAAGTCAATGGGGAGAATGGATTGTTTGCAAATATTTAATATATCCTGCGGGCAGGGTATTGAAAAATATGCGGGAATATGGTATAATCGAAGGGAAAATACAGGCGGCGGCGGTTCGCGGACTGGAGGTCTGGGAATTCAACGCTTCCATCGTTGGAATGGGACTGATACCTGTCGTTTCTCAGACGGGTAATCTGAATGTTCCATGTATTCCATCGTTGGAATGGGACTATTGTTTCCATTCTCAAACTTATATTCTGAATATAAAATACTTCCATCATTGGAATGGGACTCTCCCCGCCTGCCGGCGGGGCGCCCTCGCCGGGC
>CAMJPL010000107.1 GCA_946407735.1 uncultured Clostridia bacterium
TATTACAGCTATTCGGGCAGCTACCAGAACAGCTACTATCTCGGCGATCAGATCACCGTCGGCGACGGGCTGACGATATCCGACGTCGAGCTCACAGACGCTTCGGTCGTTATGACGTATATGTTCACCGACATATACAATCAGGAATACTGGTCATCGCCGATAAACGGATAAAAACGACATATAATAACGATGTCCCCCTGCCATGCAGGAGGACATCCTTTTTTTATCCCCGTTCAGCCGATTCCGCCGCCGAACAGCTTCGATATCGGAATGAGTATCTCCGACAGCCGCTGTATCGACTGATTCAGCTTATCGAAATCTATCCCGTTCAGCTTCACCATGATGTCGGCGATGCTGCCGCTGTTGTCGTTCAGCAGCTTGTCGGCGTCATCCATCAGCTTGTCGGCTTTGACCATGGATTCCCTTGCCTGAACAGACAGATCGTCGACTTCATCGAGAACGGACTGCACCTGAGTCATCGTTTCGACCGCGGTCGGAACCGCATAGAGCAGCCCTGCCGCGAGCACGGCGAGGATAAGCACATTCAGCACGACTGAGATCACCCTTATCTTAGTCTGCTTCTTCTGCCCCTTTACCAGCTCCAGAGTCAGCTCCTGCTGCGTCATCATCTCAAGTCTTTTCATATGCTTCCTCTCCCCGTTTCTGAGCGATCCGTTTCAAATTCTATATCACATATATTATACCACATAATCACGGCTTTGTGCGCCTAGCCGTATAATTTTAATCTTTGTCTTGACAAAAAGTTTCAAAGGAGATATAATATTATGCTGTAAGAAAACCATATTCACGGAGAAAAATGATGATCAGAATCATAATCCCCCAAAACGCCTCCGAGGTCGAGAAAAACGCCGCCGCCGAGCTCTGCGATTGGCTCGGCAAAGCGTACAGCGACGAATTCACAGTCGCCCGCGAGCCCGAGGAAGGACTTATCTACGTCGGTCACACCGCCTTCGCCGCCTGGCACGGTATCGCCGCCGCTGACGGATGGAACGAGCGCTCTGATGCCGAAAGCTGGATCGTCAAGGCTATCTGCGGAAAGCTTGTCCTGACCGGCGGAAAAAAGTCATCCGACCGCGGCGTCATCTACGCAGCCGAGCATTTCATCGAGGAGATCGCCGGAGTCCGCTTCTGGAACGCAATGGAGAGATATATCCCCGAAAACGGCGCGTTCGCGTTTGACAGCGATCTTGAGATGAGCAGCATCCCGAAGGCCGATATGCGTTTCCCCATCAGCTGCTCATGGATCGGCGACGATATGATGCAGTGCGTCAGAAGGAGAACGAACTCCGGCGTCACCGACGCGTGGGGAGGCAGCGTCGTAGCCTCGAGAAGGGGCAACTGCCATACCGTGAACACGATCCTGCGTCCCGACGGGCTGTTCGAGAAGCATCCCGACTGGTTCGCATGGAATGAGAAGGAGCAGCGCCGTCTGCCTTACGGACAGTACTGCCTCAACAACGAAGAGTTCTGCGAGGCGTGGGAAAAGGCCTTTCTCGACGATATCGAGGCTCTTTACGCCGAATGCGACAGGCGCGGAGAAAGCCGTCCGCATCATATGCACATCTCACTCGCCGACGACGCCTTTGACTGCGAATGCCCGAAATGCCGCGAGATGCGGGCGAAATCGGGCCAGACCGGAAACTTCCTCCGCTTCGCCAACCGCATGGCTGAGGCGGCGGACAAAAAATATCCCGGCATAATCGTCGAGATCCTCGCTTATCTCACATACATGGAGCTTCCGCTCGACGACGTCGTTCCGGCGAAGAACATCATGGTGCGCCTCGCCGATCTCGACATCGACATCCTGCACGGCTTCGACCATCCGAACAACGCTCACGCCCTCGATATTCTCAAAGGCTGGGCTAAGCTGTGCGAAAAGAACGGCAATCCGCTCGCGATATGGGATTACAACATCAACGTCCGCATATCCACGCCGGTCTGCAACGCCTACCGCCTGCAGAAGATGATAAAGACATACGACAGCTATGGAGTCTGCGGCTATTTCGTCGAGCATGAGGAGCCGATGCTGTCCGACTTCTGGGGGCTGAAAAACTGGCTTCTGACTCACCTGTTCGAGGATCCCGACTGCGACTGCAAGGCGTTGTACGAGGACTATATGACAAAGTACTACGGTCCCGCCGCCCCTTACATGAAGAAATACAACGCCTACATGGACGGCATCGCCGCCAAGTCGGCTCTTCGGATGCGGTGCGTCGAGAATTTCTGCAAGGTGGATCAGCTTCCGTATGAAGCCTACATCGAGGGCAGCCGCATCATGGACGAGGCCGAGAAGACCGCCGGATACGACCGCGAGATCCTCCGCCGCGTAAGGCAGGCCCGAGCCAGCCTCGATATCGCCATAGCCGAGCGTTTCGCTATGCTGAAGCAGTACGCCGAAAGAAAGGGCCTCGAGTTCCCGTTCTCGTACGAGCAGTCGATCCTCCGCTGGCAGCTGACGGTGAACGAGACATGGGTGCAGACAGAGGAATACCGCCGCGAGCACGGCATAGCCTCCCTGCAGCCTTGGGAGGGTCTCACTCCAGCGCTGTCTATGCTCCATCCGTATATCCCGGGCGAGCTTCCGGACGAGCTTAAGGGCAAAAAGGTCCTTGAGATACCGCTGTACGACTTCATAACGCAGGAGGCGAAGAACCTCGGTCTGAGGTATGTCACCGACGAAGACTCGCCGACAGGCTACGCCGTCCGCGCGCAGAACGACTGCATGCCGGAGTACGTCCGCGACAAGTTCATCTGCCGCTCAAAGGACGATCCGACCAGTACCCTCTCCTTCAAGCTGCGCCACAAGGCAGCTGTCGATTCCTACGCTCCGATAGGAACTCCGCCGCTCGTGCGTCCTCTGCCGCTCGAGGAACTGAAGCCCGGCAGATACAGCCTTTACAAGGCCTTCGACATCGACGGCCTCGAGGAAGGCACGAGCAGCCTGCTCATGATCGGTCATTACGTCATCCCGCCTCATATCAGCGGCTTCGCCAAGTTCCTCGACTCGCCGAACGTGACGATATGGATCTCGATGAAGCCTACCGGCAAGGCCTACGGCGGTTCGGAAAGCGACATCGACGCGCTCTGGTTCGACAGGATGTTCATCGAGGAAAGATAACAGGTATTTACTGTGTCCGTTTCCGCGGACACAGTATTTTTACATTCGGGGAGGTTGACAGACGGCGCTCTGCATGATATAATAATAAAAGCGGCAGCGGGGACGGCACCCATTGTCAAAAACGGCATGCCGCATATAACTCACAAAGG
>CAMJPL010000108.1 GCA_946407735.1 uncultured Clostridia bacterium
AATAAGTCCGCAAAGCGGACTTATTCAGACCCCTATCCTATCTTCAAAAGCTTTACTACTATAAATAGAGTTAATAATTAATAAATAGATAGATTTACATCAATCCCATATCAGTCGATCCCGTATGACACGGCATCTCAGTTCCCGAGCCCGATCACCGATCCGACGTCCTTCATTATATATGTCGGGCTGTACGGGAAATCGCTGACGGTGTCCTCGGTCGAGACGCCGCTGAGCACGAGGATGGTGTCGATCTCGCTCTCGATGCCGGCGATTATATCGGTGTCCATGCGGTCGCCGATGATGGCGGCGTCGACGCGGTGGCTGTCGAGCGACTTCATGGCGTGGCGCATCATCAGCGGGTTGGGCTTGCCGATGTAATAGGCCTGCTTCCCGGTCGCCGCCTCTATCGGGGAGATGAGCGCGCGGCAGGCCGGGACGATCCCGGCTTCGGTCGGAGCGGTAAGGTCGGGGTTGGTGCCGATCAGCTTCGCGCCCTTCATGACGAGCCTTACGGCGTGCTCGATCTTCTCGTACGACAGCGATCTCGTCTCGCCGAAGACGACGTAATCGGGATTGTAGTCGTTCATCGAGAAGCCGGCGTTGTACAGCGCGTAGACGAGTCCGGGCTCGCCGATGACATAGACGCTTCCGCCGGGGCACTGACCGGCGAGAAAGGACGCCGTCGCGAGAGCGCTGGTATAGAAGTGGTCCTCCGTCACGTCGAGACCGAGGCGGTTCAGCTTCTGCGCCAGCTCACGGGGCGAGCGCTCCGAGCTGTTCGTGAGGAACAGGTATTTCTTGCCGTTCTTGTTCAGCCAGTCGACGAATTCCGGCACGTGCGGGAGCAGATCGTTACCGTGATAGAGCACGCCGTCCATGTCGCATATGAAGGCCTTTTTGTTGTTGAGCTTCTCGACCGCCTCGCGGTATTTGCTTTCAGTCATCATTTTCCTTACCGTTATAAATGAATTTATGCTTTATGCGTTTTTTTGCCTTATAGCCGTCAGATGTGCACCCGGACGTCCTCGCCCTCGAGCGTCTCCTGCAGGCGCCTTATATCGGCGTCCCATATCGGTCGGCCACCGTCTATCGCCATGGAGGCGGCGAGGCCTATCGCCTGCCCGGTTATGACCGCCGGAGGTATCACCCTGAGCAGATCCCAGCCCCATCTGTGCCCCGACGCCGATCGCCCGGCCGTCGAGAGATTGCTGAAGCCGGTCCTTACGAGCACTCCGTAGGGCACCTCATAGAGATAATCCCTACGATCGAAGTCGTTTATCAGCGCTATCGAATCCTCGCGCCGGACGAAGGCGTCCTCAGGCAGCAGCGTCGCGTCGCCGACGATACGCCTCGTCGTGCGGAAGTTGGTAATGCCGGGCAGCTGCACCACGTCGCGGCTCTTTCTGTCGCCGTCCTTCAGCTTTTCCAGCATCAGCCGCTGATTGCGGACGAGATATCTGTTCACTTCACCGGCGTCGGTGCCGTCGTACATCGGTACGTCGACGCTCTGATTTCCTCCGTAGAGGCTGGCGCCGCCGCCCGACACCTGACGGTAGGCCCTGCCGATATCGCCCGCCTCGACGGCGGCCTTCATCGACTCGAGGGTCATCAGCTTGCCGAAATAGGAGTCGTAATTTCCACGCACGGTGGTCGGCACCCCGGCCCTTGCGAGTATGTCGGCGTCGCCCGTCACGTCGATGATCTGACGCGCGGTGTAGTACGATCTTCCCGATTTGTTCGTGACGACGAGGCCGTCGCATATGACGGCGCCGTTTTCCTCCCTCGTCACCGGCGTGTCGACGACGGTGTCAAAGCAGAGCGTCACGCCCTCCACGGCGAGCAGATCGGTCAGCACAAGGGCGAATATCCCGGCCGAGAATCCGGTGCAGTACCTCGGCGGCGGATCGCTTTTCCCTGTGTATCTCCCGTCCTTCCACTCGGGCAGATCGCCGCCGTAGCCGTACTTTATCGACAGCCTCAGCAGCTCCTCGGCCATGCCGCGTATGATCTGCGTTCCCCTGCCGTCGTCCATCGGCACCCACCAGTTGACGAGCCCGAGCGTCGAAAGACCTCCGAGCACCATGGATTTCTCGATCAGCAGGGTCTTTTTCCCGTGTCTCGCCGCCTCGAGCGCGGCCGCGCATCCGGCGACTCCGCCTCCGGCGACGATGATATCATAATCGCCGGCGAAAGGCACTCTCCCGCTCAGCTCTATATATTCCATGCCTGCCCCTCCGCACGCATCCGTCGTGTTCATATCCGCTGACGAATATTTTACCACATATCGGGAAGTTTTTCAATAAGTTTATTGTAAATCGCGCCGATTCGCGGTATAATATAATCGGAGAAACGATACGTGACGTGTGAAAGGGAAAAATGAGCATTCTTCTGTACGCTTTGGGCGCTTTCTGCATCTTCGGCAGCATCTTCTTCGTCGCGGCGATGTCGTCGCCGCCCTGGCTCCTTATCGGCGTCCCGCTCGGCGTCGGGCTGACATGGCTCGGCATCGCCCTGTATATTAAGGCGCATCCGGTCGATGACGCGCCGCCGAGAAGGGTATATCAGGACCCCGGAGCCGTCGGCATATGGATGCCGCAGACAAGACCGCCGGAGCCTGAGAGTACCGCGGACGACCCGAAAAGCGTCTCCGGCCCGGAAACAAGCGGCGGAGCGGAGGCTGAAAGCGGAGACGGAGACGGCTCCGGTGATCCCGAGTGAAATATAGGCGCAAGATTTTCAATATGTTAATTGAAAAACGCCGGGATATGCGATATAATATATCATAGTAACTCAGAAGGTTGTTTTTCCCGCCAGCGAGGTGTTTCATAATGTCGATAACGATAACCCAGTCAACATGGAAAAATCATCAGAAGATAGATTTCAAGGTGGACGGAAGGGAGTCCTTCATCGTCGTCCCGAAGACCCCGCGCCCCGATCACAGATGGGTGTGGAGAGCCGAGTTCTTCGGAGCCTTCGACAGCGTCGACACGGCGCTGCTCGAAAAGGGCTGGTATCTCGCCTACCATAAGTGCAGCGATATGTACGGCTGCCCCGAGTCGGTCGAGATGTTCCGCAAATTTCAGGAGACGGTCACCGAGAGCTTCGATCTCTACCCGAAGGCGGTGCTGTTCGGATTCTCG
>CAMJPL010000109.1 GCA_946407735.1 uncultured Clostridia bacterium
GCAGCGCTGAGCGCAAGTATGGAAGCCGCGATAATGACGGCGGCAAAGCAGGATAATTTCTTTCTTTTCATTTCAGTCTAAAGTTTTTGAGTCCGTCAAGTATCTCTTCGTCGAATATGTTATAAACTATGAGCGGGATCAGTATAAACAGCGACGCCGCGGCAAACGCCACTTGATCCGGCTCACCGGCGCCGATAACAACGGCGGCGGGAAACAGATCTTCGGACGATATCAGCGTCAGCGGCTCCGATACCGCATTCCAGGTCTCGGTAAAGGTCAGCAGCGCAGCGCATATCACTCCCGGCCGCGCCGCCGGCGCCGCGATCCTGAAGGCGATCGTCATCTCAGATGAGGTATCAAGTCTCGCGGCGTCGATAATGTCATCAGGTATGCTTTTCATCGTCTGGGCAATAAGGAAAGCCGTCAGAGGGTAGAAGATGAACGTGAGGATCAGCCCGCTGATTGTATCGTAGAGATCGAGAGACTTCACGACCATATACTGCGGAAGCATGATTATCTGGTATGGCGTGAGAAGCAGAAAAACATATATGTATAAAAGCCTGCCGCGGCGATGTATCCTTCCTTTCGCCAGCACATAAGCCGCAGGGACGGAAACCAGCACACTGCCGAGCGCTGATAATGCGGATATTATTATCGAGCGCGCGAGCGAATCGATGTATTTCGGCTTCCAGAGTATCAGATCGGCCCATACTCCGACGTCCCCATACAGCGCGCGGCCGGCGGTTATGATGACCGGGGCCACCGCAGTGAAAGCCGCGCACAGCAGGAAAATGACCGATACCGTTCTAATTATTTTACTTTTCACCGTTGTTTATCCTGTGCTCCGTCTTCAGTATGAAAAAAATGACCGGATATATTATCACGGAAAAGATCAGCGAGCAGGCAGCGACATAGCCGTAATTCATTTTGCCGAACTGATTATTTATATAATTCTGCAGCATATACACACTGCTGTCTGGATAACTTCCCCACAATATATAGGATTCCCTGAATATCTTCAACGAATATGACAGTGTCAGTACCGATGCGAAAGCAATGCTCGGCGCCGATCCCGGAATAATAATATATATCAGCTTCTGCCATGAGGACGCGCCGTCCAGGGAGGCGGCGTCGAGCGTGTCCCCATCGATCATGCTCATGGCGGTAAGTATGATTATAATATTGATCCCTGTGTATTTCCAAAGAAATATCGTCATCAGCGAGGCAGCCGGAGACAGCCATGTTATCAAATTTTCAGCCGCAAGCGCCGCGGCGGCTGAAGGAAGCATAACCGGCAGAAAATACAGTTTCCTGAGCAAAGGCATTTTCATCCCGAACATAACTGTCAGGCTGGCTATGGCCAGCGCTGAGACGATCGTCAGCGGCACAGAAGTTACGGAAAACAGCAGCGTATTTTTGATGGCTATCCGAAAGTATCCGCTTTCCAGGACATACCTAATATTTCCCAATCCGACGAACTTCCGGCTGTATGTATCCGCGGTAAAAGCGTACATGGCCGCGGCGAAAGATGGAAGAATATAGAAAACAAACAGACCGACGACCGACGGCAGAGCAGGCAGAACCGGTATGATACGCTTCATCCTTTTGATAAGCATGGCTCACTCCGTTAATATCAGATTGATCTTTTCCGCCGTTTCTCGAACGGCTTCATTTATATCCGCAATGCTGTTATCACGGGCGTCTTTGAACAAGTCGGAAAGGAGTATCGTACAATCGAGATTATATGACTTCCAATATGTCGGATACCCTTCGGCACTTTCGCTGTTCCAGGGCGTTATACCGTCGGCAGGATCCTTCCTGTTCAGCAATTCCGCGGCAAAATCGAGATAATCACAAACAAGCTCTTTCTTCGAGGTCGAAGGATTCACCATATACATCCGGATACTGAGGAATCCAAGAGGTCCGGAATACGTTTCATACACGCCGTTCGAATTGAGCGTGTATTTTAAAGCGTCCATAAGCTCATTCCCGGAGCGGTCGCTGTAGCTTCCATCCACCGCGTCTACGCACCTACACATGTATTCGATAATATTTACAGAATCGATAATGTGCTTTTCCATACCCGGATATAATTCAAAATCGTCCCCTTCGACTCGCTGCACATATACCGGAAGACCTACAATCCTGCCGTCGTATTCCGCGCAGGATAATATTTCCTCATTATTTCTTATCTTATCTATGGTCCCGCTGCTTACGCCGAGATCCGTCAGCTCATAAAACGCTCCCGCGGCGGCAAATAATGCCGCTGTTTCGTCCCTTACGATATACATGTCTATATCGTCTTCGCCGGCGAGGATCTTCATTTTGAATCTGCTGAGTCCGTCATCACCATCAAATACTGTCTCGTTTACTATGTTTCCGGTCTGTTTGTAATACTCATAGCTGATCCGTCTTGATTCATTACAATCATATTCTCCGAACCAAGCCAGCGATAGAGACTTCGCCTCTTCCCGGAGAACTATCTTTATTTCACTGCCGCGTGTATATGCAGTCGTTCCCGCGCCACATGTGACAAAAGACACTTCATCGGAAATATCGAGCACGGCGTCTGTCGTCTGGACATCGGTGCCGTCTTTTAAACTCTTTATATATTTAACCCCGGCAAAAGGATAATCGTACATGTATACCGTCCTGCCTGTTCCGGGATCATAGTCCATGGCATTAATACTGCTTATATTGAGCGATCTCCTGTTCACGAAGGTGTCGTTTTTCAGATCATAATTTATGATGTACGAATTCATAGAAGTGTCGTCGCCTATGTAAAGTATCAGCTCATCGTTTTCGGCGCCGCACATCTGAACTATATTGAGTGATGATGAAGTCCACTCGGATTTTGACGTTTTCAGATTTGTTATATAAAATCCTAATTCTTCGTCATATCTGCCGTATATGAACACGTAGGAAGCCGTCAGAGCCAGGCTGCGGATATCGGAGACAGGCAGTTCGTAGCTGCTGTGTTTTCTTCCGTTACTATCATAGACCGACAACGACGCGCAGCTATAAACCGCGATCATACCGTCAAACGCGTCAATAACGGCGTTTTCGGGTACTTCTTCGATGACGTCAGATTGTCTGCCCGTAACAATGTCAGTACCAAGCACA
>CAMJPL010000110.1 GCA_946407735.1 uncultured Clostridia bacterium
TCGAAGCCGAGCGCCTCGCCGAGATCGCGCAGGCCGAAGAAGTTGTTGCCGCCGATATTGTAGGCGGCAAGCTCGACCTTCTCGCCGTCGATGACGACGCTCTGGGCGCTCACGACACAGGATGCGGACTTGTCTTCCCCGATGACGAGCTCGCTGCCGCTTGGCGTATAGTCTCCGCCCTTCGTGATCACGATGGTCTGGGTCTCGGCGTCATAGTCGACGCTGAACTGAGAGCCGGTGCCGCTGAGCAGGGCGGCGATGTCGCGGAGCTTGAAGTAGTTTTTGTCGTTTATGTTGTATATCTCGGCGTTCTTCTCCTCGCCGTTCACGGTGAGGCGCTGGGAGGTCATAACGACATTGATGGTTTCGGCCGGAGCCGCCTGCTCTTCGGCGGGCGTCTCACCGGCGTCGGAGGCAGCCGCGCCGTCCCCGAGGCGGACATAATAGTCGTTTTCACCGGCATTGAGAACGACGTAGGCTATCGGGCACTGGTCTCCGTGAGGGTTCGGAGCCGTCCTGCCGTCGAACCATTCGGACACGCTGCCGGAGGATACCTGCATCGCATAGAACGGAGGCGTATCGGAGAAGTGATCCCCGTCGGTCACGATGCCACCGGCCGTAACGGTGTCACTGTCGCCGCAGCTGACGGTGACGGAGCTGCCGGGCCGGACGACGATGACGTTCACATCCTCCCTGGTGTAAAAGTGCGTGCCGTCCATGTTGGAGGTTATTGAGCCGGTTTCCTGCACCGCCGCCTCGAAGGTGACGGTGACGTCGGTCTCGCCCCAGTAATCGAAAAGACCGCCGAGGACGAGCTCGCCGTATTCCGGACCGTCGGCATATACGGCGGGAGCGGCAGCCGCGGCTGTAATAAGCATCGCGGCGATGAGAGAAAAGACTTTTTTCATGACATATACCATCCTTATAAAATAACAAAATACCGGATCGCGGTAAATACAACAGTATTATACATCAAAACGGCCGGACTGTCAAGCTGTCTGACGGATATTTTCTTTCAGGCGGTCCCTGAGCGGCCCCCGCCGTCGGCGGCGCGCCGGACCGTCCGGTTTTCGCAGACGGCTGAGATAATGATATATGGAAGGAAATAACCTATAATGAAAAACGAAATGACGCCAAAGGAGCGCATCATGAACGCCCTTCGGGGCATCGAGACCGACCGAGTCCCGTGGTCTCCGTTCCTCGCCTATTACTGGGAGCATCTCCCCGAATCTGAGAGAAGCTGCGGTCAGGTGGAGTACATGGAGAAGATGGGCGCCGATCCGCTTCTGAGAGGCTTCAACATACTTTATTCGACGGAAAACCGCGCCTGCGAGATATCGGAGGAATCGCGCGGCGGCGAAAGTATCCGCAGATACGCGACAAAGCTCGGCACATTGACAGAGGTTAGGACCTACTCGCCGACGGCGAACTCATGGTTTCTGACGGGTCACGCCGTAAAAACAGAGGAGGATTTCAAGATCCTCCAGTTCATAATGGAGAACATCAGGGTAAGCGGCAATCAGGCTCCGTTCGAGGACAGCTTCAAAGCCCTCGGCGACAGGGCCGTCACCGTGCCGTCGATCGGCATACACTCGAAAACGGCGTTCCAGTCGCTCGTTGAGCAGTGGTGCGGCACCGAGGCCCTGACATACGCGCTGTACGACTTCCCGGAAACGGTCGAGGAATGTCTCGCCGTGATGAGGGAGCGTGATATGGAGACGGTCAAATTCTCCGCCGAGTCGTCAGCTGAGATATTCAATTTCTTCGAGGACAGCTCGACCACGAACATAAGCCCGTCGATGTTCGAAAGATATACCCTTCCCGAGATAAACGAATGGGGAAGATACATACATTCCAAGTGAAAGATGCTGCTCCACCACGCCTGCGGGCACCTGAGGGATCTGCTTCCGCTCATCGCGGGATCGGAGATCGACGTCCTTGAATCGGTGTCCCCGCCGCCGACCGGCAACATCGACATCGACGGGACGGCGGATATCCTGCCGGAGCGTATCGCGATAATCGGCGGAATCGAGCCGACGTTCTTCAAAAACTGCACGATGGAGGAGCTTTATCGCCGCGTCCGCTTCCTGCTCGGTACGATGAAGGGACGGCGGTATGTGCTCGCCAACAGCGACAGCTGCCCTCCCGGCGTCAGCTATGAGAAATTCCTCCTCGTCAGCCGGACAGTAAGAGAATACATGTGAGACAATATATCCCGTGAATTATATCTGCATAAGCGTCATGCAGGACAAAGGAGCCGACAAATGAGCGACAGATGGATATGGCTGCCAAAAAGCCTTTACCCAGACAATCAGAATACGAGATTCAACGCGCTTTCGGGAGGACCGGAAGATACCTTTGCCGTCGCGGCTTTCGGAAAGGAATACCGCTTTGACAAAAAAGCCGCCTCCGTCAGGCTGAGATTCAGCGGCGACACCCTCTTCCGCCTATGGTGCGGCTATGAGTTCATCGCATCGGGCCCTCCGGCCGTCGGCGGCGATTTCATCGGAAACGACGGCGTAAGGGAGAATTTCTACGCCTTCGAGACGACGATATACCCCGGCTCCGATACGCTGGCGTTTTACGCCGAGGTGCAGATGATGCCGGTCCAGATCTGCGACTACTCAAAGGGGCACGGCGGCTTCATGCTCTCCGGCGAGGTGACGTTCGACGACGGCACGGTGGCGGCGATATCGACGGACGGGACGTGGCTCGTCAGACTGGATCGGGCGTACGTCTCGCCGAGGCATTACGACGGCAAACTGCCGTCCGGCGATTATCTCCCCGCCGAAGTGACGGAGGACATCTGGAACGCGTCGGCGGCGCCGATACCGGTGAGATCAGAGCGCGAACTGAAGCCTGACGGGAACGTGATCGATCTCGCTCCCGGCGAAGAAAAGAAAACCGTCATAGAGCTCGACATGATCTGGGCGGGGTTCGTTAAAATCTCCGCCGTCTGCGAAG
>CAMJPL010000111.1 GCA_946407735.1 uncultured Clostridia bacterium
CTGCGGCGAGCACGGCGGCGACCCGACCTCCGTTGAGTTCTGCCACAAGATCGGCCTCGATTACGTCTCCTGCAGCCCGTTCCGCGTTCCGATCGCGAGACTCGCTGCCGCTCAGGCCGCTATCGCCAACGACTGATTTACGATAAGATAATATAATATTGCAGTGGGAAGGAACCTTTTCTGAAGAAAAGGTTCCTTCCCACTGCACCCCCTATCTTCCAAAAGACTTTTTATACAGATAAAAAACCATCCAGCGGCGATACAAACTTTGCCGCGGGATGGTTTTCGTTTGTTTGTTGTTTACTTTCTCACGATGAAACCGGCGAAGCCGAACGGGATGATATCGGAATCAAACATGACCTTATCGCCTTCGAGTTTCCCTTCTCCGGCGATGAATTCTATCGAGCCGTACTCGGAGCCGAGGATCACCTGCGGAGAATAGACCGTATCCGGCCAGAGATTCCACATTCCGACCGCAAGGCTGCCGTCGTCTCCCTCGGACGTCCTGATATACAGGTTGAGCGATTCAGGGACGTAAGCCGGGATCTTCACGTCGCCTTCGTTTACTGCCTTGCAGAGCAGGCGCTGACGTTCATAGCTGAAATACAGCAGTCCTCTGTCGGCGGCAAGATCATGCGACGCGTCAAAGGCGTAGACGATGAATCTGGCCCCGCGTCCGTTCACATAGACGTAGCTGCCCGGATAATTCCTGTCGTACATGGTAAGGGCATGTGCGCCGTCCTTCAGCTCGAATGCGTAGAAATCTCCGGCGTTGCCGTAAATGGCGACGCGCTCTCCCGAATCGACCGAGGTCTCGGCCCTCGGCGTCTCGGCTTTTTTCGCCGAGACGAAGCCGACGTCGACTCCGCGGTCGCTGAGTATCATGGCAGCCGAGGCGTCGATGATGAAGGTGCCGCTCCTGCCGGACGAGGAGAACAGGACGTCGGCGCCGATGAACCTCGCGTCCTCGCCGAACACTGAAACCAGCACCGGCGACGTGTCGATAGCTGATCTTGTGAACTCATATGTGATCGGCAGAGACTGAGCGAGCAGGAAACGGGTGGATGCGTACTCTCTCCATTTTATCGCCGCGCCGTCATACGGGCGGTGCTGTTCGGCGGTATATCTGTGAGCGACGAAATTGTACACTCCGACGCTTCTTCTCGTGCGGAAGGCCTTCGCTATCGCGTCCCTGAGAGCCGCGTCCTTAACATGGCGGTCTATATAGCCGTGCTCGTAGCGGACCGACATGCTGTAATCGACCATATATTTCAGTATGCCGTCGATATTCGGATCGGCGAGTATGCCCTGATCGAAGCACTCTAGATAAGACGACGGGCAGTTCACGCGCGGACGGGGATAGCAGTCGCCTTCGGCGAATATCTCGATATCGCCGTGCCCCCCGTGGCGGAGCCATGCCGCCTGCTGACGAGATTTCTCGATCGTCTCGGGCAGCCGCTTCACCTCGTCCTTCGCCCAGTACGGCGCGGCCGACAGCCGCAGGAACGGCTTTGTGTCCCCGGCGAAGCTATATGTCAGCTCCTCGGCGGAATAGCCCTCCTGATCGAAGGACAGCGGAGCCGCGCAGTAGCCGAGGCGGACACCAGGCGCGACGGCATTTACGGCCTCACGCAGCTTCACAGCGAAGCTGTTCATCGAGTCGGCGTTGGCTTTGAGGAAGGCGTCCCTCGTCCTGTTCGGCATCGGATCGGCGAGCTCTTTTTTCAGCTCCTCGCGGCTTATCTCCCTGCCGAGCAGCTTCTTTATCAGCGCCATATGACGATCGCAGGCGCAGCATACGCCGATCGAGCGGACGTCGAGACGCAGATCGTCGTCGAGCATGATCATATCCGGTCCGAGCTTCGCTATCTCCGAGACATATTCCGCCATATCGGAAATGAATTCCGGATCGGTGACGCAGTATGTGTCATGCTGTGTCCTGCCGTCTACATCGGTGATAAGGGTATATCTGTCCTTCACGGCCGCGTTCGGATCCTCACCCGCGAGCGGGCCGCCGTGACCGCAGGAATTGATCCATACTCCGACCTCGTATCCGTGCTCTCTGAAATACGGGATATTGCTTTCAAGAGATTTCAGATAAGTCGGCATATTCTCATGAGTGCATGTGCCGATCGCCAGCATCACCCTGTCCGCTCCCGCTCTTTTCAGCTCGGCAAGGTTGGCTTCGCGGGTCCTGTCATTCACCAGCGTGCTTATTACCGGTATCGAATACAAATAATCCTTTGACATTCTGACCTCCGATCGCAGAGTTTTTATATGTCTTTTTCCTTTTTGTCAGCCGCTGCGCGTATTAGCTTAAGCTGTCTTTTCAGATACCCGAACGGGCGGTACGCGGAATTGATAAGAAAACACAATAACCTTGAAAAATCTCCGCCGCGCATGACTAGAGCGCTGTTCAGTCTCATCCAAAGAGGATATCCGCTGATATCCTCCCTGTGTTCCCTGAAAAACGCTGTCACCTCATCGTAAAGCACTCCCGCCGAGTCTCTGTCCGCCTTCGGCGACGCGTACGACCATCTCCACAGCTTGCATCCGACAGAAACAGCGACTTTAACGCATGCCGAGCGATATTCCTCTCCGAGCGCGGAACCGTCACGGTATCTTTCCATGCACGCCGTCCAGTGGTCGCGCATATTGACGATGCTTTTTGTCTTGGATATCCCTTTAACGTTATGCAGATAATTATAACCTATGTAACTGATTCCGACGACCGTTTCCGCCTCCGAAAGCAGCTTGTACTGTATCGCGGTGTCTTCATATACCCTTCCGTAAGGAAATCTTATCCCGCTGTCAAATATCTTCTTCCTG